>JBDRAL010000012.1:0-214797 GCA_039793685.1 Blastocatellia bacterium NZW_1522
AACGATGAACGATGAACGATGAACGATGAACGATGAACGATGAACGATGAACGATGAACGATGAACGATGAACGATGAACGATGAACGATGAACGATGAACGATGAACGATGAACGATGAACGAAATGGTCGGTTTACGGCCTGTTCTGTCAAGGAAAATTCATCTTTTCATCAGTACAACCAGCGCGCGGAGCGCGCGACATATCGTTAGCCTATGGCGCAAGCCATAGGCGGAAGGGTTGAAGCCCATGCCTGCTATCGTCGCCGACCGATTGACCATCCGATTCGGTGATTTCATTGCCGTGGACGACGTGAGTTTCGCCATCGAGAAGGGCGAGGTCTTCGGCCTGCTCGGCCCGAACGGCTCCGGGAAAACCACGATCATCAAAGCCCTGTGCGGTCTCATCACGCCCGCCTCGGGCGGCGGGAAAATTCTCGATTTCGACATTCGCACCCAGGCCGCCGCCATCAAGCAGCGCATCGGCTACATGTCGCAGAAGTTCAGCCTCTATCCGGATTTGACGGTCGAGGAAAACCTCGACTTTTACGGCGGGGTGTACGGGTTAGGCGGCGCGCGACTGCGCGAGCGCAAGCAGGAAGTGGTGAAACTGACCAACCTCGGCCCCTACCTCGGACGCCGCGCCGGGAAGCTCTCCGGCGGCTGGAAACAACGGCTCGCCCTGGGTTGCGCGATTATTCACGAACCGGCCGCCATCTTTCTCGATGAACCGACGGCGGGAATCGACCCGGTCGCCCGCCGCGAACTCTGGGACCTTCTATTTGAACTTTCCGGACGGGGCGTCACGCTGTTCGTTACCACGCACTACATGGACGAAGCCGAGCGGTGCGGACGGGTCGGCTACATCTATCTTTCGAAACTCATTGCCTTCGGATCGCTCGACGACATCAAGCGGCGGCCTGAAGTTTCGCCCCAAGGCGCGGGGCGGTTTGAAGTCACCTGCAAATCGGTCGCTTCGGCGCTGGCGTTCCTGAAAAATCATCCGGAAGTCCGGGAAGCCACGATTTTCGGGCAGAGCGCTCACGTCCTCGCGGACGCCCGCTGGGACGCCGACGCGCTCGCCCGCATGATGCGCGAGGCCGGGTTCGGTGAAACGACCGTCCGGCGCATCGAACCGTCGCTGGAAGACGCCTTCGTCACGCTCACGCACCGGATCATTCAGGAGAAAGGCGAGTAAAGCCGATGGCTTCGAATCCTTTCGGCGGCGCCATGCCGACGTTCAAAAAAGAGATGATCCACATCCGGCGCGACGCCTCGACGCTGTTTTTCGCGCTGTTCGTTCCGATCGTTCAACTGCTGCTCATCGGCTTCGCCATCAATACCAACGTCCGGCAGATTCCGACGGCGATTCTCGATGAATCGCGGACGCAGGAAAGTCGGGCGCTGATTGAACGCCTCGTCGCGACCGATGATTTCAAGGTCGTGACCTATGTCGAATCGGATGCCCGCCTGCGTGAACTCATCGTGGCGGGCAAGGTCAAAGTCGGCGTCAGAATCCCCGCTGAGTTCGCGCGGTACTGGGTGGAAGGCCGGACGGCCACCGTCGGCGTCTACGTTGACGGCTCGGACTCGACCGTCACGGGCGAAGCGGTCAACGCGGCTTCGGGCGTAGCGTTTACGCAGTCCGTCCGGCGACTGCTCGGCGAGGCGCGCCGTGACTCCATCCCGCTCGAAGTCAGACCGACGGTTCTGTTCAATCCCGATCTGCGGTCGGCCAATTTCTTCGTGCCGGGAATGATCGCCATCGTGGTACAGGCCATGATCATTCTGTTGACGGCCTTTGCCATCGTCCGGGAGCGCGAAAACGGCACGCTGGAACAGTTGTCATTGACACCGGTGCGCCCGCTCGGACTGATGATCGGGAAAATGCTTCCGTACGGGATTCTGGGATTCTTCGAGATTTGCGGCATTCTGTTCATCATGCGGTACGCCTTTCAGGTCCCCATCGCGGGGAGCATTCCGGCGCTGCTGCTGTTCTCGATTCCCTACCTCGTGACGATTCTCGGACTCGGACTCGTCATTTCAACCCGCGCGAAATCACAGGCCGAAGCGATTCAACTTGCGTTCGGGACCTTGCTGCCGACGATTTTTCTTTCCGGCTACATCTTCGCCATCGACAACATGCCGGTGTTCTTTCAGTACATCAGCCTGTTCATTCCCGCGCGGTACTTCATCGAAATCCTTCGCGGAATCATTCTGCGCGGCGCGGGCTTCGCCGAACTCTGGCATCAGGGGCTGATCCTGCTGTTCATGGGCGTCACCACCATTGCCCTTGCGGCGGTGCAGTTCCGGAAGCGCATTCAGTAGCAGAGGGTTTGTTAACCCCAATAAGCAATTCTAAAAGGAGAAAAAATGACTAAATTTAAATTCAACTGTGATTTTGAAGATGGACTTATGTTGATTGACCAAGAACATTTAAAGCTTTTAGAGTTTGAGCACCTAGACTCCTTAAATATTACACTTGACATTGAAGGAAAAACTACATTGACATTTGACTTTCCCGGAGAGGAGTGGAGTGCAGTTTGGGAGCGAGAATCGGCCGTAATCAGAAATTTTGCCAATGAAGGCAAGGCCATACTCATTTTCGCAAAGCCGGATGAGTATGAAGTTCAAGTGAGTATCTTAGAAACAATTTCTGATTTCAATTCCAATCATTTAATAGAATTACCATCCGGAAAACTTATTTTTGTTTCCCTAAGTGAAGTTGTCCAGTGTCTTTTAAATGGATTGGATTTAGAGTTTTTGTTTGAAACAAATATTGCCCCTGGGGGGTATAAGCTATCACTAACGCCAAATCTCGAACTCAAGCTCTCTCCTTCCCATCTTTCCCATCCTCATTGCGAGAATTTGATTTTCATGACGGCAACCAAATAGAGCAGTTTTCGAGGGCATGCGACCAAGCGGCACCCCGGAGGGATGCTGCGGACCGCACGCAACCGAAAACTGCTTTGGCAACCACGACGAACCACCCACCACTAACTGCCAACTACTGCTTCAACGGGTTCCAATCTCCCGACTGGATGAAACTCGCCCAGAAGTAGGGATGGGTTCGCCGGGGGTTTTTGAGCATCGAAAGCTGGACGCTTCGCAAGGCAGCCGCCCGTCCTTCACCCGACTTGAGCCGCCGGTAGTACTCAGTCATCAGCTCACGCGTCCCGCGATCCGAAACCGGCCAGAGACTCATCAACTGGCTTTCCGATCCGGCCATCACCAGCGCGCGGCGCAACCCGTACACACCATCGCCGGTCCGGATTTCACCAACGCCGGAATCGCAGGCGGAAAGCACGACGAGTTCCGTCCCGGAAAGGTCAAGTCCGGCGGCTTCGAGCGCCGTGAACACACCGTCGTCCGGACGATTGGCCGAGGGTTGCCGGACCCCCGCCAGAACCAGACCGGACTGAACCAGCGGATTATTTACCCGCAACCACGTCAGTTCGTCGTTTTCAGGCCCGTGGGTGAGGTTTCGCGTTCCGTTCGCGCCGGTTGGCGTCTCTTCCTCTTCCTGAAAGAAGAAGCCATGCGTCGCAATGTGCAGAAACCGGGGATGACGGGCGGCCTTGATGGCGGTTTCGGTCGCGGCCGCACCCCGCAGGATCTTCGAATCAGGGAAAAAACGCCGGATGGAGTCGGCTTCGGCGGCCGTTTCCGGCAATCGCGAAATCGGGACGCCGGCGAGAAAACCGGGCAGGGCGGTTTTCGAATCCTTTCCGAAATCGGGATCGGCAAACACCATCGGCGCGCCTTTCGATTCACTTCGCGTCTGGAGACGCAGCAGGTCGCGGCCGCTGCTCAGGTAGGTCATCCGAAAACGCTCGACCAGAAAACGGTTTTGTTCATCGACCAGCGCGGAAAACGGGACGAGGTTCAAAACACCGTCCGGTGAAAGCAGCAGATTGGTCCGGTCACCAAGTATTTTCCGGACCGGTTCCATGATCAGCCGGTCCAGTTCGCGACCGGCGGGACGCGCGTCCCGACCGGCCTCCGCGTCCGCCAGCGTGAATCCCCGGCGGAATTTCTCGATGGCGGCGTGAATGACGGCGGTTTCTCCGAGGTCGATGCCTTTCGGATTTCCATCACGAGCCAGGACAAACGCGGCGTAGCGCGGCTTCCCGAAGGCGTTTGCTTTCGCGTCAAAGGGGAGGTAGGCCGAAAACTCCACCAACGCGGCGTCCTCCGGAACCACCCGACGGACGGCATCGAGCGTCACGGGCTGGGTTTGTACCCTGAGTTCCCCGCTGCGCGCGCTGATCCGCGCCTGAATTTCCCCGACTTCCTTTTCAAGCGCGGCAATCTGGTCGCGGTATTTCTGAAGATCCTTTGGCCCCGGCATCCGCAGACTCAGGTTCGCCAGCCGGGTCTGCGCCGCCGCGAGCGAATCGAGCAACGCGCGGTCTTCCGAATTGCTCCGTTCCCGAAGGGCGTCGATGCCGCGCGACATCATATCGAGCGCGCGTCCCTTGCGCTGGAGCACCGCGGTCAGAGCAGCGCCCGCCGCCGCCGGATTCTCGGGAGCGGCGTCGAGATTCAGCGAAATCACCATATCCACGAAGGTTTCCGACCGTTTGAGGTACAGCACTTTCTGCTGCTCGGAACCGCCGACCAGATTCCGCAGAAAATCCTGCTCCATCACCACGTTTCCCTCATCGGCGTAGGCCACGGCCTTCGGGATGTCGCCGGACAATCTGGCCAGGCGCGACAGACTGAACAGCGAGTCGGCGAAATCGGGATGCCCGGCGCCGAGAACCGCCTTCCGGGACGCCAGCGCCCGCAGAAGCAGCGGCCCGGCCTCGGCGTACCGCTGACGGGAAAGGGCCAGTCCGCCCAACCGGTTGAAACAGTTGGCGACGTGCGGGTGGTCGGCGGGCAACTGCTTCTCGAAAATGGCCCTCGCCCGCTGATACATAGCGTCGGCCTTGTCGAGTTCCCGTTTCTTTTCGTAGGTAAAGCCGAGGTTGTACAGCGTGGTGGCCAGATCGGGATTCTCCGGACCAAGCAACTTCTCCCGAATTTGCGCCGCGCGGAGCAGCGCGACTTCGGCTTCGTCGTATTTCCTTTCGGACTGGTACAGCAGACCCAGATTGTTCAGCGCGATGGCGACATCGGTATGCACCGGCCCCCACTGCTTTTCCTTGATCGCCAGCGAGCGGGCATACAGCGGCTCGGCCTTGGCGTAATTTCCCATCGACTTGTAGAGCAACGCCAGATTGTTCAGTGCGGCCGCCACCTCCGGACTCTCCGGCCCCAGCCGCTTCTCATAAATCGGCACGACCCGGAGCAGCGCTTTTTCGGCGTTCCAGTAATCGCCCTGCGACAGATACAGCAGGCCGAGATTGTTGAGTCCCAAACCAATGTCCTGATGATCCGGCGGAAGCTGCTTTTCCTTGATGGCGGCGGCCTGTTCATAAAGTGGCCGGGCGCGGGAATAGTCGCCCGTGACCCGATAGAGAACGCCGAGGTTGTTCAGGGATTCGGCGTAATCCAGTTGATCCGGCGCGGCCAGCTTTCCGAAAAGTTCGCGCGCCTTTTGGTAAGCCGTTTCAGCCTTCGGATAGTCGCCTTTCGTCTTGTAAAGCACTCCCAACTGGTTGTGAATCCACGCCGTTTGCCAGGTTTCCGGCCCGATGCCCTTCTCGCTGAGGGCGAGCGCCCGCGAGAACTCCGCCTCGGCTTTGGGGAAATCCGCCAGCGCGAGCAGAAGCCCGCCGAGATAGGTCAGCCGCAGGACCAGCCGCGAGTCGTCCCCGCCGTACGCCTTTTCATAAAGCGCAATTCCTTCCCGCGCGGGAGCGACCGCCGGTTCATACTTCCGCTTGTCGAACAACGCCCAGGATTCGGCGAACAATGTCTCCGCGCGCGCCGTCAGCCGGTCGTTCTCCGTCGCCGGACGAATCGTCACTCCGGAAATGTCATAATTCCCGCGACCGGCGTCCGGCCGCTTTCCAAAAAGACGAATGCGATATTCGCCCGCCACCGCCGCGATGAACGCCAGCGATTCCGGCCCCGACCGCGACCGCTCGAAATCGTTCTCGATCACCGTTTTTCCGTCCGGACCATCCGCCCCGACCGCGATGTCGAACCCCTTCGGCGTCACCTTCAGTTCAAAAAAGGAATCCTTTTCGAGCCGGACCGAAAACGTCGCGGTCGCGCCTTCCTTTAACTCCCCGTGGTACGGCTTTCCCGACTCAAGCGCGACCGGGGTCTGCGCGGGAGAAATGGCGCTCCAACCGGTTGCCGGGACCGACTGCGACACTCCCGCGACCGCCAGCATCAGGCCGCCGATTGCCTTCAAACGAAACGTTCGAACCATGTTCATCGCTTTTCCGCGCCTCACTTCGCCATCGGAATCGGGAACGTGACCGAAAGGCGTCCGTTGACCGAATTCAACCGGTAAATCGTCTGGGGAAGCGGGTCGCCCTGCGTCAGTTTCCGGGTTTTCAGCGCGCGTTCAGCAGCGTGTTCCGCCGCCGTGTACCCTTTGACCTCCGGCTGCTTCAGTTCGATTTTTTCAATCGTCGCGTCGTATTGCCGCCACTGCGCAAACTGTTCCTCCGACAACGCCACCGCGTTTCGCCCGACGGGAAGATTCGGCAACGGCTCCGGCGTAATCAGAATGCTGACCGTCTCGGCGACCTGATTTCCCCGCCCCTTTTCGAGCGTGAAAAACGGCGGGTTGTCCTCCAGCGCCGGAAGTCCGACCAGAACGCCCGGACTCACCCGGTTGTCGCCGTTGCGGATGCGCGTGGTGGGGAAAATCAGGTTCGCGGGACCGAACGAGCCGTCGGTGTACTGCTCGCGACTCACCACATACAAATATCCCTCGCCCGATGCCTCGATGGTGAAGCGCAAACGGTCACCGGGGCGGACTTTCGTCGCCGAGGAGAGCCGTTCGGCCAGCCATCCGCCGACCGTCGGCGACTCGCGATGCGTCAGACTGCGCGTTTCCGGCGTGACCAGTCGCCACGCCGTCACGCCGACCGAACTGACCGGCTCCGCCGCTTCGACCGGTTTCTTTCGCGCGACCGCCACCGAAGCGCCGGTTTTGCCGGGGCGCGGTCGTTTTGTGGCAAATTCGGTGTATTTCCGCTTGATGTCGCGCTCGACCTCGCCATCCTGGCGCGCCGCCACGACGGCACCGCTTCCAAACGCCAACGCCAGCAGAACACAGGCCAGCGGCCTCGAACCCTTGAACGTTTTTCCCTGTTTCATCATTTGTTCCCCCTGAACCAACCCGTCGAGCGTTACGGTCGCTCGATCCTGTAATCCCGCACCACGGTCGCCGCCGTACGGTTTCCACTCAAAATTCCCTGAATGACTTGAATCTGGTCCGGTTTCCGGATCGCCCCTTCCTCGCGCCCGTTAGCCGCCGTCCGGACGGTTTCAAAAATCGGAATGCTCTCCGGCGACCACACGCACCAGATTCGTTCGGTCCCCTTCGTTCCGGAGAAAAAGAACCCCGGCTGAGCCGTCGGTGGAATGACCAGATTTGCCTTCTCGAAGCGAGCCGCCCCGCCGTTGTCGCCCGGTCCGGGAAAAAGAAACGTGTAGTCCGGCAATGAATCGGGCCGGAGTTTCGGCGACTCGCTCAACAGATAGAAGTAGCCCGCCTGTTTGAATTCGACCGTCAGCCGGAATTCCTTTCCGTCGGTCACGCGCGCCGGAATCCCCGTGACGACGAACGGCGGCGCGTCATTCGCGACCGGTTGCGGGGATACCGACGGATTCGGCGGGGCGACGGTGTTCGTTTTCTTTCCCGACATGAACCCAGGCGGGAAACCCGTCAGACTCAAAATCGCGCCGACCGCGATGACGACCAGCAGCAACCCCGGCAGAACCCGGTCGCGCCCTTCCGACCCGGCTTTCGCGACCGGCCGTTCCACGTTCACATTGGGGGAAATGCGGAGGGTTTCATTTTTCCCGAGGGTGATGTCATCGGGATTCACTCCCGCTTCAACTTCGATTTCCTGAAACGCCGAAAGAACGGCGTTTTCAAACTCGCGGACGGTCCGGTAGCGGTCCTCCGGTCGAAACGACAACGCAACGAGCAAAGCCTTTTCGAGCCGCTCGGTCAGATCGGGTCGCAGCGCGGCCAGTTTTCCGCCCGCGCCCCGTTCCTGAAGATTCCGATATTCCAGAATCTGCGCCACCAGACTGCTTCCCCGTGCCAGAAAAGGCCGGGTGCCGGTCAGCAGTTCGAAAACGATGACGCCGAGCGCGTACACATCGCTCGCCACCGACGCCTCGCCGCCGTCGAACAATTCCGCCGCCATGTAGGGCAGCGTCCCGACCGTCAGCGGGGTGGTGGTCTGCATCCCGCTCGTCGCCTCGAAAATTTTGGCGATGCCGAAGTCGATCAGCTTGGCCGTCAGGGTTCCGTCGGGATTGAGCTTGACCATCAGGTTGCTGGTCTTCAAATCCCGGTGAATGATGCCCGCCGCATGCACCGCGCCCACCGCGCCGCAGATCTGGCGAACCAGCGAAACGACCGTTTCGGGTTCGAGCCGGACCGCCCCGAGTTTCAGAAACTCCTCCAGGCTTTCCCCCTTCACGAACTCCATCACCAGAAACGGGCGTCCGTCGGCGAGCGTCCCCTGATCCAGCACCTTGACCACGTTCGGATGGTCGAGCCGGGTCAGCGCCTCGCTTTCCTGAAGAAACTTGTTGAGCAGCCACTGGTCGTCGCGCTTGGTTTCACGCAAAACCTTCACCACCACCTGGCGGTTGTGCAGCCGCTGGTCGCGCGCGCGAAACACCACCCCGACGCCGCCCGAACCGATGCGCGACTCGATGACGTAACGCCCGTTCAAAACCGCGCCGAACATCGCCATCGACGAACCGCTCTGACTGACCCGCACGCCCGCCGCGACATCGGCGATTTCCGCCCGAACCGCCTCCGATAGACGGTTCGCCTCGCGGTCGCTCGAAATCAGGAGGTCGATTTCCCGCCGCAGTTCCGCGTCGCCGCCGCAGCGCAGGCGCAGGAATTCGCCCTGTTCCTCCGGCGGCAGGTCGAGGTACTGCTCGAAAATCGTCATGGCGAGCCGTTCGCGTTCGGTCATTGCGTCTCCCGCGTCAGCTCGCGATGCAGCCATGCCTTCGCGCTGCGCCACTCGCGCTCGACGGTCTTTTCCGATACGCCGAGCACTTCCCCGATTTCGAAATTGGTGAGGCCGCTGAAAAACCGGAGTTCCGTAATCCGGAACTTCCGCTCGTCCCACCCTTCGAGCTTTTCGAGCGCGGCGTCGAGTTCAATCAGATCGACGCGCGGCATGTGAACCGCGTCGGCCTCGGAAAACGACACCTGTTGCCACTCGCCACCTCGTTTGTCGGCGTACAGCTTGCGGTATTCGTCCACGATGATGCGGCGGATCGTCCGCCCGGCGATGCCGTAAAAGTGCGCGCGGTTCTTCCAGTCCACGCGGCTTTCATCCACCAGCCGCGAATAGGCTTCGTGAACGATCACCGTCGGCTGGAAAACGTCCCGCAGGTTCGATCCCTGACGACCGGCCATGTTCCGGGCGATTTTTCGAAGCTCATCGTAAACGAGCGGAATCAGCCGGTTCAGGGCGTTTGAATCACCCTGATTCCAGGCGATGAGCAGATTGGTGATTTCTCCGGTATGCGCTTCCATGAAAAAAAGAAACCGGCCTCCTCGCGCCGAGCCATTCATCTCCCGGCCCGGCGGCGGCCGACCGAGTTGCCCGAAACCGGAAGATGAAATGCCCGAGCCGCGGGAGGATTCCTTTCGGCTGCGTGTTCGGGAAAAAGACTTCCCCAAGAGCTTGTCCTTTTTCCCCACACTTGGAAAGTCGAAATCCGGAAGAAAAAACCCTCAACTTTTTTTAGTGGCCAGTAGTCAGTCGCCAGCAGTCAGCGGTCGGTCGGCATCGGCGAGGTCATGACGTACACCACATGCGGCTTCGCGCCCGGACCGGCCGGAATTTCATGGGAAAGGACGCCGCCGATTCTCTCCATCGCCGTCCGCGACCGAAGATTGTTGACGCCGACCTCGAACAGCACCCTCGACACCCGCTGAAAAGCGTGGTTCACCATCAGTACCTTCATTTCCCGGTTGATGCCCGTTCCCCAGAGGCGACGGGCGACGAACGTAAAGCCGATGCACACGGAACGGTCGTCCGGATTCCAGTTGTAAAACCGTGAACAGGTCACC
This sequence comes from Blastocatellia bacterium NZW_1522, assembly GCA_039793685.1. Classification (GTDB taxonomy): domain Bacteria; phylum Acidobacteriota; class Blastocatellia; order Chloracidobacteriales; family Chloracidobacteriaceae; genus JAAFHI01. Next base: position 10,188 of record JBDRAL010000012.1, read on the forward strand.
ATGTCGCCGGTTTCGTCGAGAATGCCGACCAGACACCCCTTCGATTCCATTCCAGACTGAAAATATCGCTCGAAAACGGGCCGCTGGTAGCGCGTCGGCTCCGGGTGCTGTTCCCACAACAGCGGATCTGACGCCACCGCGAACAACGGCTCGAAGTCGGCGTCCGTCATCGGACGCAGGGTGATGCGCGGGCCGCGCAACGTCGGCTGAAGAAAATCGGCTGGCGCGTTCATCGGACCTCGGAAGTCGAAAGGAAGATGCAGGGTGAAACCGGCCGAACATACCCGGCGGAATCCGCTTTTGCAAAACCGTTTCTCATTCCGGAATTATCCCTTATGGTGCGCCGCCGCATTCATTCGAAACGACCGAAATGAGTGTGGAACACATCACATCATCGGAGAACGGACTTATGCACAGCATGGACAACATGAAACGGCTCAAGAAACTCGGCACGCTTTCCAAGGCCACGGCCGACTTCTGGGCCTACGACAAGGCCGCGCTGGCGGACGGCGCGATTCCCAAAAAGTACAAGGAACTCATGGCGATTGCCGTCGCGCTGACGACGCAGTGCGTTTACTGCATCGAGATTCACAAGCAGGCGGCGCTGAAGGCGGGCGCGACCGAGGAGGAATTCGCGGAAGTCATCCACCTCGCCGCCGCCCTGCGGGCCGGGGCCGCCATCACCCACGGCACGCACCTGCTGGAAGACTGAGGAACGGCAGCCTGGGGGGGCTGCAACAGCCCTCCCTTACGGTCAGGCTACCGTTCCAAGCTACCCTTACGTTTGGGCTGCGGTTGGCTTTAGTGAGTCGCGGGCCCCGAGCCAGGCGGCGATATGCGGCCAGACTTTGGCGACGGCACTCGGTCCGATGGAAATGCCGTGGTGGCCGCCGTTGACGGCGAGCAGTTCCTTGTCCCGACTTGAAACCAGTCCCATCACGCATTCCGAGGAACCTCGCGGCACGACGTCGTCGTGATTGGCGAGAATGTTCAGCACCGGCGCGGTAATCCGGTCGAGGCGCGCGGCGCGGCGTCCGATTTTGAGCGTCCCGTTGACCAGCCGGTTTTCGTGATAACACCACCTGATGAACTGCCGGAACGTTTCGCCCGGCATCGACACCACATCGTTCACCCAGTAATCGAAAGCGAGAAAGGTGTCCACGAACTCGCGGTTGTCGGCGTTTTGAATGAGGTCGATGTATTTGGTGACGTTCTTGGTCGGCTTCATCATCGCGAACGTGGTTTGAAGCAGCAGTTCGGGGGGATTTCCGAAGGTATCCACCATTTTGTCCACGTCGAAATACTGACGCCCGGCCCAGAGGTTGAGCATCGCCTCGTTTTCGAAATCGACCGGCGTCGCGAGCAGGACGAGATTTTGAACCTTTTGGGGATGCACCGCGGCGTACATCAGGGTCATCGTCCCGCCCATGCAGTAGCCGAGCAACGACACCGTTTCCGAACCGGCATGCTCCGTCACCGCCGCGACGATGTTCGGAAGGTAGTGATTGATGTGATGCGTCAGCGAAATCGTCGAATCGGACGCATCGGGCGTTCCCCAATCAATCATGTAGACGGGAAACCCCTGTCCGGTCAGATATTCGACGAAGCTTTTTCCCGGCGTGAGGTCGAGGATGTAGTACTTGTTGATGAGCGAGTTGACGATCAGCACCGGCGTTTGTTGGCGCTTTCGTCCGGCTGGCCGGTAGTGCAGGACGCGCAGCTTGTTTTCGCGGTACACCACGCGCGACGGCGTCTGCGCGACGCGCGGGGGACGCGCCATGCGCGAGAGCAGATCGGTGTAATGCTCGAAGGGCGTCATCTCAATAATGCCTTGCGGGAAAATTGAACCTGCGGAAATCCTTTTTCACCACAGAGGCACAGAGGAGTCACAGAGTTTCACAGAGAAGAAAAACTCCGTGGTTCTCTGTGTGAGCTCCGTGTCTCTGTGGTGAAAATTCTTTTCCTCCGGTTCGCGATGTTCAATTTGAACGCGAACGGGTCGAACGCCCGAGCCAGTCGGCAATCACCGGCCAGACATCGCCGACGGCGGAGCGGCCGATGGTGAGCGCGAGGTGTCCCAGCGGGACGGCGTGTTCGGCGTAATTGCCGGGGCGAATCCGGTCGGCGAGCGCGGCGGCGCTCAACGGATTCACAATCTGATCGCGCGTCCCGTAAATGTTGAGGACCGGACAGGCGATATCGCCGAGTTCGGCGTTTTTTGTCCCGTCGAGCCGCAGCGTTCCTTCCCAAAGTGCGTTTCGGCGATAATACGCATCCACGAAGTCCGCGTAAAATCCGCCGGGAATCGCAGCCGCGTCCGCCAGCCAGACCTCGATGGCGAGATGGGTCGGAAGTTCGTCGGGGTCCAGCATCGCGAGCACCGGCTTGGTCAGCGCGGTAAAGGGCTTGACCGACCGGAACGAGCCGCTGACGAACCATCCCGGCAGGTTACCGAACAGTTCCGCCGCGCGTCGCGGATCAAAGGTTTCATCGGCGAGCCAGGAGCGAAGCGGTTCGTCCTTTGAAAAATCGGCGGGCGTTCCGAGCAGCACCAGCGCGGCGACAGCTTCGGGGTGAACGGCGGCGAAGGTAGTTGCAAGAACGCCGCCCATCGAATAACCGAGCAGATTGACGCGCGGTCTTCCGATTTTCCGAACGGCTTCGGCGATGACCGCGTCGGCGAAGTGATCGAGTCCGGCCGCGCGTTCCGCGGCGCCGGGATTTCCCCAGTCAATCGTGAACACGTCGAATCCGGCGTCAGTCAGAAAGGAAACGAAGCTCCGGTCGGCGTGAAGGTCGAAAATGTAGTGCCGATTGATTAAAGAATTGACGATGAGGATCGGAAACGCCGATGTTTTACGCGCCGGGTAATGACGAAGCGTGGCCGCGCCGATGAGCGGAAGAACTTCGCAGCGGGTCGCGGCCACGGTCGGCGACATTGCGCGGGCGGTCGCGAGGAGCGCTTTCTGGCGAAAATCGGCGGTCATCGCGAAGGGATGCCACGGAAGGTACGCCCCGGACAACGCCAGCCAGTCGAACCAGGCGTTCATCGAAAGGCTCGCCCCGCGAATCAGAAAGGGATTGCGGGAGGCTTCGAGCAGTCGTCCGTCGAGCGACCACTGCCATTCCTCGATGAGTTGAACCAATGACGCGCGCGGAGATTTCATGAAACGATTCAGGCGGCGGATTTTTTAGCGGTTTTCCGGGCCGTCACGAGACGCATCGGAGGCGCCTCGGGAACTGGTTTCTTTTTGGCCGGGACTTTGGGTTTCGACGCGGTTTTCGTCCGTGGCGCGCACGGTTTCAGCGTGGCGGCTTCGACCCGGTCGAGACGCTCGGAAATTTCATCGAGCCGGTCCTGAATGTCGTCGAGCTTGCGGTTGAGCGCGGCCAGATCGTCGCGGGTCGGGATGTTCATGGTCCGCAGGCTCATCCCGACCATGTCGCGGAAGCGCCCGACGGCGTTCATAAAGAGATTGAACGACGACGCGGAGGAAGCGAGGAAATTCGGGTTGCGAAGGAGGGCGTCCCACTGGGCCGAGGATTGACGCACCCACGCATCATAGGCGGCTTTTTGAGGGCTGACCGGTTTGGGCGCCGGTACATCGGGCTTTTTGGGAGCCATTGTGGGTTCCTCCTGGGGAACGGGAACGGCAGCCTGAGGGAGGGCTGTCCTTTCCAACGGACAATCTGGACAAGGACAGCCCTCCCTGACGGTCAGGCTGCCGATGCCTTGGGGTTCTTTACTTGACGAACTGGTTCATCGGGAAGGCGAAGAGTTCCATGTTTTTGCGGAAACCTTCAACCGCGAGCGCGTTCCACTGTTCGAATTCGCTTTTGAAGGGAAATTCGAAGGCCGCGCCGTTCGCGACCGAAGCCGAAAGCTCGCGGGCCGCGTCACCGGCGGCGGCGTTGACCTTTTCGGCACCGGAAACGGCGGTGAAGGCGACGCGCAGGGCTTCTTCCTGGAGCGAAAGGCCGGCGCGCATCGACGCGATGGCGAAGCTGCTCGTCGCGGCGGCGGATTCCAGCATCGAGTCGGTCGCGACCTTCATGGTTTTGGTCATCGGCTCGAACATGGCGGACACGGTGGTTTCAACGGCTTCGGCGGAACGGACGGTCTTTTCGGTACGGTTGGTCTTGGTCATGGCTTGGCGTTCTCCTGTGGCGGAAGGGTTTTCGAATCTCGACACTCAAAACCCTAAAGCGTCATGGCGCACTGTGTCAATTCAATTTTTCGCGCCTGCACAAAATTTTTATAAAAAGCCACTGTTTTCAATAATTTAAATTGTAAAAATATCCCTAAAATTGAACCTAAAGTCACTTTTCCAAGCCAAAAACTCGATGTGCAAACGCACAAACAATATTAAACTCAATGTTTTCAACATTTAAAAGAAAGAGATTGACGAAGGGAGAGCAGATTGCGTAAATATGGCCATGAAGCGAAAAAGTACGAACGGTGACGCGCTGGTGATCAAGCGTTACGGCAACCGACGGCTCTATGACACGGAGTCGGGTGGTTACCTGACTTCGCAGGATGTTATCGACGTGATCCGTTCCGGACGCGACATTCAGGTCTTCGATTCCCGCTCCGGCGAGGACGTCACGAAGACGGTCCTGACCAACATCATCCTTGAAGAGGAAAAGCTGCGACGCAACCTGCTGCCGCTCCCGTTCCTTTTCCAGCTCATCCGATTTCAGGGTGACACGATGCAGGACTTCTTCCAGAACTACCTCACGGCGAGTTTCGAGGCCTACCTCAAGACCAAGGAAGAATTCGACCGACGATTTCGCGGCTGGCTTGAAATGGGCGCGGCAATGAACCCGCTCTGGGGCGCGATGCCTCCCCAGCCCGAGCCGGAACCCGAGCCGCCGCCGCGAACGCCGAGGACGAATTCCCGACGCCCGAAAAAATGATCCACGCGCCTTCCAATCCCCACTTTTCACCGCGCACCGACTGGCTGGCCGCGCGGGCACGGCTCACGCCGGGGAAAACGGCGCTCGTGGATACGCTTTGTGGAAGACGGGCCGTTTCGTACGGCGAATGGAATTCAATCGTCAATCGGACGGCCCGCTATTTTTTACATACTCTCGACATCAAACCCGGAGACCGGGTCGCGGTGCTGGCAAAGAACCGCGTCGAATACCTCGACATCTGGTTTGCGCTCGGCAAAATCGGCGGCATCCTGCAAAACCTCAACTGGCGGCTTTCCGAACGCGAACTGGCCAGCCTCATTGCCGATGCGGCGCCCTCGGTTCTGGTTTACGACGCAGCCTGTGCCGACCTCGCCGCCGCGCTGACGCGCGATTCGGACCTTCAAACGGTCGCGCTTGACGATCCGCTCCCGGGCAGTCGCCGGTTGAGCGAGCGCGAGAACCATTCAGACGACAATTTCACGGTCGAACTTTCTCCCGAAGCCCCGTGGGTCATCTGCTACACGGGCGGCTCGACCGGATTGCCGAAGGGCGCGCTGCTGTCGCACCGGGCAATCTTTTCAAATGCGATCAACACGGTGTTTTCGTGGGGAATCAACGCCGACGACGTGGCACTGCTCAATGCCCCGCTTTTTCACACGGGCGGTTTGAACGTCCTCACCGCCCCGCTCGTCTGCGCGGGCGGCACGAGTTTGGTCACTGGCGGTTTTGACGTGAATGAAACCTTCGACGCGGTCGAATCGGGCGGCGTCACGGTGTTTTTCGGCGTTCCGACGATGTTCATCGAAATGCAGCGACATCCGCGCTGGGCAACGGCGGATTTCAGCCGCGTCCGGTTCGTCATCAGCGGCGGGGCGCCCTGCCCGCAGCCGGTATTCGAAGCGTTCCGGGAAAAGGGCGTCGAATTCAAGACCGGTTACGGACTGACCGAAGCCGGGCCGAACACGTTCTGGCTGCCCGCCCATCAGGTCCGGGAAAAAACCGGCGCGGTCGGATACCCGCTCTGGTCGGTGGAGGTCAAAACCGCGCGCCCCGACGGCTCGGAATGCGCGCCGGACGAAACGGGTGAACTTCGGATTCGCGGGCCGCATGTTTTTTCCGGTTACTGGAACAACCCTGACGCGACGGCGGCGGCCTTCGATGAAGCCGGATGGCTCAAAACGGGCGACCTCGCCGCGCGCGACGCCGACGGTTGCTACCGAATTCTCGGCCGTCTCAAGGAAATGTTCATTTCGGGCGGCGAAAACGTGTTTCCTTCTGAAATTGAAAGCGTCCTGCACGAATTCGAACCTGTCGCCGAAGCCGCAGTGATCGGCGTTCCAGACGCCAAGTGGGGCGAAGTCGGCGCGGCGTTCGTCGCGTTGAAACATGAAAACAGCGCAACTTCGACGGACATTCTGACGTTCTGCAAAACACGCCTCGCCGCATACAAAATTCCGAAAACCGTAACGTTTCTCCCCGGTCTTCCAAAAACCGGGGCCAACAAGATCGACAAGCTCGCGCTCAAGCGCCTGATTGAAGAATAGGAGCACCGCCGCGTATGCCGATGGTTGCCGCGAACGGCATCAATCTTTACGTCGAGGACCTCGGGACCGCGAACGGCGGCACGCCGGTCGTGCTGATTACGGGCCTCGGCTACGACGAGCAGTTCTGGACGATTTCCTCGGTCGCCGACGACCTCGCCCAATCGCGCCGGGTCATTCTGCCGTGCAATCGCGGCGCGGGTCGCAGCGACAAGCCGGCCGGACCGTACGACACGGCCACCATGGCCGCGGACGTGATTGGAGCGCTCGACGCGCTCGACATTGAAAAGGCCGTCATCGTCGGCCATTCGCTCGGCGGTTTCATCGCGCAGGAACTGACGCTGGCCAATCCCGACCGGGTGGAACGGCTCGTCCTTGCCGGGACTTCTTTCGGTGGCCCCACGTCCATCCCGCCGACGCCCGAAGCGCTGGCGGTGTTTTTTCTCGACCGGACCATGGACCCGATGGAACTCATCCGGCGCGGTCTGGCGACCGCCGTTTCACCGACGTTTCTGGAAACCCAACCGGAACGGGTTCAAAAACTGATCGACTATCGGCTGACCACACCGGTCCCACCCGCCGCCTTTCAGAGTCAGTTGATGGCCGGGGCGGCGCACCTCACGGAAAGCCGCATTTCGGCGATTTCCTGCCCGACACTGTTGCTCGCGGGCGAATGCGATCTCGTGGTTCCGCCGGGCAACGTCGAACTTTTGAAACAGAAACTGCCTCACGCCGAAAGCGTCGTCATCGCCGACTCGGGCCATCTGTTTCCGATTGAAAAACCGGCTGAAACAACCGCCGCGCTGAACGCCTTTATTGCATAGGAAACCCCATGTCGCGTTTCGCCAACATTCTTTCGACGGGTTGCTACGCGCCGGAGCGCGTGGTCCCCAATTCGGTGTTCGACGAACGCTTTGGCGAGCCGGTCGGCGACTGGCTGCTCGCCAATGTGGGCATTCGCGAGCGCCGCTACATGGCAGCAACCGAAACCACGTCGGACATGATCACCGTTGCCGCCCGTGAAGCACTCGAACGGGCGAATCTCGACGCAACCGAACTCGATCTGATCATCGTCGCGACCGACACGCCGGACTACCTTTCGCCCGCCACGGCTTCGGTTGTTCAGTCAAAACTGGCCGCGCGCAACGCCGGAACGTTCGACATCAACTCCGCCTGCGCGGGCTGGGTGACGGCGTTAAATCAGGGCGCGATGACGATTGCGGCCGACGGCGATTTCAAACACGTCCTGGTGGCCGGCGGGTACGGGATGAGCAAATTCCTCGACCCGATGGACAAGAACACGGCCACACTGTTCGCCGACGGCGCCGGCGCGGTCATTTTGAAAGCCGGTGAACAGCCCGGATTCCTCGGCGGGAAAATGCGGGCAATGGGTGATTTTCATGACGGCATGGGCGTGTACACCGGGGGTACGTTTCGGCCCTGTACGCCCGAAAATCTGGCTGAGTTTGGCGCGCCGAAGGTTCAGTTCATTCGCCGCTTTCCCAAAACGTTCAACACCGAGCATTGGCCGGCGGTGATTCACGCCGCCCTCGACAAGGCCCGCGTCGGCGTCGAGCAGGTGGACTGGTTCGTCTTTACCCAGATTAACCTGCGGACCATCGAGGCGGTCATGGACATCCTCGAACAGCCCCTGAGCAAGACGCACTGGGTGATGGACAAGTGGGGCTATACCGGATCGGCCTGCATCCCGATGACGTTGCACGATCTGGCGGTGAACCGGCGTGGCATCGAGCCGGGGCAGACGGTTCTGTTCTGCGCGAGCGGGGGCGGAATTTCAATGGCGGCCTCGGTCTGGAAATGGACCGAAAAAGCGTGACAAGGCTTTAACGGGGTTTTCATCGCGGGGCATGGATTTCACACAGCGAACCTCCTTATTTCCTGGTGAAGCTCTTTCCTCTTCTTTCCATGTCCTCGCGGTGAAAATGATTCGGAGATGAAGGCCATGATGACCGGAATCGGCGATTACCTTGGAAGACGGGCGGTGTATTCACCGAATGACCCGGCGTTCGTCGATTCTTCAAAAGCGGAGCCGATGCGTCTGACCTTTGCCGAAGCGAACGACCGCGCACGACGACTGGCTTCGGCGCTGCGAAGTTTCGGTGTCGGGAAGGGCGACAGGGTGGCGATTCTGGCCCGTGACGGCATCGAACACCTCGACACCTTTTTTGCCTGCTGCAAACTCGGCGCAATCCACGTTCCGTTCAACTGGCGGCTGCACTGGCGCGAGAATCTCGAAATCCTGAAAGCCGTTGAGCCGAAAGTGCTCCTGTTCGGAGGAGATTTCACCGAAGCCCTCAAGGAAATGATTTCGGGTGAGTCGCTTCCCGGCCTTCATCTCATCCATCTCGACGGAGAACCGGTTGCCGGCAGCCATTCGTTCAATTCACTTTTGAAAATCCCCGTTCCGCCGGATTTCAGGCCGGAAGAGGTTCAGCCGGAAGACATCGCGGCGCTGATTTTCACCGGAGGCACGACGGGGTTGCCGAAAGCGACACAAATTTCGCACCGGCAGATCGGGTGGAACACGCTCAACACCGTGATTCACGACCTTCGCCACGGCGACCGTTACCTCAACGTTCTGCCGCTGTTTCACACGGGGGGGTTGTTTGTTTACACGGTCCCGCTCGCGATTCTGGGCGGCACGACCGTCCTGATGAAGCAGTTCGACGCCGACCGCGCGCTTGAACTGTTCTCCGCCGAGCGCGTCACGGTCTTCGCGGGCGTGCCCACGATGTTTCAGATGATGGCCGCTGCTCCGGGCTGGGCCGCCGCCGATCTCTCGACGCTGCGGTTCTGCACGAGCGGCGGCGCGCCGTTGCCCGTCACGCTGGTCGAAACCTACCGCGCCGCGAAAGGCGTGTGTTTCAAGCAGGGCTTCGGGATGACCGAATTCGGTCCGGGCGTGTTCGCCCTCGCGCCGGAGGACGCCGTCCGCAAGGCGGGTTCCATCGGCAGGCCGAATTTCTTCGTCGAGGCCGCGATTATGGACGAGTCAGGCGCGTTCGCTCCGCCTGACACGGCGGGCGAACTGGTGCTGCGGGGGCCATCCGGTTCGGCGGGGTATTTCAACAACGATCACGCCACGCGGGCGGCGATGGATGACGCGGGCTGGTTTCACACCGGCGACATCGCGCGACACGACGCCGAAGGCTATTTCTTCATCGTGGACCGCAAAAAGGATATGTTCATTTCAGGCGGTGAAAACGTTTACCCGGCTGAAATCGAACAGGCGCTCCACGGTCATTCCTCCGTGGCCATGTGCGCCGTCATCGGCATCCCCGACGCGAAGTGGGGAGAGGTCGGACTCGCCTGCGTGACGCTCAGGTCGGGCACGGCGGCGACCGAAGCCGAACTGATCGCGTTCCTCCGCGAACGGCTTGCGGCTTACAAGGTCCCGAAATCCGTCAGATTTTTCGACACGCTTCCAATGTCCGCGGCGGGGAAGATTCTCAAGCGCGAATTGCAGGCGATGGTCGGCGGCGCCTGACGCGCCGGAACGTTTTTCTACACGTTGGAGTCCAAACAAAGGAAATAAAGGAGAGTTCATCCCATGGGCGACAGACTCTTGCGAGTTTGCCTCGCGCTGTTGTTTTTCGGCATCGGGGCGATATCGGCCTACGGGCAGGCATCGACCGGCCAGATCAGCGGCGTCGTCACCGATCAATCCGGTGCCGTGGTATCGGGCGCAACCATCACCGTGACTGAAAAGTCCACGGGGGCAAAGCGCACGGTTTCTTCCACGGAATCCGGAAACTATACCGTTCCGCAACTCACTCCGGGAATTTACACCGTGGAAATCACGGCCCCCAACTTCCGGAAGACCACCCTCAACGACGTCCTCGTCCGCATCACCGAGGATACCAACGCCGACATCACCCTTCAGGTGGGTGACGCGAGCGGCGAAACGGTCGTGGTCACCGCCGAAAGTCCGCTCGTCAGAACCGACATTTCGAGCAACGGCCGCGTCATCGAGGAACGGAGTCTGCGCCAGTTGCCGCTTCCCACGCGCAACTTCCAGCAGTTGCTGACCCTCTCCACCGGGGCGTCGAGCAACATCACCAACACGTCGGAAGTCGGTCGCGGCGACACGTCGTTCAACGTCAACGGCCAGCGTTCGACGAGCAATTCGGTGCTCATCAACGGCATTGACGCGAACTCGATCGGGACGAATTCGACGCCGAACCTCGCGGTCCCGGCCACCGACACGTTGCAGGAATTCATCGTGCTGACCAGTCAGTACGACGCATCCAACGGCCGCAACGTCGGCGGCGTGGTGACGGCAATCACCAAATCCGGTTCGAATGAATTTCACGGCAACGCCTACTACTTCATCCGCAACCGCGACCTCAACGCGAATGACTTCTTCCTCAACCGGGAAGGCATCGCGAAGCCGAAGAACGACCGCAACCAGTACGGCGGCACGATCGGCGGACGCATCATCAAGGACAAGGTGTTCTTCTTCGGTTCGTATCAAGGAACGCGCGAAACCAACGGCACGTCGCGGCTCAACAGCCTCGCCGTGGTCGGGACCGCACCGGACCTGACCGACGACCGGTCGGACGCCGCGCTGGCGACGCTGGTCGCGGGCCGCGCGCCCAATTTCGCCGCCCTTCCGGTGGCGAACCGCGTCGCGCTCATCAATCCGGTGACGCTCGCCATGCTGCGGGCGCGCTACCCCGACGGTTCATTCCTGATTCCCTCGGGCAACGGTCGCCGGTCGCGGACCCTCGGTTCGGAATCGAAGTTCGACGAAGATCAGTTCAACGCCAACGTTGACGCTCAGATCACGAACAGCAACCGTCTGTCGGTCAAGTTTTTCTTCGCGAACAATTCGACCCGCCAGGGCCTGTTCAGCCAGTTCGGTCTCGCCAACGCGCTCCAGACGCCGGGCTACCCGGTCAATCTGACCGCGAACAACCGGCTTCTGACCGTGACCGACACGCATGTCTTCGCCAGCGGCATCGTCAATGAAGCCCGGTTCGGCTTCAACATGATCCCGACCACGGCGACGCCGAACGAACCCTTCACCGCCGCCCAGTTCGGCATCACCACGCCGAACCAGACCCGCTTCCCCGGCATGCCGGCGGTGGCGCTCCAGAATCTGTTCACCGTCGGTCCCGCCGGTTTCTCGGCCAGCGACAACCAGGCCGACACGACCACCTTCGGCGACACCGTCACGTTGGTGAAAGGCAATCACACGCTGAAGTTCGGCGGCGAATTCCGCTACAACCGGGTTCGGGTCGGCTTCGACATCTTCGCGCGGGGCTCGGTCACCTACACCGGCGCGCTCGCGCCCGGGTTCCGGCCGTTCTTCGGCACCCCGACCGATGCCGGCATTCTCGCCACCCCGGCCTTCAACGAATTCCTCTTCACCGGCACCGTCTTCGCCATTCCCGGCGTGGGCAACGTCGCTTTCGCTCCGCAGGTGTCGATCATCGGCCCCGGCGCGGCGGCGCGCGAAATTCGTTCCAAGGACGTCGGCCTGTTCATTCAGGACGACTGGAAGGTCAACAGCCGCCTGACCGTGAACCTCGGCCTGCGGTATGACTACTTCGGACCGTTCTTCGACACCGACGGCCGGTTCGTGACCTACGATCCGTCGATTCAAAACGCCGGACAGGCCGGAACGCTGAACGGCTTCTTCCAGGCCGACAATGCGCGCACGCCGATTCCCGGCATTCCGCAAATCGACCGTTCGCTGATTCCGTCCGACAAGAACAACTTCGGTCCGCGCGTCGGGTTTGCCCTCAAGCCCTTCAACTCCGACAAGTTCGTGCTGCGCGGCGGCTACGGGGTCTACTTCGACCGCGGCAACGCCCGATCGGCCAACAACCAGGGGCTGAGCTTCCCCTACTACACGCTGGCCGTTTCGACCTTCAACGCGGCCCGTCCGTTCGCTAATCCGTTCGTGCCGATTCCGCAGACCTATCCGCCGAATCTCTCGGCAGGGCTTCCCTTCCGCGCCACCGACAACTCGGTGATTCCGGTTCAGGGCATCTATCCGAGCCTGCTTCAGCGCACGCCGTACATCCAGCAGTACTCCCTCGGCTTCCAGTGGGAGTTCATCAAGGACACGCAGCTTGAAGTGCAGTATGTCGGCTCGCAGGGCCGCAAGCTGACCCGTTTCCGCAACGCCAACCCGTCGTTCGGCCCGAGTGCCTTCACCGCGCCGACCGGCTTCACGACGCCCGTTCCGAACACCGCGCTGTCGGGCCTGCCCGTCATCGGTTTCGGTGTTCACATTCAGGAAACCTCGGCGAACTCGAACTACAATTCGCTCCAGGTTTCGCTCACCCGCCGTCTGGCGAAGGGCCTTCAGGGACTCGTCGCCTACACCTGGCAGCACACGATCGACGATTATTCCGGTCAGCTCAGTTCCGCCGGAACGAGCGATGTGTCGGCCGATTTCGGCGATCAGGGCAGCTTCCGCGGCATTCGCGGCACGTCGGACTTCGACCGTCGTCACCGCATCGTCGGCAGCTTCGTCTACGACCTGCCGAAGATCTACAAGGGTGACAACCTGATCGGAAAGCTCTTCCTGAACGACTGGCAGGTGGCCGGCGTCACGATCTTCCAGACGGGGCTTCCCTTCAGCGTCATCACGGCGGGCAGTCTCTTCGATGCTTCCCGCGCCGACGTGGCGGCGGGCTTCGCCGGTGACGCCAACCTCGGCGGCGACGTCCGGGGCCGGCTCGAACGGTACTTCAACACGGCGGCCTTCGTTTCGGCGGCCAACCGCGCCGGAAACTTCGGCACGTCGGGCCGCAACATCCTGCGCGGACCGGCGCAGGCCAACACCGACATTTCCATCGTGAAGTTCTTCCCGATCCGTGAACGGCAGCGTTTCGAGTTCCGGACGGAGTTCTTCAATGCCTTCAATCAGGTCAACTTCGCCAACCCGGTTTCGGTCGTTCAGAACATCAACTACGGCCGGATCCTGAGCACGGCGACCGGACCGCGCATCATTCAGTTCGCGATCAAGTTCGCGTTCTAAACGATTCGCCGCACCCCAGGGGAAGCCTCCACGGCTTCCCCTTTCTTCACCCCGTCAACGAGTTTCGGGTCTTCCAAAAAGTAAAGAAACAAAAAACACCACGACCGACTTCATTCCACAACCACCCCGAACACTCGCTGCCCCTTTTCATGCGCAATACACGGATGACCAGAGGAGGACATCTATGCGGAACATCGTCGGTCATGGGTATGAACGTTGGTTAAAACTGGTCTGGCTGGCCTGCGCGGTATTCGGATTGGCGCTGGTCCCGGCTCAGGCCAAAAGCAGGAAACCGGCTGCGCCGCCCCCCGCCCCCGCTCCGCCGACAACGGGGTTGACCACCCATTTTCGGAACTGGCTCACCGCCAACGGATACGGCGGATATGATTTCGCCCGCACAGACCTGTCTGGCGGAAGCTACGGCGGGAAACTCAACGACACCGACACGGTCGTGAACCAGCCGGTGATTTTCATTCACGGCAACTCCGACAAGGCGCTCGACACGGGAGTGGCGGGCCAGACCGGATGGAGCGCCTCCATCGACTATTTTCTCTCGCAGGGCTACAAGTCGTCGGAGATTTACGCCACGACCTGGGGACCGGCCAACGCGCTCTATTCCTCGCAGCAGTACCATTCAAAAGACTATCTGACGCGGTTGCGAGCCTTTATCCAGGCCGTGAAAGCCTATACGGGCGCGACCAAGGTGGACATCGTGTGCCACTCGATGGGCGTCACGCTCATGCGCAAGGCGATCAAGGGCGGCCCCGGTTCGGACGCGCTCGCGGGCGGGAGCTACAACCTCGGGTCATCGCTGACATCGAGCATTGACACCTTCGTCGGCATTTCCGGGGCGAATCAGGGGCTGACCACCTGCTATCTTTCCGGTCCCTCGACGCCGACCTGCGGCAGCACGAACGGGTTTTATCCCGGCTATCTCATCGGACTGCTCGGGCCATACGGCGTCTCTTCATTCCTGGTCGAGTTGAATTCAAGTTCGGGTTATGAGGGTAGCTACCGCTACTCGATCTGGTCGAGCGTGGACGAGGTGGTCGGCTACGGCTGCATCGTCTACGGAGTAAACACCTGCCGGATTCCCGGCCAGACCGGGGAGAGAAGTTTTTCGTCCGTGCCCTACGGTCACTTCGGCTGTAAGGATCTGACGGCCTACTACCAGTTGCGGATGGTCAAATTCCATTCGACGTCGTAACGACGACGCGCCCGAACCGAAAGCGGCGGAAAGGTCGATGCCTTTCCGCCGCTTTTTTGTTCATTCGGTTTTCGGATCGTCCGGGGGAGGTTCGCCGGGTGGCGCGCTGAACGGAAGCGTTCGCCGGTTGCGGGAAAGCAGCTTCCGAAATCGCCCGAGCAGGTCCTTCACATCCTCGCGATGTTCTTCCCACCAGTCTTCGTTGATGATTTCCGGTCCCGTCGCCTCCGCGTCCGGGTCGGACGTACGCAGCGTGCCCGCGATGAGGACGGGATCGTTGTTGTCGTTCCCCGTCGCCTCCCATTCGGTGAGTTTCCGGACGACCACCTCGGCAGTGAACTCCTGGTTTCTCCACCGTTTGTCGCGTTCGCGCCGGAACTGTTCGCGGTCGTGTAGCCGACGCCGGTTTGCCTCACGAATGAATCGAATATCCGAGTTGAACCGGGCGACCCAGCCGGTCCAGATGCCGTCACGGTTTGGCGCCGAAAGAAACGGGCGCCCCTGGTGGTCCCACTGGGCGCGGGAAGACGGATTCTCCAGAAACGAGCGGATCATATCGTTGACCAGAACGGAGACTTCCGGCTCACGCACCCGCCAGCGTTCGCGCTTGCGGGTCTCGCGCCGCTTGAACCGGGCCACCGCGGCCAGATACTCGTCCCGTTTGGCACGCGCGAAGGCGACGAGTTCCTCGACCGTCGGAAGGGCGTCGAACTCCCATTCGAACCACTCGTTATCGCGGATGGCAGGAATCCGGGTTAGGGTGCTTCGCAACGGGCCACCCGCGTAGAATGCATAGACGGGCTGAACCGGATGCTGCTGAAATTTCTGGAGAACAATTCCGCCATCGCCCGACGGCTCTCCGAAAAAGACTCGCGGCACGCCATCGAACCCGATGGTCGAAAATTCGAGCAGACGGTCGCGCAGTTCCTCATCGGGAACCTCGACTCTCACCTGCCGTTCGCGTTCCGCTTGAACTCCGGACCGAAACGCGGCTTTTTGACCCGCCTCCGAAAGACGGTAGAAAATAAGGAAGTGCATAGGGGGCTTCTCACATCGCTTCGATTGGGGACTCCGCGAAGGAGCGCCGAAAAAGGTGAAATTCCACTTTTCCCGGCGTATTCCATAGTTGAACCCTTGTGCGCCGGAAAAACAACCCTTTTTCCTTCCTTACGACACATTCGCCCATCCGACTTTGACTATTTTGGGAACGTTGACAGACATTTTCCCGGCTGGTAAACGGTGGTCCGAACCAATCAAACAGGAACGCGTCCGGAACTTCCACGCCTCGGGACGACCGACCGTCCGCATTTCCATTCTTCTTGAACCGAACAGGGGGAACATCGCGCCATGGGCATCAACCTCACCAAAGGACAACGCATCGACGTCGGACTCCAGAAAGTCGGGGTCGGGCTGGGCTGGGACCCGAGCCAGACGACCGGGAACGACTTCGACCTCGACGCCTCGGCCTTCCTGCTGGGAAGCAACGGGAAACTGCCGGCGGACGAATATTTCGTCTTCTACAACAACAAACTTTCTCCGGACGGCGCGGTGGTCGGCGCCGATGACGATCAGACCGGCGGAAGCAGCGACGGCGACGATGAAACCATCATGGTCGATCTGACGAAGGTCAGCCCCGCCATTCAGGAAATCGTCTTCACCGTCACGATTCACGATTACGAAGCACGGCGGCAGAACTTCGGGCAGGTCCGGAACTCGTTCATCCGCATCTACGATGCCATCAACAACACGGAACTCGCCAAGTACGAACTCGACGAAGATTTCTCCATCGAGTCGGCGGTCGAATTCGGGCGGCTCTACCGGCGCGACGGAAGCTGGCGGTTCGAAGCCATCGGTCGCGGCTATCAGGGCGGCCTTCAGACGCTGGTCAATAAGTACTACGCCGGGTAGAAAACACGGAAACCATGCGAAAACTTCCCGTCTACGTTCTGCTCGACACGTCGGCGTCAATGGAGGGCGGGCCGATGACGGCGCTCGACGTCGGCCTTCGCACCCTCGTGAGCGCGCTGTTGCAGGACCCGCTCGCGCTCGAAACCGTCCATCTGTCGGTCATTACCTTCGACCGGCAGGCGCGACAGGTCGTCCCTCTGACCGAAATTGCCAGCTTCATCGCGCCGCAACTCGTCACCGGCCCGGCCACGGCGCTCGGCGATGCCCTGAAACTCGTCGCACTCCGGTCGGACATTGAAGTCGCCCGAACTTCCGCCGACGTCAAGGGCGACTGGAAGCCGATGGTCTTCATCATGACCGACGGCATGCCGACCGATGACTGGCAATCGGGACTGGCCGAGTTCAAAAAAAGAAAATTCGGCGCGGTCGTGGCCTGCGCCGCGGGACGGGAAGCCAAAACCGACATCCTGAAGAAGATCACCGACACGGTGGTCGAAATCGATACCGCCGACTCGAAGACCCTGCTTTCCTTTTTCCGCTGGGTTTCCGCCTCTGTCGCCACCAACAGTCAGCGCGTCGGGACGAACGCCAGCGAAATCTCCGGTCTTCAGGAACTTCCGCCGCCGCCGAAGGAAATTCGCGTCGCCCTTTAAGAAATGCGGAATGCGGAATATCGAATGCGGAATGATAAGGAAATCAGGATGAACAAAGACAATTCATGGGACTTGAAATCAAGAACCAAGAGTTTCGCGCTTCGGGTCATCAAACTGTTTTCCTCTTTACCGAAAACCACTGAAGCTCAAGTTCTCGGGAAGCAAGTCCTTCGCAGCGGAACCTCAGTCGGGGCACAATACCGGGAAGCCGACCGAGCCAAATCAACCGCGGATTTCATCAGCAAGATGGAAGGGGCGCTTCAGGAGCTGGACGAGACGGTTTATTGGTTTGAATTGCTTATTGAAAGCGGAATCGTTCGTGAATCATTGCTTGCGCCGCTCGTTGGAGAAGCAAATGAACTGATTTCCATTTTGTCGCATCAATCAAAACCGCCCGTTCCAAAACACAAAAACACTCAGTTCCATAATTCCGCATTCGATATTCCGCATTCCGCATTCAAGAAAGGTTCGCCATGTCTCGCCGACTCCCGGTTTATCTGCTGATCGACACGTCCGGCTCGATGAAGGGAGAACCCATCGAATCGGTCAACATCGGGCTTCAAAGCATGCTGACCTTTCTGCGGCAGGACCCTTTCGCGCTGGAATCGGTTCACCTCAGCATCATCACCTTCGACCGCGACGTGAAGCAGGTGCTGCCGCTGACCGAACTCAGCGCGGTCAACCTGCCGCGCATCGTGACGCCCGATTCCGGTCCGACCCATCTCGGCGAGGCCCTGCGCGCCGTCTGTGAAGCGGTGGACCGCGAGGTTTTACGCTCAACCGATGCACAGAAGGGCGACTGGATGCCGCTCCTGTTCGTCATGACGGACGGCAGTCCCTCGGACCTGATGATTTACAACCAGCAGATTCCGGAAATCAAAAAGCGGAAATTCGGCAACATCATCGCCTGCGCCGCCGGCCCGAAAGCCAAAGAAAGCCACCTGCGGGATCTGACCGATCATGTCGTTCACCTCGACACGACCGACAGCGCCACGTTCGGACAGTTTTTCAAGTGGGTGTCGAGTACGGTCAGCACCGGCAACCGCAGCCTCGGCGCGACGGTCCCGCTGACGCTTCCGCCGCCGCCGCCGGAAATCAAGATTGTGGTTTAAAGAAATAGCCACGGATTACACGGATTGCACAAATTCAAAGACAGCCGTTTACGAGATTGTCGAAGTGAGAGGCGAACATGCGGCGACTACCGATTTTCTTCGTTCTCGATGTTTCCGAATCCATGATCGGACGTCCCATTCAGGAAGTCGAAGCCGGGCTGAACGCGCTGGTGAAATCACTCCGGCAGGATCCTTACGCGCTTGAAACCGCCCACCTTTCCGTCATTGTTTTCGCCGGACGCGCCAAAACGCTGACGCCCCTCGCCGACATCGTTTCATTTCAGATGCCGAAACTGCCCATCGGCGGCGGCACGTCGCTCGGCGCGGCGCTTCGTCATCTGAACCGGGAACTCGACACAAAACTCGTCCGCAACGACGGCACGCGCAAGGGCGACTGGAAACCGATTGTTTTCCTGTTTACCGATGGCGTCCCGACGGACGAACCCGACGCCGAGTTGCGCGAGTGGGAGCGCACGCGCCGCGATTCGACCAACCTTGTCGCCGTGTCGGTCGGCAACAACGCCGACCTCAAGACGCTCCGTCGGCTGACCGACCAGCTCATCGTCCTGAACGACACTCAACCGGAAGCCTTCCGCGAATTTTTCAAATGGATTACCGCCTCGGTGGCCACTTCCAGTCGCAAGGTGGAAACGACCGGCGACGACGGATTCAAGATCGACAAACTCGACGAACGGTACGCCCGGACGCCCCCCACCGACGGCCCGAACCGGAAACACCTGCTTGACGACAATTTCGTGGTGCTGCGGGCGAAATGCGGAAAAACCGACGCGCCCTACCTCATCAAATACAGAAAGCACCCGGCGGCGGACGAATGGCCGGAATTTCTCGAAGATTCGGCCTTTGCCCGGACCATCAAGCCGTTTCGCGGTCCGACCTACATTCTCGAAGGCGCGTATCCGCTCCAGTCACCTGACGAATACGCCGAACTTTCAGCGCCGGAAACAGGCTACATCGTCAATTCGGACGATCTGGACGGAAGCCCCGACTGCCCCTGCTGTGGAAATTTCTACGGTTTTGCCACCTGCTCCTGCCGAGGCATCCATTGCGTATCGGGGGAAGGTTTCGATCGCTGCCCATGGTGCGACAAGCTGGGCATTTACGACAAGGATATGGACAACAACTCGCTGTCGCGGGGACTCGGTTAAAAGTCTGGAGTCGAGAGTCGAGAGTCTGGAGTCAAGAAAAAGACGGAAAGACTTGAAAGCATGGATTTGTCGGAAAAACTGAAAGACGGCTTCCTGACTCCAGACTCTCGACTCCAGACTCAAGACGTTTTTTTCAGACTCCAGACTTTTCCCCATGACTTCCATCAAAGGTCCCGCTCCCGAAAATCGCACCCCGCCGCCGATGCCGGTCGAAACGGTCCGGCTGGCGAACGCCATGGTGGGAAGGCCGTTTCGGGCTGAAATTGATCTGGCGGAATACGCGGGCGCGCCGTTTCACGAAGAACCGTCCTTCCACGACTGGCTGCACGGACTCGGCTTTTCCGCGCGGGTCGCGCCCGACGCGCCGAACACGCTGGTCATCTCCGGTACGCCCACATCCGACGGCGAACACTTCTTCTTTCTGGATTTCGAAGCAGGCGAGAAAATCGTCAAACGCCGCGAACTTTTACTGACGGTCAATCCCGATCCGCGTTCGCTCTGGAAGGAAATCGAACCCGACGAAAACCTGCCCTACCCGAAGTCGCACACCGACTCGCAGTTTCTTGAAGTTGACAGCTTTTCCCTCATCGCCGGGAGTCGGCGCGGACGCTCGCACGCGCACGCGGGAAGTTTCCGTGAGGATGACTTCGCCCTGTTTTCAACGGATGGAGGCTGGTTCGGGGCGGTCGTATCGGACGGCGCGGGTTCCTGCAAGTTTTCCCGCGAAGGTTCAAAGCTGGCGTGTCGAACCGCCGCGAATACGCTTTCAGCGGCATTGTCCGGTCTTCCGGACGCCCTTCCCGAACTCGTCGCGAAATTCGCCGAATCGCCAACGGAAGAAGTCGAAAACGCACTTCGCGGCGTGTTTTACGGACCGCTCGCGGGGGCGGCGTTTGCGAGCTTCAAACGCATCGAGCAGGAAGCCGCCGCCTCGGATGTACCACTGAAAGAATTTTCCGCCACGCTGTTGATGGCGGTTGTCAAAACCTTTGAAGAAGGGCTTTTCATCGCGGGCTTCGGCATCGGCGACGGGGCCATCGGCGTTTTCGAAGCCTCAAACGATTCCGTCACGCTCCTGAACCTCCCCGATGGCGGCGAATTTTCCGGCCAGACCCGCTTTCTCACGATGCGCGAAGTCATCGGTGACGGCGGAGAAATGGCCCGGCGGATTCGTTTCGGCCTTTTTCAATCGCCAACCTTCGCCGCCCTGATGACCGACGGTATTTCCGATCCGAAATTCGGGACCGACCGAAACCTTCAAACGCCCGCGAAATGGGCGGCGCTGCTGGATGAGTTGAAGACAGCCGTCCCGATTCCGCCCGACGAAACCGCGCCCGAACGCCTCGTGGATTGGCTCAACTTCTGGACGCCCGGCGAACACGACGACCGTACGCTTGCGCTCATCATCCCGACTCGCGGACTGTCCTGAAATCCGTGTCATCCGTGTAATCTGTGGCTATTCTTTCCCCATGACCCGAATCATCCGAACTCAGGCCATCGACGGCACGCCAATCGAATTTCTGGACGAGGTCCGCGGACAGGGCGGCATGAAGGACGTGTTTTTCAGTCCCGACGGTCGTTTCGTCGTGAAGTTTTTCCGCGACAAGCAGGATCAGGTTTCGCGTGACCGCATCGTGAGCGTGGCCGGAGTCTATCGCGAAAAAATCTTCAATCAGGCGGGGGGCGACTACTGGCGCGAACTGTTTTCCTGGCCGACCCACGTCATTGAAAACGGCGGACGGCTCGGTGTCGTCGAACCCGTGTTCCGCCCCTGCTTCTTTTTCGAACATGGTTCGCGCAACGAGGACTTTCTCGGCATTCGGGGCAAGGAAAAAGAGGGCAAATGGTTCGCCTCGGCCTCGAACCAGAACCGCTTTCTCGACCAGCGGGAACGCGGCTCCTGGCTCAGTTACCTTCGAATCTGCCTGCTCATCAGCCGCGCCGTCCGCCGGATGCACGCGGCGGGGCTGGCCCATTCCGACCTGTCGTATAAAAACGTCCTCGTCGATCCCGCCGGAAGCAACGCCTGCATCATCGACATCGACGGACTCGTCGTCCCCGGCAAATATCCGCCGGACGTGGTCGGGACGCCCGACTTCATCGCCCCGGAAGTGTTGCGGACGGTTCATCTTTCCATCGCCGACCCGCTACGCAAGCTGCCGACCATCGAAACCGACCGGCACGCGCTGGCCGTGCTGATTTACCTTTATCTGCTCTATCGGCATCCGCTGCGCGGCGGAAAAATCCACGACACCGACCCAGTCAAGGACGAAGCCCTCGCAATGGGCGAGCGGGCGCTGTTCATCGAAAACCCCGACGACCGCTCGAACCGCCCGAACCTCAACGAAATCAAATCCCACTCAATGCCGTGGGCCGATCCGAACCGCATCCCCTACACCGTGTGCGGGCCGTACCTGAAACCGCTGTTCGACCGGGCGTTCATCACGGGCTTGCACAACCCCGAAGCCCGACCGACCGCCGACGAATGGGAGCAGGCGCTCATCAAAACCGTCGATTTGCTGCAACCCTGCGTCAACCCGCGGTGCGAGCAGAAATGGTACGTCTTCGACAACACGGTGCGTCCAACCTGTCCCTTCTGCCGCACGCCGTTCGTCGGACCGTTGCCCGTCCTCAACCTTTACTCAGCGCGCGGACGCGGCAACTTCATCGGCGACAACCACCGGCTGATGGTCTACAGCAACCAATATCTTTATCCGTGGCATGCCTCGCGGCTGGTAATTCCGAACGAAAAACTCACCGACGAACAGAAAAAGCCCGTCGGCTACTTCGTCTTTCACGAAGGCCGCTGGGTATTCGTCAATCAGACCCTTCCGACGATGCGCGACGTGACCGGCGACACGCCGAAACCGGTCGCCCTCGGCGAGATGATCGTCCTGACCGATGGACAACGCCTTTTATTTTCAGATGAAGACGGTGGGCGGCTGGCGTTTGTTCAAATGGCGAATATGTAAAGAAAGTCTGGAGTCTGGAGTCGAGAGTCTGAAGTCCGGACAGAAATGCGGAATGCGGAATATCGAATGAGGAATAGAAAAACAAAGCACTCCATTCCGCATTCGATATTCCGCATTATTTCTAACGCGCGCAGACCCGCTTCAGAACGGTCTGGATAAACGGTCCCTTGGCCTCGGTGTAGGCGGATTTGTCGTCCGCGAATTCCGCCGCGAGCCGCAACTTCAACGCCTGATATTCGGCCAGAAGTTCAGGATGATTTCGGAGCGCGTCGCGGAAGGCGAGATGTTCGCGCCAAAGGCGACCACCGATTTCAACTCCGTGAACATGAATCCTTAGCGAATCCGGCGGTGATTTGACGAAATACCGCCGGTCGGGAATCTCTCGTTCATACTTCGAGACGTAGGAAAACCCGAAATCCGCCAGTCGCCCGATTTTTTCTTCAATTTCGGCCAGGGAACCCGCGCCGAGCAGAATGTCGATCACCGGCTTCGCCGCCAGCCCCGGCACCGATGTGCTTCCGATGTGTTCAATGACGACCGTCGTCGTCTCGAAAGCGGAGATCAATTCTTCCCGAATGTTCTGAAACAGTTCCGGCCACTCGGCGGAATAGGGGATGACGACAAAAGCGGACATACATCAACTTCCGACCAGATCAATCGAGGTTTGTGAATTCACCGAGCGGCGATTGGAGTTCATAATGCTTGAATGGACATCCATTTACCCTCACCAGAAGCCCATGCGACTTCAAAAATGAAAGCGTCCGTCGGAGTTGGCGGACAACTTCAAACCGTCGCCCGTGAAAAGCCCCGGCCAGAACGGGCCGGATTCGCGTCGTCATCGTTTGTACGTCGTACCAACCCCACTCATCGATAAATTCAAGCACGGTTTGTGAGCATCGAATGAGATGCTTGAAGGAAGGCTGATTTCTCGGATGCCGTTTTTTCCGTTTCGCGCGTTTTTCCTGAACCAGTAACCATTGTTCCTTTTTCATCCTCCTTTCGGTTGCTCAATGAGCGGTTAGTGTTTTGAAAACAACTTAATTCAAAAACTTCGCAGTTTGCTTTTCAGGGATTCGTTCACGTTTGGTGGTGATTACAAGTCATCCGCACTGGTACACCAACCCGCCGGCCATTCATCCGAGGAACTTTCCCATTGAATGCCAACCGGCAGGACCAATCTTTCCATCTTGCGAAAGGCTTCTTCAGTACGGGTACAGGCCGACAGCCAAACCCGGTCGCCTTCGCCATTTTGCTCGATGACAATGTCCTCATCACCGAAAAGTCGAGTTGGAAACATGGGCCAGCGCCAATCGGGTAACGGCAACCGGCGGTAATTTTCTTCAATGACCTGCAATACTTTGGAATTGCCCGCCCCGTTCGCATAGCAGCGGTTATGGCGCGACCACTTAAGATTTGAAACGAACGCCTGAAGCGCGAACTCGGTGACACTTTCGTTCTCCAAATGCCACGAGTTTTCGACTTCGTCGTCCGATACAAAGACGGGTGGATCGTCTTGCCCAAGATCGCCACGACGGATGCCCCACTGGACCACGGCCTGGTTCTCAACGTAAATGATCAGGAACTCACCAACTTCGAGTTGGTTCGGTGAAAGAAATTCATCCTGGCCCGACCAAATATCCTTGCGCTTGCCCGCAAGTAGATACCATTCGCGAAGAGCAATCGGAATTGGGATTTTGAGACGATCCTCGGCTTCGTCTACACACCCCGAGGAAAAACCGTCGGCAGGGGTGAGTTCAGGTCGCCAGAGCGCAATGAGCGAGGTGAGCAAACGCCAACGTTCGACTCTGGTACTGGGCAATGTTTCAATCATTTTCCAGGAGCTTCCAAGCCACCACACCCAATGTTACGAACACGATGCATAAAACGATTAGTTGTAATCCCTGCCGAATTGAGTCAAACCAGCGTTCACGCCGATTTGACTCCCGACTCTCGACTCCAGACTTCCAGACTTTATTCTTCCGCTTCTTCCGGCTCGCCCGGCCAGATGAAGGAAGCGGCGATCCCGATGAACAGCAGGCCGAGCACGACCCCGAGGCTGACCGCCGCCGGGACGTGAATCACGTCGAAGGCCAGTCCCATCATCTTCAATC
Source organism: Blastocatellia bacterium NZW_1522 (assembly GCA_039793685.1). Classification (GTDB taxonomy): domain Bacteria; phylum Acidobacteriota; class Blastocatellia; order Chloracidobacteriales; family Chloracidobacteriaceae; genus JAAFHI01. The sequence continues at coordinate 34,790 of JBDRAL010000012.1, forward strand.
CGATGAAGCCGAGAATGACGAACACGGCCTTTTCGAGATGCACCAGCGCGCGCTTGGCGGCGGTGAGCAGGAAGTACATCGAACGCAGCCCCAGCACGGCGAAGATGTTACTGGTGTAGACCAGAAAGGGTTCCTGCGTGACGGCGAAAATGGCGGGAACGCTGTCGAACGCGAACAGAATGTCGGAAATTTCAATTACGAACAGGCACAGGAACAGCGGCGTCACGCCCCATTTGATGCCCTTTTCGGATTTGATCCCGGTGAAAAAATTGTGACCGTCCAGCTTCACCGCCACGCGGCCCGGGAGGAGCTTTTTGACGATCCCCACGCCCCAGTGGTTCGTGTAATCGACTTCCTCGTCCTCGTCTTCATCGCCCCGAACGGCCTTGAACAAACCGTAGACCGACCAGAGAATGATCGCGCCGAAGATGAAAAAGACGACCTGGGTCAGTTTGAACTTCACGCCGCCGATGTTGTACTCACCCGCCGCGCCCGCGCCGTAAAGCAATCCCGCGCCCAGCCCGATGAACAGCGCGCGGAAAATGAGCGCGCCGATAATCCCCCAGTGAAGAATTCGGTGGTGATATTTATCCGGGACGCTGAAACTGCCGAAAATCGCGATGAAGACGAAAAGGTTGTCCACCGCGAGCGTCTTTTCGAGCGAATAGGCGGTCACGAACAGAAACGCCTTGTCCGGTCCTTCCTGAAACGCGATGTACCCCGCGAAGGCCATCGAAACGGCGATCCAGATGACCGACCAGATGGCGGCTTTCGCAATCGGAACCGGTTTGTCGCTGCCCGACTTGATGTCGATGGCGAGAAACAGAACGACCAGAACGATGAAAACGGCGTACTCAATCCAACGCGGACCGAACCACGCGGCCATCTGCTGCATGAACTGCATTGAAATACCTCGCGAAATACGGGTGTGAATATCTTTCCGGACTCTAGCACGATCCAACCGGGTTTGGATTTCCCGAATTGCGTTGGACCGCCGAATGTTATCTCCACGTCACCCGATCAAAGGAACGTTGTACAAAACCGCCCAATCCGGTGTATTCATTCGGCACGCAGGCAATTCCCTCATTTCAATATCAGAATTTAAAGCTCGGCATTCGAAAGGAGAACCTCATGGCGATCAACCTCCAGAAGGGGCAGACGATCAATCTCGAAAAAAGCCAGTATGACCTTTCGCGGGTCATCATCGGTCTCGGTTGGGACGTCCGCAAGAAAGGCGGATTTCTCGGTTTCGGAGCAAAGGCGGATGATGACTACGATCTCGACGCCATCGCTTTTCTGCTCGACGAAAACGGCAAGGTGGCGAGCCTCGGCGACAAGCTCATCGGCAGCGACGTCATCTTTTTCAATAATCTGGTCCACCCGTCACGCAACATCTGGCTGACCGGCGACAACCGCACCGGCGCGGGCGACGGCGACGACGAGCAGATCGTGGTCAACCTCGACGCGCTCGGCCCGCAATACCACAAGATTCTTTTTCTGGTGACGATTTACGAAGGATCAAAGAAGGGCCAACACTTCGGCATGATTGAAAATGCCTTCATCCGCGCGGTTGACGCCCGGGGACAGGAGATGGGCCGCTATAGCCTGTCGGGCGACGCGACCTTCAACAATAAGCGTTCACTCATTTTCGCCGAAGTCTACCGCCGCGACGGCGGCTGGAAATTCCGCGCGCTCGGCAATCCGATGGATACCGACAGCTTCGTCGATATTCTGCGGATGCACGTTTATCAATAAAAAGTCCTGGAGTCTGGAGTCGAGAGTCTGGAGTCAAATCCGGACTCCCTGACAGAACGCTCAGAAAGCCTCAAAAAAGTCTTTGAGTCTGGAGTTGAGAGTTTGGAGTCAAGGCAAATTCAAAAAGAAGGTATCCGGGTTCAAGCCCGACACTTACTTTGTAAATGTTTTGACTCCAGACTCTCGACTCCAGACTCCAGACTTTTCAGTCCGGACTCCAGACTTTTTTCCAAGACTTTTATTCGTCGTACGCCTTGATCTGCGTCATAAACGGCTGGACCCGTTCGAGCTGGTCTTCGAGGTCCACGCCCTTGAGTTCACCAACGCGGGCCTTGATTTCATCGGCGTAGGGCGTGCCTTCCAATAACTGGTGCAGGAAATTCACCTTCACGGCGAAGTTCATGTTTTGCGGCAGGACGCCCATCTTGTCGTAAAGCAGGGCGGCGTTCAGCCCCGATGAAACGATGCCGACCACCTCGCCGCGCATGTTGAACAGCGGCCCGCCACTGTTGCCCTGCTGGATCGGATTGCTGATCTGAAGGTCGCGCGGGTTTTCATGAATTCCGAAAAGGCTGCTCACCCGGCCCATCGAAAGCCGGACCTTCTCGCCCATGATCGAGCCGAGCGGAAAGCCGAGCGTGTAGACTTCCTGTCCGAGTTTCCCGCTGTCGGGTGCGCCGAGCGTGAAGGGCAACGGCTGGTCCGAAACCTCGGCGTAGTTGAAATCGGGCAGTTCCACGAGCGCGAGGTCGTTTTCCTTGTCGGAAACCAGTACCTTGCCGCGCCACTTCACGCCCCGATTGACGAAACAGACTTCGAGATGCTCCGTGTCCTCGATGACGTGGTGGTTGGTGACGACCAGACCGCGTTCCGAAATGAGGAAGCCGCTTCCCGTCCACTTCACGATGACCGGAAGTTGTAAGAGTTCGGCGATTGACCACGCGCCCATCCGTTCCCGGACGCTTTCCGGCGTCAGTCCCTCGGAAATCAGCGGACCGGCATTGACCCCCGCGTGTTCCGCGTGCTCGCGGAAGTATCCGAGATACGACGCCAGACCGCTTGTTTTGCGTGCGTCGGGCGCGGCCTCCTCGCCGAGAATTTCAAGCGACATCATTTCCAGTGCGCGCAGGACATTGCGCGTCAGGAACGTTCCCGCCGCGCGGTCATGCGCGATGACCGCATGGAGATAGTCGGGAATGACGTAAAACAGCTTGAAATCGCGTCCGTCGATGAGCAGGTCGCGCATTTCATTGACCACGACTTCCGTCTCGACTTCGGGCTTGTAAAAAACCTGCCTCAGAAACTCGACTTCATCGTGCGTGAAGGGCCGGAACCTGGTCAGCATCTGGGTTGCCAGCCGGAAGGTCTGACTCCAGATATCGGCGTGAAAGTCCGCCCCCTCGCGCTGAAAACCGGCTTTCGCCACGAAAGCGGCGACGCGGTGGACGATTCCGACGTAAATGCCGACCCGCTGCTTCAGGGTCAGCTCGTCGGAAGGCGGAGGCTCCGGCGCGGGCGGGTCAAGGATCGTGTCGAGCGAGGGAAGCTGCGCCGTTTCCCGAACTTCCGCCTCGGCTTCCTCTTCTTCAGGAACTTCCGTGTGGTAACGGCCGAGACACCCTCGAAGTCCGCCCGGCTCGCCCTGTCCGAGCGCATGAAACCGCCATTCGTCGTTCCGGAGGTAAATCTTTCCGATTTCAATAACGGTGTGGTCCGCGTGCTGGTCAAGTTCCGGCGCAAACCGCGCCAATTCCGTCCCGGCGGAGTCGAGAATACTGGTTTCGAGTTTTAAAAGATTGCGGAGGGTCAGCTTGCGTGACCGCGCGTTGTAAACCGACAGCGCGACCACGATTTCCTGCGCGCCGTCGGGAATCAGAGAAGGAATGATGGCGAGTTCCTGCCGCCAACCCTCCGACACGGATTGCGCCTCGGCGAGTTTGACCGCGCCGCCGTTCGATTCGGGATTGTTATAGAAGACGAAATCGCGCTCATCGGCGATCTTGCCGTTCGCGCCGATGACGAATGCCGAAACGTCCATTTCGCAATGCGGACCTTCCGGCTGCCAGCTCAAAAGAAAAGTAATCGGCTCGGCGATCGCGCCGACCTTGCCGAGCGTCGCCCGGCCGCCCTTGGGAAGCTGCATATTTCCTCCAAGCAGCCAGCAGTTAGCAGTTAGCAGTTAGCAGTTGGTAGTTAGTGGTTGGCAATGAAAAGGCAACCCGACTCACGACCGCCTACTAATTACTAACTACTAACTGCTAACCACTCGCTGCTGACCGCTGGCTACTAAACATACCGCCGGATGACATCCTTGAGGCCGGGGTCGTTCGTCCCCTCGCCAATGGCCGAGAATTTCCACTCGCCCTGATGCCGATACACCTCGGCGACGAGCAGCGCGGTGCGGCCCGAATAGTTTTCCGTCAGATTGAAGCGCAGCAATTCCTCGCGGTTGGCGTTGTTGACGACCCGGATGAAGGCATTCTGGATCATGCCGAAGTGCTGTCCGCGGTTGACGCAGTCGTAGATGTTGACGATGAAGGCCAGCCGGTGAACGTCGGCGGGAATCCGTGCCAGTTCGATGAAGATCTGCTCGTCGTCCCCATCGCCCGCGCCGGTCAGATTGTCGCCCATATGTCGGACGCTGCCGTCCGGGCTGGAAAGATTGCCGAAGTAGATGATGTGTTCCTGACGATGGAGCTTGCTGTCATCGCCGAGCATCACGACCGAGGCGTCGCAATCGACCTGCGGACCGCCGCCCTGGACCTGGTCCCAGCCAAGGCCGACGACTACCGTGGAAAGTCCCGCGTTACCTTTGGTCAAATCAACGCGCTGTCCTTTTTGCAAACTGATTCCCATAAAAAAATCTCCTTGAATTGTCTTTTGGCCCCGGACGCGCGTTCCTCGCTGCCGGGAACGAAACCGCGTTCAGGTTGGAAAATTGTCGAAAGGAAGGTGAAAAACGGGCGGGAGTATAGACCGAACACCGAGAATGCGGAATCTCGAATATCGCGGGGTGACCGGCCCAAAGTCCTTTCACGAACGGGAGACAGGGACGCGGACTTTCATGAAAGGTTCCCGACCGACTCCGGTGTGGCAATCCGTCCGAAAACCGCCTGAAACCAGTTTTCAGCAGCCGTTACCGCGACATTTCGCCCGACACCAACCAGCCCGCCTCGAAAAAATTATTTCAAGCACTGGAAACATGAACGGTTTATAAGGAAATTAAGAAAAAGGCGGAGTTGTGCGGGCGTGGCAGTTCCCCTATATTCGCTCAGCCTTTTTCACCACCAATTCTATTATTGACGAGAGGTTTCGATATGCCGATTTCACTCGCAAAAGGCCAGCGCACCGATCTCACCAAATCCAATCCCGGACTCACCAAGATTCTGGTCGGCCTCGGCTGGGACACCAACAAGTATGACGGCGGCAGCGCCTTCGACCTCGACGCGTCCGTTTTTCTGCTCGGCGAAAACGGGAAAATCACCGGCGATGGCGATTTCATCTTCTACAACAACCTGGTCGGCGGCGGCGGCTCGGTCGCGCATCAGGGAGACAACCTGACCGGCGCGGGCGACGGAGACGACGAACAGGTCAAGATCGACCTCGCGGCGGTCCCGGCGCACATCCACAAGATCGCCTTCGCAGTGACGATTCACGACGCCGACAACCGCAAGCAGAACTTCGGGCAGGTGTCGAACGCCTTCATCCGCGTGGCTGACGATGCCGCCGGCACGGAACTCATCCGCTACGACCTCGGCGAAGACTTCAGCATCGAAACCGCCGTTGTGGTCGGCGAGCTTTACCGCAACGCGGGCGAATGGAAGTTCACCGCCGTCGGCAGCGGCTTCCAGGGCGGACTCGCCGCCCTCTGCGGCAACTTCGGTATCAACATCTGACAGTGAAATAAAAACGGGCGGGAGGAACGAAACACCGTCTTCCCGCCCGATTTCTTTTTCGGAGATGCCGATCCGGATGTTCGCGAACAACTTCACTCCAAATGCCGGTTTCGGATCGTTTCTCCCGGTCCTTTCGACGCTTTCCGATGAAAGCATCGAACGCCTCCGCGCCGGAACGTTTCACCTCCTGCGGCGCAACAACGCCCGCCGCGCGACCGCCATCACCTTTTCCTTTCTCGGAAAACTTTTTCCCGTCGGCGGCGACGAACTCGACCACTGTACGGAACTGCTGGGCGCGCTCCTCGACGAGTCGCTTGCGGCCCTGCCCGTTCACGGCCTGCCGCTCATCGCCGGACTCGCCGAATCCGGCATCGTCCCATCCGGACTGATGTTTCGCGAACTTCGGCGGCGCGGCATCGAGGCCCGCTGGGCCTGCTCATCACGACGACCGGTCGCGGGCATCCGCTTCACCGAACCGCACTCCCACGGACCGCACCACATTCTTCCCCGTCCCGCCGAAACCTTTGACGAACTCTGGATCGTCGAGGACGAACTGACCACCGGCGCGACGCTCACCAACCTCGTCCTGCGGCTCTGTCATTCCTTCGAATTCCGGCGCGTCCGTGTCTTCGCCCTGCTGGATGCCCGCGACGACCACCGCCGGGCGCAGTTTGCCCGGATGCTCGCCCATCGGGGCATCGAATCGTCCGTCCATACGATTCTCCGCGAGGACACCACCGAGCCGACCGTCTCCGAAGCCGATGTTCCGCCGCCGCCCGTCTTCGACGCCGACCACTCGCTTCCCTGCCGGGCCGCGATGGACTGGCACGACGCCTGCGCCCGCTCCGGCGTCAAACTACAAACCGATTTCGGGACCTTTGAACGACGGGAAACCACCGAGGAAGGGACGCTGCTCGTCATCGGCGAGGCCATTGACCTCGCCATCGCCCTCGTCGCCGAACATCCGGGACTCGCTTTCCAGCACGTCACCCTCAGCCCGTGGCAGGTGGACCGCCTCCACATCCACGACTGCCTCGCCGCCGCCGGATATCACCTCTACAACCCGCGCGCCATCTCCGGCCCGGTCCGCCTGCTCGCCGACCCGATTGACCGTCCGGTCGCCGAAGCCTTCCACGCGGAACTGGTCAAACGCGGCGTCGCGGTCGCGCCGCTCGACGAATAACCCCGTGACGAACGACTTTTCCCCTCTCCCGCACCCGTGGGATCAACTTCTCTGTGCCCGACTGCGCGAGGAAGTTCATCCGTTCAACGAACCGGAACGGTTTCGGGCGCTCAATCAGGCGTACGACGGGCGCAACACCTTCTGGAGCGTTCCCTCGCCCGAACCCGATCTGTCCGATTCGTTCTGGGAAAACCTCACGCACCACGTCAAAACCGCCGACCCTGTGGCGGACGCCGCCGGACGCCTCGCCGCCGCCATTCTTGAAAAATACCCCGACCCGAACCGCCTCGCCTTCGCCGCGATCCTGCGGGCGGGTGTACCCGTCGCCGACTGGCTTCAAAAACTTCTGCCCGGAAGCGTCGGCGCCGCGATTTCCCTGTTCGTCGGCATCGGCGTGGACCGCGTCGGGCTGGCCGAATTTCAAAACCGACACCCCGACCGGACGCTCATCTTCGTGGACGGCTGGACCGGCAAGGGCGGCGTCGCCGACGAACTCAAACGCCTCGGCCTCGGCCCGCTCGCCGTCCTCATCGACCCGTGGGGATGCGCCGATTTCACCGGAATTGAAACCGATCTGTTCTGCCCGAGCGCCTGCTTCACCGGCCCGGCGACCCTTGGATTTTCGCGGACCTTCTTTACAACTGAATCCGAACCCTTTTCCGCTTACCGCTTCCCGGCGTCGTTTCTCCGGCCCGAAGTCATCGCCGCGTGGCGCGACCGCGCCCCCGCAACCCCGACCGCCCCGCCCGAGCGCGCGGGACGCTTTTCCGTCGCGACCGACCTCCGCGTACACTCCAACGAAGTCTGCCGCGCCCTCATCAACGCCGCCCCGCGCGAACTTCTGTTCGCCGAATCGCCCGCCGACGCCCGCGAACACTTCGAACTGCTGCTCGAACTCGCCGACGCCCGGCGCGTCCCGGTCGCCTTCGACCGTCGCGACCTCGCCGACCTCCGGACGCGCGTCGCGGCGGTGATGAAATGAAAAGTCGGGAGTCTGGAGTCGAGAGTCTGGAGTCCGGGGAAACAAAAAAGCCCGCGGGCGGGCGACATGTATAAATGATCGCGCGCGCGTACGATGCAAATTTCCAAAAGTTTCACGATTCGAAACTGGCCATGATGAACGATTCCAGCACCCCGATTGACACGTCGATTCCCTCGGACTCCCGACTCCAGACTCCCGACTCCAGACTTCAAACTCCCGACTCCAGACCGTCTTCCGTCGTCATCGATCTCGACGGCACGATCCTCCACGCCGAGCCGGCGGAAATCGGCGTCTGGGGACGCACCGCCTACCGCTATCTGAGTCGTCCGGTCGCGGACCGGCTGGCGGAACTTTCAAACCGCGTCCCGGTCATCCTTGCCACCGGACGCCACGCCCGCAGCGTCGCCGGACTCGTCAGCCAACTTCCCGATGTGAATTTCGCCGGATTCGTGCTGGAAAACGGCGAACATTCAACCGTCGAGCTTGCGGCTGAAACGGAATCCCACGCGAGATGGGACAAACTTTTCGAAAAATTGCCCGGCTGGACTCGCCTCGACGGCTTCGCGCGCTGTCTCGGCGTCATTCCGCCCCCGGATTTCCCGTCACCGGATGACGTTTTACTGGAATTGCTCGGCGGGAACGGCCACCTCTGGCGCGACGGGAAAAAACGGTTTCTGCACCACGCGGAGCCGAGCAAGGCGCGGGGTGTCCGGGCGCTCGGATTCGAGGTTTTTCTGGCGCTCGGCAATGAAACCAACGATTTGGACCTGCTTGAAACCGCCCTTCACCTCGGCGCGCCATCCGATTCCCACCCGGCCGTTCGCGCGCTCGTGTCAAGACGGGGCGGGTTTGAAAGCGGGACCTCGCACGCGGGCAGCGTCGAGCTGCTGGATTGGGCGCTTTCGATAACCGATAACACCCTTTTCCGTGAAAAGGCTTGAAACATTTGGTTGCCGTGGCGAGAATCCGGAAAAAATCTGACCGGCAGCCCCCTTTCAATGACGGAAGCGCAATTCGAAGCCACGGTTCAGCGGCTTGAGACGTTCGCCCAGGAAAATCCATCAGGGTACCGAACCCGTGTGCTGGCACTGGCCATCCTTGGGTATTTCTTTCTCGGGTTCATTTCCTTTGGGACGCTCGGTTTGTTCGGCATCCTGATTCTGGTCATCCTCGCGACCAATCCGACGCTGCTTCTTTCCTACAAGGCATGGATTCCACTGGGGATTCTGCTGGGATTCCTGCTGCGCGGGTTCTGGTTTCGCGCCCCGCGCCCGGAAGGCCGCCCGCTCACGCGGGAAATGGCCCCCCGGCTGTTTTTTCTCCTCGACAGCGCCACCCGCCGGATGGCCACCCAGCCGATTCATCAGGTTTTAATCGACGATTCGTTCAACGCGGGCATTGCCCAGATTCCGTCGTTCGGCCTGTTCGGGAAAAACCAGAATTACCTTTTGATTGGGCTGCCCTTCATCAACGCAATGTCGGCGGAGCATTTTCAGGCGGTGCTGGCGCACGAATTCGGCCACATTTCGGGCAATCACGGCGGATTCGGCGCGTGGGTTTACCGCCTGCGCCGGACGTGGGGCCGTCTTCAGGTGGAAATCGACCGCCAGAAGCGGTTCGGACTCTGGCCGGTCCGGGCCTTTCTCGACTGGTACGCCCCGCTGTTCATGGCCTACACCTTCGTACTGGCCCGCGCGCAGGAGTACGAAGCGGACAAACTCGCGGCGGAAACCATCGGGGCGCAAATCACCGCCGAAGCGCTCATCGAAACCGAGGTGAAGCACGACTTTTACGAGGATATTTACTGGCGCGAAACGCTCGGCAAGGCGAAAAACCAGCCCCGGCCCGTGATGAACATCTACTCGGGGATGAACCCCGCCTACCGCGCGTGGGTCACGCCGGAACGGATTTCCCTGCGGCTGCGGGCAGCCCTTCGGGCGGAAACCGGCTACGCCGACACGCACCCGGCGCTGGCCGACCGGCTCAAATCGCTGGGCTACCTCGCGCCGGACGCCGCCACCGACGGCGATGAACCGCCCGTGGCCTATCGCCCCGCCGACAACGCCATGACCGCCGCCCAGTGGCTGTTCGGCGCGGCGCTCGACAATTTTTACCGCGAGTTCGACCAGGACTGGACCGTCATTTTCAGCGAACGCTGGCAGGAGCGGTATGAAATGTCGCAGGAAGCCCGCGAGTTCGCCCACACCCTGTCCAGAACACCGCTCGAAAAACTGTCAAACAAGGAATTGTGGGTATTGACGTTGCTGATGCTCGAATATTTCGAGGACAGCGACCCGGAACCCTTTCTACGGCTGGTGCTGGAACGCGATCCGGATCACGCCCGGGCAAATTTCAACCTCGGACTGGCCCTCCTCGAACGCGAGGACCCCGAAGGCGTCACCTTTCTCGAAAAGGTCATGCGCGAGGACATCGAAGGCACGTTCATCTGCTGCGAAGTACTTTTTCAGTATTTCAAGGAGCGCAACGACGACGAACGCGCCGAAACCTACCGCACCTACGCCCGGCGGCATCAGGACAAGCTCCAACTGGCCGAATCCGAACGGGAAACGATGACCGAAAAGGATCGGCTCGCCCCGCACGGCCTTGAAGAAGCGATTCTTCGTCCGTTGCGTCGGCAGTTTGCCCGGGTGCCGAACCTGCGGTCGGTCCACATCGCTCGAAAACAGGTCCGCCACCTGCCGAACTACCCGGTTTACATCGTCGGCATTGAAGGCGACTTCCCGTGGTACACCCTCAACACGGCCTCCGCCGCCCACCGGCTGCTCATGATCGTCGAAAACGCGGTGGATTTTCCCTTCCGGGTGCAGGTGTACCTTTTAAACCGCCGGACGAAGTGGCTGCGGACGAAATTCGATCAGGTTTACGCCAGCCATGTGTATCTGTGGAGTCATGACTGACGGACGTTTCAACCATCACGCCGCTTCGGCCGTCCCGGTCGGCGCTTCGGACTCCGGACCGGCCGGGGAAATCGCGTCGGGCGCCGATTTCGGTCGATTCGCAAGGTAGTACAACGTCGGCACGGCAACACGCGACAGCAGCAGGCTCGCGATTTCGCCCGCGATGAGCGACAACGCCAGCCCCTGAAAAATCGGGTCGAGCAGAATCACGCCCGCGCCGACGATGACCGCCGCCGCCGTCAGGACCATCGGCCGAAACCGCACCGCGCCCGCGTCGATCACCGCTTCCGCCAGCGGCATCCCCTCGGACAGCCGCAATTCGATGAAGTCCACCAGAATGATCGAGTTGCGGACGACAATCCCCGCCCCGGCGATGAACCCGATCATCGAAGTCGCGGTAAAGAAAATGCCGAATCCGGCGTGCGCGGGCAGAATTCCGACCAGCGAAAACGGAATCGCGGCCATGATGACGAGCGGCGTCACGAAGGATTTGAACCACGCCACCGTCAGCACATAAATCAGCAGCAACACCACGCCGAACGCCAGCCCGAGGTCGCGGAACACTTCATAGGTAATGTGCCATTCGCCGTCCCACTTCATCGCGAACGCCCGGTCGGTTTCCGGCAGGCGCGTGACGTAGCGCGCGAGGCTCGCGCCGTCGGGCATTTTCAGTTCATCGAGCGCGGCGTCGAGTTTCAAAATCGCGTAAACCGGGCTTTCCTGGCGTCCCGCGACGTCGCCGGTGACGTAAACCACCGGCATCAGGTTTTTGTGGTAAATCGTCTGCTCGACCGTATCTTCTTTCACTCGAACGATTTCCCGCAGACCGACCGAGCCGCCCCGCGCCGTCGAAATTCGCAGCGCAAGCGCCGCGTCGGGGTTTGCCCGCGCCGCGCGGGGCGTTTCAAGCACAATCGGCACGTCTTCCCGTTCATTTTGAAAATGGACGAGGCCAACCGTCCGCTTGCGGAGCGCCCAGTCGAGCGTCCCGACCGCCGCCGCTTCCGACACGCCGTGCCACGCCGCCTTTTCCCGGTCGATTTCAAACCCGGCGCGCTTTTGCGGGTCAAGACCGTACCAATCGACATCCGCCACCCCGTCGGTTTTATCGAACACGTCCCGCACCCGGCGGGCGACTTCAACCTGTTTCGCGTAATCGGGGCCGTAAATCTCGGCCACGAGGGTCGAAAGAACCGGCGGACCGGGCGGGACCTCGGCGATTTTCAACCGCGCGCCGTACTTTTTACCAATTGCCTCCAGCAGCGGCCGCGCTTCCTTCGCGATGACGTGGGAGCGCCGCGACCGCTCGGCTTTCCCGACCAGATTGACCTGAAGATCGGCCACGTTCGGCCCGCGTCTTAAAAAGTAATGCCGCACCAGCCCGTTGAAATTGTAGGGCGCGGCGGTCCCGGCGTAGACCTGCACGTCGCGCACGTCCGTCACGCGCGCGAGGGCGGCGGCGAGTTCGCTCGCGACCGCGCCGGTTTCCTCCAGCGGCGTACCCTCGGGCATATCCACCACGACCTGAAATTCCGATTTGTCGTCGAACGGCAGCATTTTCACGATGACCGCCTTGAACGGGACCAGCGCGAACGCCGCGAGCAACAGCCCGATCATGATGAAAAGAAAGCGGTTGCGGATTTTCTTCTCGTGAATGATGCGCCCCATCAGCCGCCGGTAGAGGCGCGTCAACCGGTCCTCCGGTTCGCCCTCGGCGTGGCCGCCGTGGCCCGCGGCCGCGTTGCCCAGAACCTTGTAAGCCGCCCACGGCGTCACGATGAAGGCCACCGCCATCGAAAACAGCATCGCGGCGGACGCGCCGATTGGAATCGGTCGCATGTACGGCCCCATCAGCCCGCCGACGAACGCCATCGGCAGAATCGCCGCCATCACCGCCAGCGTCGCCAGAATCAGCGGCGAACGGACTTCATTCACCGCTTCAATCGTGATTTCGAGTTTCGACCGTCCCCGGTTTTCGGGCATCCGGAAGTGGCGGACGATGTTTTCAACGTCCACGATGGGGTCGTCCACGAGGATGCCGATGGAAAAAATGAGCGCGAAAAGGGTGATGCGATTGAGCGTAAACCCAAGAAAATAAAAGGTTGAGAGCGTCAGGGCGAGCGTCACCGGAATCGCGATGCCGACGATGACCGACTCGCGCTTTCCGAGCATCAGCCCGATGAGGATCATCACCGAAATCACCGCAAGGCCCATGTGCCAGAGCAGCTCGTTGGATTTTTCGGCGGCGGTTTCGCCGTAGTTGCGCGTGACCGTGACCGATACGTCGGACGGAATCACCCGCCCGCGCAGTTCCTCGACCCGTTTTTCGACGGCGTGGGCGAGATCGACCGCGTTTGTCCCCTTGCGCTTGGCGACCGAAAGCGTGACCGCCGGAAATGAGCCGCTTTCCTTTCCAGTCGGGACAAACCGGACGAAACTCGTCGGTTCTTCCGGTCCGTCGGCTATGGCGGCCACGTCCCGCAGGTGGACGGGCCGTTCCGGCGTCCCGCCGACGACCAGATCGCCGAGCGTGGCGGCATCGGTCACGACGGCGTTGGTCTGAACCACCGTTTCGCGGTTGCCGCTTGCCGTTCCGGCGGGTGTTCCGGCCAGATTCGCGTCCGCCAGCCGCGCCTGAACCTGATCGGCGGCGAGGTTGAACCCGGCCAGCTTCGCGGAATCAATCGAAATCCGAAGTTGCCGCCGTTCGCCGCCGGTGAGCGTCGTTTCCGAAACGTCGGGCGTCCGTTTGACGACCGTTTCGACTTCCGCCGCGATTCGGCGGAGAGCGAGGCCGTCCTGAGTTTTGCTCCAGAACGTGAACGCCAGAATCGGTACGTCGTCAATTGAACGCGGCTTGACGATGGGCGGCTCGGCCCCCGGCGGAATCAGGTCGAAATGCGCCTGAAGTTTCTGGTTCAACCGGACGAGCGCGGCTTCCTCGTTCTGGCCGACCAGAAACCGGACAACCACCATTGATTCGCCCGGCGTGGTGGTCGAATAGACGTACTCAACGCCCGGAACCTCCCACAACAGCTTTTCCATCGGCGTCGTGACGCGCAGTTCGGTTTCCCGCGCCGTCGCGCCGGGAAATTTCACGAACACGTCCACCATCGGCACGACGATCTGCGGTTCTTCCTCGCGCGGCAACACGACGACCGCCCCCAACCCGAGAAACACGGCGGCGAAGATCACCAGCGGGGTGATTTTGGATTCGATGAAGTACCGGACGATATTTCCGGTCAGCGACTCACCTTCGGTTTTCATCGTCATGAATTCCTTCCGGAAACCAGTTCCGCCGACCGCCGGACGCCCAACTTCTTCAAAATGAACATCATCGGGCACCAGTCGGCGATTCCGCCGAGGATCAGGTTGGCCCCGACGAACGCCGTCACCAGAAACGCCCACGGCGTCACCCACCAGCCGACCGCCAGACTCGCCAGCACCACCGTTCCCGCCATCAGAAAAAGAATGCGTTCCATCGCCATTTCCGCCACCTCACTTCACCCGCGCGCCGTCGCGCAGGGCGGAATTTCCGAAAACCACCGTTTCGCCGTCGCGCAGACCCGAAAGAATTTCGACCCGTTCCCCGCGAGTCGCGCCGGTCGTGACGATGCGCCGCCGGACAACGCCTTCGCCGTCGATGACAAACACGCTTTGCAGACCGCCTTCCGCCATCACGGCGGTTTTCGCGACCGTCATCGCCGCGCCGGACGGTCCGGCGAGCAGGACGCGGGCGAACATCCCGCCGCGAATACCTTCCCGGACGGGTAGTTCGACCTTGATGGAAAAGGTGCGGCTGGAAACGTCGGCCACGGGAAGAATTTCGACGATGCGGCCTGAAAACCGCTCATTTCCGAGCGCCGGGAGTTCAACGTCGAGCGGCTGGCCAACGCGCAGCCCGCGCATCACGGATTCGTCCACCGTGGCGACCGCGCGGAACGGCTCGCTTGATTCGACGGTCAGCAGCGGCACGCCCGGCCCGGCGAGCGTCCCCGGATCGGCCTGCCGGAGCGTGACGCGACCGTCGAACGGCGCGACGATGCGGGTGAGTTCAATCTGGACGGCGGCTTCCCGACCGTACGCCCGGGTCGTCGCCACGCGGGCGTCACCCCGCGCGCGCTCGGCGGCGGCGGCGTCCCGCTGTTTTTCCGCGAGTTTCAGGTTCGCTTCGGCGGTTTGCAGTCGGGAGGCGGCGATGTCGCGCGACTGTCGGGGCACGTCGCCGGTTGAAAAAAGCCGTTCCTGGCGTTCGGCCATCGTTTTGGCTAGGTCGTACTCCGCTTTGGCCGATCCGACCGCCGCTTCGGCGGCCTCGGCGCGGCGTTCGAGCGCCGCCACGGCCTGTCGGCTTTCGACGGTTTCGGCCGTCCGGGCGTCGAAACCGGCCTTTTGAACCGCCCCGTCGAGTTCCACGAGCAGTTGTCCGCGCCGAACGGCCTGTCCGGCGACGACGTTGACGCGATTGACCCGCGCGGTGAGTTGCGCCGCGAGGGTGGCGGTCCGGGCGGCCTCGACGGTCGCCGGGAACGGCGCGAATGTCTCGGCGGGTTTGAGAGCGACGACTTCGCGGCTGACCGGTCCGGAAACCGGCGGCGGCGCGGTTTCGGCCTCGGCGGGGTGCTTGCGTGAACCGAAAACGAGCCACGCGAGCGGAATCACGACGACCGCCGCGACAAAAACGAACAGCCAGCGGCGGAGGCGTTCGATGCGTTTGAAGAAATCGGCGATTGAAGAAGCCATTTGAAACCGGGCCGTCCCTTCTGGTACGTTTTACCAAATCAACTATATTACCATATAGTAATAATTGAAAAATAAGCAAGCCGGACGAAAGGAATGCCAATGGAAGCCACCACAACCCACCCGAAACTGTCCGACGCGGCCCTTGAAGCCATCGCCGAACGGTTCAAGCTCATGGGCGAACCGACCCGAATCAAGATTCTTCACGAACTGATGGGCGGCGAGAAAAACGTGACCGACCTCGTCGCGCGGCTCGGGACGACGCAGGGCAATATCAGCAAGCAACTCGGCATTCTGGCGGGCGGCGGGCTGGTTTCCCGCGAACGACGCGGATTGAACGTGTTTTACGCCATCGCCGATCCGTCCATCGTGACGCTCTGCGAAACCGTCTGCGCCAACCTCGAAACGCACCTGGAACGAAAAATGACGAATCTCCGGCGGCGGGACTGACCTGATTTGAACACGAAGACACAAAGGCACGAAGACACAAAGCGTTGAATCTTCGTGACTTTGTGCCTTTGTGTCTTTGTGTTCAGACTTTACCCCGCGTGGGCGAGGGCCTTTTCAAGATCGGCGAGCGGTTCGGTCCCGGTCAGCCGCAGGTCGAATTTCTCCTGAAGGACTTTGAACACGTTCGGCGTGACGAACGGCGGCGGGTTCGGGCCGATGCTGATGCCCTTCACGCCGAGATGCAGCAGCGTCAGCAGCACCGCGACGGCTTTCTGTTCGAACCACGAAATCACGAGCGTGAGCGGAAGTTCGTTGACCGAGCAGTTGAACGCCTCGGCGAGCGCGACGGCGACGCTGATCGCGCCGTAGGCGTCGTTGCACTGGCCCATGTCGAGCAGGCGCGGCAGGCCGAGCAACTCGCCGTACTCGTAATCGCGAATCCGGTACTTCCCGCACCCGAGCGTCAGGATGAACGAGTCCTTCGGCGTCGCGTGGGCGTAGTCCGAGAAATAATTCCGGCCCGCTTCCGCGCCGTCGCAGCCGCCGATGAGGAAAAAGTGGCTGATTTTGCCGTTTTTGACGGCGTCCACGATGGTCGGCGCGGCGTCGAGCAGCACCGTCCGGTGAAAACCGATGAGCGACGTGCCGACTTCCGCGTCCGGGAGTTCGGGCGTTTCGAGGGCGCGGGCGATGACCGGCCCGAAGTCGTTGTATTTCAACCGTTTGCCGCCGGGAACCGCCGTCACGCGGGTCGTGAACAGCCGGTCGGCGTATTCCGGTCGCGGAATCAGGATGCAGTTGGTCGTGGCCACGATCGGGCCGGGGAAGTCGCGAAATTCGACTTTCTGCTTCTGCCACGCGCCGCCGAAGTGGCCCGCGAGGTTCGGATGATTGCGAAACCACGGGTACATATGCGCCGGGAGCATTTCGCCGTGGGTGTAGACCTTGATGTCGGTCCCTTCAAGCTGGGTCAGCAGGTCGGCGAGGTCCACGAGGTCGTGGCCGGTCATGAGAATGCCGCGTCCGGCTTTGGTCCCCTCGAAAACCGTGGTCGGACCGGGCTTTCCGAAACGTTCGACGTGCCCCCGGTCGAGCAGTTCCATCACGCGCAGATTCCACTTGCCCACGTCGAGCGCGATTTCGAGCAGCGATTCGAGGTCGAAATTGACGTTCGTCATGGTCGAGAAAAGGGCTTCCTCGATGAAGGCGCTGACGCCCTCGTCGGTCTGGCCGAGCCGCCGCGCGTGGTTGGCGTAGGCGGCCATCCCCTTTAACCCGTACAAAATCGTTTCCTGAAGCGATTGAATGTCGGCGTCCTTGCCGCAAACGCCGGGGCTGTGGACGCAACCCGTTCCGTGTGACGATTGTTCGCATTGATTACAGAACATTTTGGATGACTCCTTGTGTGCGCGAGGGAGAGGCCGCCGGGAAAAAAGCCTGCCGGGCGACCGTCCGGAGGTGGATTTTGGGTCTCTGAGACGAATATCCTGCGCCGCCGAGGAGCAATCCTTGATCTGAATCAATTTTTGAACTTTTTTTGGAGCGCCGATGGACGCCACCAGCATCCTTGACCGTTGCCGGTTTTTCGGCGAAGTGCGGGGCGAAAGCCGCGCCCGCCTCGTCGAAATGGCCGTTTTGAAACGCTACGACCGGGGCGAAACCGTGTTTCACGTCGGCGATCCCTGCCCCGGCGTGTTCATCGTGGGCGATGGCGCGGCGAAGGTTTTCCTCGTCGGCGCGTCGGGGCGGGAGCAGATTCTGCATTTCGTGACGCCGGGAAATACGTTCGCGGAAGTCGCCGCCATCGGCGGGTTCGATTGTCCGGCGAACGCGGCGGCGGTCGAGGCGAGTACCTGCCTGCTCCTCCCGAACGGCCCCTTCCGACAGGCCCTCCAGGACGACCACCAGCTTTGCCTTCAGCTTTTACGGAGCTTCGCGGGCTGGGTACGGCATTTCGTCGGGCTGCTCGAAGACATCACCCTGCGCGACGCCGCCGGACGGCTCGCCCGCTATCTTCTTTTGCAACAGGAAGATGGCGGCGGCGGCATCAAGCTTCCCGGCCTGAAACGCCATCTCGCCGAACACCTCAACCTGACGAGCGAGACGCTTTCCCGTACCCTCCGCCGCCTGACCGACGCCGGACTCATCACCGAGGACGAACACGGCATCGCCATCGCCGACCGCGTCGGGCTGGAGAAAATCGCGGCGAGTTGAACCGGATTACGAAACCGGGCGGGCGACCAGCCGAAGACCGCACCCTTCATATCGCCCGTCCGGATTTCCACGAATGCGGAAGGTAAAACGGCAACTTGTCTCGATATGGAGCCAGCTCCCGCCGCGCAGCACCCGCTGCCGACCGGGAGGCGACTCCCACGCGCTGCCGTCGTTCGGCGCATCGGTGTAGTCGTCGTGATACCAGTCCCGGCACCATTCGGCGACGTTTCCGTGCATGTCATACAAACCAAAGGTGTTGGGGGATTTCAACCCGACCGGATGCGCCGCGCCGCCGGCGTTGTCCTGATGCCAGGCAAACGGTTCGAGAAATCCAGGGGTAAGGGAAACGAGGTTTTTGGTCACTCCAGCCCGGGCCGCGTATTCCCATTCCGCCTCGGTCGGAAGGTCGTAACGGTAGCCGTCCTTGCGTTCGTTGAGGCGGCGGAGAAAAAGCTGGCAGTCGTCCCAACTGACAAACTCGACCGGGCGTGATCCGCAATCGGCGCACCCCTTGTTCCGGCTCGGGTTGTTGCCCATGACGCTTTCCCACTGGGCCTGCGTGACCTCGTACGTTCCCATCCAGAAGGGCGACCGGATTTCCACGTCGTGAACCGGTCTTTCATCGGAGGCATTCTGGGTTCCCATTTTGAAGGTCCCCGCCGGAATGTAGGTCATCGAAAACCCCGGCACACCGAGCTTGATCGTCGCCCCGGCTTTGGGCGGCGGGCCGGACGTCACGACCGGAGGCGGACTGACGGGCGGTTTCGTGCCGGTATCGCCGGGTTTCGTCGGGTTTTCGGGTGGATTGGTCGCCGTTGACCCCGGCGGCACGAAGTAGAAATCACCGTCGAGCAGCGACGAAGTCCACGGCAACTGCTTGCCGCCGCTGCGGTCGCGGACCGTCCGCAATACTTCCTTAAACGTTGATTCAATTGGAATTCCGGGACGTTTCAGCGCGCCGAGCAACGCCTCGGTGTAGAGGCCGTTCTTCCCCGATCCGTCGCTCGCGACCGAGCCGGGCGCGGTGGCGAAGGCGATGAAGGACCCGCTCGCAGCCCGGATTTCCGCCAGTCCGGTGGATTGGGTCCGCCAGCTTCGCGTGACGAACGGATTGTCGCGGCAGGCGTCGAGGATGACGATGTTGAGCCGGTTGCCCGCGTCGCCCATCTGCCGCAGTACGGTGTTGAGGTTGACGCCGTTGGTCGCCACGTCGGCTTCGCGCTCGATTTCAGCGTCAATCGGAATCAGGTAGTTTTCGCCCCCGATCTGAACGCCGTGGCCCGCGTAGTACAACAGTCCCACCGCGTCCTTCCCCGCTTCCGACAGCTTCGCTCCGAATTGCGAAATCGCCCGGTTCATCTCCCGCTGGGCGACGTCGGTTCGGGTAATCACGTCGAAACCGACTCCGGAAAGAGCCTTCGTCATCGCCGCCGCGTCGTTGACCGGGTTCGCCAGCGGGTTGCGCGCGTAGGCCGAGTTTCCGATGACCAACGCGACCCGCCGTTCAGCGCCGGAGGTCTTCGGCGCGTCGCGTTTCAGGGTCCGGTCCTGCCTTGCCGCGATGGTCGTTTTTTCGGGGAAAAACCACTGAACGCAGAAAACAGTGAGAAAAACCGACAGTACGCCCCGAAAGGACGGTCGAAGAATCCGTTTCATGGCGTTTTCCTTCCACTTTTCGAAAAAAATCACGGTTTGGCCGGACGCGCCGTCAGCCGCAATCCGACATCGCGCTCGCGACGGCTTGGTTCCAGCCAGAACCGCATGGCCGCCCGGCATCCGAACGCGTTGTACTGAAACGAACCGCCGCGCAGGACCCGTGTCGTTCCGGTTTCCGGCCCCGGCGGATCGGTCGCCGGACCCGTTTTGTAGTAATTCTCGTCGAAGCGGTCCGCGCACCACTCCCAGACGTTGCCGAAGACATCGTGCAACCCCCACGGGTTCGCCTTCTTTTCGCCCACCGGATGCGTCGTTCCCCGGCCAATCTCGGCTTCGGTCGCGGTGTACCACGCGAACGGTCCGAGCGCTTCGCCGAGGTATCCGTCATTCGTCCCGGCCCGCGCGGCGTACTCCCATTCGGCCTCGGTCGGAAGCCCGTACACGAAACCGTCGTTGCGCGCGTTCAACCTTCGGATGAACTCGGCGGCGTCCTCCCAACTGACTCCATCGACCGGGCATTTCGGGCAATCGCGATGAACACTCGGATTGCTCCCCATCATTCCCGCCCAGACCTCCTGCGTGACCTCGCACCGGCCGATCCAGAAGGGACGCGAAATCACCACCCGATGCGCCGGTTTTTCAAATGATTGGGCGTATTCCTCGGCCTCGCCCATCCGGAATTCTCCGGCGGGAATCGGCACGAAATCGAGACCCGCTTCGTTCCGGAACGGCGTCCGGTTTCGGATGATGCCGGAAAGGACTTTCGTCGAGGACTCGCCCGTACCGGCGGCTGAAGACGGCCGCGCGGTGATTCGAAAGCCGATGTAGGCCGCCCGGCCGGTTCGCGCGGCCGGCAATGGGAACCAGGCTGCTCCGGTGGCCGGGCCATGAAACCAGGCGCCCCCGCGAACATTCGGGAAGGGAGGGCTTTCGCCAACGGCCTCGGCGCAGAATTCCCAGACGTTGCCGTGCATGTCGTACAGCCCCCACGCATTCGGTTTTTTCCCTCCGACCGGGTGGGGCCGCTCATCGGCGTTTGATTTGAACCATCCGATGTCTTCCAGCGGTTCGGCGTAGAAGTCGCCGGTCGTTCCGGCCCGGCAGGCATATTCCCATTCAGCCTCGGTCGGCAGTGCATAGGTAAAGCCGTCCCCCCGACGATTCAGCCGCCGGAGAAATTCCTGAACTTCATCCCACATCACCGACTCGACCGGGCAATCCGCGCAATTGTTGAATTTGCTCGGGTTGCTCCCCATCACGGCTTGCCATTGGGCCTGCGTCACCTCGAATTTCCCAATCCGGAACGGCTCCGGAATGACGACGCGGTGCGGGGGAAGGTCTTTTTGGTACGGTCCGTGGTCCACGCCCATCGTGAACTCGCCCGCTGGAATATCCACAAATTCAATTCCCGCCGGACCGGGCGCGACTCCGGTTTCAAGCCGGGCGATGCGGAGGCGGGCCGTACCGGCAAACTTTCCGTTCGGGAATTCCTTGAGAAACGCCTTGAAATCGGCGGGACGGGAACTGTTCCGAATGTCGTTCCACGCCTCGGTCTCGGGATCGGTCGCGGGCGAACCGGCCACCGGCGGGCGAAAATAAAATGCCCCGCGCAGTTTGCTCGAAATCCACGGCTGCTGGCGGCCCTGGCTTTTACGCTCGACGTCCGCGCCCGCGAGGTTGAACACGTCCTCGATGCGGAGGCCCGGTTCTTTCAGTTTTTCAAGTAAAGCACTGGTGAATAAGCCGTTATCGGCCTCGCCGTCACTCGCGGTCTTGCCGGGGTCGGCGGCGTAGGCGATGAATGACCCGCTCGGCGCAGCCATTTCCGCCAGTCCTCCGCTTCCGCTCCGCCGAAAGGAACGGGCGAAGGGATTGTCGCGGCAGGCGTCGAGAATGACGATGTTGACCCCCGCCCCGGCGTCTTCCATCTGACGCAGAACCGTTTCGGCGTCGAGGCAGAAAATATCGACGTCGGATTCCTTTTCGAGTTCGCCTTCCGCGCCCAACGGGACGAGATAATTTCTCCCGTTCACCTGAATGCCGTGTCCGGCGTAGTAAAACAGCCCGACGCCGCCCGACGCCCGAAGTTTCGTCCCGAAATCACGGATGGCACGCTTCATTTCAACCAGCGTCGCGTCGAATTTTTCCTCAACCTCGAAACCGACCGCCGGATCGCGCAGGGCCGCCGCCATCGCCTTCGCGTCGTTGATCGGATTTCGCAAACCGCCGACCTTGTAGTTTTTATTGCCGATGACGAGCGCGGTCCGTTTTTCGCTGGAAGTCGGAGCGGACGGGTCGCGCGTGAGCCGCCGATCCTGTTCCGGCGCCTGTCCGGCCGCCGCCGCGCCGGTGATGCGCGCGTTCCCGACAGCCAGTGAGCCGACTGCCAGCGCGAAAACGAGGAGGAATACGGTCGCGGCGCGTTTCATATGCCCTCCCGAGGGTTCGGGACTGTTTTTTCAGCGGAATGGGCGAATTGTCGTCCTTCTTTTGAAAATGAACAAGACTTGCCGAAGTCGGGCTGGAAAAAAATCCCCTGTTTCAAAGGCTTCGGGGCTGGATTAGGATTTCGCCCGCGAAGATGCCAATGCAAAGCTGTTCAAACCATGCCACGGAGGCCAGTCCCGATGGTTCGAGCCAGAATTCTGCTTCCCTGCCTGATGCTTGCCGCCGTCGGGTTCATCCACGCGCAACAGCCGCCGTCACGATCGGTCATTCCGCCGGATTTCGGAAAATATCGTCCGGCGGGAAGCGGCAAGAAAACGACGACGGGACCGTACGATCTGTCGGCCCAGGAACCACGCCTGCCCCGCCGTAAACCCCAGAAAGCCAAAACACCGAACCCGCCTCCCGGAATGGTCGCGACGACCGGCCCCGCGCAACTGGTCGGGGTGACGCTCTGGAAATTACGCCCCGCGAAACCCGGTGATTCGGCGAGTTTGAAAATCTCGGTTCGCGGGACGGACGGGAAGCGGGAAACCCGGACGCCCGTGCGAGCGACCTTTGCCGACGGTCTGGCTTTGAACGACCTGATCCGCCTGACGGTTGAAGCCGAGCGCGAGGGGTATCTTTACGTCGTGGACAGCGAATTGCGCCGCGACGGGACGCTCGGCGCGCCCTACCTCATCTTCCCGGATGCCCCCGGCGTCGATAATTCCATCAAACCGGGCATGGTAGTGGATTTCCCCGACCGTACGGAGGATCTGCCCTATTTCCGGCTGTCGTCCGACGACCCGAACTACGCGGGGGAAATCCTGACCGTCATCATTTCTCCCAAACCGTTGAGGGAATGGGACTTGAAACGGGAAGGACTGATCGGGAATCTCGACTGGCTGGCCGAACTCGAACAGGACGCGGGCGAGGTCACGCGCTTCGAGCGGCGCGCGGGCGTCGGTACGCCCGAAACCGACGATGAAAAAGCCGCCACTGCGGGCAACCGGACCCGCAGCCTCGGCGGGACACTCGACCGCCGCCTCACCCGCGACAAGCCGCTTCCGCAAACGGTCTTCGAAACCCGTCCCGACCCGCGCGACCTGATCGTGTTTCCCGTTCGGCTCTCGGTGAGCGGAAGACAGTAGTTAGTAGTTAGTAGTTAGTAGTTAGTAGTTAGTGCGGTTTTGATTGCGAGCGACCAATGAAGAATGTAGTCCACAGCCGGACCGAGGGGAGGCTGTGGAAAAACGATGATGTGTGGAAACACATTTTTCTCCCATACCCTCCCTTCGGTCCGGGTATGGGCTATTTTCTTGGGTCGAACCCATTTGAAAACCGGGCTAGAGCAGTTTTCGGTTGCTTGCGACCAACAAGGAACGTAGCCCACAGCCGGACCGAAGGGAGGCTGTGGGTTACATGTTCGACGGAAACCATTGAATCCAATTGGTTTCCCACGTTCACGCCAAAGCGCTCCGGACCTGGGCTAGATTCCGTCAGAGCATCGTCCAGAAGAGATTGATGGTCGCTGGCAATTGAAAACCGGGCTAACTGCTAACTACTACCTGCTAACCGCTGTCTCCCGGCTACTGCCCACTGCCCGCCGCGGTCTGGCCGTCGGGCGGGAGGATGAGTTCGACGCGGCGGTTGGCGGTGCGGCCTTTGGCGGTTGTGTTCGGCTGGCGCGGGTTGGCGTTGCCCATCGAAAATGCCTGAACCCGTTCGACCGGAATGCCCCGACTCGTCAGGTAGCTCAGAATGAGCTGGCCGCGTTCGCGACAGAAATCCGCCCGGGACTGCTCCGTTCCGCCGTTGTCGGTGTAGGCTTCGACGCGCAGGGTGGTGTTCGACAGCCTGAGAAATTCAACCAGCCGGTCGAGTTTGGTAATCGCCGCCGCCGTCAACGACGCGGGCTGATTGCCCGTCGCCGGAATGAAGTAGGAATCCGGCATCACCAACACCGAACCACGCGGCTCGAACCGGGCGTCCTCGAACTCCCGCGCCAACTGGTCGCGGACGACCCGCAGTTCGGTTTCCTTCGCCTTGGCCTGAAGACTCTCGATGTCGGCCCGGAGACGCTTGTTTTCGGCCAGCAGCGTGTCGTTGTTGGTTTCGATTTTCGACTTTTCGGCCAGAATCCGGTTGTAATCGTCGCGGCCCCGCGCGTTCTCGGCCTCGGCCTCGCGGCGGAGGGCGCGTTCGCGATCAAGCTGGGTCTGAAGTACCGGAATCTGGCTGTTGCGGGTTTCAAGCTCGGAAATGACGTCATCCTTGGCGGCAACCCGCTGGCGATCGCGCTCGGCGGCCTTGCGTCCGGCGGAAATCCGGCGGGCGCGTTCGGCCAGCCGGATGGCCGTATCGGCGGTTTCGGCGGCTTCGTCGCGCTTGTCGGCCTTGTAGGACGTCTCCGCCTGATCGAAGGCGGCCGAGGCGTCGGCCACCAGCTTCGGCGCGTAGGTGTCGGCGTCGTAGTACCGCGCGATGTCGATGGCGCGGCGCGCTTCAACCAGTTCAACCGGGTAGTTCGGGTCCTTGGCCGATGGCGGATCGGGGCTGACGATCTTGTTTTCGACGTCGGCGTCGCCGTTGAAACTGATGGTGTTGTCGGTCACGACGACGCGCGGTTCAAGCACTTCCTTGTTGACCACGACCACCAGCCGCGACGGCGACGCTACGAGGTAGTGCGGCTCGGCGGTCACGATGAGGCTGAAATTCCGGTGGCGCGTGGAGGTCCGGATTTCCGACCCGAACCAGCCGTCCAGCGTGTCGCTCGGGCGTTTCCGGAATTCTCCGAGGTTGTCCGCGATGCCCTCCGGCGTAATCGCCCAGATGACGTAGGTCGAAGCCATCGGCCCGACTGTCGAGGGGCGCGGCAGGCGGTTAATCTTCACCGACAGAAGCGTGACGCTGCTGCGCCGCTCGACCGAGGCTTCACCGTTGATGTTGGACGCGAAACGCTGGGTCCCGACGAGCGGAACCTTGATGACCTTGTCGAACGGATAACGCATCGACACGGTCTGGAACGTCACGTCGCTTTGCGGCACCTGCGCCGGCTTGGCCTGGGCAAAACCCGCCGCCGTGGCGAGCGTCGTCAGCATCAGAAGGGCAAGAATTCGCGTCATTCGAAACCTCGGAATTTTCGATTGAAGATTGAAGATTTTCGATTTGAGGGCTTCCGGATGAGGTCGGCCATGCCCGACAAGAACCACTTCGAATGCCCTGAATTCAGAAATCTTCAATCGAAAATCTAAAATTGGTTTACTGCTTTCGATTGAAGATTTTCGATTCGAGTGCTTCCGGGTGAGATCGGACATGCCCGACAAGAACCACTTCGAATGCCCTGAAATCAAAAATCTTCAATCTTCAATCGAAAATCAAAATTTGTCTTACTGTTCCGGTTCGTATTCCGTCTGGTGAAACACGCGGAGACGGGGATTTTTCGGTCTGATCTTGATGACCCGACGACCGTCGGACTGCGCCGCGCCGCCGGTCGGGCGGTACACCGCGATGTACTGGCCGCTCAAATCGTCCACGATCTGTTTGAAACTGCGTTCCAGATCGAGTTCGCTGGTCGGGAAAAAGGCTTTTCCGCCACTGCTCGCGCAGAGTTTTTCGAGACCTTCCTTGTCCACGTCGCCGTAGCGGAAGCGGTCGCCCATCCCGAGCGCATAGATGACGATCCCGAGCCGCTGGGCGCGGGCGATGATTTGGGAAAGATTGCGCTGGCTGGCGGTGTCCTTGCCGTCGGTCAGGATGCAGAGCGCGCGGCGGATCGCCCGGCGGGAGTTTTCCGGCGCGGACGGGTCGCGGACGGTCGTCACGCGCCGGGCGGTCTTGCCGTCCAGCACCTCTTTCGCCGTGATTTCGACCGCGTCGTAAAGCGCCGTGCCGAGTTGCGGCGTGGCGTTCGACTCATCACGGAACTGCTGCTCGCGCTCGATGCGGCCCAGCGCCGATTTCAACTGGCGCAGGTTGGTGGTCAGTCCGTTGACGAGGGTGGTTTCGCCCTGAAAGGTCAGTACCGCGCCGAAGTCCTTGCCGGTCCGGAAGGACGAATCGAGAAAAACGTCCACCGCCCGTTTTTCGGCGGGCAGCAGCGATTCCTGACTCGCGCTGGTGTCGATGAGGACGGCCAGCATCATCGGCAAGTCGTTGCTGGTGCGGAAGATGTCGATTTCCTGGCGCGCTCCGCCGTCGAGAATTTCGACGTCCGACGCCTTCAGATTGCTGACGATGCGGTTCTGTTCGTCAACCACACTGAAAATGACGCCCTTGGAATCCGCGAGAATGGTGACCACGTCGCCATCCTGCTGGACGCCCGAGCCTTGTCCGGTTGGAGGCGGCACCACGCGGGATCGCCCGCCATCCTGAGCGAAAACGTTCGCGAGCAGTCCGGTGGCGAGAAGGACCGAAACGATTGAGGCGGTTGTCTTCATAGGGGGATAGAGACCGTCGGTCGGGGTCGGGTTGCCCCTGATTTTGGGGAATGAACAATGGACGGTGGACAATTGACAATGATTTCCAGATTTTCACTGTCAATTGTCCACTGTCCATTGTCCATTCTTACGTCAAAATTCGCAGGTATTCCCAGCCGCCCGCGAGCAGGTCTTCTTCCGAAAGACCGTCCTCGGAATTGCCCGGAACGACGAAGATGCCGTCGGCGAGAATGGTTTCCGGGTCGATGTACATCAGGCCGTTCACGAGGTTGCGGAGCGTTTCCTTGCGGAAAGCGATCACGTCGTCCGGGACGGCCTCGGCGGGCTGGAACGGGACACTCAGATTCATGATGATCGTGGCCGCAACGTAGTCCTTCCGCATCGAGAGCCGACGCATGCCGTCCACGTCGTCCCCCATTTCCTCCTCGACGGTCGCGGTCGAAGCGGCGAGTTCGGTCGCCCACGAGTTGAACTCTTCCTCACTCTCGCCGGGGTCGGTCTTGTAATCCCAGAACGCCTGCGTCCAGTAGGGATCCTGCTCAAGTAAAAGCGCCACGATGCGCTTGATGTAGCGCCGCTTGGATTCCACGTCCTGCATCTGGCCGTCCGGATCGGCGATGACGGTGGCAAGCCGCCGCCGCAGGGTGTCTTCCCCGAATGCCTTGATAATCAACTGGATACCGATGAAATACACCGGGTCCGAATTCGTGAAGATTTTGGAAAACCACGACCGTCGCGACATTGAAACCTCTGAAGAAATGGACAATTGACAGTGGACAATTGACAGTGAACCCGGATTTTCATTGTCAATTGTCCACTATCAATTGTCCATTGACCGATTTACCCGCCGAAAAATCCGCTGCTGCGGCCGAACGACCCGGAACGTCCCGCGCGCGTGCCGGTGACGCGCCCGCTGGAGTTCATCCGCACCGTACTGCGTCCGAATCCGCTCGGACGACTGCGGCCGACGCCGCTCGCGCCGCCGGTCCGCGTGCCCGCGAACATGGTCGGGCGCGAGGCGGGCGTGTAGGTCGGCGGCCGGAACGTCGAGGTCGAGGGATTGTAGGTCCGGTAGGCGGGCGTCCGGCTGATGAACACCGGCGTCGGGCGGTAATAGGGATAGTGGTAGAAGAACCAGACGTGACCCAACGGGCTGCCCCCGTAGTAGTAATGCCGCGTCGTCGTGGTCGTCGTGCCGGTCGTCGCCGTCTGGGTGTTGTCGGGCTGGAAATCGGCCGCGGGCAGCATGGCGACGTTGAGGCCCTTGCTCTTGTATTCGACGAAATCCTCGTTGATGTCGTCGAGTTCTTCCTTCCGCGTCCGGTCCGGAATCACATAGATGACGTTTTTGACGCCCGCCTCGATGAACTTCTGGGCCGGCGGAATCTTCGCCAGATAGCGGTTGTCGAACTGGTTGTCGGCGTCCTTGTACTCGTTGAGCCGGCTCGAATCGAGGAGGAACACCGCCGGAGCCTTGTCCGGGAGCTTGGCCTGATTGGCCTCGATTTCCCCCGCGTAGTAGAGCATCGCTTCGAGCGCCTCGTGCGACGGGGTCACGCCGAGCGGATGCGGGTAGTTGTCGAAGGTCGTCACCAGCCGGCACTGCTCGGAGAGTCCCGCGCCGAAGGCGACCGAATCACGTCCGGCGAGGTCCACCACAATGGCGGTTTCGGAAGGATTTTCGGCATTTGAAAGGAGGTCGCGCGCGATGGCCTGGCCGCGCAGGTAAGCTTCGTCCATGTCGGCGCTGAAAATCGGCTTGAGCTGGGTGCGGAGCGTGTCGTATTGCAGCGATTGAATCAGCGTCGGCACGAAGTAGGGCATCCAGGCCGAGGACTTCGGCTGGAAGGCGGCCAGCATCGTGTTCTGGTCGAGGTATTTCTTCCAGTTTTCCGTCTTCAGCGAGTCCATCGTCTGCTGGTTGGTGGTCGGAAGTTGACGGGTTTCCGAACCGACGTTCCAGCCGTGAGCCTTTTGAAGTTCGAGTGAATCCTTGTCCACTTCCGGGTCGTCCTTCACAAGCAGGACAAGTCCCGTCGTACAGGCTCCGATTGCGCCGAGACCGACCACGGTCCCGCCTATAATCCAGCCGCGTCGCGAAATCTTCTGCCACCACGGCTTCGGCGCGCCGAAATTGCCGCCCTGTCCAAACTGGTTCTGCGGCGCATAATTGACGCGCCCGACGCCGCCAGGGCCTTCATACTGCTGGCTGTTCGGTTGCCCCGATGGCGGTTGATTCGGGTCATTCGGATAGCTCATCTGCCAGTCACCTCGTCGCGTGGATAAAAACATCCGTATATTCAGCGGTTTGTACCACTTCGCACGAATCCGCGCCAAGACTGCGGGAAAAGCCCTCGCAAATTCGTATTCCGTTTGGATTGAAGATTGAAGATTTTCGATTGAAGATTGAAGGGCATCAAAAAGTAGTTCTTGTTCGCCGGTCTCCGTCTTGATCGGAAATTTCCCAATCGAAAATCTTCAATCTCCATTCGAAAATCTGAAATCTTCAATCTTCAATCCAAAATCCTTTCACTTCTCCCGACCAAACGTCCGCGTCGGGGAATCGGTTTCGGATTTCGGAAGAGGGAGAAACCCCGGCAACCCGCCCGCAGGGTCGGTTTGCGTTTTCAGACCGTGGGCGGATGAAGTAAGGTTTGTCCCCACTTCAGAAATTTCCAAGGAGTCTCGCGATGGCTTTCACCTTCACCGTGAACGGCAAACAGCATACCTGCGACGTCCCGCCGGATATGCCGCTGCTCTGGGTTTTACGCGACGTGATCGGACTGACCGGCACCAAGTACGGCTGCGGCATGGGTGTCTGCGGCACCTGCACCATTCATCTCAACGGCGAGGCCGTCCGGGCCTGCCTCACCACCGCTCAGGCGGCGGCGGGAAAGAAGATAACGACCATCGAAGGAATCTCCGCCAACCGGTCGCACCCGGTCCAGCAGGCGTGGATGGAGGAAGACGTCGCCCAGTGCGGCTACTGCCAGCCCGGCCAGATCATGACGGCCTGCGCGCTGCTCGCCAAAAAACCGAACCCCACGGACGCCGAAATCGACGACGCCATGAGCGGAAATATCTGTCGCTGCGGGACCTACCAGCGGATTCGTACCGCTGTCCGCCGGGCTGCCGGCACACCCAAAGCCAAGTCGGCGAAGGGAGGTCGGGAAGAATGAATCCGATTCAAAATCTCAGCCGTCGCGAATTTGTAACCGCCGGCGCGGTGACGGGCACGGCGCTGGTGCTCGGCTGCTCGCTCGGCTTCAAGCAGCCACCCGCCGTCGAGGCCACTTCGGCAACCGGTCCGGAATTTTCTCCGAATGCCTTTCTCAGCATCGGCGCGGACGACACCATCACCGTCACGGTCAATAAAACCGAAATGGGCCAGGGCATCCGGACCGGTTTCGCCATGCTCGTCGCCGAGGAACTCGAAGCCGACTGGACAAAGGTGAAAGTCGTCAACGCAACGGCGAATCAGGCAAAGTACGGCTTCCAGGGCACCGGCGGCAGCGGCAGTTCGCGCAGCGCCTGGGAACCCTTCCGCCGCGCGGGAGCCAGCGCGCGCGTCATGCTCACGCAGGCGGCGGCGAAAACCTGGAGCGTGCCGGAAAGCGAATGCAAGGCCGAAAACGGTTTCATCGTTCATTCCTCGGGCAAAAAGCTGAGTTACGGGAAGCTGGTCGAGGCCGCCGCCGCGCTGCCCGTACCGGATGCGAAAACGCTGCCTCTGAAAAACCCGAAGGATTTCAAGGTCATCGGAACGCGCGTCAAACGCATCGACAATCCGGCCATCGTGGACGGTTCGGCCGTCTACGGGATGGACATGCGCGTGCCGGGAATGAACTTCGCCACCATCGTTCATTGTCCGACCTTCGGTGGAAAGCCGGTGAGCTTCGACGATTCGAAAGCAAAGGCCGTGAAGGGGGTCCGGAAGGTGGTTCAGACGGAAACCGGCGTCGCCGTCGTGGCCGACAACACCTGGGCCGCGATGCAGGGAGCGAAGGCGCTGACCGTCAAGTGGGACGACGGCCCGCACGCCGGGCTTTCCAGCGAGGGCATCCGCAAAATGTTCGAGGAAAAGGGGAAAACCCCCGGTCTCGAAGCCAAGAAAACCGGCAATTTCCCCCAGGCGTTCGAAGGGGCGGCGAAAAAGGTGGAGGTAATCTATGAAGTTCCGTTCCTCAACCACGCCACGATGGAGCCGCAGAACTGCACCGCGCACGTCACCGCCGACAGTTGCGAAATCTGGGCCCCGACGCAGTTTCCCAACTTCGTCGTCGATCAGGCGAAGCGGATTACCGGCCTCGACCCGTCGAAAATCAAGGTCAACATCACCCTGCTCGGCGGCGGTTTCGGTCGCCGCATCGAATCCGACTACGCGGCGGACGCCATCGAAGTCGCGAAACAGGTGACCGGCCCCGTTCAGGTGACTTGGTCGCGCGAAGAAGACATGCAGCACGGCTGGTATCGCCCGGCGAGTTATCACGTTCTCAAGGGAGCCATCGGAGCCGACGGCGCGTGCCTCGGGATGATGCACCGGCTGGTCGCCCCGTCCATCGGGGGCCAGCGGCAGCCGGACGGCGGCAAAGGCATTGACGGCATGGCTGGCATCGCCAACACGCAGTACGGTTTCCCCAATTTCCTCGCCGAGTACGTCCGGGCCAACACCGGCGTCCCGCTCGGCTACTGGCGCGCGGTCTACGACTCGCAGAACGGCTTCGTCCAGGAAAGTTTCATGGACGAACTCGCCCACGCGGCGGGCAAGGACCCGTTCGAATTCCGTCGTGGCCTGCTTGCCGGGTCGCCCCGATTGAAGGGCGTCCTTGAACTCGCCGCCGAAAAGGCGGGCTGGGGCAAGGCGCTGCCGAAAGGCGTGTTCCGGGGCATCGCGAGCCATTTCGCCTTCGGAGCCTACTGCGCGCAGGTGGCGGAAGTTTCCGTTACGGACGGCGAGGTGAAAGTTCACCGGATCGTCTGCGCGGTGGACGTCGGAACCGTCATCAATCCGAACATGGTCGAAGCCCAGATGGAGGGCTGCGTGGTTTACGGGCTGTCGGCGGCGCTGTTCGGCGAAATCACCATCGACGGCGGCAAGGCGGTCCAGACGAATTTCCACAACTACCCGGTGATGCGGATCAAGG
The DNA here is from genome assembly GCA_039793685.1 of Blastocatellia bacterium NZW_1522. Taxonomy (GTDB): domain Bacteria; phylum Acidobacteriota; class Blastocatellia; order Chloracidobacteriales; family Chloracidobacteriaceae; genus JAAFHI01. The sequence goes on from JBDRAL010000012.1 coordinate 66,594, forward strand.
ACATGCCGAAAGTGGAAGTTCATATCGTGAAAAGCGAGGAAGCGGTCTCGGGCGCGGGCGAACCCGGCCTCCCCCCGGCGGCCCCGGCGGTCTGCAACGCCATCTTCGCGGCCACCGGAAAGCGCATTCGTCGGCTTCCCATCCGGCTCGACGAGTGACCGAAACTGAAAGCAACCTCCATTTAACCCAGAAAAATATGAAATGGGGGTTGCTTCCCGACTGGAAAAACGATGAGAATGGGTGGCGAACCGACCACCCATCCCCTGATTTCAAAAGACTTCATCCAGCGAGCACGAGATGAACGAACTCGCCCGCCTTCTGGGCGCTTACGATGACTGCGTCGCGACCGGCAAGCGCGTGGTGCTGGCGACCGTGGTGAGCGTCACCGGGTCGGCCTATCGCCGTCCGGGTGCGCGGATGCTCGTGACCGATGCGGGAGAAACCTTCGGGACCATCAGCGGCGGATGTCTCGAACGCGACGTGGCCGAGCGCGCCGCCGGGGTTCTCGCAACCGGGAAACCCGCGCGGGTGGTCTACGACACGCGGGACGACGCGGCGTGGGGCATCGGAATGGGTTGTAATGGAGAAATCTCCATTCTCATCGAACCCCTGCTGACCGCCGGGCCGATGAATCCCCTGAATCTTCTCCGGATGGCCCGCGACAGCGGCAACGACGCGGCCATCGCCGTCATTCACCGGACGGAGGGTTCGCTCGCCCACCAGCAGTGGAGCTATCTGGTCTGCGGTCCCGATGCTTCCTTTTCCGAAGCCGAACCGTCCGACCACTGGGCGGGCAATCTTTACGCAGCGATGCAGAAGGCCCTCCGGGAACGCCGCTCCGGCGCTCATTCGGTTTCCCTGCCCGATGGAAACGCCGAAATCTTCATCGACTTCATCCCCCAGCCGGTCGAGCTGACCATTTTCGGCGCGGGCGATGACACCCAGCCCATCGCCGGACTGGCCGACACGCTCGGCTGGCGGGTCACGGTCGCCGACCATCGGCCGGCGTGGATTACTCGGGACCGTTTTCCCGGCGCAACCCTGTTTGAAGCCGTCGCGGGTGATGTACCACTCAAGTCGAGCGACTTCATTCTGGTCATGAATCACAACTACGAAACCGACAAGGCGGTGCTGCGACGTCTCGCGACACTTTCCACGCGCTACGTCGGCATTCTCGGTCCGCGTCGGCGTACGGAACGCATGCTCGCCGACCTCGCCGATGAAGGCGTCCGTCCGTCGGCGGAAATTCTGTCGAGCTGGCACTATCCGGTGGGCCTCGACCTCGGCGGCGAAACCCCGGCTGAAGTCGCACTTTCCATCGTTGCCGAAATTCAATCCGTCATCGGAAATCGACAGGGCGGCCGACTCCGGGACCGTCCGGGTTCGATTCACTGACGCCGAGATGGAAAAACAAGACGCACCCCTGAATTATGGGGCGATCCTTCTCGCCGCCGGTGCGTCCAGCCGCATGGGAAGGCCGAAATTGAGTCTTCCGTTCCAAGGGGAAAGTCTGATACGACGTATTGCACGGGTCGCGCACGATGCCGGATGCCATCCGGTCGCGGTCGTGCTTGGCGCGTACACTGAGGAATACCGGCAATGTCTTTCCGATCTGCCCGTTGTTTTTCTTGAAAACAACGACTGGGCGACCGGAATGGCCTCCTCGATTCGACTCGGCGTGACATATCTCTCCGGGATTGAATTCTGCCGGGGCGCTTTTCTTTTAACCGGGGATCAACCGTTCGTTTCGGCGAACCTGCTTGTCCGGATGGCCGACACCATCGGGAGCGCGACGGCGCTCGGCTGTCGGTACGACGACATCATCGGCGTTCCCGCCCTGTTCAAACGCGCACGGTTTGCGGACCTGCTGGCGCTCGACGGGGACCAGGGTGCGCGCAAACTGCTCAGGCCGCTTTCGGAAACCACGGTCTGCCTCGACTTTCCGGAAGGAACGTTCGACGTGGACACACCCGAAGCCTACGCCGCACTGCCCCACATTGAATCCGGAGACGCGCCGCCACGCTGAAACCTCGCACGGCGACGGGTCCCGAACCGAGGAAAATGTTCAACGCAGGAGATTCCATTGGCGGTTATCGCCTGAACGAACGCCGCAGCGGCGGACTGGCCGATGAAACGTGGCTGGCGGAAAGCGACCACGACGATCTTCCGGTCATCGTCCAGGCCTTCGCGGCCGAGGCGAAGCACAATTCCCCACTGGCCCGCGCCCTGTTCAACCAGGCCAAACTCGATCGGCACGAGAACGTCGTTCCGACGCTCGACGTTCTCATCGAGCAGGAACGCCTGATTTCCGTGTCGCCGTGGCTGGCCGAAAATCTGCGGGCGCTGCCGAAGCCGGTTTCTCCCTCGGCCGCGGCCCAGTTCGCGCTGGGCATCCTGAACGGACTGATTTTCCTGCACGATCACGGCATCGTTCATGGGTTGCTCGCGCCCGCCTCGGTCCGGCTTCACAAAGGGAGTCCGAAACTCGCGAATTACGGCATCGCCGAATGGCTCACGCCGAACCTCAACGACCCGAACGTCTTCGAGTTCTTGCCCTATCGCGCCCCGTCCGCGCTCGAAGGGCAATACACCCGGCAGTCGGATTTCTGGTCGCTCGGCGTCATCCTCTATGAACTCATTTCCGGTTACCTCCCCTTTCCCCAACAAAACCGCCGGGACCTGACCTCCGCCATCCGGACACTCTTTCCCGATCCGCTTCCGCCGACCGTCCCGTCCGAAATGAGGGCGATCATCCTGCGGCTGATGGAACGCAATCCGAGCCGGGGCTACCGAAACGGTGAGGAAGTCCGGGGCGACCTGAACTATTTCCTCGCTCGCCGCAATTCCGACGCGGCCGTGGAAACCAGTGTCCCCCCGCCGGCCAAACCCGCCGCGCCGACCGGAAATCTGTCCGCGCCATCATTCGGAAACTACGGGCGGGCTGAATCCGGTCCCGCGCGCGGCAACGGGCGGCTGATCGTCATCGGGGTCGGGCTGTTCTGCCTTGCGACCCTCGTGGCGACGATTTTCACCATCCGGTATTTCGAGAAAAAAGCCAGTTGGAACATGCAGCCGAAGACGGGGCAAAACACCGCGCCACCGGCTCCGACTTCAACCGCCACCACGACGCCCTCTCCGGCGGGTTATCCGCCGAAGACGCTCGCCAAAACGCTCACCGTCGCGCCCACCGACGCCGATTTCACCGAAATCGCCCAGGCGGTAGAAAAAGCCGAAAACGGTTCGCGGATCGTGGTCAAGCCGGGGACCTACAAAACCGGGTTCACCATCGACAAGGATCTCGAAATCATCGGATTCGGCACGGAAGGGACCATCGTCCTCGAATGCTCCAAAGGCCCCTGCATTCTTGTGAAATCGGGAAAATCCGTGGTTCAGGGACTGACCCTGGTCGGCAAGGGCGCGGCCTCGGGCGGATCGTTTTTCGCCATCAGCGTTGAGGGTGGCTCCTTGCTGCTCGACGCCTGTTCGGTCCAGTCCGACACGCTGGCGTCCATCGCGGTCGCGGGCGCGGCCACCACGCTCACCGCCCGCAACTGTTCCATCCGGGACGGAAAAGCCAGCGGCATTGGTGCATGGGCCGGAGCGCGCGTCGAGGCGACCGAATGCCGCGTCACCGGCAACCGGAGCGCGGGCGTCGTGGTCAACAACAACGCCACGGTCGTGCTAACCAAATGCACCGTCAGCGACAACGGCCTCTGGGGCATCCGGGCTTACGAAGGCGGACGAGCCAAAGTCACCGAAACGACGTTCAAAAACAACGCCAAGGGGGCCTACGCCAACGACCCCACCGGCACGATCGAGCGGACGAACAACACGGGGGAGTAGTCTGGAGTCTGGAGTCGAGAGTCTGGAGTCAAAACCGGACTTTCAGACTGAAAGACAAGGAGACAAGAAAGATTCCGGCGGCCCGCCATTCAGTCAAGTTTCTCTTACCTTCCTGTCTTGTCTTTTGGTTTTGACTCCAGACTCACGACTCCAGACTCCAGACTTTTTTCTATGTCTTCCTCCACCCAAAGTTTCCGAATCGGTCGCAGCGACCTCCACGTCGCGTCGGTCGGCCTCGGCTGCTGGGCGGTCGGCGGGCCGTTCTGGGACGCGGGCGGGTGGATGGGCTACGGCGAGGTGGACGACGCGGAATCCATCCGGGCAATTCAAACCGCGCTGGACGGCGGAATCACGTTTTTCGATACGTCGGATGTGTACGGCTGCGGTCACGCCGAACGGATTCTGGCGAAAGCGCTCGGCAAGCGGACGAATGAAGCCGTCATCGGCGCGAAGTTCGGCTATCGGTTCGATGAAACCGCGCGGACGGTCACGGGACGCATCGGCACCGCCGCCGAGGTCCGCCCGGCCTGCGAGGCGAGCCTGAAACGGCTCAACCGGGACTACATCGACCTCTACCAGTTTCACCTGCACGATTTCGACATTCCGGCGGCCATCGACATTCGCGAGGAACTCGAAAAACTGGTCACAGAGGGCAAAATCCGCTGGTACGCGTGGTGTTCGGAAGACCTCGCCCGCGTGGGCGCGTTCGCCGAGGGGAAACACTGCGCCGCCGCGCCCCAGATCGTGAACGTTTTCGAGGCAAACGAGCCGCTGCTCGACTTTTGCGAAGCCAACGGACTGGTCGCGATTGCCCGGCGTCCGCTCGGGATGGGACTTTTGACGGGAAAGTTTACATCCGACTCGACGATTGCCGAAAACGACATGCGGCGGCGGTTCAAATGGGATTTTCAGGTCGGGAAACAGGCGGCGCAGTTGAAGAAACTCGACGCGGTCCGCGAACTGCTCACCGTCGGCGGGCGGACGGTCGCGCAGGGCGCGCTGGGGTACATTCTCGCGAAACGGTCCTTCATCCTGCCGATTCCCGGATTCAAAACCGCCGACCACGTCGCCGAACACCTCGGCGCGATGCGCCACGGCCCGCTTCCCGCCACCACGATGGAAGAACTTGAACGGGTTTTAACGAATTTCGACCAATGACCTACACCCTGCCCGACTTCATCGGCAATATCGGCGTCGCCATCATCCTCATCACCTACATCGGCCTTCAACTCGGCAAGATTGACGGCCTCGGCGTGAAGTTTTCCGCCCTCAACGCCCTCGGCGCAACCTGCGTGATGATTTCCCTGCTGTTCCACTTCAACCTCTCGGCCTTCATCGTCGAAGCCTTCTGGGCGCTGATCAGTCTGTTCGGCGTGTGGAAGCAGTGGCGGAAGAAATAGGTGTCAGGTTTCGGGTGTCGGGTTTCAGGTTCAAACCAGTTTTGAGTTTCAAATGAAACAGTGCCTTTGAACTCAAAACTTGGAGCCGTTTTCAGTCACGAGCGACCAATGAAGAATGTAGCCCACAGCCGGACCGAAGGGAGGCTGTGGGAAAACGATGGTGCGTGGAAACACATTTTTTCCCATACCCTCCATTCGGTCCGGGTATGGGCCATTTTCTTGGGCTGCACCCATTTGAAAGGCGCTCAAAACTCAAAACTGGTTTGAACCTGAAACCCGACACCCGATACCCGACACCTATTCCACCACCAACGCCGCCTTCCCCTCCCTCATGACCGCCTTGACCGAGCCTTTTTTGGCGGTCGGGATGTCGTCGGTGCTTTGAATCGGGGAAAGCGTCGGGATGGTCGCGCCCAGCCGGACGAACACCGGCAGGCGTTCGAGCGGCGCGTCAACCTGCGCGGAAGTCCCGCCTTCATAAACGGCCTTGGTGTGCCAGTCGATCCAGGTGTCGCCCTTCGGGAAATAGACCCCGACCTTCGTCGCGCCTTCCTCCATCACCGGGGCGACGAGCAGATCGCGGCCAAGCAGAAATTGCGTGTCGTTCAAAATGGCCTGCGGGTCGGTCGGGTAGGCGTACCACAGGGGGCGCATCACCGGCGCGCCGGTGTTTTGATGTTCTTCAAAGCAGGCGATGAGATAGGGCAACAGCCGGTAGCGGAATTCGATGGTCGCGCGGTTGATTTCGGTGAATTTGTCGCCGAAACCGTACGGCTCGTGCGGCCCAAAGCCCTTGTCGGAGTGCGCCCGGAAAAACGGCGTCAGACTTCCCGCCTGAAGCCAACGCGCAAAAAGCTCGGCGGATGGACTCCCGGTAAACCCGCCCACATCCGCGCCGATGAACGGCACGCCGGAAACGCTCAAATTGGTTAAAAGCGGAATCGTCAGCCGCAGGTGATCCCACGAGGCGGTGTTGTCGCCCGACCAGACAGCGGCGTAGCGCTGGATTCCCGCATAGCCCGCGCGGGTCAGCACGAACGGCCGTTCGCTCGGGTTGAGCGCGAGCAGCCCCTCGCGCGACGCCCGCGCCATCTGCATGCCGTACACGTTGTGGTAGCGCGCGTGATCGCCCGCGATGCCGTCGCCGACATGCTTCGTCGAAAGCGGAAGCGTCCGTTCGGGATGGTCAACGGTGGCGGGTTCTTTTTTCAGCGTGGCGTCCGGGATGAACGACGACGGCTCGTTCATGTCGTTCCAGAATCCGGCCACGCCGTCGTTGAGAAACCCCTTGTACTGCGCCCCGAACCACGCGCGCGTTTTCGGATTGGTGAAATCGGGGAATGCCGCCTCGCCCGGCCAGACCGTACCGCGCGGTTCGAGAAAATGACCCCCGCTGACGCCTTCCCGGTACAGCGGATAGTTGTCGTCCACCTTGACCGCCGGGTCCACGATGACGACGGTTCTGATTCCCTGCGTCTTCAATCTGGAAATGAGTTTCGCCGGTTCGGGGAAGGTCTTTTTATCCCAGGTGAAAACCCGGAAGCCGTCCATGTAGTCGATGTCGAGGTGGATCACGTCGAGCGGTATGCGGTTTTTCCGGAACTGCTCTGCGACTTCGAGAACTTTTGTGTCGGGCGTGTAGGAAAACCGTGACTGGTGAAATCCGAGCGCCCAGACGGGCGGCATCGGCGCGCGCCCGGTGAGCATCGAGTAGTCGCGCAGGATGTTCGCGGGCGACCGGTCCTCGCCTCCGGTAAAAACGTAGTAGTTCAATTCTCCGCCCGGCGCGCCGAAGGTGAACCGCTTTTCAAAGGTTTTTCCAAGATCGAAGAACGTCCGCCAGGTGTTGTCGAAGAACACCCCGAACGCCCGGCCGTCCTTCAAACCGATAAAGAACGGAATCGCCTGGTAGAGCGGGTCCTGTCCGACCTTGTAGCGATAGACATCGGTGTTCCACATCGTCACGACGTGGTTGTGGCGCGAGAGCGGCAGCGCCTTTTCGCCGAGTCCGAAATAGACCTCGGTCGGATCGCGCCGGAAGGACGCCGCGATTTCACCGGTTTCGGGCGAAAACCGCGACAGCCGCGTGCCGTCTTCTTCCAAAACGACCCGCCCCGCCGCGTCGAAGACCACCAGCCGGAACGGTTCGTGGCTGAACATGACGCGCGCGCCGCCGGGCACGGAAAGCGTCGAAAACTTCTGATCGGATTTGATTTCGACCTTGAGCGACGGATCGGGCGACCCGACCACGGCGTAGGACTGGTCCGGTTCGAATTTTCCGGAGGGCGCGACCCGTACGCGCACAGTGTCACGATTGAAAAAGGTGATTTCGGCGACGGCCCGCGACGCGAGCGCGACGGAAACGCCGTTGGCAATCCGGGTGAACCCGCCGACGTTGCCGAGGGTTCGTTCCTGCGCCGACGCCAGAAAACCGAGGGAGATCAGGGCACAACCGACCGCGATGACGCGCAAAATGGAAAGGGGCATGGGAAATCCATCCGAGGGGGAAAGTCTGGAGTCTGGAGTCGAGAGTCTGGAGTCAAGAAAAGGATGAAGGATGAAGGATGAAGGATGAAGGATGAAGGATGAAGGATGAAGGATGAAGGAACGTCTGGTCCAAGCCTTTTTCCGTCAAGCATTTTTTCACGTCCGAATCAGATTTTTCTTCATTTCATCATTCATCGTTTTCCTGACTCCAGACTCACGACTCCAGACTCCAGACTTTTCAGTCCAGACTCCAGACTTTCCTCATCGTTCAAAAAGGACCTCGCCGCCGCGACCGGCCCAAGGCGGGCGAAGTCGGCGGCGGCGAAAGGTGCGACAGAAAAAAATCGGTTCAGTGCAGCGGACGGATACTGGTGACGAAGTGGCCGACGGCTTCCACGTCATTTTCGGCGGCTCCGCGCACGGCGTAGGTCAGGAAGAACACCGGCTGCTTCGACAGGATGACGTTGACCGTCCAGAACACTTCCCCTTCGGTGCCCTTGACGGTTGCGCTTCCCCGGGCCTGGACGGCCTGAAGTCCGTTGAAAGTGACCTTGTGGGCCGCGTCCACGACGTGGATGTCATCAAGGAAACGGTCCGTCTGCTGGCCGATGACTTCCCCGACGTGTTCGAGCGCTTCCGGCGGCACGGCCGCGAAAATCGCGTGGAAGGAATTGTCGCCGTTGGAAACGGTCACGACTTCGCCGTCCGGCTCGGCATGCCAGCCGGCGGGAAGGTTGAACTGGACTCCCGCCGCCTCGTTGACGATGGGTTCGTCAACCGCAATGACGGCTGTCCGGTTTGATGGAATCGGGCTGTGGAAGGCAAACGCGGGCGCTGCGAACGATACGGTCAGCATCGCGGCGGCGGCAAAGGAAAGAACTCGTCTCGGCATGGGTTACTTTCTCCTGATGCGAAGGTTGAACCTTGCGGGCGTTATGGACATCCGACAACCGGGCTGCGCGAACGTACCGCGGACTTGGACCACCCAAAGAAATCGGGCGCGACGCCGGGCTTTCACGTCGTCGGATTAAAATTTGATTGGAGCGGGATGACCATACCGGGATTCGGGTTTTCCCGCAAAGCCAAACTTTTTTTCAGGACCGTATTTTTCCCGGTATTCCCGTTCGGGAATGGCGACACGACGGTGGCTCGGAGGCGATGAAGGCGGTCACCCCGGACGTTTTTCTGGTATGCTCCGGCCCGGTCCGCAACGCCGGATCGAACCCCGTAACCCTTTTCGACACGACGTTTCCGAACGATGCTGAAGGCCATCCTGATTGACGACGAATCCGCGCCGCGCCTGCTGTTGCGAACGCTGCTCGAAGCCCACCCGACGGTTCAGGTGGTGGCGGAGGCGGGGACCATTGCCGACGCCGTCGAACTGATTCGCGCGATTCGTCCGGACGTGATTTTTCTGGATGTGCAGATGCGCGGCGAAAGCGGGTTCGACCTGTTCGACCGGATGGAAGTCGAAGCGCGGGTGGTGTTCGTCACGTCGCATGACCGCTTCGCGGCGCGCGCGTTTGACGTGAATGCCCTCGACTATCTTTTAAAACCCGTTGATCCCGAACGACTCGCCAGAACCATCGCGAAACTCGGCGCTCCTCCCCCGCCGGTTTCGAAGGAAAAGCTCGAATACGCCGACCGGCTGTTTTTGCGACTCGACCGGCGGACCTGTTTCCTCCGGGTTGACGCCATCAAGCGCATCCGCGCCGATGCCGACTACTCGAAGCTCTGGACGACGGAAACGGACGACGTTCAATCGAATCTTTCGCTCAAGGAGTGGGAAGACCGGTTGCCGAACCGCCAGTTTCTGAGGATTCACCGCTCAACGATCATCAATCTGGAATATGTGGTGAACGTCGAGGACTGGTTCAACTATTCCTATCGGGTTTTTCTGAATGGAATTGCCGAACCCGAGGTGGTCAGTCGCCGCTACGCCATGAAACTGCGCGAGCGGATGCCGTGACGGCGACTGACGGAAGGTTCGAAAGGTCCGGAAGGGTTATTCGCAGGGTCCGATGCTTCCGATGAACTGCTTGACCTTGGGGAGAATCTTCTCGGCTTCGGAACGCACGGCGTAAGTAATGAGGAAAACCGGCTTCTTCGAAATGAGAATGTTGACCGTCCAGTAGACCTCGACATCGGTCTTCTTGATTTTGCCCGATCCCTTTTTCTGAAAACCCTGGATGCCGTTGAAGTCGAGCTTGATCGGGTCGTCGTTGTCCTGCTGCACGTCTTCGAGGAATTTCGCGATTTCCTTGTCGATTTCGTCTTCCGTGTTTCCGATTTCCTTGTGGCCGACCTCCGCGAGAACCGCCGTGAAGGTTTTTTCCTCGTTCGTCACGAGGATGGCTTCCCCATCGGGTTCGGCGTGCCAGCCGGCCGGGAGCGTGAACTGAACGCCCGCGTCCTTGTTTGAAATCGGTCTGTCGGCGGCAACGGCGGCCCGAGCAGAAGGAAGTGGAGCAGTAAAGGCGAAGGACGGGGTGACGACGGAGAAAAGCAGCGCCGCCGAGGCCGCGAGGCAAAAAGATTTTTTCAACATTGAACGTCTCCTGAGGAGTGAAAAACGGCAATTCGCGCATCCGCCCGGGTCCGCGGTACGCAAAGCCTTGTTCCCACGCCGGTTTCAAAGGTTTTCCGACCGCGGGGTGAATGACTGACTGAATTTGGTGGAGCTGAGAGAACCTTAACGATAAAGGGGTTGTCCGGCAACAGCCTTCTTTTTTTCAGTTCCGGCGAAGATTGGTTCCGCCATGTTGCCGGGAGGGAGTTCGATAATGAACGAGCATCCCTGCTCCGGGTTGTTTTCGGCGAAAACCCGCCCGTTTTGAAGTTCAACGAGTTGCCGGACGATCCACAAGCCCAACCCGCTCGACGGCTCGCCCCCGGTCGGGCGCGCGCTCAGTTTTCTGAATTTTTCGAACAATCCCGCTCGGTCCGACTCGGAAAGCCCCGGTCCCTCGTCGCTGACGATCAGCCGGACGACCTCGCCCGCCAGCTCCGCGATCACGCGGACGGTCGTTTCCGGCGGCGAAAATTTCAGGGCGTTTTCGATGAGGTTGCGCAGAACTTCGCCCAGCAGCGCGGCGTCAGCCCGGACTTCGACCGGCGCGGCGGCGGCCAGAATCCGCTGGTTTTTCCGCTCCGCCGCCGGAAGCGATTCGGCGACGGCGGTTTCGATGACGCGCGAAACCTCCACCGGCCGCGCGGAAACCTCGATGCCGCCTTCCAGCCGCGCGGTTTCAAGAAGCTGCTCGACCAGATGGAGCATCGAAACCGATGCCTGCTCAATTTCCCGGATGAACCCGGCAGGACGGCTCTCCGGGTCAGTTTCGCGTTTGAGAATGCCCGCAAACCCCTTGATCGTCCCGAGCGGGCCGCGCAGGTCGTGAGCGGCGATGCCGAGCAGATCGTCCTTCAACTGATTCGCGGTCTTGAGTTCACGGTTGAGCCGGGCGAGTTGAAGATTCCGGGCTTCGACTTCCGTTTTCGCCTCGTTGATTTCAACCAGACGGTCGGAAAGTTCGACCGTCTGGACGGCAAGCTGCGCCCGCTGGCGTTCGATGGTTTTGGCCGCCAGAAATTCCCGGACGTGCGTTTCCATCACGACCCGCGCGCCGATCCACGCCATGACCGTCACCGCGCCGCCGAGTAAAACATTTTCACCAAGCCGATTCCGGTCGGGCTGAAGCCACACGACGACCGACAGAAAGTACAAATAGGCGATGGAACAGCCGGTGAGGACGACCCGGTTCGGGAAGGTCAGCAACGCGCCGCATCCGATCATGAACAGGGTGTAGTGAATCGGATTATTGAGTCGATAAATGCCGAACGCGAAGATGACGCCGATGCCCGCGAACAGCGCGAGAATGCAGGTGTGCATTGCCCGGACATCGGGTCGGCGAAGTTCCTCAGGGCCGCACAGTCCCCGCCGGGTGGAATAGACGATAAAAGCCACCGACCAGCAAAAGTTCCAGACGAACGCACTCAGGGCGAAGGGGTTCGGTCCCTGCGGCAGCGCGAGCATGTTCATGTAGCCGAAGAAAAAAAGCTGACCCGCCGCGCCGCACGCCACGACACCCGAAATCGCCCGCAACCGGCTGAAATTGGTAAAGGCGACCTTGCGGGCGAGTTCCGCCCGGTCGGATTCGGAAAAGGCGTTCGATGGTTCGTGAAAAAGCCGCATTAAACTTTACCCGCAACCCAGGCAACGGGTTCATTTTCGCCCACTCACAAGGACCACCAGAAAACTCCCGAGGAAATAAAGGGCGGTAACACCGAAAGTGAACAGGATGGTTTTTCCAATTGACAGAAAAGCTTTCCCCTTCGGTCGGGAGCGAAACAGGTACAGCGGAATTCCAATGAGCGGGAACAAACCGGCCCAGAAGGGCGAGCGCCGCGGCTCGATACCCCGTTCGAGCGCATCGGTGCGACACCAGAACAGACAAAGCACGGCAATGGTCAGGGAATGAAGCAACGGCAGAAACAAATTCGGCTGACCGGAGGCTTCGGCAACCGTTTCCACGATTCCCGACAAAAGAAAGGAACCGGCCAGTACACAGAGCAGAATGCGGCTTTTCGACATAAAAACCCTCGCCCTCCTCAAGGACAGTCCTCACCGTTCATCGCGCGGATCCGCCGCTCATCGACCGAACTCGCCGCTCGTCGAAAAAAGATTGTTGCAAATGACGGCGAGCATACACTCTTTTCAGGTCGGCTTCACCCTTCAACCCCCTCTTTCGAAACCGCTTCTTTTAATCCGGAAGTGTATTTCCTCAGGAGGGACAACGGTATGCCGACCGCGCCACGTCACCTTTCCTTCAGCCGCGAACGCCGTTTCGTTCGGCTCAGACTTCAATTTTTCACACTATTCACCCTCATTCTCGTCGGAGGGTTCACGCAAGCCGCGTCAGCGGCGGGGACCTTCACCGTCACCACCACCGCCGATTCCGGGCCGGGCAGTCTGCGCGACGCCATCGCGCAGGCCAACGCCGCATCAGGAGGAACGATTGATTTCAACCTCCCGCTGCCCGCCGTCCTCAATCTTCAATCGGCCCTGCCGACCGTCACGAGCGACGTTTCCATCGTCGGTCCGGGCGCGAACCGGCTGACGGTTTCGGGCAACGGAACATTTCGAATCCTCGATGCCACCGGCGCGGGGGTTGACCTTTCGCTTTCCGGGCTGACCTTCACGAACGGCTTCGCCACGTCGAACATCAACGCGGCGGCCATCGAATTCAACGGCGCGGGAATTTTAAGCGCCACCGAGTGCCAGTTTTCCGGGAACGCCGGAAGCAACTCGTTCCAGGGCGTTTTCTATTCGAACGCGGCGACGGAACTGCGCTTTTACGGCTGCGCCATCGTCGGCAATTCGATTTCCGGACTGGTTGCGGAATCCACGCCGGTGAATCTGGTCAACACGACCGTCGGCAACAACGCCCGGGGCGTGAGTGTCCGCAGTCAGGGAGCCTGTTCGCTGGTCAACTGTTCCATCGTCAACAACCGTCCGGGGATCGGCTTTACCTGCGGAAACATCGCCGCCGTGACGATGACCAACACCCTGCTTTTCAACAACGGCTTCAATCTCGGGCGGATCGACTCGGCGACGCTGGTTTCCGGTGGCGGCAATCTCATTGGAGATTCCACCTTCAGCGCCTTCACGACGCCGAATCCCGCCGACATCGTCCCGCCCACCGCGCTTTCACTGAGCATCGCGGCCCTCGAATACAACGGCGGGCCGACGCTGTCCTACGCGCAACTGCCGGGAAGCATCGGCATCAACGCGGGTGTCAACGCCGCGATTACCAACCCGCCCTTTCCCGGACCGCCGTTCAACGACCAGCGCGGCACGGGCTTTCCGCGGATCGTCGGCGGTACGGTGGACATCGGGGCCTATGAAGTTCAACCGCCGGTCGCCGCCGTCGTCACCAACACGAACGATTCCGGACCGGGCAGCCTCCGCGACGCCGTCACCCAGGCCAACATCTTTTCGGGAACGATTACCTTCAATCTGCCGCTTCCGGCAACCATCACCCTTCAATCGGCCCTGCCCGTGTTGAACCGAAACATCACGATCACCGGTCCGGGCGCGAACCAGCTCACCATCCGCCGCGATTCCGCGCCTGAAACGCCCGCGTTTCGTCTGATTCAGGTTTCAAACGGATTTTCGGTCACGCTGACGGGCCTCACCCTTTCAAACGGCCTCATCATGAACGATTCCGGCGGCGCGATTCTCAATTCCGGCACGCTCACCCTGAACCAGTGCGCCATCACCGGAAGCCAGGCGACGCTCGGCGGCGGCATCTACAGCTTCGGGCCGCTCACCCTGAACGGCTGCGTCATTTCCGGCAACACCGCCGACGCCGGGGGCGGGTTGCTCCCGCTGGCCGATGTCACGCTGGACGGCTGTTCGGTTGAAAACAATGTCGGCACATTCGGCGGCGGCGGGATGATCATGTCGTTCAACACGGGTGTCATTCGCAATTCCACCTTCAGCGGCAATACCGGTGGCGACGGCGGCGGCGCGATCCTCAACGACACGGCCACGCTGACCATGACCAACTGCACCGTCGCTGGAAATACCGCCACCGGCCTGGGCTTTGGCGGCGGGCTTTTGAACTCGACCATCGGCCAGCCCGCCTCCGTCACGCTGACCAACTGCACCTTTACCGACAACGTGTCGAGCGATCCGGCGAATGGAACCTCGGTCTGCACGATTTTCTACCCGGAATCGCGCCCGTCGCGGCCTGGAACGGCGCTCTGGCGGAGGAACCTCCCGGCGGTGAAGGTCGTCCGCAACACGACCGGCGACGGCGCGAACACCTGCTACCGCAACACGATCTTCAACGGCGCGGGCGCGCAGGTCGCGGCCTTCCCGTTGGGCGGCACCGCCGTCAACCTCTCGCTCGGCAACAATCTTTCAAACGACGGCACCGGGAATCTCACGGCGACCGGCGACCTTCCGAACACCACTCCGCAACTCGGCTCGCTCGCGTTCAACGGCGGTCCGACCCGGACCTGCGCCCTGATTGTCGGCAGCCCCGCCATCGACGCCGGATTCGACACGACGCAATCGCCCTACAACCTCTCGAACGACCAGCGCGGCGCTGGTTTTCCGCGAAAGGTCGGGTCGGCGGTTGACATCGGGGCGTACGAATTCACCCCGCCCAACCTCGTCAACTCGCTGGTCAGCCTTTCGATTACCTCGGTCGCGGTCCAGCCCGCCACCTGCGGCGCACAGGGGTATTCCAACGACCTCGTCCTCACCGGGACGCTGACCAACATTTCAACCGACACGCTGTCGAACCTCGGATTTCAGGTGATTGAAATCAGTCCGGCCAACGGTACGCCGCCGCCGGTCCCCTTCCGGCTGATTTCGGCGGATGGCGCGACCTGCACGTCCGGCGGACTGGCCGGGGCCGTTCAAAGCCTTCCCGCGAACGTCACCCTCGCGCCGGGCCAAAGCGTACCGGTGACCTTCATCATCGCCGCGCCTTCGATGCGCCGATTCCGGTTCTTCCTGAACGTGCTCGGCCAAACCGATTTGCTCAAAAAATAAACGGCAGCAACGGCAACAGCAGCCTGACCGTCAGGGAGGGCTGTCTTTTCAAATTGTTTGTAGAAAAAAGACAGCCCTCCCTGACGGTCAGGCTGCCGTAGTACTTCACTCACAAAAAGGAGCGCTGAAATGAAACCGACCGCTTTTCTCGTTCCCGTTCGCAAAACCCTGCTGTTTTTCGTTGCCTTGTGGCTCACCGGCCTCGCGGCGTACGCGCAGGGACCGACGGCTTTTACTTACCAGGGACGCCTGAACGACGCGGGCCAGCCCGCAACCGGCAGTTACGATCTGCAATTCACCCTGTATGACGCCGCCGCCAACGGCGCGGTCATCGCCGGACCACTGACCATCGAGGACCTCGCCGTCACCGGCGGCGTCTTCACGACTTCCCTCGATTTCGGCTCGACCGTCTTTACCGTCAACGGCGACCGGTTTCTCGAAATCGCCGTCCGGCCCGGCGCGTCAACCGGAAGTTTCACCACGCTCGCCCCGCGCCAGCGACTGACGGCGACGCCCTACGCCGTACGAAGTCTGACCGCCGACAACGCCACGACCGCAACCACCGCCCAGACGGCGACCACGGCGACCAACGCCGCGCAACTCGGCGGCGTCGCGGCGGGACAGTTCGTCCAGACGGGCGACGCGCGCCTGAGTGACGCACGCAACCCGCTGCCCGGCAGTTCAGACTACATCCAGAACAACTCAACCCCGCAGATCGCGAATTTCAGCGTCACCGGGACCGGCTCCGTCGGCGGCAATTTTTCGGCCTTCCGCGTGAATTCCCTTTCGGAATACACCATCGGCGGAGAGCCGATCCTCGTTCCGTCGGGCAACGCCAACCTCCGCGTGGGTTTTAATACCGGCGCGTCAGTCATTCTCGGCGCTGGAAACTCGTTTTTCGGCAACCGAAGCGGGAACCAGACCGTTTTCGGCAACAATAATTCCTTTTTCGGAAGACTGTCCGGCGCGGTCAACACCGACGGCTCGGACAACACCGTCATGGGCGCGAACGCCGCTCCGAGAACAACAACCGGAAACCGCAATACCTTCGTCGGAAGCGGTTCCGGGTTCGCCAATACGACGGGCAGCAACAACACTTTCATCGGATTCAACACCGGAAGCGGCGGATTATCGGATCTGACCTTTGCCACGGCCCTCGGGGCCGAGGCGCAGGTCGCGACCAGCAACACGGTGGTCCTCGGAAGAAGCGCGGATCAGGTCCAGATTCCCGGTAGCCTCCTGGTCTCGGGAACGGTTAACGGCACGTTCAATGTGGCCGGAACGATCTCGGCGACGACCGTCACCGGCGCGGCGCTGGTTTCGGGAACACGCATCAACAGCGGACAGGAATACGCCATCGACTCGTTCACCGTCATGGGCCAGATTCGCAACAACTTCTACTTCGGCGGCGGAACGCCCAGCGCGCTTTCGACCTCGACCGGCGGCAACAACCTGCTCGTCGGCTCGGCGGCGGGGGCGGGGTTGACCACCGGGAACGACAACGCCCTGTTCGGAAAATCCTCTGGGTCAAATCTGACGACCGGAACTGAAAACACGTTCGTGGGGAACGGCTCCGGATTTTCCAACTCGTCCGGCAGCCACAACACGTTCATCGGTTTCAACGCCGGAAGCGGTAGTTTTTCGAATCTGAACTACGCCACGGTCATCGGGGCCGACGCGCAGGTTTCCACCAGCAACACCATCCAGCTCGGTCGCGGAAACGGCGCGGATCAGGTTATCGCGCCCGGCCCATTCAACTTCCGGAACAACACCCTGATGGTTGACCCGACGACCGGAAACGTCGGCATCGGGCTTTCCAATCCGGGACAGAAACTGCACGTCAACGGGATCGTCCGCGCGCTCAACTTCACCACCACTTCCGACGAACGCTTCAAAACCGAAATTCGGACGATTTCCGGCGGCCTCGATCTCGTTCTCAAATTGCGCGGAGTGACGTTTTTCTGGAAACCGGAATTTCTCCGGACGGCCAACGCGCCCAACATCCGCAATTTCGGCTTTATCGCGCAGGAAGTCGAAAAGGTCCTGCCGGAACTGGTCTTCACCGCGCCGGACGGCACGAAGTCGGTCGCCTACGCCAACATCGTGCCCGCGCTCGTCGAGGCGACCAAGGAACAGCAGACCCGGATTGAAACGCAGCAAAAACAGATCGAGGCCCTGCAACGCGAAATCAAGGAACTGAAGGCAATCGTCAAGGCGATGAAGCCGAAAACGGAAGGGAGCGACCGCCGATGAAATACCCGTACGGATTTTTTCTCCGTCCGGGCGTGGCGCTGCTCGCCGGAGTGCTGCTTCTCGGACTTTCGGGAACGGCGCGGGCGCAGGCTTCGGGCGGTCCCTTTCAAATCACCAAATCCGTCACCGCGGGCGGCGGCGGAAAATCGCAATCCACGAATCTCGCCCTGGAAGGAACGGTCGGCCAACCGGCGGCGGGAGCGGTGGGCGGCGGAACCTACACGCTGGCCGGGGGCTTTCACGCGCCGGAGAAGCAGGCGGGCTGCCAGTTCGCCCTGTCTCCGAACGCGGGCACGGCCCCGGCGGCGGGTGGTTCCGTCGCTTTCACCGTCATCACCGACCCCGGCTGTACCTGGAGCGCTCAAAGTACGGTCGGCTGGGCCACCGTCACCACCGGCGCGACCGGCAGCGGAACGGGAATCGTCACGCTGACCGTTCAACCCAACTCCGGCCCGCCGAGAAGCGGCACCGTCACGGCGGCCGGGCTGCTTTTCAATCTTTCACAGGCGGGAATCGTCAATGACTCCGTGTCGGTGACGGTCTCCGCGCCGACCGTCCGGCCCGCGACCTGCGCGGCAAATGGATACGCGGCCGATGTACTCCTCACCGCCACGCTCACCAACACCGGCGCGGTTCCGCTATCGAACCTCGCCTTTCAGGTTCTTGAAATCGGTCCGGCCAACGGGACGGCTCCGCCCCTGCCCTTCCGGTTGATTTCGGCGGACGGCGCGACCTGTACGACCGGCGGCCTCGCGGGGTCGTTTCAAAGCCTGCCGCCGAACGTCACCCTTGCGCCGGGTCAAAGCGTCGAGGTGACCTTCACCATCGCCGCGCCATTGCTTCGCCGCTTCCGGTTTCTGGTTTCGGTCACAGGCCGGTAAGGAAATGGAAAATGGACAATTGACAGTGGACAATTGACAATGAAAAACCGGTTTGTTCCTTCACTGTCAACTGTCCATTGTCAATTGTCCATTGCCCCTGCTCAGGCTCGCGCGAGTGTCGTCCGGCGCTGCGCGACCAGTCCGCGCCATTCGGCGACGGCCAATCCCGCCACAATCAGCGCCTGCCCGACGACGAAGATGTTCCCCATCGTGTTGGCCTTCAGAAATCCCGCCTCGATGGCGACGATGCACTCCACAACGTAGATCGCGTTGAGCACGACGACCGCCCACGCAGCCCCGCGCGGGATTTCAGGTCGCGTGGCAATCCAGGCGACAAACGCGACGAACGGGAAAAACGCGAGGCCCCCGTAAAACAGGAGCGGCTCAGGGAGGTTGAACAGATTCGCCATTGGTCCCGCCGCGGCGGTCATGAGAATCGCGCTGAAAAAACTCGCGGTGGCGTCCGTCAGCAGGGCATATTTGAGAAGGTTGGAGGAGGTGGCGGTGGTGTTCATGTGGAAGCTCCTTTGAAAGTGTGATGCCGCCAGCTTCCACGTTTTCGGACGGCCCGGCGATTAACCCGGAGGTAATTGAATCGCCGCCGCGCCGGGCCTACCCTGCCCCTCTCAATTTCGCGCCGGAGATTCCCATGGAACAAATCACCGCCACTTCCCGCCCGTTCGGCGACCATCTTCGCGAATGGCGGACCCGCCGCCGGATGAGCCAGCTCGATTTTTCGCTCGAAGCCGAAATTTCGCAAAAACACCTGAGTTTCATCGAAAGCGGACGCTCCACGCCGAGCCGCGACATGGTGATTCACCTCTCCGAACGCCTCGACATTCCGCTGCGCGAGCGGAATACGCTGCTGCTCGCCGCCGGGTACGCCCCGATGTACCTCGCGCGCTCCATCGACGATCCGTCGCTCAAGCCCGCGCTCGAAGCGATTCATCTGATTCTGAAAAGCCACGAGCCGTTCCCCGCCATCGCCCTCGACCGCCATTGGAACATCATCGCCCACAACGCCGCGGTGGCGATGTTTCTCAACGACGTGACCGATCCGGAATTGTTGAACCCGCCCGTCAACGTCATGCGGCTGAGCCTGCACCCCGGCGGGCTTGGAACCCGCGTCCACGGACTGGCGGCGTGGCGACAGCATGTCTTCGAACGACTCAAGCACCAGATCGCGCTGACCGCCGACCCGGTTCTCGTACAACTGCTCGCGGAGCTTCAGTCGTACCCCTGCCCGGAGGAAAAGGAATCGGGACACCCGATGCAGGTCGATCCGTCGGAGGTTTTCGTCAAGTTCACGGTCGATCTCAGCCTCGGGCGGCTGTCGTTCTTCTCGACCATCACGGTTTTCGGGACGCCCATCGACGTCACGCTTTCCGAAATCGCACTCGAAACCTTTTTCCCCGCCGACGAGGAAACCCGCCGCCTGATTCAGGGCAAATAGTCTGGAGTCGCGAGTCTGGAGTCTGGAGTCAAAAAAAACGTGCCACCGGTATGGAAACCCGACCGCGAGGGAGGGTACGCGCGCCCGGAAAAGCCTTCCCGATTGTTGAAACTTTAAAGATTCATTCATCGTACGCGCGCGATCCTATTAATACATGTCGTTGTTGGAGCGCGCGCTTCCAGCGCGCTTTTCCGTGATGGCGCGTTTCGGTGAAAAACGCAGTAGACTGTTCATCACGCCGGGGCCGCGCTTGTCCCGCCGGAATTCTCCGAGACGAGACGCCAGATGGACACCACCCCGACGATCAGCCTGCGCCTGACCGAAAATCCCGACATTCCCCTTCCGAAAACCGAGGTGATCCCCCGCGTACCGGCGGAAAAACTCACCGAAACGGAAACCGAGGAACTTTTAAGACAACTCCCGCCGCCGACCGAATCGCCGGAACCGCCCGGCTTCCGTTTCCCGGAACGCGCCGTGCCGCCCCCGCCGACCGGCGGTTTTACGGAAGTCGTTTTTGAAGATTTCGACGCGGCGGGGCCGGAACGCCCGCAAATTGAAATCGGTCAACTCGGCGATACCGAACCGCTGGAAATCCTCCGGTTCGGACCGGAAGGCGAGGTCCAGATTGCGCCGAGCCTCGGAATCACCTTTTCGCAGCCGATGGTTCCGGTCGGCATGGCCACCGACGCGGTCGTGACCGATCCGCCGGTTGAACTTTCGCCCCTGCCACCGGGCTGCTGGCGCTGGCTCGATACGCGGACGCTCCAATTCGAACCCGAACACCGTTTCCCGATGGCCACGGTGTATACTGTCCGGGTTCCGGCGGGAACCGCGTCGCAGTGGGGCGGACGACTCGAAAGCGAACTGACCTGGACATTTTCAACACCCGCGCCGCTCATTTCCGAAACCTCCTCAACCAACCGGACCATGCCCACACGCCCGGTGATCGCGGTCCGGTTCAACCAGCGGGTGGCGCCGGTCACGGCCCTTTCTTTCGCTTCCGCGAGCATCGGCGAGACGCCGCTCCGGATCATTCCGGCGGATGAAGCCGACCTTTCCACCGACGAACCCGCCCGCCAACTGATGAAAAACGCCCAGCCGGGCTACGCCGTCGCCTTTCGGATTGTGACGGCGGACGGACGGCCGATTCCCGCAGGTTCCAAAGTCGATCTCGTTTTCGCGAAAGGAATCCCCTCACTGGAAGGCCCCCGCGCATCCGACAAAGTTCAGAAACGGCCGTTCAAGGTCTGTCAGTCGTTCCGGGCGCTCGGGGCCAGAGCCAGCCATGACTTCAACCCGTTCGGGTCAATTTCCATCAAACTCAACAATACGCCGGATGGGAAGGCCTTTACCCCGTCTCAAATCAAGGTCGAACCGAACCTCGAACGACTTTCGGTCCGCGTGTCCTATGAATCCATTGAGTTTTCCGGTGTTCTTCAGCCGCGGACGACGTACCACGTCACGGTGAGCGCCGATCTCAAGGACGAATTCGGCCAGACGCTCGGGCGCGAATCGGTCTTTCAAGCCAAAACCGGCGACGGCGGCCCGTTTTTCGAACTCACCGACCAACTTGCTTTTCATCCGGTCAACCATCCGTTCGTCACTCTCAAAAGCCTCGGCCACAAACGATTCAGGATCACCATCCGCGCCGTCGAACCGGAAGACTGGCCCGCCTACGCCAAAGCCAAATTCGAAAGGTCCTATCGCGAAAAATCCCTTCCGGAGTTCCCTGGAAAAATTGTTTTTTCAGGCGAGGTTGCAGTTGAAAAACAGCCGAGGGAAAGCGACCAGACCCGAATTGACCTCGCGCCGTACGTCGCCGCCAGCCACCTTCATTTCATCGTCTCGGTCGAATCGCTCCTCCCACGACAAAAACACGATTTTTTGAATGAGCGATATGTTTCCAACTGGATTTCCTACAACGAACTCGGCCTCGAAGCCGTCGCTGACCATCAGCGAATGGATGTCCGGGTCATGACCAGAGACGGATTCGAACCGGTGACCGGTGTTTCACTGACGCTTTTGCCGCAAAACATTGCCGCAACCACCGATGCGGCGGGGTGTGCCACTTTCTCCGTTCCCCCCGACCCGAAGCAGTTCTTTTTCTGCCTCGTCGCCAGCCACGACGGGAAAAACAACCTTTTGATTCCGGGAGAACTGGAGTTTGACGAACATACGGGAAAGCGGCTGAATAGCTGGTTTCAATCCGTTCCGACCATTCGAAATGCAGCCTTTGCCTTCACCGACCGGGGGTTGTATCGCCCCGGCGAACAGGTCCGGTTCACGGGATGGCTGAGAAGTATCGAGCTTTCGCCTTTCGGCGATATCCGTCTCCCTGATGACAGGGAGCGGAAGCTCAGATTCGATGTCAGTGATGCCGGCCCGACTCGAATTGTGCGAGGTTTTTGCGAAGTTGATGAAAACGGCGGATTCGATGCCATCTTCACGCTCCCGAAAGCCTGCACTTCCGGAAGAGCGACCATCCGTTGCTGCCTTTCCGGCGAAAAAGAAGGCGAAATTTTTGACCTCCTCACATTCAAGATCGCCGAATTTCGTCGTCCCGAGTTTGAAACCCGGCTTTTGCCAGCCGATTCCGGTCCGTACTCCGTCGGCGACGCGATTTCCTTCACCGCCGAAGCCGCCTACTACGCCGGGGGCAGTCTCCCCGACACGGCCATCCAGTGGAACGTCGAAGCCACCCGATCCGAATACATTCCGCCGAACCGCAACGATTTCAATTTCGGGGAATGGCGTCCGTGGTGGTTACGCTGGTTTCATCGTTTCGATAAATGGGCATTCGATGGCTCCAGGACCAGAACGACCAGTCAGGGCACGACGAACATTCACGGACGCCACGGCGTCACCCTTGAAACCGGCACCACGCTCACGCACGGCGCGATCAGACTGACGGTCGAGGCGACGGTTCAGGACGTGAACCGGCAGGCGATGTCGGGGAAAGGTTCATTTCTCGTACATCCGGCAGCCTATTACGTTGGGATTCGAAGTACCGCCCAGTTCTTCGGATCGGGGAACCCACTGTTTATCGAAACCATCGTCACCGACCCCGACGGCAACGCCGTGGCCGGACGTCCGGTCACGATCCGGCTCGCGCGAATCGAGGAAACGTTTGAAGACGGCGAAACAGTCAAAAACTTCCTCAACCTGTTTGAGAAACCCCTCGTTTCAGCCGAAGAACCAGTGATGGTCACGCTCAGGCCACCCACCGGGGGCCGCTACCGTGTGACCGCCATCGTCACCGACACGCATGGACGCGCCAGCGCCAGCGAAACGCGGGTGTGGGTCGCGGGCGAAACCACGACTGATGCCGAAGATGGCGAGTACATTCAACGAAACGTCGAACTGATTCCGGATCGGGCCGAGTATGCGCCCGGCGAAACGGCGGAAATTCTCGTCAGATCGCCGTTTCAAACCTCGGAAGGAATTCTGGCGATTACCCGAAACGGCATCGTACGGACCGAGCGGTTCAGCATGGCGGAAACGTCCCACGTTCTGAAAATTCCCATCGAGGAGAACTGGACGCCGAACGTTCATCTTGAAGTCAGCGTGGTCGGCCCCGTGCCGGAAACGGTCCGCCGACGGTTTCCGGACAAAACCGTTCCATCCACCGCGTCGGCGCACGACTCGCTGGAGCTGAAAATTCCGCCGACCCGGCGTGCGCTTTCCGTCGCGGTCATTCCCGCCGTTTCCGCACTCGAACCCGGCGGTGAAACCGTCATCACCATCGCAGTCAAAAACGCCGACGGCCAGCCGGTCGCCGAGGCCGTCGTCGCGGTTATCGTCGCCGACGAAGCCATTCTGAATCTCGCCGATTATCGCATCGGGAATCCGATTGATACCTTTTACCCAAGCCGTGATTCGGATGTTGACATCAGTCACAACCGAATTGATTTCAATGAAATGCTGGCGTTTGGGGAACTGGAAAGGCAAGGACCACAGGAACTCTCCCGAAGGGGCGGAAGTTTCCACTTTGGCTCGGCGATTGTGGCCGCGGCAGCCGGAGTCGCCAACGAAACCGACCACAACCTACCGTTCCGGACCGACTTCAACCCGCTCGCCTACTTTTCCCCATCGGTGAAAACCGACGCCGAGGGCCACGCCACGGTCACGGTCAAACTCCCCGATAATCTCACCCGCTACCGCGTGACGGCGGTGGCGGTCAGCGGCGCGGCGCATTTCGGCGTTGGCGAATCGCTCATCACGGCGCGACTTCCGCTGATGCTGCGTCCGTCGCCACCCCGATTTTTGAACCACGGCGACCGGTGCGAACTGCCGCTCGTTCTTCAAAATCTGACCGACGCGGAACTCGCCGTCTCGGTGGCGACCCGCGCCGCCAACGCCGGGCTGCCCGACGGCGCCGGTCGGCGCGTCGCCGTACCGGCCAATGACCGGGTGGAAGTCCGGTTCGACGTGACGACCGAACGTCCCGGCACGGCTCGCTTCGATTTTATCGCCGCCGCGCCTGAAACCCGCCCGGACGCCACGACCGTCGCCTTTCCGGTCTACACGCCGACAGTCGCCGAGTCTTTCGCGGTTTACGGCGTGGTGGACGACGGCGCGACCGGCCATGCGGTCCGTCGCCCCGACGACGCCATCGAAGGCTTCGGCTCGCTTGAAGTCTCGACCGCCGCGACCCAGATGCAGTCGCTGACCGACGCCGTCCTGTATTTGAAACGCTATCCGTTCGACTGCACCGAGCAGATCGCCTCGCGCATTCTCGGCGCGGTGACAGTCAGGAACTTTCTCGAAACCTTCAATATCCCCGACATTCCGAGCCATGAAGAACTGACGCGGGAAATTCGCCGAGATCTTTCAACGCTGGCCCAGTATCAGCAGTCCGACGGCGGATTCGGTTTCTGGAATCGCGACAGCCGCCCGTTTCCGTTTTTGGCCGCCTATGTCGGGCTGGTACTGACGGTGGCCGCCGAACAGGGCATTTCGGCGCCGGATTCCCTGCGGAAGCAGGTCCTTGGTTATTTGAACGAAATCAGAAGGTTCATTCCGAAGGATTACTCCGAGGAAAGCCGCCGGGTGATTGCGGCGTTTGCGCTGGCGGTGCGTGCGCGCAACGGAGATTGCGACCGCACCGAGATTCGTTACCTGGTTTCGAAAAGTCAGGGGGCATTGCCCATCGAGGCGCTCGGCTGGTTGCTACGCGCGGTCGGGGCCGACCCGGAACTTGCTTCCGAGCGGACACTTTTACTCCGGCGGCTCACCAATCAGGTCACCGAAACCGCCGGAAAAGCGCATTTCGTCGCGCAATACGTTGACCGCACCGACGTGATGCTCGCGACCGACCGCCGCGCCGACGGGATCATCCTCGACGCCCTCATCGTCGCCGATCCGAACCACGACCTGATTCCGAAGCTCGCGCGCGGCCTGCTCGACGCCCGTCGTCGGGGCCGCTGGCACACCACGCAGGAAAACGGATTCGCACTGACGGCGCTCGAAAACTACTTCCGGACCTACGAGTCCGAAACGCCGGATTTCATCGCGCGCTGGTGGCTCGGCGAACAGTTCGCGGGAGAACATGCCTTCGCCGGACGCACGACCGTCACGGCGAAATCCGACATTCCGCTCGCCGCGCTGACCGATGAAACCGTGCCGATGACGCTTCAAAAGGAAGGGTCGGGCCGGTTGTATTACCGCATCGGCCTGACCTATGCCCCGGAAGTCCCCGATTCCAGACCGTTTTCAGCCGGATTCGAGGTCGAACGATTTTATGAAGGCGTTGAAAACCCGGACGACGTGACACACGACCCCGACGGCGCGTGGCGCATCCGCGCGGGGGCGCTCGTCCGCGTGAAGGTTTCAATGACGACGAGGACGCCCCGCAACCACGTTGCGCTGGTCGATCCGCTCCCGGCGGGACTTGAAGCGCTCAACCCGGAACTCGTCGGCACGCAATCGCTTCCCTCAAATAATGACGATGAACAACGGAACGGCTGGTGGTGGCGCAGGTGGTACAGCCATCACAACCTGCGCGATGACCGCGCCGAGGCCTTCGCCGAATGGCTTTGGGCCGGGAGTTACACCTTTACCTACTACGCCCGCGCCACCACGCCGGGAGAATTTATCGTCCCACCGGCCAAAGCCGAGGAGATGTACCACCCGGAAACCTTCGGACGGACGGGCGTCGGGAAAGTCACAGTCTGGATTCAGGAAGACTTCCGGGCCACGCACGCCGCGCCCCATGCGGGGAAATTGCGTGAACCGAAGGACGGACGCCGCTCCACCGATATGGGAATCCGACCGTGAGAGGCAACGCCTTTGACACGGCCCGCTACGACCTTATGGCACGGATCGCGCACCGAAAACCGACGGTATCCTCACCCGGGACCGGTTCAAGCCTGAGGCGGAAGGCCGAGCGACAGAACACGGCGCAGAGGCTCCATGAACCGCCACGCAGGACTCTGAATTCGCCATACCTCGGCCCTTCCGGGTCCCGCGCCGGGCCATCCCGATAGAAATCCGGCTCAAACGCGTCACGACACCACTCCCACACGTTTCCGTGCATATCGTGAAGCCCCCAACTGTTCGGGGGGAAACGCCCCAAGGGCGTCGTCTTATTCCGGCATGTGCCTTCCGCCCCACTTCCATACGGGAAATTCGCGTCGTAATTCGCCTGCTTCGTCGTCAAAAGGTCCCCAAACCAAAAAGGCGTGGTCGTCCCTGCGCGGCAGGCGTATTCCCACTCGGCTTCGGTCGGAAAGTCATAAACAAATTCCTCTCCGCTTGCGTTCAGCCGCCCGATCAACTCCGCGCAATCGCTCCAGCTCACCTGTTCCACCGGCAAATCGTCTCCCAAGAAACGCGACGGTGAGTCATTCAGGTCATGGTTCACTTTTCTCAAGCCCGTCACGGCCTCGCGCCACTGCCGCTGCGTCACAAGATGCTTCCCAAGCCAGAACGGCCGGGTGATTTCAATTTCACGCCTCGGCATCTCAATCAAAAACAATTCCAGTTTTGTTGTATCCGAAAAGAATTTCTTCGCATCCTCAAACGCTTCATGAACCTCCTCGGCCGTTGAACCCCGCCAGTACTTCCCCGGCCGAATCAGCACGAACTCCATGCCGAACGCATTGGTGATCGTTTCAGGTAAAGACTCGACAACTTCAATGACCGGGGCTGGCCTTCCTTCGTCCATCAACGCCTCCAGCATTTCCAAAGTTGAAAGGTTCTTCATTCAGGCGCGCGGGAAGCGCGTGTTCCTATCCTTCCAGACCTTCCGCCAGATCGGCAATTGCCTTCGCGATGCGTGCGCCGACGCCCGCATTGTTTTTCAGCAGGGCGATGTTGGCTTCGCGGCTCTTGCCCTCGGTCAGTTCGGTCACACGGGATAACAGGTAGGGCGTGACGCCCTGTCCCGCGACGCCTTTCAATTCGGCCTCGATGAAGGCCGCGTCAATCGCCGCGTTCAACGCCTGGGCGTCGATGCCGACTTCCGGCGGCGGCGTGACGACCAGCATTCCTCCGCCCCCGCCGAATTTCCGGTGCGCCGTCCACATCTTCGCCACCGCTTCCGGCGAATCGGCCGTGTGATCGAGGCGGATGCCGCTTTTCGGCGTGTAAAACGCGGGGAACTCGTCGCACTGATAGCCGACGACCGGGACGCCGAGCGTTTCCAGATGTTCGTAGGTCGCGCGGATGTCGAGAATCGACTTGGCCCCCGCGCAGACGACGAGGACGGGCGTCCGCGAGAGTTCGCGCAGGTCGCCGCTCACGTCCCACGACAGATGCGCCCCCCGGTGGACGCCCCCGATGCCGCCGGTGGCAAAGACCTCGACGCCGCCCAGATGGGCCAGCGCCATCGTCGCGCCGACGGTCGTCGCGCCGTCGCCGCCCGCCGCGACGCACGGACCGATGTCGCGCCGTGAAAGTTTGCGGACCGTCGCCGATTCGCGTCCGAAATGCTCGATTTCCTCCAGCGTCATGCCGACGGTGGGACGTCCGGCGACGACGCCGATGGTGGCCGGGACCACGCCCGCCTCGCGCGCCTCGGATTCCATCCCGAGCGCGGTGTCGATGTTGAGCGGCGCGGGCAGGCCGTGGGCGATGACGGTGCTTTCGAGCGCGAGTACGGGGCGGCCGTCGCTGAGGGCGGCAAAGACTGGCGGAGAGAAGAAAATGTCAGGAAGCATTGTCTTTTAATTCCGAAAGGAGAAAATGAGGACCGCGCCAACCACCCGGCGCGAGTAGTCACTATAAAACAGATTGCCGCCACGGATGGGGATTCTTCCCCATACCTGACTGACCGGAAACGTGATGAAGTCAACCCGCATGAATTTCAAAAATCGTTGTATCGGACTGGTCGCGCTCCTGCCGCCGACGCTCCTTTGGCCGTCATTTCCCGTTCCCGCATCTCCCCGCCCGGTGGCGGTGGTTCAAAACGCCCCGCAACTTCAAAAGGCCATCGAGTTGTACAAGGAGGGCGAATATTTTCAGGCGGTCGCCCCGCTTCTGGAACTGGTCAAACAGGACGAACGCAACGCCGAGGCCCTGCGCTATCTCGGGATGTGCTACGCAAAACTCAACAACCCGGAAGAAGCCATCAAAACCCTGCGCCGCGCATTGAAGATTTCGCCCGAAAACGCCGCCACTCACACGGCCCTGTCCACGACCTACCTTGATCTGGGCGACATCCGGGAATCCCTCAAATCCGCGGAGGCGGCGGTCAAGGCCGCTCCGGCCAACCCGGAAGCCCTGTTGGCGCTGGTTACCGCCCGAATCCGCAACGGCGATTTCAAGGAAGCCAATGAAACCGCCACGAAACTGTATCGGGTCACCCCGAATGACGATAAGAACCTGAGAATTCTGATCGAAACGGCCTATCTCAATTACGGCCAGCTTTACCTCGCCTTTTCCCAGAAGAATGAAAAGCCCTCGCCGGACCAGCGGCGCCAGGCGTCGGCCGAACGACTGGCGGTGGTTTCAACCGCGCTGGAGGCAATCGAAAAATTCCGGCCCGCTGGACCGCCCCCCAAGGGGCTGGCCGAAGAAACCGCCAATCTGCGTGATTTCGTGGCTTTCGAAAAACTTGAGGCCGGCATTACCGCCGCCATCGCGGGAACGGAAAAAAAACCGAAACTGGTTACCATTCCCAAACCGCAAATGCCTCAAGAGGCCGAGGAAATGGGCGCAATGGCCAAAGTTCGGGTGCTGAACCTGATTTCGGAAAACGGAACGGTTCTGTTTACGATTCCGCTCGACCTGATTCCCTTCGGACTGACCGACGAAGCCATGCGCGTGGCGAAGGCGGGCCGCTTCGAACCGGCAACCCGTGAAGGCAAACCGGTACGCTGCCTCGCCCGCATCGAAGTCGTTTTCAAGCCGTAACCGACTTCCAAACTTCCTTGATGATCCCGACATCCGCTTCAGGTGAACTTTGATGAA
Source organism: Blastocatellia bacterium NZW_1522 (assembly GCA_039793685.1). GTDB lineage: Bacteria > Acidobacteriota > Blastocatellia > Chloracidobacteriales > Chloracidobacteriaceae > JAAFHI01. The sequence goes on from JBDRAL010000012.1 coordinate 95,886, forward strand.
ACTTTGTTCCTGCATCTTCCCGGTTTTCGCCTTCGTCGGTCTGCTTTTACCCATCTGCCAGGTCGCCGCCGGAACTCCCCCCGGCGGCGTTCAACAGACTTCGCCGGGGGAAGCCGATTTGAGCGCCGGAATCGAAGCCTTCAAAAAATCGAACTTCAAGGAAGCCAAAAAGAAGCTTCAGGAAGCGTTGAAAGCCAATCCGGAATCGAAACGGGCATATCAGTATCTCGGTTCGACCCTGACCACGCTCGGCGAGTACGACGCGGCCATCAAGCTGTTCAAGAAGTATTTCGCCCAATGGCCGCAGGATGACTACGCCTACCGAGGCAACGCCACCATCCAGCTTGCCGAGAAAAAATTTGATCAGGCGCTGGAAACCGCGAGAAAAGCCAAGGAATTGAATCCGGCGAATTATGAAACCGATTACCTGATTGCCTGCGCCCTGATTGGCCTCAATCGGCCGTACGAAGCCCGCGACGCGGCCGATTCAGCCTTGACCCTGAAGCCGGATTACGAGAACGGCCTTCGGGTTCGAATTCAGGCGGGCTATCGGCTGTACGCATTCAAGAACGGACTCATCATCCGTTCGGGGACCTTTCTCGACGAGGATGAACGCAAACGGCTGAATGAAGAAAAAGCCGAATTGCTCAGGGAAAACGTGGATTCGATCCATCGCTTTCTTCTCCAGCCGAACGCGCCGAACCGCCAGTTCTGGCAAGAACAGGCCGTCCAGATCGGCGAATTTGCCGAGGCGATCGCGGACTATGTCAAACCAGGGGAAAGCGGTCCCGCCAACCCCAATTTCCAGCGCCCCAGGGTCATCAAAATGGACAAGCCGGAATACACCGAGGAGGCCCGGCTCAATCGCGTGAACGGTTCGGTGAAAATGCTGGTGCTGGTGGACGAAAAGGGCACGGTGGACAAGGTTCTCGTCGTGGACGGCCTTCCCCACGGACTCACCGAATCGGCCATCAAGACCGTCGGCACGGGAAAATTCAAACCGGCCCTGCGCGACGGCGTACCGGTGAAGTCACTGGCTTTTATGGAAGTCACCTACAACATCTACTGAACCCAATTTCCAATAAAAAAACACTTGCTTGCACCCGTTTCGGGCTGTCCAACCGGAGGTATTCCAATGTGCCGGAAAACTTTTTTCGTCCGAAAATCGGGCTTCCTTCTCCTTTTCGTATTCGGACTGAACCTGCCGGTTCCCCCGACCAGGGCGGCGCAGGCGCCGAATATGAAGAAGATTGAAGCCGAAGCGGATTTACGCGCGGCGCAGAAGAAAATTGCCGAGGGGTTGCAGTACTTCAAGGAGGGGAAATTTCCGGAGGCGGCCTATCTGCTTCAGACCGGAATCGACGGCAAGGCCGGCACGGAGGAAGCGATGCTGGCCCTGGCTTTTTCCTACGAGGAAATCGGCCAGTCGGACAAAGCCATCAAGTATTTCCGTCAGACCCTCAAGACCACCGGCCGGAAAGACCTTGCCTATGGGGGTCTCGCAAGGTCCCTGACCACCCAGGGGCGATACAAGGAAGCGGCGGAGGCGGCCCAATCGGCCATTGCCGGAAACCCGGAAAATCCCGAATTCCACGTCCGACTGGCGACCGCGCGGCTGTTTGAAAAGAAATTGCCGCAAGCGCTTGAATCGGCTGAAACGGCGCTGCGACTCAAACCGGACGACGAAGACGCCCTGAATGTCCGGGTGCAAATCGGGTATTTCCTTTACGCCGCGAAAGAAAACGGACGGGACGGGAAAGCAAAGACCTCCGATCCAGCGAAACGTCGGCAATTCCTGAACGAAAAAAACGCCATCGTCGAGGACGTTCTCAAACGGATCGAGTCCTACCTGAGCGGTCCGGACGCCCGAAATCGCGAGAAATGGGAAGATATTGCAACCAGCTTCAGGAGTTTTATCGAATTTGAAAACGACCGGGACAACTCACCGGCAAACGCGCAACGGCCCAAACTGCTCTCCGATCTCAAGCCGACCTATACCGCCGCCGCGCGGGAGCACGAAATCAGCGGGAAGGTCATACTGACCGTTTTCATAACCGCGAAGGGCAAGGCCGGTTTCATCATTCCGGTTTCGGGATTACCGTACGGACTGACCGAAAGGGCCATTCAGGTCGTCCAGAAAGCCACGTTCCAACCGGCGCTCAGGAACGGGAAGCTGGTCCCGGCCACGGCCCGCTTTGAAATCAGCTTCAACTTCTACTGAAAACAGCACCACACTTCTCGAAAGGAAGATCGGAATGAAATTCCGCCAGCTTGGCCGTACCGGCCTGAAGGTTTCCGAAATCTGCTTCGGCACGATGACCTTCGGGACCAACTTCTACAACATCGCCGTCGTCGATCAGGCGCTCGCCACGCAAATGACCGCGCGCTGCCTCGAAGCGGGGGTGAATTTCTTCGACACCGCCGACGTCTATTCATTCGGCGAATCGGAAATGCTGCTCGGCAACGCCATCAAGGAAACCGGCGTCCGTCGCGACGAAGTCGTCATCGCGACGAAAGTCCGTTCGGCAATGTCCGCCGCCGCCGCCGAAGGCAAGGGCGACTTCAACAACGTCGGCCTCTCGCGTCATCACATCATGGCCGCCGTCGAAGCCAGCCTGAAGCGGCTCGGCACGGACTACATCGATCTTTATCAGGTTCACGGCTGGGACATCCGGACGCCGCTGGAAGAAACCATGCGCGCGCTCGACGACCTCGTCCGGCAGGGCAAGGTACGCTACATCGGCTGTTCCAACTGGTCGGCGCGGCATCTCGCGAAGTCGATCGCGCTCTGCCGCGAGCGCGGGTGGGAGCCGTTTGCGTCTCAGCAGGTGTACTACTCGCTGGTGGGCCGCGATCTCGAACACGAACTGATGCCGCTTTCGGTCGAGGAAGGCGTCGGCATCCTGCCGTGGTCGCCGCTCTCGGGAGGATTCCTTTCCGGCAAATTCCGCCGCGACAAGGACGCCCCGGCCGGTGCCCGCCGCGCCAACTTCGACTTCCCTCCCATCGACAACGAACGGGGTTATGACGCCGTGGAAGCGCTCTACACCGTGGCCGAACGCCGCAACGCCTCGGTCGCGCAGGTCGCCCTCGCGTGGGCGCTCGCGCAACCCGCCGTGTCGAGCATCATCATCGGGGCGAAAACGATGGAACAGCTCGACGACAACCTGAAAGCCTCCGAGGTTTCACTGACCGCCGAGGACATCGCCGAACTTTCAGCCACGACCGAACCGCGCAAGCAGTACCCCGCGTGGATGATCGAACGGCAGAACGCAAACCGATAGAGCGGCTTGCGATGGCTTGCGACCAACTCACCGCCGCGTGGGTGGAATATTGGACATAGCGCGTAGCCGCAGCGTTTTATGCGAGGCTACGGGAAACATGTTTCGCCGTAAAAACCCCATGAAATCAATGTTTCCACACATTTCCCCACGTCCTCGCCAAAGCGCTGCGGACGTGGGCTACATCCAATGTGCGGGCCATTCACCGTTCGGCAGGAAGGTCACCAGCAACCGAAAACGACTCTAACCTGGACGGCGGACCGGAATGGGCAAGACAATCCTTGCCGTTCCGGCTTCCCGCTTCGGGACTGGTCAAATTTCCTGGCTGTGTTTCACGACAAAAACGGATGATTCGCCATCCCGCTCGCAGACCACCGGGAATTCCGTGAATTTGGAAACGACCGAGGAAAACCAGCCGCCGAGAACATCATCGGCGTGTGGCGGGCCGTCGAGGGTATGAATGACGGCTCGCCCATCCGCTTCCGTAATATCGGTTCGTCCGAATCCGATGACCGCGAAGTGTTCCGAACAGGCGTCTGAAAAACGATGGACGGACGGCTCGGCGGGAAGGCAGCGTTCAAGTTCGACGGCGTCGGCGTTTCCCCACGCATCGCCGATTTCCCGCGTCACCTCGGCGACTTCCCCGCCGAACGAAGCCACCGCGTAACTGAGCATCGAGAACAAATCGTGCGGCGCGGCCATGACGCGCTTCTGATCGCCGATGAAGACCGAGCCGGCATCGCGGTCAGCGGTAAACTGGATTTCCGGATTCATTGAGTGGAACCATCGCGGAATCAGATTGAAGAAGGATGGTTGAACTTACCCGAAACCGGCCTTCCCCGCATTGATTTTCCCCGATTCGACCAATCCGGCGAATACAGACACGCTGGTTGTACGCCGGGGCGGCTTCGTGGAGAATGCGGCTCTCCGATTCCAGTTCCGACAGCACGCAATTTGACTGTCTTTCAATTCAAAAACTCGATCGGCCACGCCCTCTTTTTCAAAAGGAGCCAACGATGAGCAAGGAAAAAAGCAAACTCAAAACCCCGAAAAAGGTCGGCGGCGCAGCCCGCGAGACCTTCGACAGTTTCGTCAAACAGGCGTCCGACCAGTGGGACAACCTGATTCACAACCCCCAGTTCGTCGGCGCGCTGGCGGCCACGCTGGAACAGCCGCTCAATCTCGCCCACCGCGTACAGGAACTCGTGGGGGCGAGCCTGCGTACGATGAACATCACCACCCGCGATGACTATCAGGCACTGATGCGCCGCCTCGACGACATCAGTGACCAGCTTGAAGACGTCATCACCCTGCTTGAACAGAACAACCGCGCCGCCGTGGAAAAAGAACGTGCCGAAGCCCGACCGACACCCAGCCCCGCCGCCAAGCCAGCCCGCAAGTCTCCCGCCAAAGCCGCGGCCAAAGCTCCGGCCAAGCGGGCCAAAAAATCCTGAACGGCGCAGGACGTTCATCCGGTGGGCGGCAGCGGTGGTCGTGCCGCTCACGGCCTACGCCCTTCAATCGCTGGCCCACCGGTTTCCCCGCGCCGTCGAAAACACCTACACCCGCGGCCTCTATCCCTACGTCGCCCGGACGCTCTCCTTCTTTTCAAGGTGGGTGACGTTTTCGCTTGCCGAAATCCTGGTTTTTCTCGGCGTTCTGCTGGCGGTCGGTCTGCTCGGATATCGCGCCGCCACGCTTTTCCGAAAAAAGAAGTCGTGGACGGTCATTTTTTCGCATGACGCGCCACGCCTGTGCATCGCCCTCGGCGTTGCGTTCCACCTGTTTCTGCTGTTGTGGGGATTCAACTACGCGCGGGTATCGGCCTATGAAAACTTCGGGATCAGCCGCCAGAAAGGCAGTGCCGACGAACTTGAACGCGTCTGCCGCGAACTCGTCGAAGCCGCCAACGACAACCGCCGACAATGCACCGTCGAAGCGGATGACGAACGCGGCAGCCGCCTGCCGATGACGCGCGCCGAGATGACGCGCCTGCTCGACGAGGCGTACCGGACGATTCCCGAACTCAACTACATCGCCTCTGGAACATTCGCCCCGGCCAAACCGGTCCTGATGTCGGAGCAGATGTCGAAAGCACGCATCGGCGGCGTCTTTTCTCCCGTCACGAACGAGCCGAACTACAACGCCAACCAGCCGGATTGCGAAATTCCCTTCACGGTCGCGCACGAGATGGCGCACCAGCGCGGTTTCGCCTTCGAGGACGAGGCCAACTTCATCGCCTTTCTGGTCTGCACCCGCGCCAATCACCCCTACCTGCGCTATTCCGGCTATCTGATGGCCGCGCGCTACTGCCTGTCCGACCTCGCCGAAGACCAGAACCGTCTCGACGCCGTCCGCAAACTCGTCAGCCCCGAACAAAGACAGGACTGGCGCGCGATTTCGAAGTTCTGGGCCAGATACCAGGGCACGATCAGCCGCGTCTCGCAATCGGTCAACAATGCCTACCTCAAGGCCAACCACGTCGAATCCGGCACCCTCAGCTACAGCCAGGTGGTGGATTTGATTGTGGGCTGGCGGCGGAAGAAGTAGTTAGCGGAGAGTAGTTAGCAGTTAGTGTTTAGTAGTTAGTGGTTGGCACCGTTCGCCACGATGGCTTCTTTCTATTGGGGACTCGCCACCATGCAGTGCTAACTGCTATCCACTAACAACTATTCCGGGAACCTTTCCCGTTTTCCGGTGTCAATAGCCCACGAACCAAATGGTACGGTCCTGAATCATAGAACCTGACGGACCGGCGACAGTCGCCAAACCGGGCGACGGTCGAAACGAACTTCCCCCGCGCTGGAGCGGGTCGAAGTCAACCACGTCGTACGCCACACAACCGAGCGTCCGCGCCCGAATTGCGCCTTGTCGCCAATCCGGGGTTGGTCGCGGCGTGCCCGAAAACGACCGAAACGGCTCAGAATTGAAGGAGAAAAACATGTTCGAACATCTGGTGGAATCCACGACGCACAAGCAGGAAACGAGCCGCCGCTCGCTTTACACGCTCGGGACGCTCGCCCTGTGGGTCACGGCCTTTACCGGCGTCGCCGCGTGGCAGGTCTGGGCCTATGCCGCCGATCTCAATCAGGTTTCCGAGCAACTCACCTTGCTCGCGCCACCGCCGCCAGCGCCCGCCCCGCCACCGCCATCGGGGCAGAAAACGGCGAATCCGACACCAAAAAACGCGGTGGTGGTGACAGACCAACCACCCGTGCGGATTCCCGACAAAATCCAGGAAACACCGAAAGCAGTCGTACTTCCTTCGCGTCAAATGGATAACACCCCGGGCGATCCCGGAACCATTGGCGGGATGACCGGAGGATTCACCGGAGGACAGCCGGGCGGGAGCCTCGACGGCGTTCTCGGCAGTCCCGGAGACGGCGATGCCCCTCCCCCTCCGCCGCAACCGGTAAAGCCCGATCCGCCGGTTCAGAGCGGACCGGTCCGCAAGAGCGAGGGCGTCCTGCGCGGCAACGCGCTCAACAAGGTCACGCCCGCCTACCCGCCAATTGCCAAGCAGACCAGCATTTCGGGCGACGTGACGGTGGAAGTCCTGATTGATGAAAGCGGTCGCGTGGTGAGCGCCCGCGCGGTGAGCGGTCCGGCGCTGCTGCAACAGGCCGCCGTCTCGGCCGCGCGTGGCTGGTCGTTTCGTCCGACGCTGCTCAACGGCCAGGCCGTGAAAGTCACCGGCGCGATTACGTTCCGGTTCAATCTGGGGAATTAGCGGTCAGTGGTCAGTGGCCAGCCGTCAGTCTTGAAGAACTGGCCGCTGGCCACGAATTCGGAGAAGTTCGGCAACCGACCGAGCCGCCCGGTTCATTCGGTTGAACACGCGGCGGGCACTTCGGCACTGAAGGATTCGAAGTCATCCAGTTTTCGCTTGAGCGTGGAGAGCGCGAGTCCGAGCGCCTTCGCGGTTTTGGTCTGATTTTGGTGCAGTTTCTTGTAGACCGAGGCGATGTGACGTCGTTCAACCTCCGCGACGGTCGGGATTTCATCTTCCGGACCATGGGCGCTGCCGACTGCCGACGGGGCGAAGACCGGCGCGCGCGCGTCCGAAAGGGCGGGCACGAGCCGGGGAAAACTTCTACTGGTGAATCAGGCCGACGGCGCGCCGACCATCCGGTTCGGCATTCACCCCGGACAGGTGCGTTCAATCGTGCTGGTTGAGGAAATTTTGTTGAAACCCGACGGCGACCGGCCGGGCCTCGGATTGGTCCGCGACGAGGCGTTCCTGATTCGGGACCTGCTGCGCGACTGGACCGGAATTCCCACTCGCATCGACGGCGAAACGCGCTTCGTGAGGCTTCAACCGTCACCGGACGTCGAGTTTTTATTCCCAGTGGACGGCCTCATCCGGCTCGCGCCAATTCCCGCGTCCTACACGCCGGTCCCCCCGCCGTCGGAGGGTGTCCGCGCCAATGCCTTCCACGGTTTTTTCCACTTCAACGACGGCATTCTGGCCTTGGCGAAATGGTCGTCCGAAGACCACTGATCGCGACGAGGGAGCGCGCGCTTCCAGCGCGCAAGTTTCCAACAACCACATAACCGCCGCGAACATGACCGTTCGCGGCGGTTTTCTTTTGGACTTCTTCTCCGAAATTCCGCCTCGCCTTCAAAAAATGAACGGTAGGAAAAATTTCCTCTTGTAAATTTTTCAGTGTCGGCGTGGCTTTCGGACGCGCTTCGTCAAGCGCCGATTTTCGACACCGATAACTTTACACGAGGAAAAATTTTCGGAGCCGCGCCTGAAGTCCGGACACTTTATGAAAACCCGTGTGGTTTCACCTCGAGATCGGTTTTCGTCCCATAGACGAAGACAGTTTCGACCTTAATTTGCGGGGGAATTTGAAAAGTGCCCCGACAATAGGGGGTCGGCATTCACTGGGGCGTTTGAGTGGTCTTCGGCTCGGGAACATCGAAATCGGCTGGGAACTGAATGTTGTACTTCTTGGCTACCTCATCGAGCCGGGCATCGAGTTTGTCATTCTTCAGGCGTTCGCGGATTTCGGCCTTCAGCGTATTGTCGAGGGGCGCGATCCGCCGATCGTTCAGCTTGATGATGTGGAAACCGAACTGTGTCTCAACCACATCGCTGGTTATTTCGCCGGGCTTGAGCGACTTTGCCGCGTCCTCGAAGGGCTTCACCATAATGCCCATCCGCAAGTACCCGAGATCGCCGCCCTGGGCCTTTGTGGAATCGTCCGAATTTTCAGCGGCCAGACCGGCGAAGTCACCACCCGCCTTGATCCTGGCGAGTATGTCTTCGGCCTTCTTCCTGGCTTCTTCCCTGGTCAGCGGCTTCGGCGTTTCGGTTGGCGTCTTTCCATCAGGACCGGGCTGGGGCTCTTTCGGAATGGTCGAAATCAGGATGTGGCTGGTCCTCATTTCCTCGAATTCGAATTTGTGAAAATTGTAAAAAGCCCGAATCTCCTGATCGGTAACATTCACCGATGACCGCAACTCCTCGACGATCAAGACGGCGACCTCGCTAATCTGGCAGAATTTCCATTCCAACTGGAAATCACGACGGTTCTGAACACCGGCGGCTTCCGCCCGCTGTTTGGCAACGACCATTTCACCGAACTGCTGCTTGATGGCGTCAAGATCCGGCGCCTGTTTCAATTTCGGTTGTTGTTGCGTGATGAAATCATCGAAGGCAGTCGGGTTTTCCCTGAAGAACCCGGTGACGTCTTCTTTCCTCACCGGGTTCTTCTTTCCTTCGTCGCTCTTGTTCCAGAAATCGGCAATAAACTCCGTGTAGACCACGTCAAGCTGCCTGCGGATGTCGGGTCTCCGAAGCATTCCCCGCTGTTCGGCCTCGGCGTACATCGCGAGGAGCCGAACGGTTTTCTTGCGGAATTCCTCACGCAGTTTCGGGTTCGACCTGAGTTGCGACAGTTGTTCGGGCGGGAGAAGGTCCGCAACGACTTTCGAGACGTCTTCCCGAGTAAAGTTCCCCACAATCCCGGACGACGTATTGGCGGCGGCTTCCAGTTTTCGCAATTTCAGTTTGGCGGTTCCGGCGTTCACGCCATCCGGGAAAAGCTTCAGGAATTCCCGAAAATCTTCCGGATCGGTGCTTCCGCGCACCACTTCCCATGCTTCCTGCTCCGCCGCCGCCGGGTCGACCGGACGGACAGGCTTCGGATCAGGGGTGGCTATTGCTGGCTCAACAGGGGGCCGGAAAAAGAACGCTCCACGCAACTTGCTCGAAATCCACGGTTGCTGCTTGCGCCCGCTCTTGCGCTCCACCTCCGCTCCGGCAAGGTTGAAAACATCCTCGATCCGCAGTCCCCGCTCTCGCATTCGGGTCAAAAGTTCCTGCGTATAGAGGCCGTTGTCGCCGTCGCCATCGCTCGCCGTCTTGCCCGGATCGGTCGCGTAGGCAATCAGCGTCCCGCTCGGGGCTTTGATTTCAGCCAGTCCACCGGCGGTGTCGCGACTGAAACTCTGAGAAAACGGGTTGTTCCGGCAGGCATCCAGAATGACGATGTTGACGCGCGAACCGGCATCTTCCATCTGCCGCAGGACGTTTTCCGCGTCGATGCAGAAAATCTCCACGTCGGCCTCGGCCTCCACTTCGGTTTCCGCGCCGAGCGGTACGAGATAATTCTTCCCCTGTACCTGCACCCCGTGCCCGGCGTAGTAGAAAAGTCCGACTCCGCCCCTTTCCCTCAGCTTTTTCCCGAAATCCCGCATCGCGCGCTGAATCCGCACCTTGTCGGCGTCGATGACTTCCTGCACCTCGAAGCCAACTTCACGCAGCGCCGCCGCCATCGCCCGCGCATCGTTCGGCGGATTCTTCAGGCGTCCCTTCGCGTAGGCCCCGTTGCCGATGACGAGCGCGACGCGCTTTTCACTCACGGTCGCCTGGTCGCGACCAAGCCGACGTTGTTCGGTCTGCGTGGAGAGGCTGGCCCTGTTCGCCAACGAGGAAAACAGAAACGCCGCGCACAGAGCGACGCAAACGAAGAATGTCGGTCGAACAATCCCTGCCCGCATCAGTTTCATTTCCTTGAAAAAATTGCAGTTTGCCCGGAGTTTCACCTTTTTCAGCCGTACCGACAAGAAAAATGCTCGTCAACTGACAAGTGTGCGGGAGGGTTTTGGTTCATGCGGTCCGCAACCACGACGCGGCGGCACGAAATCAGTACCGCAACGACCCGGCAACGCTTGCCGCGTGATGGAGCGCGCGCTTCCAGCACGCAAGTTTCCAACAACCACATAACCGCCGCGAACATGACCGTTCGCGGCGGTTTTCTTTTGGACTTCTTCTCCGAAATTCCGCCTTGCCTTCAAAAAATGAACGGTAGGAAAAATTTCCTCTTGTAAATTTTTCAGTGTCGGCGTGGCTTTCGGACGCGCTTCGTCAAGCGCCGATTTTCGACGACACAGGAAAAATGGACAATTGACAATGCACAATGGACAGTGAGCCGGAATTTCATTGCCAATTGCCAATTGTCTACTGTCAATTCTCCATTCACTTGTGTGTACCCCGTCTTCGACGCTTTGAAATTGCCTCAAACGCCACCCCACCCTCACGGGTGGGGCTATTCGGCGCATCCGCGCCTGTTTGGAGCAATTTCAAACCTCCCGTCATTACCGTTTTAATTTTTCAAAAACCATTTGCGGGGTACTCTGAACAGTTACGATTTTCGATTGAGGGAATACGTCCGCTTCAGTGGAACTTGCTCCCTCATGCGCGGAAGCTCGAAGCGCAAACGCGGAAGTTCCCTATGCCTGAGCGGAAGTTGTTCATGGAGGCGCGGAAGCTCCCTGTGCATGAGCGGAAGTTTTTCATACACCTGCGGAAGATGTCCGTGCCTGCGCGGAAGTTATTCATGCGGGTGCGGAAGGCGTTCATGCAGACGCGGAAGTTCCCCATGCAGGCGCGGAAGGTGTCCATGCATGAGCGGAAGATGCGTTTGCGCCTGCGGAAGTTTTGAATGCGGACGCGGAAGTTCGGTTGTCACGCGGAAAAGTTCAGGCCGACGGGGCTTCCAACAATTTGTCGCTGTGGATGACCACAGTCCACCACTGTTGCCCTTACCATTCACGATGTTTTGAAACGGCGTATTCTTGCCCCCGTCACGAACCGGTGGAAACGCTCCCCGCGCAAGGACGACATCGAGACAACAACCAATTTCACCTGAACCATTCAAAAGGATTTTTATGACGAACCGCGAACGCAAACAGTACGAAGCCATGTTGAAGATCAAGGAATTCGGGCAGGCGCGCGCCGCCGACTTCCCCGCCGATTCCTTCGGCCATGAAACCTTTTCCAATCTGAACCGGATTATCGAAACCCTCGCGCGGTACGCCGTGGATGAAGACACGCATCGCACCGACCGGCGGCAGCGTCAGACGGCGAAATCCGTCCAGCGCGAAGCCCTGCGGGACGACCTCCGGGCAATGCAGCGCGCCGCCCGCGCGATGGCTCGTCGGCAGCCCGGCATCGAGGAAAAGTTCCGCGTCCCGGCGCGGCAATCGGATCGTGAATTCATCACCACGGCGCGGCGATTCGCCGCCGACGCCGAACCGCTGGCGGTGGAATTCATCAAGTACGAACTGCCGACCGACTTTCTCGACGACCTCCGGGCCGACATCGCCGCCCTCGAACAGACGCTCGGAGAAAAAACCGTCTCGGCGTCCTCGGCGGTGACGGTCGGCGCGGCGATTGACGAAAACATCGCCGCCGGAATCGAGGCCATCCGCGATCTCGACGCGGTGGTCCGTAACCGCTACCGCAACGACCCGACTACGCTTGCCGCGTGGGCCAACGCCACGCATGTGGCGCGTCCGCCGCGCGTCGCGAAGACGAAGGAAGCCGCCGCCTGAGGGAGCGCGCGCATCCTGCGCGAAAAGCTACAAACCGAAAAAACCGCCGGGGATTCACGTTCCCGGCGGTTTTTTGTTTGAACGCCTGCGCGCTGGAAGCGCGCGCTCCCTCGTCAAAAAAGGGCGACTTGACGGATGGGCGGCTCAACTTCGGTGATGAGTTCCGGGTCGTCGCGCTTGACGGCGTTGACCGCTTTCGACACCGGATAGACCCGCATTCCCGTTGCCGGGTAGGGGTTCAGCAGCTTCATCAGATCCTCCGTTTTTCCGCGTTCCAGCCAGCGCCGTTCGTTCTCCCGTTCGAGAATCACCGCCATCCGGTGGTGCAGCGGCGCGAGCAGTTCGTTTGCCTCGGTGGTGATGACCGTACAGGACCGCACCACCTCGCCCTCCGGCGAAACCCATTCATCCCACAACCCAGCCAGCGCGAAGGGAGCGCCGTCGGTCAGCGTCGCGCGGTACGGCACGGTCCCCTCCGGATTGCGCTTCCATTCGTAGAACCCGTCGCACAGCACGATGCACCGGCGATTTCGCACCAGATTCCGGAATGACGGCTTTTCGAGCAGCGTCTCCACGCGGGCATTGATGAGCGGCTGCCCGGCGCTCGGCCCGGTTTTACTCCACGACGGAACGAGTCCCCACCGGGCGTACGAGAGCGTTCGCGGGGTTTCGTCGTACACCACGGCCACGCTCTGCGTCGGCGCGATGTTGTAGCGGGGCGCAATGTCAACTTCCGCCGAATCGAGATCGAAGCGCTCCAGTGCGGCCTCGGTGGACAGTACCAATGTGTATCTTCCGCACATAACGTCGAAACTCCTTCTTATTCGGGATGCAATTCAGTTATAGTAGCCACGGGTTTCATAAAGAAAAGTGATAAAACCAGGAAAAAGTCCGAGAGTCTGGAGTCGTGAGTCTGGAGTCAAAACAGACATTTGATTTGTAACGCGATTCCCCAAAAGCCGGAAGGAAACGCGACGGCCCGAAACAAGCCGCTCCATCTTCCTTCCTGACTCCGGACTCTCGACTCCAGACTCCAAGACTTTATTTCGGAGGCATTCCCCGGTGGACCTCAGTCAACTGGAAGTTTTCATGGCCGTGGCGGAGGAGAAAAGCTTTTCTCGCGCCGGTACGCGGCTCAATCGCACGCAGGCGGCCATCAGTCAGGCCGTGAAGAAGCTCGAAGAGGACATCGGCGAGACGCTGTTCGACCGTTCGGTGAAGGAAGGCAAGCTGACCGACGCCGGACATGTACTGTTCAATTACGCGGTGCAGATGCTCAACACGCGGTCGGAGGCGCAGCTCGCGCTCAAGGAACTGCGCAGTCTTTCGACCGGGAAGCTCGTCATCGGCGCGAACGAACACACCGTCATCTACCTTTTGCCGCTGCTGCTCGAATTCATGCGCCGTTTCCCTCAGTTGAAGACCGAGGTCAAACGCTGCCGGGCGAGCGAGATTCCGACGGAAATCATGCGGCACTCCATCGAACTCGGCCTGCTGACATTCCAGCCGCAGCAACTGGAGCTTCAGGCGACGCCGGTTTCGACGGATTCGGTCGTCCTCGTGGTCGCGCCGCACCACCCCCTCGCGAAACATCAGGCGATTTCGATTCGCGACCTCGGCCTTGAAACATTCGTCGCCCACAACGTCGTCTCGCCGTACCGTCAGAAGGTCGTCGAGACGTTTCAACGTTACCGGACACCGCTCAACATCGTCATCGAACTTCCTTCCATCGAAGCCATCAAACGGATGATCGAAAGCGGGACCTGCATCGGGATTCTTCCCAAGCTGTGCGTCGAGAACGAAGTCCAGCGCGGACAGTTGATCGCCGTGGCGATGAAGGAAATGAAACTGGAACGGCGGGTGCGGATCGTCCACCGCCGCGACGCCGCGCTTTCGCATGCGGCTCAGGCGTTTTTGAAGATTGCCCGCGCGGGACAATCGCCGGGAAGCGGGCAGTAGAGAGCAATGAGCAGTAAAAGCAGTTTTCGGTTGAGTACCCCCTCCCTGCCCTCCAAATGGTTTTTGAAAAAATTGTTTCGGTAATAACGACGGGTTGCCTCGGACAGGCGCGGATGCGCCGTCAGGCAATAGCCCCACCCGTGAGGGTGGGGTGGCGTCATGGCAGGATTCAGAGCGTCGAAGACGCGACACACAAGTGAATGGACAATTGACAATTGGCGATGAAACTCCGGCTCACGGTCCATTGTGCATTGTCAATTGTCCATTTCGGTAAGGTCAGGAAACCACCCGGGCGAACCTCGCCCGGCGTACGGGTTGAAGAACCGTCGAGGCGTCGTCCCGGCCGTAATAGAGATACCCATCCGTCCAGCCGCAGATGAAGAACAGCACCGGTATCGCCTGTTCCCCCAGATAAACCGTGGCGATGGAGACGGCCACCACCAGATACACCCCGATCAGCGTGTAGCCGAAACTCGGACTGCCGCCGGGCGGGCGCGCAAGTTCGTGGCGAAACAGCCGAACGATGTACCAGAAGAACAGCAGTACCAGAAATCCGAGCGCCAGCACGCCATGCTGAAGCGACAGCAGCAGGTAGTAATTGTCAATCGAGGGCATGCTCTCGATTTTCGGCCAGGTGTTGCGCCCCCAGCCCCACGTCGCGTGTTCCATCGCGATGTCAACGTAGCGGTCGAGCAGTTCCTTGCGATAGGCCGCGGTTTCCTGCGATTCCGACTGTGCGTTGGCGCGACCGACCGAGGCGTATGCCCACATCGCGGAAACCGCCGGAACGCCCACCACAATCAACGTCGCGAGCGCGATGCCGAGGGCGCGTTTGGGCCGTTTCGAACGCCCGATGAGCGTGGCCGCGAGGCCGACGCCCGCGCCCATCCACGGTCCGCGACACATCGTCATCACGCTTCCCGCCAGAATTCCAAAGGTGATGGCGCGGGCTTTGGATACGGGCAGTTTCGGCGCCTTTGAAAAGTTCGGCTCCCAGCGGTTCGTCCAGTCGAGCCACAACTGGAGCAGAAATCCGACCGCGATGACGATGCCCGCGAGAATGGCATGACCGTACGGCCCGGCAATCCGCGCGAAACCATAGCGAAACGTCGTCACCCATCCCTGCCCCTGTCCGGGAAAGAACGGTCCGAGAAAACGCATGAAGGGCGTCGCGCCCATCTTGAACTCGTACACCGAGATGACCGACACCACGAAAATCATGAACGCGAACCGCCGCGCGAAGGCCACGCGCAGGCCGTTGGGTTCGATGAGCAGTTTCGCCGCGACGTAGGGACAGACGACCCACGTCAGCATGTCGAACATCAGGTTTTGCGCTTCGCTGTATCCCGCGTTGAGATATTCCGAATAGCCGACGCAGATGGCGAAACCGAACACGCAGACATCGCCGAAGGAAAGACGCCACGCGGGACGGCGGGCGTCCTTGAACAGCAGCACCGCGACCACCGGCAGAATCGCCGCCTGACTGAAAGTCGGATCGGGAATGCCCGGCGCGATCCAGCGGTAGTACTCCGGGAAAAACAGCATCGTCGGCAGATACACGTCGAGCAGCGCCCGCGCCGTCGAGCGGTTGAGCGCCACCCACGCGGCCAGCAGTCCCGGAATCAGCGCGAGGATCGCCATCGAATCACCTTTAAGAAGCGGGGCGGATGCGCCGCCACACCCGGTCGCGCAGGAAATTGCGCTCGGTTCGATTGATCAGCGGAAAAATGAAAAGCGCGACCAGTCCCGAATACATCAGTCCCGTCGCCACGACGTAGCCGAGCGTCGGCCAGCGTCCCCAGCCCTCGATATTTGCCACGGGTTGCGCCAGCCAGCGCAGGAGAAAGCCCGCCGCGTACGGTATCAAGCCGAGCGGCAGCACGGTCGTCAGGTACCGTTTCATCGGAACGCCCGCGTACCGGTTTGAAAACGCGATGTAGCACAACGCGCTGGCGACCATCGCGCCTGCCACCGTCACGGCCACCATCTCGGCGGTTTTTCCGGCCACCCGAATGCCCACCAGCACCGCCACGGCCACGAGTACGCCCTGAACAATCGGGTAGAACAGTTCCCGCGCCGGTTTCTTTACTCCC
The DNA here is from genome assembly GCA_039793685.1 of Blastocatellia bacterium NZW_1522. Classification (GTDB taxonomy): domain Bacteria; phylum Acidobacteriota; class Blastocatellia; order Chloracidobacteriales; family Chloracidobacteriaceae; genus JAAFHI01. The sequence goes on from JBDRAL010000012.1 coordinate 112,066, forward strand.
CGATGAAAGGCCGACCCCGGTCCGGTCAGAACGTGGATGTGGTAGGGCAGGCAGAAACAGGCGAGGATGAACGCCGCCGTGTCGCGAAAGTCGGGCCGTCCAAGCCAGACCTGAAGCACCGGTCCCGCGAACGCCGCGAGATAGCCCATCAGATAGCCGAGCAGCAGATTCAGATAGCGCGACCCGCCGACGTAAAGCTCGACCACTTCGCCCGATTCGGCCCGGCTGTCGAGATGCGACATCGCCGGAAACAGGCCCGCGTTGATGGTCGAGGCAATCTGGCTCGCCATGATCGGAAACTTTTCCCCGACATCGAACAGCGCCGTCGCCTTCACGCCGATGAACGCCCCCGCGATGACCTTCTCGATGGAGTTCAACACGGTACTCAGCAAACCCGAAACCTGAATGATGCCGCCGTAGCCGTAGAACAGCTTTAAAAGTGACCGGTCGAAATGGCGCGGATGCAGTTCCAGCGTCGGAATGGCGCGGTAACAGAGCACGACGTACCACGCGACGGCCAGCAGGTAGCGGACAGCGAACGCGATGAGCAGCGAATAGACGCCCAGTCCGGCGAACAGCAGCCCGACGATGAGCGCGGCCTCGATGCAGTACGTCACGACCCAGACCTTCGTCTGGTCGGTCATCCGCTGCAATCCCTGTAAAACGTAGGCGAACGCTCCGACGCTCAAATCGAGCATGAAGGTCGCCGCCGTGCCGAACATGAGAATGAACGCGGTTTGATGCAGTTCCGGGCGAACCTTGAACGATACGATCAGCCCCGGCAGCAAAAACCACAGAACCGCGAGAATGACCACCGATAGCGCCAGTACCACCGCCGGACCGGTCGAAAGCAGCCGGTTGATTTTGTCCGTTTCACCCTTCGCGTGGTACTCGGCGACATAGCGAATATAAACGTTCGAAATTCCGAACGCGCTCATTCCGAGGTAGCTGACGACGATGAAGCACAAGGCCCAGATGCCGTAGGCTTCGAGCGAAACGCGGCTCAGAATGATCGGCGGCAGAAAAAAGCGCGTCGCCATGTAAAACACCGTCGCCGCCAGATGCAGCGAGATGTTTTTCATGACGCGGTTTTTGAAATCGCCGCCGGACGGGTGGTTCTGGCTCATCGCGCCTCCGTCAGTGTTCGGTAAAGCGCGATGGCCGCGTCGATTTTGGCTTCCCAGCCATAACGTTGCTCGGCCCGGCGGCGTCCCTCGCGGCCTTTTTCCGCCCAGCGGTCGGGATGGTTGGCCGCGTCGTGAAAGGTTTCAACGAGCGCGTCCACCACGGCTGAATGACCGTCGGGGGGAATGGCCCGCCCCACGCCGTCATCCGTCACTTCCGCCGGACCGCCGAAGGCCACCGCCACGACGGGACGCGCGCAGGCCATGGCTTCAAGCAGCACCGCGCCGCCCGACTCACGCACCGACGGCAGACAGAACAGATGCGCCGCCTTCATTTCTTCCGACACCCGCGCCGCCGGCAGGTTGCCGAGAAAGCGGACTTCTTTTTGAAGATTCAATTCACGCGCGCGGCCTTCCCATTCCTTGCGCATCGGCCCGTCGCCGACAATGACGCATTCGACGGGAAACTCGTCGCGGACGCGGGCGACCGCTTCGAGCAACATCGGCACGCCCTTGACCGGTACGAGTCGCCCCACGAAGACGATGCGCAACGGCTCGGTCGCCGACGGAGCGGCGGGCGGCGGCGCGGGCGCAAACAGGTCGAGGTCCACGCCGTTTTCAAGCATCGGCGCGACGCGACCGGCCACCGAGGCGGAATACCACGCGGTCGTGGCCCGGGTCGCCGAGAGAATCACCGCCGCGCGGCGCGACGCTCCGTTGAACCAGTCCACCAGCCGACCGAGTTTTCGTACCGGATAGAGCCAGCCCGCTTCCTGTTGGACGATTTCGGGGAAATTGGGGGGATTGGTCAGTCCGCCATTGAGCGGACCGATGACCAGCGGTGGGCCGAGCCGGTGCAGCGTCGTCGCCGCGAGCGGCGACACCGGCGTCACGCAATGAACGATGTCCCACCGTTCGCCCGCCTTCCATTTGCGGGCCAGCACGCGCCGGGCAGCCCGGTCATAGACATAGAAATCGAGCGAGGAAATCAGGAACACGCCGTGTTCGCTGCGCGGAAACAACCGTTTCGCCAGCCGGTAGAGCGGCCCGGCGAACCATTCCGTGTCGATCCAGACGACGTTTTCAAAATCGACCCCGGCCTGCCTTAAAACATCACGGTTGCGAACATGCGTAACGAGCGTCACGGGGATTCGCCGCGCCAGACGCGAATACCACTCCCAGCCGATCTGGGAAACCGAACCCATGCCGGGTCCGCACTGGTAGGCCGACAAAATGACGCGCGGCGTGGCGGTGATCATTTGTACTCGATGAGGCCGCGTCGCTGCCCCCGCGAGAGGTCCCGCGAAAAATCGAGCTGGCCCAGAAAAATCGGAATCTGTTGAAAATGGGAATGCATGCCGTAGAGCAGGCACGTCATGAAACTGTCGGATTTCCAGCGGAATTTGAACGCCGAGCGCAGCGAGAGCGCGAAAAACAACGCCAGCAGCACGACCACCGGCAGAAACGATTTCATCCACCCCGACAGCGCGATGGAGGCGGGAATGGCCGTCACGAAAAACGCCCCGCGGACCAGGTTGCGCCGTGACTCGGCGAACCAGAGCGGCAGGGCCGTCCGGCGATAGCGCAGTGAAACTTCGGCGTAGGCATAGCCGGTGCGGCGCGCGCGTTTCCAGTACTGGTTGAACTTCGTCATCGCCAGATCGTGACCGGTCATCGGCGCGTCGATATGCAGCACGACGTGGCCGAGTTCGCGCATCCGGCGACACATGTCCGGCTCCTCGCCCGCGATGAGGCCCTCGTCGTAGCCGTTGACCGCGAGCAGTACGTCACGGCGGATGATCGCGTCGCCGCCGCAGTAGTCGGCCACGCCCGCCGGTGAAATCCAGTCGAGGTCGAGGACCCGGTTGTACATCGAATGTTCGGGGTGAATCTCCCTCCGGTTTCCGAACACGACCGCGACCTTTTCATCTTCAAACGACGCCAGAGCCGTGTTGACGAAGTCGGGATCGAGAATCGTGTCGCCGTCCAGAAAGAAGACGAACTCGCCCGTCGCCGCGCGCCATCCCGCGTTGCGTCCGATGGCGGCGGTGGGGCGCTTCGGTTCGACGATGATGACCCTCGCGCCGAGTTCCTTCGCCCGTTCCGGACTGCCGTCGGTCGAACTGGAATCGACGTAGATGACTTCAAACCCGCCCTCGGGCGGGTTCATCGAAAAAATGGATGTGAGGCACCGCTCCAGGCGGTCGCCTTCGTTGCGCCCGATGACGACGACGGACAGACGGGTCGGTTCGGGAGTTTCGGCGTTCACGGGAGAAGTCCTTTCAAAAGATTTCGATAGGCGGCCTCGCCGGCGGCGGCGGAATAACGCTCCGCCAGCACGCGGCCCGCCTCGGCGATCATTCCGTTGAGTTCATCCGCGCCCGAGCCGCGCAAGCGGCGGAGTTGCGCCGCCAGGTCGTCGGGGTCGTCGGCCTTGAAATGAAGCCCCGCGCCGGGCGGCACGACCCCGCCCGCACCGCCCCGGTCAGGGACGACCAGCGGCAACCGGGCCGCCATGCCTTCAAGCAGAACAAGGCCGAACGGCTCCGCCGGGCAAAGGTGCAGCAGCGCATCCGCCGAAGCCAGTTCTTGCGAAACCCGGTCGGTAAAACCGACGAAGGTCACGTTCGGATGGGACGCGGCGGCCCGCTCGCGAAGGCGTTCGAATTCCGACCCCGTGCCGAGAATCCGAAACGACAGTCCGGCCAGATCGGGATGGCGGTCGAGCGCGTCCAGTAAAAGATCAACCCGCTTGATCGGGTCAACCCGCGAGACGATGACGACATTCTTCACGCCGCCCGCCTCGAACGCCGCGCGGCGTGGGGCCTCGGCAACCCGTTCATCGGTCAGGAAATTCTCCACGACGACGATCCGCCTGGCGTCCGTGCCGTGCGCGACGAGCCGTTCGCGGACGAAATCGGAAACGGCGACGAAGGTCACGCCCGTCCCGTTGAGCAGTTTCTTGCGTCCGTAACTCAGCCGTTCGTCAGTTCCGCCGTGAACAAGATGAAGATGGACCAGCTTCCGCCGATAGACCGTGTTCAAGGTCAGACAGGCCAGCGAATGAACCAGTCCGGTCGCGAAGAACGCCGCCCGGCGCGACGCTTTCAAATGCGGACGAAACTTGAAAAAGAACTCTTTGGGCGACGTAAAGGTTTCGCCGCGCCAGCCGCGCCGCCGGATGTCCTCGATGGCCGGACCGGGCGGCGCGAAAAACACCGGCTCGAAGTCGTCGAGCAGCGTCTCGACGGTCGCGATGGCCATGCGTTCCGTGCCGTAAAGATTGCCGCTGTGCAGGGCATAGAGCAGCGGAATGCGCCGATGTACTACTTCCACAGCCATTTCCCCACCGCCAGTTTCCGGCCCGCCGCGCCCCGCGCGCCGCCCGCCTCGCGAATGCCCGTCACCACGCACCCCACGCTCGGGGGCGCGAGCCGCTCCACCAGCCGGAACGCCTCGGTCACGTCCTTCTTTTCAACCTTCCACGCCTCGACCACCACCACCGTCAGATCGCACATCCCGGCGATGAATTCGGCGTCGGACGATTCCAGCACCGGCGGCGTTTCAAAAAGCGTGAGGTCGAAGCGGGTCTTCAATTCGGCCACCAGATCGGAAAAGCGGCTTCGATTGGGCAGGTGTCGCCCTTCCGCCCCGCCGCCCAGCGGCAGGTTGACCGCCGTCAGCGGCCCGCCGTTGAGCAACGCCGACACGGTATGCGTACCGCGCAACACGTCGGTCACGCCGGGACCGTCCGCCGTGCCGTTTTCCGCGAACGGGTTGGCCGACACCGCGCACGCGGTGATGCCCGCCTCGGCGAGCGATTCGGTGAGCGCCCGCGCCAGTTCCGCCACGCCGCCGCCGGGAATCAGCCCGACGAGGGCGACCGTGCGACAGTCGTGATCGCGAAATTCCCGCGCCAGTCGCAGCGCGACGCGCGAAAGCTGTTCGCCGGAGAGCGTCCGCGAATCGCGATCCATCGGGACGGTGATCCAGCCCATCGGCGCGAATCCCGCGATTTTCTCGACTTCGCCCGGCATTTGAATTCGCGGATCCAGAAAGTCCAGCCCGACTGGAACCACCAGCGCCAGCCCGAGGGCAGCCCCGATGACCATCAGAAAAATCTTCTTCCGGCTCCCCTTCACCGGGAACTCGGGCGTGCGGGCCGGAGAGAAGACCCGGATGAAGCCCGGAGCCTTGCGTTCAAGCGAAAGCTGGTCAACGCGGTCATCAACCGAATCAAGCCGTTTGCGAATGCGCTCGATGTCGTCGTTCAGAGTCAGCGCCTCGTTGTACCGCGCGGTGAACGCGGCGGCCGTGCGTTCCTGCTCGCCGACTTCCCGCGCCACGTCCGACTCGACCCGCTGGGCGCGAACCTGCTCGGCGCGCCGCTGCTCGACGATGATCTCGGCGAACTCCGCGCTCCGTTTCGCCACCGCCCGTTCATATTCCGCGTCAATGTCCCGAATCTCGCGCTCCATCGCCCTGCGTCCCGGATGGTCCGGCGTCAACCCGCTCATCTTCGACACCAGTTCGCTCCGGCGGAGAAAAAGATTCGACTTGAGCGCGTTCAATCCCGAGTCGCGCGAAACCTGATCCCCGACGAGCGCGTCGAGCGCGGGTCGCGGACGCCCTCCGTTGGGCGCGACGGCGGCGAAATCGGCTTCCGCCGCGATGCGCTGCTGGCGCGCCGCCGCAAGTGACTTGCGTTGATTGACGAGCAGATCGTCATACGGATTGATGAGATTGCCGTTGAAGGTCGTCACGCCGAGTTCCTGCGCGATGGCCGTCTTGCGGGCCGATTTCTCATTGAGCGCGGCCACCAGCTCCTTGCGTTCGTTCCGCAGAAGGTCCACCCGCAGATCGCCCGCGTAGAACTCCTCGTCCTTCTGCTTTTCAAGAAAAACATCGACCACCGTATTGATGATTTCCGCCAGATGATCGGCCCGTTCGGCCTCCATTCCCACCGTGAACTGATACGTGTCGAGCACCGGCTTGACCTGAAGTTCCGATTGCAGCCGCTCGATGGCGTGCTGTTCGGTTTCCTTCGGCTTGCGCCATTGAATCTTTGACTCAAGCCGCTTGAGGGTTTCCTGGCAGATGTCGTAGCGGTTGATGGTGCGGACCTGCTGTTGAACGTACTCCCGATACTGCGAATTCGATTGCAGTTCCTGCTCCTTGTCGTCCTGAAGGTTCTTCAGGAACCGGGGCGAAACGTAAACGACGGCCTCGGTGTAATAGGTCGGCTTGCCCAGCAGATAGGCCGCCGGAACCGAGGCCGCCGCCACCGGGAAGAACAACAGCGCCGCGAGCAGCCAGCGTTTTTTCAGACTGCCGAGCGGGTCGATTTTCCGGCCCGGCGTCGGGGTCGGCGAATCGGCGGGGGCGGCCCCGTTGAGGTTTGGCGGCGCGGTGGTCATCGAAGAAGCGTCCGGGAAATCACGAGCAGGGAAAGAAACGGGTTGATCTTTTCAAACACATAGCCGGCCCTCGCCAGCCTCCGGCGCGGAATGTAAATCACGTCGCCTTCCTCCAGCGCGAGATTGATTTTGCCGTTCGGCTTGAGGAGATCGCGCAGGTCGATTTCGGCGTTGAGTCCGCCCTGAATCCGGATGACCTGAATCTTTTGCGGAACGGCGTCGTTGGTAATTCCCCCCGCCTGCCCGATGGCGTCGATAAAAGACATGTCCGGCGTCAGGCGATACGCGCCGGGACTTTTCACCTCACCCAAAACATAAATCAACTGCGTGTCGGAATCGGGAATGTAGATGATGTCGTTTTTCTTCAAGCGCAGGTTGTAGGCGAGATTGCCCTCCGCCAGAAGTTTCTTCAGATCGACCCAGGCAATCATGTCGGAACCGCGAAAAATCGTGCAGCGCGACAGCGCCGCCTTTTCGGCCCCGACGCCCCCGACCGGAAGGCTTCCCGCCCGAGTGAGGGCTTCGAGCAGCGTCGGCGGCGTTTCGAAGTGCAGGACGCCCGGGCTGCTTACCCGCCCCAGAATGAACACCCGGTTCGAGGTGTAGCGATCCACGCGGACCGTCGCCGAAAGGTCGGCGTAGTAATTTGCCAGCGCCTTGACCGCCGCCCCTGCGGCTTCCTCGCGCGATAAACCGGTGAACTTCACCGTTCCGACAAGCGGCAGTGTGACCGTACCGTCCGGGCCGACCGTATGCTTGCCCGAAAGTTCCGGCCTGCCCCAGAATTCGAGCGTGATTTCGTCGCCTTCGCCCAGCCGATAGCCTTCCTCCGCCGGTCCCTCGAATTCCTTGAGCATTTCCAGGGTTGAAATCTTGCGTTCGCGCGGCTTGATCTGAAACCCTGGCGGCGTATCTCCGGAAGGCTTGGCGTTTTGTCCGGGCGCGATCCCGCCAAGCAGAAGAAGCAAGGTCAACAACCACCCGACTGACTGGGGCCACCGGTTTGAAAGGAATTTCACGACATCCGCTCCCGTGGGGCCGTCGCGCGCCGCCACAATCCGAATCGTTCCGCCAGTACGCGCAAAAGAAACGTCCCGTTGCCGACCAGATACCGTTGCCACATCCGGCCCGGTTCCTGATACAGCCGGTACACCCATTCAAGGCCGATTTCGCGCATCCAGACCGGCGCGCGGGGAATCCGCCCCGAGAAGAAATCGAACAGCCCGCCCACGCCCAGCACCACCGGCACGCCGAGCGCGTCGAGATGCCGGGCAATCCACAGTTCCTGCTTCGGAACGCCGAACGCGACCAGTAAAACCGCGGCCCCGGAACGCCGAATCTCGGCGACGATTTCCGATTCCTCGGCGTCGGTGAAATAGCCGTTGCGGACACCGCTTACCTTGACCTCAGGATGATGCTCCGCAATCCAGTCGCGCACCGCCTCCGGCACGCCGGGCCGTCCGCCCAGAAGATAAAGCCCCTGCCCGGTTCCGGCCAGTTCGGCGCACAACCGGGGAAACAGGTCGGTCCCGTTCACGTTCTGCCGAATCTCCCGCCCGAGCAGCTTTCCGGCAATCTTCAAACCGATGCCGTCGGCCAGCGTGAGCGCCGAATCCTCCAGCGCCTGAAAATACGCGACGTCGCGACAGGCGACGTTGGCACAGTGCGGATTGAGAAAACTGACCTGCGACGGCGTTTCCTTTTCAATGGCCGCGCGAATCCATTCGAGCGATTCGGTCATGGTCAGATTGTCGATCCGGATGCCGAGTACCGAAAGTTCATCGGTCACCGCGCTCGCCTTCGTCCCGTACAACACGGCGGGAACGGCCCGCGCCGCCAGCGCGAGGTCGCCCAGGAGGGATTGGCCCTCGACGTATTCCAGATCGGCCTCGCGCTCCGTCCCGTAATCGACGTTGGTGCGCTGGCGAATCCACCAGGTACAAATCAGTCCCGGCCTGACCGCCGACCGGCGGCGGGCCGTCGCGTCGCGAAGGTCGAGTTCATCGGGCGTGGCCGCGCGCGGGCCGACCAGCGCCATGTCGCCCTTGAAGATGTTCAAAAACACCGGCCAGCGGTCGAGTTTCAAAGCCCGGAACACACGCCCCGCGAAGGAGTCGGGCAATTCCAGCGAAAGTTCGGAAAAAGGTTCGCCCCATTGGCCAACTTTCGGAGTTGTTCGCAGACCGAGCCGCGCCCCGCACGCCATTTTCGCCAGTCCGACGAACGGCAGGCCGACCACGATGAACAACCCCGCCACGCCGACATCGGTCAGCCGCTTGAGTTCCTCCAGGCACCCGACAACCCACCACGACAGGCCGAGCGCCCAGCGGCGCACGCGCCGGGTCTTCAACCCCATCGGGGAGAAGCGCGCGGCGGCTCGGTCAATCTCGCCGTGACGGGCTGGTTCGGTATGACGTGGCATCGGCTCGGTCATCAGGAAAAGGCTTCAGGCGCTTATCCGCCAAAGGCAGCGATGGCTTCCTCGCGCGAGTTGAAAATGTCGAACACGCGATTCATGCGAACGAGTTCGATGAGCGCGCGAACCGGTTTGGAGAGGTTGCACAGTTTGAGATCGCCGCCCTGGCCATTCAACTGGCGCAAGCTCGAAAGCAGCGCGCCGAGGCCGGAACTGTCCACGAAATCGAGGTCCGCGAGATCGAACACGACCTTTTTGCGATCCGTCAGCAGCGGCCCGATTTCGGCGCGAAAAACCTTGCTGCTCGCGGCGTCCAGCGCTTTCCCTTCAAGCGTGACAATCAAAATATCGTTGTATTCTTCTGCTTTCATCCGGGTCTCCTTAAACAAACCGTTTTGTCAGCCGAATCCGACAAAGCAGCGAATGGTCGCGTTCTTCGTGGGTGTAGCCGATTTCATCCACGCTGTTTTCAATGATGAACAGCCCGAAACCGCCCTCCGCGTCGCTTCCCACGACATCCGGAAGGGTCACGGCGAAGGGGGTGAAGGGTTCGCCTTCGTGCAGCATTTCGATGGTCAGACAGTTTTCCGAACACCGCCCGACCAGCTCCACCCGGGACATCGTTCCTTCGCCGACCGCGTGAATGACGATGTTCGAAAACAGTTCATTGGCCGCCAGTTCAAGGGCGGAAACGAATTCCTCGCGCTGAAATGCCGCCGGAATGCGCTCGCACGCGGCGCGAACGAAGGCGCGCACTTCCTCCAGTTGCTCAAGATCGGCCGCGACGTATTCGTTCCGGACGATCTTTCCAGCCAGATTGCCGACCGGGACTTTGACGGCGATGCAGGTCACGTCGTCGGAGAATCCCGCCCCCCGCGTATGGGCCAGCAACGCCTGATGCAGCCGCCGGATGAACAGACCCGCCGTGCAGGACCGGTTTTCGATTAGAAATTCCTTGAGCGGCTCCTCTCCGAACAGTTCGCCGTCCTCGTTTCGGGCCTCGGTCACGCCGTCCGAATAAAACAGGAACCAGTCGCCCGGTTCGAACGGAATATCTTTCACGGCGTAAACTTCCTCGCTCAACACGCCGAGCGGAAGATTGTCGCTCGACAGCCAGACGCAACGGCCTTCGTCGCGCCGGTAGTGAACCGTCCGGGTATGCCCGCAATCGGCGTATTCCAGTGTCCTTCGTTCCGTGTGAAACCGCCCGAAACAGAGCGTGACGAACCGGTCGAGGGCGATCAGTTGCGGCGTCACGCGCGAGTGTGCCTCGTTGATGACCTCGTCCACCCGAAAAGGCCGAACGCCCGACGGCTCGAACCGGAACCGCTCCGCCGCCCGCAGAAGCTGCCCCTTGGTCGCCGCGCCGACCAGCGCGGCGGGAATTCCCTTGCCCATCACGTCGCCCACCACCACATCCAGCACATGCGGACCGTGGGAGATGAAATCGTGGAAATCCCCGTCGATGGTCTGGGATGGAAGACTGAGAATGCCGATCTGAAGCTGGTCGAAACCGTCAGGGATGCTCCCGAGCAGCAGCGTCTGCTGAATCGTCTGTCCGATGGCGATTTCCTGACGCAATCGATCCGATTCGACCACCTCCGTCGTCATGCGTTCGCTTTCGAGGACCATCACCGCCTGGGCCGCGAGGGTTTCGAGCAGGCGGGTGATTTTTGAATCGACGCGACTTCCCGATTGCTCGAACCAGACCGCCATCGCGCCGAGAAGCCGGAACTGGCTGACGAGCGGCACCAGCGCAATCGCCGAAGCCGACCGGAACACCATCTCGGACGGACTGACCAGATCCTCGGTTTTTCCGCGACGATTGATGACGGTCAGCCTCGGATTGGAATAGAGCTTCCCGAGCAGTCCCTGTGAAATCGGAACCGGCGAAGGGGGGAATCCCGAACGGGCCGCCACCGGTTCGAACCACTCGCCCTCGATCAGCCACAAAACGCCCCGCAAACCCGGCTGAATCTGGGTCGCCCGTTCCAGAATCTGCCGAAGCACCACCCGCGGAACGTGATTTCGCTGGAGTGTGGAGCTGATTTCATAGACCGCCGCGAGACTCTCCCAACTGATGCTCAATTCCTCGACCAGCCCCAGATTGTCGCGCTCGGTCAGCAAACCACGGCCGATTGCCTCGGCGTTCGCGAGCGCGGCAAAAGCGAGCGCCTCATTCGGGGCGCAGGCGCGAAGCCCGGCCACTCGACGGCCGTCACTGGTCAGTTCAAGGGTGCGTTGAACACGGTGGCGCGTCGCCGGATGGGAGGCGCAATCAATCTCGGGCGATACGCCCCCGCACACACAGCCGCTCCCGCGCGTCATCCAGATTTCCCTTCCCGGCTCCCCGATTCCGAGCGACACGTCCAGCGGCGCAAACAGCGGCGGTAACAGACGCCTGAATTCGAGATTCAACGCTTCGAGGATTTCTTCCGGAAGTCCGCGCTCCAGTTCGCTGGATGGCAGGGAAAATTCGTGGGTCAGCATGATTCCTCAACCTTGGGCATGAAACGCGGCGTGACGCCAAGCTCGGCCAGATGACCGAGCAGAACATTCGGACCGACCGGTTTCGTGCAGTGGAAGTCGGCGACCGCCAGCACCGCCTGAAGTTCTTCCTGAAGATTTCCGAAGTAGAAACCCGACGTCACCAGAATTTTCACCCCGCCGTACCGCTCGTCGCCGCGTACCTGCTGGATGACCTCGAAGCCTGAAATGCCCGGCAGCATCAGGTCCAGTATCACGGCGTCGGGGCGGAATTCCTCCATGAGCGCCAATGCCTGCTCACCCGTTCCGACCGATCTCACGTCATAACCCGCCCGGCCCAGGGTGAACTGAAAAACCTTCACGATGACCGGCGCGTCATCGACGATTAAAATGCGCGACTGCCGCGTCTGACTGGCATCGGACAACGTCATACACCCCACTCATTTATCCTTTGGAAGGAATTCCCGTCGGTTTTCCGAGCGCATCCAGCGGATTCAGCGTCCGGAGGAGAAATCGTCCGGCGAGCCGCGCGTCATACGCGAACGACGCCCGCACGGCGTAACAGGTTTCCGCCGCGTAACGGTCGTCGTCACTCGTCTCGGCCGTCCGGTTGACGAGCGCCTCCGAAAGCAGTCCGCCCTTGGCTTTCAAATACAACTGCCGCCATTCACCCGGCAGGGCTTCGATTTCCCCCGGCGAGCGATCATCCACGCCGATAAACGCCACGTCGCCGCGCGCCACGTTCCAGAGACCGGGAAGGACATGGAGGAACAGAAACCCCAGTTTCCCGGTCGGGATCGGGTTATCCGTGAAGCGCAGCCGTTCATAGGTACGCCAGAGCATCGGCTCGGAACTCGCGGGCAGGGCCACCACCTCGCGGCGGAAGAAAATCGGCCCCCGCCGGAAAAGCCACAGGGCAAACATCGTCGCCACCAGCACCGGCGCGGTGAGCAGCAGCAGGAACGTCGCCGCCACGCGCCGCCAGAGGCGACCGGCCAGCCACCGGACGGGCCGCGCTCGCGCCCGGCTGAGCAGGAAGTCGTCGGTCACGGTGACGGCCACGCCGAGTTCCACATTGAGCAGCCGGGAGCCGTCCACCACCGCCCGGTGCAGGTCGAGTTCCTCGCCGACATAGGTATCGCCGAACAGCAGCGTCTCGGCCACGCGGCAGCGGCGGTCCAGGATGCAGTTGGGGCCGACAATGGTGTAAGGCCCGAGTTCGGTTTCCTCGCCGATCCGACAGTTTTCCGAAATGAACACCGGCGGAATCAGCCGGACCGTCGGATGAAGATTGACGTTGCGCGACAGCCAGACGCCCGCCTCCGCCTCGCGCCCGCCGGACAACAGTCCGGGGAAGGTTTTTTCAAGCACCGCGCGGTTGGCGTCGAGCAGGTGTTGAAACGTGTCCGCGCGAAGGGCCGATTCCACCGCCACGACGGACATGCCTTCGGACGATTGAAGATGGGCGGCGAGGTCGGCGCGGGTCGCGTCGGACGGCAAGGTTTCCAGCGCGGCGCGCGTGAGCATCGCCCACCCGGTCCAGTCTCCATCGAATGTCCAGCCGGTTCCGGGACTGAATTCACCCGGCGGAATCCCCGGCAACTGTTCGGCATGCCCCAGGAGAAAGGGTTCGGTTTCTCCGCCGAGCGCAATGGTGACCGAGCGGTAGGGCCGCTCGGCGTCACGGGCGAGGTGGTAACGGAAACGGCTGCCCCAGCGCGTCCCGTCGCCGAACAGGGTTTCGATTTCATAGGCCCGACCGGCAATGATGAAATCGAACTCCGTCACCCCTCGCTCGATCAGCCACTCGACAACATGCTGCGCCAGCGGACGATCCCCCACCGGCAGCAGGGCCGCCGGGAATGGTTCGCCGACGATTTCGCCGACAAAAGTTTCCGCCGGAGCGGTGGTCACGATTACCGCGCGCATGGCCATACCTCAGTAAGCGCCCTTGCCCAGAATCACGGCGGGGACGGTCTGGAGAAGGATTTTCAGGTCGAGCCAGACGCTCCGGCTTTCAATGTAGCGAACATCCAGTTCGACCTGTTGGGGAAACGGGATGTCGCCGCGCCCGCTGACCTGCCAGATGCAGGTCAGTCCTGGAATCGTGTCGAGGCGACGGCGGTCGGCCAGGGTGTACTGCGCGACTTCGCGCGGCACCGGCGGACGCGGGCCGACGAGCGACATGTCGCCGATAAACACGCACCACAACTGCGGCAACTCGTCGATGCTCAACTTACGAATGATGCGGCCAATCCAGGTCACTCGCGGGTCGCGCTTCATCTTGAAGGTGACGCTCGCGCCGTGGTCGTTCTGCTCCAGCAGCAGATCCTTGACCGCTTCGGCGTTCGTCACCATCGAACGAAACTTCGGAAACGGAAACTCGCGCCCCCACTGGCCGACCCGCGTCTGCCAGAACAGCACCGGCCCCCGGTCGGTCAGCTTGATGCAGAGCGCCACCAGCAGAAACAACGGAGCCAGCGCAATCATCATTCCGAGCGAAACGACAATGTCGAGCAACCGTTTGATGAATTTCGACCCGTTGACGACGAGCGCCCACGCATATTTCTTGCGCCAGAACCAGATTCGCCGCAACGCCCGGCGCGGCCCGGTCGGCTCCTCGCCGAACCGGCGATACAGTTCCTCAACCAGCCGGACGCGCTGTTGAATCGGCCCAGCGGGCGAGATATGTCCAACTCCGTTCATTTCGAACTCCTCCTTTCGCAACTGTTCCGTCTCAGGCACCGACGCCGATTTCAACCGGCGCCTCAACCGGGTTCGGCGCGGATTTTCTCGGCTTGATAACCGCCGGAATTCCGACCGCGACGCAGTTCGCCGGCACGTCAGTCAGCACCACCGCGTTCGCCCCGATGGCCGCGTCATCGCCGATCACCACCGGCCCCAGAATCTTCGCGCCCGCGCCGATGTCCACCCGGTTTCCGATGCGCGGCGCGCCCCGTTTCCCCGTGTTTCGCAGTCCGAGCGTGACGCCGTGGCGGAGAATCACGTCATCCCCGATGACCGTGTCGCCGCTGACGATGATGCACCCGAAGTGCTCGATTTTCAGACGGCGGCCGATTTCCGTTTCACAGGGAATGTCGATGCCGGTCAGAATCTGGCTGACCACTTTCAAAACGCGGTACACGAGCGAAAACGGAGGCCGCAGAAATCCCGGCCGGATGCCGTAGCGCCAGCGCCCGAAGCGATACACCGCCAGCGCCCACAACCCCTGCCGGGCGATGTCGCGCTCGTGCGTGCGCCAGTCCTCGCGCAGATTTTCGAACATCGCCGTTCCCTCCCTCACCACGGCCTCGGCGGCGAAATCCGGCCCGCGCTCGTTTCGCGCCACGCCTGCGCCTTCAACGTCACGATGACCCGCGATTCCTCGGCCTTCGCCGCGCGACCGCCATCGGCGGACCGCCCGTTTTTCCACGCCCGCAGCCAGTGCCAGCCCGATTCGAGCGCCTTCACCGCCCGCGCCCCGAGCCAGCCGTGGTGTTTTCGGTAGTACAAAAGCTCGCTCCGCATCCGCCACAGGGTCAGTTGCGACCCGGATGAGGAAAACGTCAGCCGCTTGATGGTCTTCGAGGATTCGCCGCCGAGATGAATCACCCTGACATCCGCCCAGTACCGAATCCGATACCCCGCGCTCCGAATCCGGCGGCACAGGTCCACTTCCTCGTAATAAAGAAAGAAAGCTTCGTCGAAGAAACCGACCTTTTCCAGAACGTCGCGGCGAATCACCCCGTACGCCCCCGGCACCCAGTCCACGTCGGCGGAGTCGTCGGGCGAGGCCCACGTCCGGTCGGCACGACCGAAAAAGCGCGAGCGCGGATACCGGGTCGAAAGCCCGCTCAGAATTAGAAAATCGTTGAGCGGCGACGGGAACATCCGGGCCGAGGGCTGCCAGTCGTCGTTCCGCCCGATGAGCCGCGCGCCGCCGAGGCCAATGGTCGGGTCGGCGTCCATGTATTCGATGGACTTCCGCAACGCGCCCGGTTTCAGGAAAGCATCGGAGTTTAAAAGAACGACGTACCTCCCTTTCGCCACCTCGAATCCGCGGTTGTTGGCCGCGCCGAAGCCGAGGTTCACGTCGCTGCGAATCAGCCGGACTTCCGGAAAGTCCGCCGCGACCATGTCCGCCGAACCGTCGCGGGAGGCGTTGTCCACCACGATGGCTTCGTACGTCACGCCTTCGGATTCACGGCGCAGGGTTTCCAGACACTCGCGCAAGACCTCGCGAGTATTAAAGGAAACGATCACGATTGACGCATCGAGTTCCGGCATGACGCTCACCGTTTCCCTTCCCCGGCGCGCTCGGTTCGCACCCACGCCGTGTTCTTCCGGGCCGCCGCGAACAGCTTCGGAATGAGGAGAATTTTCCACAGGACGTACCACGGGGCCGCGAACAGCGCCCCCACGTCGCGCCAGCCCCCGCCGCCAACTCGGATCGCCGCCAGAACGTGAAGCCCGACGACAGCCACTCCCGCGCCCGCGCCGAGGCGAACGAAAACGCCGCCCAGCGCGAGCGCGCCCGCGAGCAACGCCACATGAAAGGCCAGCGGCAACAGCCACAGGTCGCCGAGCGGCTCGATCAGCCGCCATTTCCCCTTCGCAATCGAAAGCATCAGTTTCGGCGACGTTTCCAGAATCATCCGAAAGCGACCGCCTTCCCATCGCGTCCGCTGGGTCGTCACGGCGCGTCCGCCAGTCGGCATGTCGGCTCGTACCGTCGCCCGATCCACGAACCGCACCCGTCGGCCCGAAGTCACCAGCCGCAGGTGATATTCAAGGTCCTCGACGACGGAATGGGCGGTGTAGGGAACCGCCCGCAGCGTCGCCGCCGTCAGCCCGAACCCGTTGCCGGAGATGCCCGCCGAGAATCCGAGCCGGTCGCGCCCGTGCGGACGCAGGACGTTGAAACCGAACAGCGCGACCCGCATCAACCGCGTCCGGATCGACCCTTCCGGGTTGTTGACTTCATAGCGGCACTGGACCGCGTCGGCCCCGGCGGCGAAAAAGGCGTGACATTCGGTCAGCAGATTGGCTGACACGCGCGTGTCGGCGTCCACGACCACGAAGGCGTCCACGCCCTCGGCCATCAGGGTTTGAAAGGCGAAATCGAGCGCGTATCCCTTGCCGCGTTCGGTCTGATTGAACCGTTCCAGCACCCGCGCCCCGGCGGCCCGCGCGCGGTCGGCGGTGTCGTCGTCGCAGTTGTCGGCGATGACCACGACCGTCAGGGCGGCGGGCGGGGCCACGCAGGTCAGCACGCTCGCGACGCAGGCGGCGATTCCTTCCGCTTCATTGTGGGCCGGAATGACGACCGCCAGGGATTCGGGCGCGGCGCGCCGGTCGGTTCCCGGTCCGGCAGCCGGAAGCATCCCCGCCGCCGTGAGCGTGAACAGTTCGAGCGTTCCGGGAAGCCCGGCGCACGCGAAAACGCCTCCGACGACCTGTGCGAATTCAATCCACATAAAAAACCTGGGCTGAATGTTCGGTTGCCGAGCGACAAGGGGCAAATCGTCGGTTTGGTGAGTTGGACGCAAGGATTGCGCGAAATCCTTGCGAGAATATGACGAAGAGCAGGAGAATTAAGTGTTTTTAATGACTTTTCCCGTTCTCCGAAAGTCTTTTTTTGAACACCTCGCCGAGTCTCCCAACGTTTTTCGGCAGGTTGTATTTTTCAAGCACCCGTTCCCGTCCGGCCTTCGCCAATGCGGCCCGGCGCGCCGGATCGTCCATCAGTTCGGCGATTGCCCCGGCCAGTCCGGCGACATCGGACGGCGGGACGAGCAGGCCATCCACCCCCGGCCGAATCAGTTCCGGAATACCTGTGATGAAGGTCGTCACACACGGCAGTTCGAGCGCCATGGCCTCCATCAGGACCACCGGAATGCCTTCGGCGAAACTGGCGAGGGCAAACAGATCGGCCCCGGCATACAAATCGCGAATCCGGTCCTGATTCACCGCCCCTTCAAAAATCACGTTTTCCCCGAAGCTGGCGGCCATTTTTTCAAGGGAAGGCCGGTCCGGACCGTCGCCGACGAACCGCAACCGGACGTCGCGTCCCTCCGCGACCAGCCGCGCGAAGGCTTCCAGCAGAATATGCTGGCCCTTCGCCGGGACCAGGCGTCCGACGCAGATGATTTCAAACGGCTTCGGGTCTGATTTCCGTGGCTGGGGCGAAAAGGCCGACGGGTCCACGCCGAGCGGGACAATCTCGAATTTCGACCAGTGGCGGACATCCGACAGTTTCATCAACTGACTCCGGGCGTACGAGCCGATGCAGCACACGAAATCCGCGCCCTCGATTTTTTCCGTCAGCCGATACCCCGGCGCGTCGTAAAACTCATCCGGTCCGTGAACCGTGAAGGAAAAACCGATGGGAAACATCCGGGCGGCGATGAGTCCGACGGTCGCGGCAGGCGTCGCGAAATGGACGTGCAGATGGGAAACCTTCTCCCGCCGCATCCATTCCCCGATCAGCAATGCCTCGAAGAAATAGAAAAGCGCGTAAATCGTTTTTTTGACGTCGGTTCCGGCCAGCCCGAGGGCAAATCTCAACCCGGCAAGCATGTTCAAGGGATGCCGGAAACCGACGGCCAGCAGGGCCTTCCCTGCGCCGACCGCCCCGGCCCGCTTCACATAAAACGTTTTTCCGGCTTCGCCCCGCTCCTCGGCGGTCAGTTTTTCTTCCGGACGGTCCGGGTCATTGATCGAGGCGGTGGAGATTACGAAACCGAGTTCACTCAACCCGATCACTTCACGCAGAATGAAGGTATGGGAAATTGCCGGATACCGGCTCACCAGATACGCCAGTCGCATGATAATTGGACGGGCTGCAAATCGAATGATGGGGCTGATTAACGAACCTTAACCCCCGAACAGGAGAACCGCAACCGGTCCAAAGAAATTTCAGGCAGAAAAGATGGAATGTGGAATGAAAAATCCCTCGGAAAATGCGATTGGCACGACCGGATTTTGAGTGAGTCAATTTTCCGTTCGATGGCTCTTTGGACCGCACAGTCCTGATTCCGCGTTCCCTGCGTCACGTTCAAAACCCGGGACGTCAGGCATCGCCAGCCCTTTCATCCGCCTGTTCGCCGAAGAAATGCCGGATGCGCCGCCGCCGAAGCTCCGGTTCAATGTCGGCGTCGAAGGTTCCGCCGCGAGATTCAATCAGGTCGCGCCACGGCAGGGCCTCGTTCTCCCTGACGAAACGGTCCACCAGTTCATCCAGCGAGGAAATCCGTCGCGCCGGGGAGCCGACCATGACCGAATTGGGCGGCACGTCCCGCGCGCAGACCGCGCCCGCGCCGATGATGACGTTCGAACCGATCGTGATGCTCGGAAGAATGATCGCCCCGTGCCCGATGAAGACGTTGTCGCCGATGACGATCGGGCCGACCCGGTCGAGCTTCAGACCGTAGGCCCGGTTGACCATGTTCACCGAGCCATCGTGGCCGAACAGCGTGCATCCGCTCAGCCGGACGTTGCTGCCGAGCCGTACATACGCCGGGTCGGTAATCGTGACGTTGGTCATGATGAAGCAGTCACGGCCCATTGCCAGACCGCCGCGCGTCGCCAGAAAACCCGCCCACTCGTAACCATCCGGACGGCATATCCGCCGGTAGGTATCGATAAACCATCCTTTTTTGAATGCGGCGGCCCGCAGAATGCGCTTGAACATCGGCGCGACTCGGAGGGAGAAAATCGGATTGGGGCTGAAAAATTAGTCGAGGATTGTAAAAGTCACCCGTTCCGGCTCACAAGTCGGACAGGAATACCGCCGGGAAAAACAGTCCGCCAAGCCAAAACCGGTTGGTAACTTTGTTGGCTTGAGTGACTCCGATACGAATCCACATCCTCGGAAAGTGGCCCGGTCAGATATCCGTCGGGGCGGAAAGAACCGCTCTCAACTTCTCCACATCGCTCATGGCGTCGATGAACTGCTCAATTTTGGTCCCCGAAGTGATCCATCCGTTTGAGGACCGCGAAGTAGGCCCGACCGTTCTCGGTCGCCAATCGAAATCTTCCAGAAGTCTGGCCACGATTTCCTGATCAATGGAACTCCAGATGCGTTTGAGGTGCTCCAGTTGCTCCCCAAGTGGAGAACGTCCACCCATGAAGGCCATGTAGAAAGGAACGACCCAAGTCTCAAGAAAGGCCCGATCGAGCCTGTTCCATGAACATGGGACCTCAAGGTCGCTGAACGGACCCGCATGTCGAACCGTTGCCCCTGCGACATGCAACCGAAGGAGTTCCTCCGACGAGTTTTCAGCCATGGTTTTCCTCGCACACCTTGGGGGTGCGGTTCATTTTTCCCGTCGTCTTCCGGTGGTTTCGCTACGCTCCACCACCGGCTAAGTTCCCAGCACACCTTCGGCGTGCCTCAAAAGACGCACTCATTTGAAAACTACTCTAAAGAAATCCTCCAGGTTGGTCCGAGTTCAGGTTTGGGGAGAAACGACGGGCATTCCCGTTCATTCATCCACGCCACTCATTGTTTCTACGAAGCGGCGCTGCCCGGTGGCCAAACATTCATCCAAGGCCACTGAATCCTGAACAGCCCCTTCCGCTCGTCTTCGCTTAATCTTTGGTCATTGTTCAAAACCGGTACTTTCCTTGAAAAGGTCAGGGAAAACGCACCAGGGGTTGATTCCAACTCCCACTTTGCATCCGGACAGATCGACGAATCGAGACCGTCAACATTGAGGGGAACCGGGCCTCCACTGGCCGCTTCCTTGACCTTCAGCAGTTTGTTGGTCATTTCCGAATCGAAGCGATACTTCATCCAGCACGTCCAATAATCGTTGAGCCGGAAAACAGCGCCAAAGCTCCCTCGCGCTGATAGAGAAAACTCGCCGACCATATTCATCGAAGAATGAAGTCCCTGAAATGGTTCGAAAACCAAACTGCATTCGTTGTATTTCTCGATCCGTTCCAACCCCGTGAGGTACGACCCGGAAATCTCCGCCACCCAGTAACGCGCCAGCGGTCGGGAAAGGCTGAACAAGGCCCGTTTCCAGAGGACCGGCTGGTATTTTTCGTCGTACTCCCAATCCAGACCGCGGATGCCGAATCGCTTTACGTCGGCGCTCAGCTTGTAGGCCTCGCAGGCGAGACTGGTCCTGAAGCGGTTCATCCGGTCCCGGTCGGAAAGTCGTTCATGCCATTCGGGTGGTACGTCGTTGAACTTGCGAAGCGTCAGAAAAATGGTCTGTTCGCACATCCAGCTCAAGCCCTGTCCCGTCATTTCAGGACGCGCGGAACAGGCGCTTGCGATGCGCCACGCGCAGTCGAGTTCGGCCAGCGCCTGTTCCTTTTCACCCTTTCGGAGATGATTGAGAGCATCCAGACAGATCAGATTGACGATGGATCGGCATACCAGGAAATCCGGAACCGGCTCGTTCACCCCACGGGCGACGTCCATTTCCCATTGGGGCGACTGTGCCCGGATCGCCGCATACATCCGGTCCAGAACGGGGTGGTGCTTATCGAGATACTCGGTGACATCGGCAGGCATGTCGCCGATGTCGTCGCCCGGCTTCTTCTGAAGTTCTTCGAGGATGGCCCAGCCTTTTTTAAATGGAGGCTGCTGCAACTCGATGAATCCGAGCGCTTTGGCGTCCGGCGATTTCGGATCGACAAGTTTGGAAAACCCGTAAGTCCCAATCCGTTTGCAGGTGTAGTCGGTGGCCGCCATATTCGCCAGCATCCGGGCGGTTTGATTTGCCTCGGTGCGCGGGAAGCGGATCGGAATTTCATCCGGCCTGATGCCATGCGCCGCCCACCGGGCGTTGACCGACTGTTCATAGCGCGCGACCAAAAGGTTCACTCCCGCGTAACCAACCGCCATGAAAAAAATGGCGGCGGGGATGCCCCATTTGAAGGCGACCCTGGCCCGGCGTGCCGCCGTTCCTTCGAGCGGCTGAAACGCGGAAAAGTTTCGAACGGATACGATGAATGCCACGAGCGCCGGCAACACCAGCGCGAAAAAGATGGCACTGCCCACCTGCCCGCCCCATCGCTCGCGCTCGTTGAAAATCCCCATGGTCGTAATGCTCGCCAGCAAACACAGGAACATCGTCGCCCAGATGCCCCATCGGCGACCGGTTTGAAGCGCCCTTCCCGTTCGATTGACGCCAACGGCCGAGATCAGAAGCAACACCAATCCGACCACCTGAAGCCAAATTGTCGAGGGTCTGCTCGGAATCTTCGAAACGAAGTACAGACCGACCGCCGCACCGCCCGCCAGCAGAACCGTGACCGGAACAGCAAGGTAGAGCCCGAAAAGCCGGACCACGATCGAGATTTCCGGTTTCCCGAATACTCGGGCGCGAAATGAATCACCTGATTTGTGCGAGGAAAAAGGCTTCATGGTACGTCCTTTCTAAATCGGCTCATCCTGACGGATGCGGCTGGTTGAGCTTCCCCGGATTCATTCGAAGACTCACATCATCCGGGGCGACGGGCGAACACCCGATTCGCGGGTTTCAAAACAGTCCACAAAAATTTACTGGGGGCACGAACTTACTTCCCGGTTTCGAATCCGCAACCACTCACTACCGGCTACTGGTCACCGGCGGCTGGCCACTCGCCAAAGACCATTGAATCATGAACAACCGGTCCTTCTCGGCCTCGTTTTCTCTGTCCAAAAGCGTCGGCCTCGGTGTGTACGTCAGGGAAAAGGTCTTGTCGGGGAGAACCTGATACTGCCAAAACCCTTTCGGACAGACCCCGGACTGCATCCCGTCAACCACCGATGCGGGCGCGCCACCATTCGAAGCCGCGAATTCCTTCACGATCAGAATCTTTTCCGTCATTTCGAAAATGTAGGAAGCCTTGATCTCCGCCCGCCAAATGCCGTCGGAATTGACCATAAAGACCTTGGCGACCGCGTTGGAAGACGAAAGCGGACTCCCCGGCCCGCCAAGTGTCTGAATGTCGGCAAAGGGATCGCGTGTATTGTCGCACCCGTCGAGCTTTGAAAGCCGCTCGGCTACCCGAAGGTGCGCCTCGGACAGTTGTACCGCCCAGTAACGGGCCAGGGGACGGGTCAGAACCGCCCAGATTCCCCGCACCGCCGGCGACTGGCCTTCGTCGGTAAAGGGGTAGGCCATCAGCCCGTTGTTTCTGGCCGACTCGACCATTCCGTAGGCTTCACAGACCAGGCTGGTCCGGATGCCCTCTCGCCACTCGCGGTTTGAGTACCGCTTGCGCCATTCGGTCCCCGGGTTCTTCATTTTCCGAACCGTCAGGGCAATCAGTTTGTCACCCGAAATGCCGGCCAACTGACCGAGCAGTTCGGGGCGGCGATACATGGACTGATTCACGATCCAGGCGCAGTCCAGCGCGGCCAGTGCCTCGGCGTCCCTTCCCTGCCCGGATTTGTTGAGCGCGTCGAGCGAGATGAGATCGAGCACAACACGGTGTTCGAGAAAGTTCGGGACCGGGGCCTCGATATTTTTTGAAACGTCGATTTCCCACTGGGGAGCTTCGGCCCGAATCTGTCGGTACAACGCGGCAAAATCACCTTCGTGTTTTTTAAGGTAGTCCGTAACGTCAGCCGGAAAGGGCTGAAAATTGTCTCCCGGCCTCTCCTGAATGTCGGACAGGATTTTCCAGCCGCCCTTCCACGGAGGCTGCCCGGCCATCCCGGTCAGCCCGAAAGCCCGCGCGAACGGGGACTTGGAATCGAGCAGTCGCTGACGGTCCGGCGAACCCTTCCGGGCATATGTTTCCTCGGTGGCGATCATGTTGGTGATGACCTTCGCCGTTTGATTGGCCTCGGCCCGTGGAAACTTCTTCGGCAGGTCGGAGGGAGAGAATACAACCTTCGACCATTCGGCGTTGACCCGGCTTTCATTCCGGGAAGCCACAAGGGACATCCCCAGATAGACCGTTGCCAGTACAAGGAGGGTGACCGGAATTCCCCATTTGAATCCGTTCCGGATACGGCGCGACGCCACTTCCGAAAGCGACAAAAACCGTGAACGGTTCCGCAGGGCAACCACAAAGGCCACCAGCGATGGAAGGACCAGAGCAAAGAACGTAACGCTCCCGGCCTGTCGCAATCCCGTCGGTTCCGAAAAAAACGCCGTCGCGACAAGACTGGCCAGAAGACAGAAAACCATGCTCGCCCAGATCGCCCAGCGGTATCCGGTCTGCAAGCCGCGGCCGATCAGATACAACCCGGTCGCGACCAGCAGCAGGCCGAGGCCCCCAACGAAAGCGCCGGCGTTTTCCGTCACGCCCGACCGGAACCAGCCGGCAATCATCACCGCGCCCGCGGCACCGGTGACGGCGGCCAGCGGAACGGCGAAATACAACCCGACCAGGCGCACCAGAATTGGGATTTCCGCTTTTCCGAAAAACCGGGCGCGAAACGAGTCGCCCGAATCGTGAGGGGAGGAAGGCGTCATGGCACGTCCCTTTACTGAATTCGAGGAAATTGGTGAAGAAAATGCCGAGTTTGTTTTTGACAAAATACCACCGTCGAAAAAAATTTTCCGGAATTTTTTGGCCGAAGTGTTAATCATTTCCCGCCGGCGTCGTTTTGAAAGGTAGAGAACACATTTCCGATTCGCTCGGAGGACGCCGTGCCCGTCACGTTTATGAAAACCCAAGCCGCCAGCGCCTTGCCGGAATCGCTCGACGACGCGTTCCGGACACACCATCAGACGGTGTTTCAGGCGGCCTACCGCATCACCGGCAATCCGGTGGACGCGGAGGACGTTCTGCAAACCGTCTTTCTGCGGCTCGCCACGCGGGGCGAACCGCTCGACCTCGCGCCCAATCCGCGGGCCTACCTGCACCGGGCGGCGGTCAACGCCGCGCTCGACGTGGTGCGGGGCCGGGGCGTCTCCCGGTCCGTTTCCATCGACGACTTCGAACCTGACTCGCTCGGACGATCCGCCAACGATCCGGAAGCCGAGCACCAGCGCCGCGAGATGCAGTTTCTGGTCCGCCGCGCCGCCGGGAAACTCGGCCGCACCGCCGCCGAAATCTTTTCCCTGCGCTACTTCGAGGATTATGACAACGACGAAATCGCCGCCGAACTCGGCATGAACAAGGTGGTCGTCGCCGTGCTGCTGCACCGCGCCAAAGCCAAAGTAAAGAAAGAAATCGGCGCGTATCTGGAGGCAAAGTAAGACAATGAAACCG
The DNA here is from genome assembly GCA_039793685.1 of Blastocatellia bacterium NZW_1522. Classification (GTDB taxonomy): domain Bacteria; phylum Acidobacteriota; class Blastocatellia; order Chloracidobacteriales; family Chloracidobacteriaceae; genus JAAFHI01. The sequence continues at coordinate 136,680 of JBDRAL010000012.1, forward strand.
ACCCGCAATCAGATCGATTCACTTTTCGAACAGGCCGTTTCGGACATTCGCGCGCAGCAGGCTGACGCGACGACCGTCGAAACCGCCAAAGCCCGCGTGATGACGCGCCTGGCCGGCTCGACCGCCGACGTGGTTACCGCCGAAGTTGCGCCCACGGGCCAGCTCCGCAACTGCGAAGACATTCAGGCGCTGATTCCCGCCTACCGCGCCGACCGGCTTTCGGAAGCGCGCAAGATGCTCTTTGAAGACCACATGAGCGAATGTATTCCCTGCCGCAAGGCGCTCAAGAGCTTCTCGGCGGGCCCCCGCAACGAACAGCGTCGCAAGGACATCGCGCCCGTCGCCGCCTGGTGGCAGCAGCCCGTCTGGACCGCCGCCGCCGGCCTGATGATCGGCGTTTCGGTCCTCGGCTACCTGTGGCTGCGCAACGCGCCCACCGTGTCCGCCGACCCGGTGACGGTCGAAAGCGTCGAAGGCGGCCTCTATCGCCTCGTCGGCGACCGGAGCGTTCCGGTGGCGGCGGGCGAAAAGGTGACGGATTACAAAAGCCTTCGCACCGGCAAGGGCGCCCGGGCGCGCCTGCGCCTCGCCGACGGTTCGCTCATCGAACTCAAGGAACGCACTGAAATGAGCGTGCAGGCGGGCCGTGACGGACGGACGGTCAACCTCAACCGGGGTAACGTCATCCTCGAAGCCGCCAAGCAGCACGGTCATCTCTACGTCAAGACCGACGACTCCGAAGTCTCCGTCAAGGGAACGATCTTCTCGGTCAACGCCGGCGTGAAGGGATCGCGCGTGTCGGTTGTCGAAGGCGAAGTGCAGGTCAATTCCGCCAAGGAAAAGGCACTGCTGCACTCGGGCGAACAGGTGACCACCTCGACCGCCGTGGACCGTGTTCCGGTCGCGCAGGAAGTGGCCTGGAGCCAGGATTCCGACAAGTACCAGCGGCTGCTCGTCGCCCTCAAGGGCCTCGAAAACGACCTTCGGACGCAGACCGTTTCCCCCGGCGTCCGTTACCAGTCGAATCTGATTGATCGCCTGCCCGCCGATACCGTTTTCGTCGCAAGCCTGCCGAACCTCGCCGAAACGATCCGTTCGTCGAACCGCATCATCCAGGACCGGCTTCAGTCGAACCCCGAACTCAAGGCGTGGTGGGAAGAGCGGCGCGGCAAGGGCGATGATTTCAACGGCGCGCTCGAACAGCTCAGCTCGATGCTCGACCTGTTCGGTTATGAAATCGTCATCGCCATCGCGGACGACAAGAGCGCCGACGCCCCGGTCATCCTCGCGCAGGCCAAGAATCCGTCCACCTTCCGGGCCGACTTCACGAGCCGGATCGCGGGCCTCAACACCAGCGGCAAGACCGCCCCGACCGTACGCTTCGTTGACGGACCGGCGACCCCGTCCGGCGTGAAGGATGAAATCACCGTCCTGACGCAGGGCGACCTGGTTGCCATCATTCCCGGCGACGGAAAGCGTCAGATCGCCCTCGGCGGCGGTTTCACGCAGTCCACCTTCGGCGCGTCCATCAACGAACACTACAAGGAAGGCGTCAGCGCGTTCATCGCCGCCGATCTTCAAAAGGTGATGGCCAAGGAAAAACCGAAGACCGAAGCGAACACCGAAAACGCGGCGTGGGAAAAGCTCGGCCTCGGCAATCTCAAGTACTTCGTGGCCGACTGGAAGGAAGTGAACGGTCAGTCGCAGAGCAGCGCGATGGTCCGGTTCGACGAATCCAATCACGGCATCGGCTCGTGGCTGGCCGCGCCGGGTTCGATGGGTGCCCTCGACTTCGTCTCGCCCGACGCCTCGCTCGTGACGGCCTTCGTCATCAAGAATCCGTCCGCCCTGACCGACGACATTCTGAGCGCGATCGAAACCACCGAGCCGAACTTCCGCGCCAAGCTCGCGCAGTTGCAGGCGGTGCACGGCATCGACATCCGGAGCGACTTCGCGGCCACGCTCGGCGGTGAATTCACGGTCGCCCTCGATGGTCCGGTGCTGCCTTCGCCGAGCTGGAAACTGGTCGTCGAAGTCTATGACACGGCGCGCCTCCAGCAGAGCCTCGAACGGGCCGTGACCGAGGTGAACAAGCTCCTCGCCGCCGAAGGCAAGCCGCAGATTCAGTTCGAGCACGTCGAGGCGAACGGCCGGACCTACCATCGGCTGACCACTCCGAATGCTCCGGTCGAAGTCAACTACACCTTCGCCGACGGCTTCCTGATCGCCGCGCCGAGCCGGGCGCTCATCGACCAGGCCATCGCGGGTAAGGCCAACGGGACGACGCTGGTGCATTCACAGCGGTTCATCGCGGCCCTGCCGACCGACGGCAACACCAGCTTCTCGGCGCTGTTCTACCAGAACCTGACGCCGATGCTGGAAAAGGCCCCGAGCGCGGTAAAGGGCAAGGGCAAGCTGAATCTCGGTGAAATCTCCAACCGGATTCCGACGCTGGCCTTCGCCAACGCCTACCCCGACCGCATCGTCTTTGGATGCAAGGGCGGCACGATGTTCAGCCCGGCGGACCTGTTCGGCGTGGGTCCGCTGGCGCTGAAAGCGGAATAGGGGTCAGGGATCAGGGGCCAGGGAACAGCTTCGTCATGGGAACTGTTCCCGCCACGCTCCCCCTGATCCCAACTCCTCTTTTTTGAAGGGATCAGTTGTCGGGGATCAGGGATCAGAAAAAGAAATAAACCGGGACATTGCCGAAACTAAAATCCCAAGCCTGATTTCTGATACCTGCACCGCCCGCCTGATACCTTTCTTCACTCTGATCCCTGATTCCTGACACCTGATCCCTTCTATGAGCAACGTCATCGAACTCGACCGACTGGCCGTCCGACTGGGCGGTCGTCCGATTCTCAAGCACCTGACCGGAGCGCTCTCCGGCGGGTGTATCGGGCTTCTGGGACCGAACGGCGCGGGGAAAACCACGCTCATTCACACGCTGCTCGGCTTTCACGCGCCGCACGAAGGCACGGCCCGCATCAACGGACGCGACATCCGCTCCGACCTGCGGGCGATCCGTTCGAGCGTCGGCTACATGCCCGAGCGCGATGCGTTTATCCCCGGCATGTCGTGCGTACAGTTCGTCCGCTTCATGGCGGAACTATCGGGACTTCCCTCTCAGGCGGCGCTCGAACGCGCGCATGAGGCGCTCTTTTTCGTCGGCCTCGGCGAAGCACGCTACCGCCCGGTGGATACCTACTCGCTCGGGATGAAACAGCTTGCGAAACTCGCGCAGGCGCTGGTCCACGGACCGGAGCTGCTCATCCTCGACGAACCGACCAACGGCCTCGATCCGCCCACCCGGAAACGGATGCTCGACCTCATCCGGAGCATCCGCGACGGTGGCCGGTCGCGCATCCTGCTTTCCTCGCACCTGCTGCTCGACGTGGAGCAGTCGTGCGACGAAATCCTGATTTTGAAGGACGGGCAGATTGCCGCGCAGTATGACCTGGAAGCCGAACGCAAGCTCAATCACCGCTTCATCGAAATTGAGGTGAACGGCGACCCAACGGCGTTCGCGGGCGGCGTGGCCGCGCTCGGATGCGAGTACGCGATGACCGGCACCCGCCGCGTCAAGGTCGTGCTGCCGGAAGGCATCGACGTGCCGGACCTCTACGCCGTGGCGGCCCGCACCGACCTTCAAATCCGCCGGTTGAGCCGCAAGCGCGACTCGCTGGAAGACATTTTCCTGAAAGCGATGGAGTTTGAAGATGGCCGTTTTTGACCAGACCTTCACGCATTACGCGGGACCGAAGACACCCGAGTGGTCGCGGTTTCTGATTGTGCCGCGCTACGCCGTACGCTCGGTGTTTCAATCGCGGCTGTTCACGGGCTACTTCATGGGCTGTTTTCTGTGCCCGCTGATCTACGCGATCATCATCTATCTCCACCACAACGCGGAGGCCATCAAGATGCTCCGCATCAACGTCTCCGAGATTGTCGCCATCGACAACGCCTTCTTTCAGGTGTTCATGACGATTCAGGGTGGATTCGCGGCGCTGCTGACGCTGTTCGTGGCCGCGCCGCTCGTCTCGCGCGACCTCGCCAACAACGCCCTCGCGCTCTATCTGTGCCGACCGTTTTCGCGGGCGGAATATGTACTGGGCAAGATGACGGTGCTGCTCGGCCTGCTGTCGGCAATCACCTGGATTCCGGCCCTGCTGTTGTTCGCCTTCCAGTCGTTTCTGGTCGGCGGAAGCTGGCTCGCGAGCAATCTTTACATCGGCGTCGGGATGTTCGTCGGCTTCTGGATCTGGCTGATTCTGCTGACCTTCACCGCGCTGGCCATGTCGGCGATCTTCAAGCGCAAGTTCGCGATCAATTCCCTGCTCGTCGCGCTCTACATCATCCCGATGATTCTGACGGGAATGATCAACGGAATTTTTGACACGGAACTCGGCGGCCTGCTGAGTTTCAACCTCTTGACGAACGTCGTCTGGGCGCACCTCCTGCACCGGGAACCTCAGCCGGATGTTCCGCTCGGGGCAGCGGTCTTCGTCCTGACGACGTTCGTCGCAATCTGCTTCTTCATCCTGACGCGGCGGGTCCGCGCGTACGATGAAGTGTGAGAATTTTCGATTGAAGATTGAAGATTGAAGATTTTCGATTGGGGAATCAGGTGAATGAACCTGGAATCGAAAATCTTCAATCGAAAGCCTCAACGCACTGGATTTCAATCGAAAATCTTCAATCGAAAATCAAAAATCGGAAGATTGAAAATCCCATGATCGAATTCGACGGCGTTTCCAAGTTTTACGGCGACATCCTTGGCGTCAACCGCGTTTCGCTGAGAATCGGCCCCGGCATCACCAGCCTGGTCGGACCGAACGGCGCGGGAAAAAGCACGCTGATGAACCTCATGACGGGTCTGCTCCAGCCGACGCGCGGACGCATCAGCGTCCTCGGCGCGACCGCCGCCGACCCCGAGGCCCTGTTTCAGAAAGTCGGTTACTGCCCGCTGTTCGATTCATTTCCGCGCGGCTTCACGGGCTGGGAATTTGTCGAGTCGTATCTCGCTCTGCACGGTTACGCACGGGCGAAGCTGAACGAACTCGTCGAGACCGCCATCGAGCGCGTCGGACTGAGCGACGCCGCCGGACGCAAGGTGGACGGCTACAGCAAGGGGATGCGCCAGCGCATCCGGCTCGCCCTCGCCATCGCGCACCAGCCGGAAGTTTTAGTGCTCGACGAACCGCTCAACGGCCTCGATCCACTCGCCCGCGCGGAGGTCATCCGGCTGTTCCGGAAACTGGCCGACGACGGGATGTACCTCATTCTTTCAAGCCACATCCTGCACGAAGTGGACATCCTCTCGGATCGTGTCGTGGTGCTCAACAACGGGTACGTCATCGCGGACGGCGACGTGAGCGGCGTCCGTCAGGAGATGAAGCAGCACCCGGCGCAGATCGTGATTCGGTGCGACCACGCGGCGAAACTCGCGGCGCGGCTGTTCGGCGAGCCGCACGTCGTCGAGGTCAAACTCCACGAGGACCGGGGCGGCCTGGTCGTGAAATCGTCCGACCCGGACGGCTTCTATCTGGCGATGAACAAAATCGTGCTCGAAGGCGGCATCCGCTTCGATTCCATCGCGCCCGCCGATGACGACCTCAACGCGGTGTATCAATACCTGATTGGATAAAAGCGCTCCGTCCGCGCCATTTCGATTGAACTAACCGTCATCCTTCTTGGTATAAAGCCCATGCAAGCTGTCATCTCCACCAAAGCTGTCGCGACCGAATCGAGCGCCATGAATTTCACGACCCGACTGCGCCAGATCGCAGCCATCGTCCGACTGGAAGCGCGTAAAAGCATCTTCAACCGACGCGCCCTGCCGGTTTATCTGCTGGCCGTACTGCCCATCGGACTGGCCCTGCTCATCGCCATCGCGCCTCCGATGCGAAAACTCGACATCGGGACGCTGCGGCTGGTCTACGCCAATCTGTTCGAATCGGCGATCCTCCGACTGGCCGTCTTCTTCGCTTGCGCGCGGCTGTTCATGAATCTTTTCCAGGGGGAGATGGCCGACCAGAGCCTGCATTACTACCTGCTGACGCCGGTTCGTCGCGAGACGCTGGCCATCGGGAAATACTGCTTCGGCGTCGTGACCGCGACGGTATTGCTCTGCGCGACGACCTTCTTTTCCTTCGTCATCACATTTCTGCCCTTTACCGCGCGTCTGTCGCCGGGCATCGACAGCAAACACCTCGTGTCCTATCTGATCACGGTTGTGGTGGCCTGCGTCGGTTATGGGGCGATCTTTCTTTTCCTCGGCGCGCTGTTCCGGAATCCGATCGTTCCAGCGATTGCGCTCTACGGCTGGGAACTCATCAACTTCCTGCTGCCGCCGTTTTTGAAACACGTCAGCGTCATTCACTACCTGCGGTCGCTCTCGCCGATTCAGATTTCGCAGGGACCGTTCGCCATCGTGGCCGAACCGGTCGCCGCGCCGGTCGCCATCTTCGGCGTCCTGCTGCTCTCGGCGGCCTTCGTCTTCCTCACCGCGTGGATGGCCCGCCGGATGGAAGTGAAGTACGCGGGCGAGTAGGTCAGTTCATAACTTGTCCCACTGGTCTGGATTAGCCACAACCTTCAGGAGATTCGGGGAATAACCTGCAAAATGAGGAGTCCCGTCCTCTGCGACACCAATGATTCCGTCAACTTCCGGAATGAAATAGAAGGAAAAAAGATCAGGCCCACCTGCATAGGGTAGGTCAATTCTGAGCGTTTCCAATTCTCTCAAAAACATTTTTTTCGAGAACGTGTCCGGTGTCGAAAAAACGTTCTGGGCGCTCCACGTCGCCTCCAGAAGACAAAGGCTGATAAGAAATTCATTGAGCGAATCCCATTCTTTGAGAACGGTTCCATCCATTTCCGAAATGCGAACGGACGGTTCTTCAGTACCCAGCTCAAAACAAGCGCCCCAAACGCCCTGATTCTCCCACGCCAGCAGGACCAAAGGTTCATTGAGATCAAGGTCGGACAGACGAGCCAGTTTGTCCTGAGTTGAAAACGGCCCCCTTCCCCATTTATCGCGGAGTTCAATCCATCCACCGAGCTTTTCGTAGAGCAACGCCAATCCGGGCGGGAGTCCGGCTGGAATCATTGAAGGGTCCAGTTCAGGTGGTACGCCCAAGTGGCGATGGTAGTGAAGCAGAAATGAAATCAGGTCGGGGATATTGGAAATCATTGGTTGTGAATTTCAGGGATCTGAAATGGGCCGGGCAACAACTGTTTTCGGAAGAATGGTCGCCGCCCCCCCAACCTTAAAACATTTTTCGGTCGTGTGCGACCAACGAGGAACGTAGCCCACAGCCGGACCGAAGGGAGGCTGTGGGGTTCATGTTCGGCGGAAACCATTGAATCCGATTGATTTCCCACGTCCTCGCCAAAGCGCTCCGGACGTGGGCTACATCCAATTTGTTCGATATTCGCTTCTCGGCGGAAAAGTCGTACAAAACGGAAAACCGCTCCAGCCTCGTCCATCCACCTCCGCCACCATTTCGGTGATCCCTCCGGACGACCGTCCGCAGGCAAAACCGAAGCCTGTTCAAACCGATACAAAACAGGAAAAAAATCTCCCTGAAATCTCCCGCCTTCAGGGGTCTGACATAACGCTCGCACCTCATTTTTCGCGCGGCTTCCTTCACTAAACATTCCTTCAAAAATGTTTCGATTCGCGAATCCCGAAAATTCCAGATGATTGATTTGAATGTCTTGGAATTACTTCCGAAAAGGTCGAAATCGGGGGAATAGGCGCCCATCCATGGGGATTTCGGAGGGGAGAGTTCTCACCGCTCATGCCTTTACTCGGGTCGAACAACCCCGGTCATGCGCGAGCCGAGACTCCTGCGTACCACCAGGACTGAATGCCGACACCTGCCTTGCGGGTTTCCCGTTCAATCCCCCCTCAAGACCCTGAAGATCCCGCGGGTTTCAAGGTCGGCCGACCTTCTCAGGATTCGTCCGGCCAATTTTGAACACCACATGTTTAACCCGACGGTGGTCCTTTTCCTTTCCTGATCGAGGAATGTTCAAACAAGGAAGCGAATCCATGAATCATCTACGTCTGCCCGAGCTATTTTCGAGAATGTTCGTCGCAAGACTGCTTATCGTCTCGGCGTTCATTCTCGGAGGAATTGGCCTTGATTTTCGAGCTTTTGCCCAACAATCTCCGCTCGCCATCACAACCAGCGAATTACCCGCGGCGACCGTCGGACAACCGTTTTCGATAACCCTCCAGGCCACCGGCGGAACGGGCACCTATGTTTGGGGATTGCCGCGTTCGGAAGGGAACCCTTATCCGTCAAGTTTTCAGTTTACCAGTAACGGAGTCCTCAGCGGGACGCCGACCGCGACCCAGGTCGGGAAATACACGACCCGGCTTCAGGTCACCGATAGCGCGGGAGTCACCGCCGTGAGGACCTTCGAACTCGCCGTTTTCCCCGCGCCGACGCAGGCGATCAACGCGGGCGGCGGCGGCGTTGGACGGTTCCTTTCGGACCGTTCAAACGGGACGATTGAAGGTGGTTCGTCGGGGAATGTTTATTCGACTTCAAACGGCATCGACACCAGCGGCGTGACAAATCCGGCCCCGGTCGCGGTGTATCAGTCCGAGCGGTGGGGCGCGCCGAATCTGGTGTACACCCTGGCCGGAATTACCGCGACGAACGACCCGATTTTCACGCCCGGCGTGACCTATCTCGTCAGACTGCACTTCGCCGAAATCTATTTCAGCAATCGCGGCGAGCGTCGATTCAACGTCTCGATCAACAACCGGCAGGTTCTGACCGACTTCGACATCGTGGCCGAGGCAGGCGGAGCGAACAAAGCCATCGTCCGGGAATTCACGGCGACGGCGGCCAGCGTTCGCGGCTCGAACATCGGTTCAATCACGATCAACTTCACCCAGGGCGCGGCCAACAACCCCAAGGTAAGCGCGATTGAAATTTTACCGGCGACCATTTTCGTCAATCAGCGTCCCGCATTGCCGGATGCCAGCGACAACCGGTCGTACGAACTTGGAACGCGATTTTCAACCAGCGTGGACGGGCAGGTCCGGGCCATCCGGTACTGGAAATCACCGAGCGACACCGGGGTTCACACCGGACGCATCTGGTCTTCCACCGGGACCCTGCTGACCAGCGTGGTGTTTACAAACGAAACCGCTTCGGGCTGGCAGGAAATGCCCTTGCCGACGCCGCTGGCCATTTCACGAACCACGTTCTACACGGTGTCGGTCAACGCGAACACCAACTATCCGATCACCTACGATGAACTGGTCAGTCCCGGCGTGTTTAACGGCTATTTGAGAGCCGGAACGTTTGGCGGCGTGTCGGGCGGCGTCTTTGGGGATAGCGGCACTTACCCGCTGAACACGTTCAGAAACAGCAACTACTACCGCGATGTCGTGTTTACCGAAAACGCATCGTCTCCACCGGTGGCCCCGCCCCCACCGCCCGTCAACACGCAAACCGTCTTCTCCACCCAGCTTCCGGCGCTCACGGATGCCAGCGACAACCGGTCATATGAACTGGGGATGAAGTTCACCGCCAACGCCAACGGTGAAATCGGAGCGATTCGCTATTTCAAAGCCACGAGCGAGACGGGCGCGCATACCGGTCGCATCTGGGCCGCCAACGGAACCCTGCTCGCCAGCGTCACTTTCACCAACGAAACCGCCTCCGGATGGCAGGAAGCCGCGCTTTCGACACCGCTGGCGATTACGGCCAACAGCGTTTACACCGTGTCGGTCAACGCCAACACGAATTACGCCTTTACGCTTTCCGGTCTGGCCACCAGCATCACCAGCGGCAATCTTTCGACCGTGGCCGACAACAACAACGGCGTTTTCGGCGACATCGGAACATTTCCCACCGCGAGTTTTTCAAACAGCAACTACTGGCGCGACGTTCGCTTTACGCCGACGAGCACGCCGGTGGCCGCCGAACCCTTTCGGCATCGCGGATACCTCGGATGGATTCGGGACCTGAGTTCCACGCCGCGTCCAAATGACGAGTGGCCCTCGATTCTGATTGATGACGGATTGATCAACGATTACCGCGACAACTTCGCGCTGATGAACCAGATCGGTCTCAACGAAGCCTCGATCTGGGGATTTTTCGCGGCGCGTGACTGGTCGGTGGATGTCGAAAACACCATCGACCCGCAACGCGCGGCCCAGATTCGGGCGTTGATGCTGGAAGCCCGTTCGCGCAACGTCAAGGTACTGGTGGGAATGGGTGCGTACAGTTGGGGATTCGATTCGATTATCCGCGCGAATCCGGCCATCGCGTGCCCGAACAATCCGCATGTGATGAACCCGACCCTCGAAGAAAGCTGGTACTGGCAAAAGCGCGTCATCGACTATGTGATGACCTTCCCCGTGGACGGCGTGAGCCTGCAAAGCGCGGACCAGGGGCGTTGCGATTGCCCGACCTGTCCGGGCAACGATCTCGACTACCACGCGCGCATCAACGACCGCATTGCCAGCTACATCAAGACCAACTATCCCGGCAAAACCGTCGGTATCAACGGTTACGGGATGTATTTCGGCAACCCGGCGGATTTGCCCTATGTGATCAACATGACTCGTCACGCCGATTACCTGATCGACGTTCAGGACACGGCCCGTCAGAGCGATCCGACTTATCGCCGCCGGCTGATCGCGGCCATCGCGCCCGCCGCGTTTGGCGGCATCACCACGCCGAACGTTGAACCGCCCCAGCACTGGGACCGGGAACGCTGGTTTTTGCCGATCAACAAACGGATGGCGCTCAATCTTCAGGAGCTTTACAACGACGGCGGACGCGCAGCCGAAAATTTCATGCGCGCGGCCGCGAATCCCGGCGATGAAGTGGCAATCCGGCTGGCGGCGGCCATCGAACTGAATCCGACGGCGGACTGGCGACAGCAACTCGACGGGATTCTCGCGGATGTCTATCAACCACAGGATCAAACCGCGCGGCAACAACTCCTGAACCTGTTTTTGCAGGCCGAGGATGCCTACTTCGATAATGCTTCAGGTTATGGTCCGGCGAGCATCGTCGAACTTGAACCGCTCATCGGCGCCTCGCCCGGCCCGCCGATTTACCTTACCCAGCATATGAACGCATCCCAACTGGCAAACTACCGAAGCGCCATGCTCGGGCTGAGAACACAGGCTCAGGCCCTGGTTTCGCGCGTCGGAAACCAGTCACGAATGCAGTCGGTTGTACGCTCAATCGACGGCGTACTCACCGAAATCGACGGGATTCGCCAGTAGTCGAGCGGCATCTCATACCAATTACTCCGGGAGTCGAGGGTGGATTTCTCCCCGGACTCCCGGAGCAATTTTCAGAAATCCCTCAATCCAGCAGTTTCAGCCACCGCGCGGCAATGTTTTCCCACGCGTATGCCGGGTCGGTGGCGCGGCTGAATGAAGCCTCCTGCATCGCCCTCAACTCATTCCGATTGCGGTAGAGCCGTTCCAGCGCGTCGGCCACGTTTTCGGCATCCACGATTTTGGCCTCGGTCGAAATCCTCGGATGGATGTGCGTGGCGCTGATCGGGACGAGCGACGCGGCATCCGTCCAGAGTTCAACGGCGGTGTCATGCGCGGGCATGACCTGCGCCCCGCGCGCTGCGGCATGCTCAAAGCTCACCAGCCCCCACCCTTCGCCGGTGGAAGTGTTCAAGCCCACGTCGCAGGCGTTGTAAATCAGGTTCAAATGCGTGTCTGGGAGCGACGGAATCGTCGGCGAAAGAGATGAAATGACGAGCCGATCCTGGATGCCGTAGTAGTCCGCCAGCCGGGGCACGTTCCATCCGGCGTCTTCGAGTCCCATGTGCAGATAGAGAAGAACGTTGCCCGGCTTGCCTTTTGCAAAGCGGGCGAAGCCGTCCATGGTCAGGTCGATGCGCTTGCGGGGCTGATTGCGGTTTGCGTTCAGAACGATGAACGACGATTCCGGGTCGGCCAGTCGCGGAATCAGGGCGCGCTTGGCGGCCAACCGGTCGGTCAGCGGATGCTCCGGCGGCATGCGGGTCGCTGAAAAGGGAAAAAAGGATTCGGTATCGACACCGTGCGGAATGACGTCAACCTTCGGGAATTCGAGTTTCGCATCGTTCTCCCGAACCTTCGCGATGGAGTCCTCGAACTGGCGACGCCCGAATTCGGTGTAGGCCACAAGGCGATGAACGCCCTCGATTTTCGCCGTGAACGCCGGGTCGATGGGACCGCCGTCCACCGGGCTGTACATCACGATGCGCGTCTTGTCACGATAACTCCGTAACAGTCGCATTTGTTCGCCCAGAATCCAGATGTCGTTCACCAGAAAAACCAAATCCGGTTTGAGGCGGTCCATCAGGTCGGCGATTCGGCCCACGCCATAGGGATCGCCGCCGACACTTGCGGGGTAGATGTCCCAGTCATAGGGATGCGGGTCGCCGCAGTAATTCACGGCAAGATGCGAGACGTTGAAATGTTCGAGAAAGTGGGGGATCAGCGAATGCAGAACGCGCCCGAATCCGGTGGACGCGACCCCGTCCCCGATGGCGAGAAGCACGGGTCTGGCCTTGCGTGACATGAGTTTCCTTTCGAGAAGTCCTTCCTTGAGGAAGTCGAAAAACTCCGTCCGGGTCGGCGTGACGAAAGACCCGGACGGAGAAAACCGGCAACGGTTCAGTCCAGAAAACCGCTCACGACGAAATTGGTGCCACCGGTCGGGCTGGGCATGCTGTATGCCGCCTCGCTCGTGTTCATTGTGCCCGTCGAACCCTCGCCTGGCGCGAAAAACACGACCCGCGTCTGCGCGGAGACGTTGAGGCGGGCGAGACCGCCGCCAACCGTACCAATATCGACGTACCCCCTACCGACCGGCCCGGTCGCAACCAGTTTCGGGTCAAGGTAATTCGGGATGAGCGCAAACAGGGTAGTTCCGTTTGGTCCAATCGGCGGCAGATCGAAATACGCGTAGGTATAGATACCGCTCCCGGCGACGGAAAGGCCGCTGAATAAAATGCCCGATGTTGTCGTATTGCCGTTCAGCAACGGCGGCTGGGTGTTGAGAATCGCCAGAAACGCATAGGGCAGAACGCCAGAAATCCGGGCTGCCATGACCGAAGGGTCTTGCGTCACGAATGAAACACGGAGCGTGGGCGTCGTAATGAAGGAAAGGTTCGAAACATAGAGAAAGTAGCCCTGCAAAGCGGTCGGAATCGTGAAGGGCAGTTGCATCTGAGCCATCTCCGGACTGAAAAACGCCTGCCGCAATACATCCTGAACCTTGGCTTTTTTCGCTTTGGAAGCTGACTTGGTTGCGGTTTTACCGGTTCCTGTTGAACCACCACCACCGGGGCCGGTGGGCTGAAGCAAAACTTCGAATGAGGAAACGATTGCCATCGTTCAATATCCTTTCTCAAGTGTGAAGGTTGAAAGACGCCCGTCGTCGAGACCGTCGGGCACGGCGGGAAGCCGGTGACCGCGACCACGCGCGGGCGCGCGAAAGCCACGGTTGCCTGCTTCCTGAAGCGGGTGGCAGAACGGCCACGCGAGACAGACCTTTGGTGAACCACCCATGGTTCGGTCCGATGAAACCGACGTTCGCGAGTCCGGCCGCCGTTGAGTTGTGAAGATCGGGGATTTACAGATTAAACGGGACGAGAGGGGGGAAAGGTACGACAGGTGTTAACAAAATTTCCGGCTTTGGCGAAATTTTTTACTGAACGGGTGGATGCGGACATCTGAAGACCACAAGGGTTGACCTTTGACATAAAAATCAACCCCAAAATGCCAGTGCCCCCGGATGAACCGCGTCATCCGGGGGCGCTGCACCATCAAAACAATGATGTAATTTATTCGCCTTCCAATTCGTTCAGGGCCTTTTTCCAATCGAGCAAAAGTTGACGGGCGAGTTCGACGGAAAGCACGGTCACGGCGGGTTCGCGGGCGTCATCCGCCGGGTAAAGTTCCTCGATGACCACGCGGTCCGGAAAAAACATGACGTCCACATGGTTTCCCATCACGCCGGTCGGCTCCTCGATGTCGTCGCTTTCGAGCGCGGCGTCGAGTTCTTCGAGGTAGGCGTCCACCTCGAAGGTCCGCGCATCCTCAAGAAAAAACTGGAGCAGCCAGTTGCGCGGGGACGGCTCCTCGTCGAAAGCCGCCATCGGGCGGTCGTTGACGATTTCAACCCGAAATTTCATGGTTCACCCCTCACTTTCCGTAAATGGGAAAGGCCGACCGGATGTTGCCCTGTTCATCGAGGTACATTCCGATGAGCAATCCACCCGCTGAACGTCCTTCAAAATAATTCCCCTTCCCTCCCACGGGCTTGCGGGCGCGCCACGCTTCCCCGACGGCGGCAACGACCGTCTGGATCGTCATGGTTTTCGGGAAGAACGTGGACATGGCCTCTTTTTTCAGCCCCTTGATTTCCACCTCGGCCCGGTAAACCCCTTTCGAATCGGGATTTCCGATCAGTTTGACGATCCGCGTGCCCTGATCATTCTTGGCGGTGTCCTCGAAATGCCAGCCGACCGCCTTTCCCTGGTCGTTGATTTCACCGTGGAAAATATGCGCCCGCGTTTTTTTCGGGAGGGGCACCCGATCAGCCGCCGGTACGGCGGGCGATACGCCCGGTGGCTGTCCGGCGGGGGCGGTGACGGTGTCCTGACGCGGGGCGGGGGCGGGAGCGGGTTTGGCCGCCGGCCCACAGCCGGTCAGTCCCGCCGCCAGGAGAACCGTGACGAAAAGAACAAAAATTTCAAAGAGAATGGAAAGTGAATGTTTTCTCACGAAAACCTCTTGAAACTGCGAAGAAATCCGAAGACGCGCAGGGCAACAGTGCCCATAGTGTAAAGAATCGTCAAGTCGGCCTTTCATGAGCGACATTTGAGGAACTTCGCGAATCAAGTTCCGTAAAACCGGCCTTACGCCATATTCCACTACTCCCGAAGGGAACCGCGATGAAACTCATCAGCGCACTTCTATTCACGTCCCTTGCCACCGCGCCGATTGGCGTCGCGTTCGCCCAGGAAGCCGCCCCTGCGCAGGCCCCGGCGAGCGTCACGGTGATCGGTACGGTCACTGAAATCGACATCGAAACCGCCACCATCACGGTCAAGTCCGACACGGGCGAATCGGTGGCCTTTCCATACAATGAAAAATCCGCCTTCAAGAAGCTGCCGCCCGGCAAGACCATGATGACCGACGCGGTGAGCGTCGCGCTGACTGAAATTGAAGTCGGCGACCGCGTCACAGCGAAAAAGCGGATGACGCCGGAGGGCAAGATCGCCCCCATCACGCTCATGATCATGATGAGCAAGGGCGACATTGCGAAGAAGCAGGAACTCGAACGCGAAGCCTGGCGGACACGCGGAGTCGTCGGGACCGTCGGCGCGGTGGACGCGGCCGCCAGGACCGTCACCCTCAACCTGCGGACGCGTGGCGAAGCCGTCGCGGTCAAGCTCGTGACCGGCGACAAGACGGTTTTCCGTCGTTACCAGCCCGAGTCGGTCAAGTTCAGCGACGCCAAAACCAGCGCCATCGGCGAAATCAAACCGGGTGACCAGTTGCGCGCCCTCGGCAACCGCAGCGAGGACGGCGCGACCTACACCGCCGAGCAGGTGGTCTTCGGCACGTTCAAAACCATTACCGTGACGATCGAAGCGGTCGATGCGGAAAAGAAGGAAATCAAGGTCAAGCAGGCCGAAGGCGGCCCGCTCACGCTGATGGTCAGCCCCGACGCCAATCTTCGCCAGTTCCCGTCCCAGATGGGCGCGATGTTCGGCGGCGGGGGAGGTCAGGGCGGCGGCGAACGCCCGAGTGGTCCTCCTCCGGGTCAGGGGGGACCGGGTGGCCCCGGCGGGCAGGGACGCCCCGGCGGCCCGCGCGGTTTCGACCCGGCGGCCATGATCGACCGCCTGCCTCCCATGCAGCTCGCCGACCTCAAGCCGGGCGGAATGCTGCTCGTTCTGACCACCGTCGGGAATGATCCCGCCCGCGCCAACGCCATCACGGTCGTTTCCGGGATTGAAGTTTTCGCCGCGATGATGCAGCAGCGCGGCGGCGGACGCGGCGGCGGCGGTGCCGGAGGCGGAGGCGGCTTCGGCGGATTCGAACTCGGCATCGGCCTTCCATAATCTCTCCATCATTCACCCGGACGCCCTGTTCGACCTGAACGGGGCGTCAATCGAACGAAGTACCGAGGAGTACCATAAAAATGAACCCGCAGTTATTGGGCAGACTTCGATCGTTCGCGGCCATCCTCTGCGCCGCGCTTTTCTTCGCCGGCACGGCCGCCGCGCAGCAGGCCGGCAGCCTGCGCGGGGTGGTTCAGGATGAAACCGGTGCCGTCATCGGCGGCGCAATCGTCAAGATCACCAGCCCCACCGGCAAGACCTTGACGGCCACCAGCGACGACAACGGCAATTTCGCCTTTGCCACCCTCGATCCGGGCGGCTATCTGTTGCAAGTCGAGCTTCAGGGTTTCGTTCCCTACGAACAGCCCGATTTGAAAGTGACGTCGGGGCGGCGCGAAACCGTCACGGTCAAGCTCAAAGTCGAGATTGTCGGAGAGGAAGTCAAAGTCAACGCCGAGGCTCCGATTACGACCAATCCCGACAGCGCCGCCGGGGCGATCGTCCTCAAGGAAAAGGACCTCGATGCGCTGCCCGATGACCCGGACGACCTTCAGAGCGCGCTCAACGCGCTGGCCGGACCGTCGGCTGGACCGAACGGAGGTCAGATTTTCGTGGACGGCTTCTCTGGTGGACGGCTTCCGTCGAAGGAATCCATCCGCGAAATCCGCATCAACCAGAATCCCTTCGCGGCGGAATTCGATCAGCTTGGTTTCGGGCGCATCGAAATTCTCACCAAGCCCGGCAGCGACACCTTTCGGGGTTCGGCGTTTTTCAACTTCGGTGATGAAAGCCTCAACTCGCGCAACCCCTTCGTGACGCGACGCGCACCATTCCAGCAGCGGTTCTACGGGTTCAGCTTCGGCGGACCGGTCGTCAAGAAAAAGGCGTCGTTCTTCTTCGACTTCGACCGGAACGAAACCGACGACAACACCAACATCAACGCCACCACGCTCGACGCAAACCTCAATGTGGTTCAGTTCTCCCGCGCGGTGGTGGTCCCGAATCGCCGGCTGACCATCAACCCGCGTTTTGACTGGCAAATCAACGACCGCAACACGCTGGTCGCGCGCTATAACTTCTTCCGTCGGAGTGCGACCAACGCGGGTCTTGGCACCTTCACCCTGCCCGAGCAAGCCCTGAGCAACGAATCCACCGACCAGAATTTTCAATTGACGGAAACGGCGATTCTTTCCCCATCGGTCGTCAATGAAACCCGGTTCCAGTTCAATCACACCAACACCCGGACGAATCCCCTTTCGAACCTGCCCGCGCTGAACGTACAGAGCGCCTTTTCGAGCGGCGGGGCACAGACGGGAAACGCCCGCAACCGCGACTACCGAGTTGAACTGACCAACTTCACGACGTGGGCCAAGGGAAATCACACGGTGAAGTTCGGCGGACGCTACCGCTACGGCAACGTCGAGGATATTTCACCCAACAACTTCGGCGGGACCTATGTCTTTGCCGGAAGTACCAATGCCCCGGAACTTGACGTGAACAACCAGCCGGTCCCCGGTACTTCCATTCAGATCACCAGCCTTGAACGCTACCGGCGCACGCTGCTCGGCCAGCGGCTTGGCTACACCCCGGACCAGATCCGCGCCATCGGCGGCGGCGCGACCCAGTTGACCATTTCAGGCGGCAATCCGCGCGCCTCGGTCACGCAGCAGGACATCGGCCTTTATTTCCAGGATGACTGGAAAATCCGGCCGTCCATGACGCTCAGTTTCGGCCTGCGGTATGAAAATCAGACCAACATCGACAGCAATCTCAACTTCGCGCCGCGGCTCGCCTTCGCGTGGGCGCTCGACGGCCGCAACGGCCAACCCGCGAAGACCGTCCTGCGCGCCGGGGCCGGCATCTTCTTCAACCGGATCGGCGACGGGCTGACGCTCCAGCAGTTCCGGTTCAACGGATTGAACCAGCAGCAGTTCATCATCGACAGCCGCAATCCGGCGGCGACCGGCATCCTCGACCTGTTCCCGATCATTCCCTCGATTGCCACGCTCCAGCCGTTTGCCACGCTCCAGACCACGCGGCGGCTTTCGAATGACATTCAGGCGCCCTATTCAATCCAGAACAGCATCGGCATCGAACGGCAACTTCCGAAGGGCATTGTCGCCACGGTTAACTACGTCTACACGCGCAACCTGCACGTCCTGCGGACGCGCAACGTCAACGCACCGCTTCCCGACCCGAACAATCCCGGACAGGTCATTTTCCCGCTCGGAGCGGTCGGCAACGTCTATGAATTTGAATCCAACGGCAACTTCCGCCAGCATCAACTGATCGTGGGCGCGCGGACCGGCTTCAACAAATACTTCACCCTGAGCGGTTTCTATCGCTTTTCAAAGGCTCGCAGCGATTCCGACGGCGTCGGCTCGTTTCCGGCGGACAGCTACAATCTCCAGCAGGAATTTGGCCGTTCATCGCTCGACATCCGGCACAACTTCTTCATGTTCGCCAATTTCAACCTGCCCTACGGAATCTCGATGTCGCCCTTCGTGGTGGCCCGGAGCGGCGCCCCGTTCAACATCACCATCGGCCGTGACATCAACGGCGACACGATCTTCAACGACCGTCCGGCGTTTGCGACGGATCTGACCCGGCCGAGCGTCATCCGGACGCCTTACGGCAATTTCGACACGGCCCCGCTGGCCGGACAGACGATCATTCCGCGCAACTTCGCCGAAGGCCCCGGCTTCTTCAGCGTCAACCTTCGCATGAGCAAAACCTTCGGGTTCGGCGGCTCCCGCGGAGGCAATGACAACGCTCAGGGCGGCGGTGGCGGTGGCCGTCGTGGCGGTGGAGGAGGCGGCGGTGGTGGTCGCGGCGGCGGTGGCGGCGGCGGGATGATGGGCATGGGCGGCCCGGGTGGTCCTGGCGGCGGTGGCCGTGGAGGTGGCGGCGGCTTCGGTGGCGGTGGTTCGGACAACCGTTTCAGCCTCACCTTTTCGGTTCAGATTCAGAACATCTTTAACCGTACCAACCTCGGCTCGCCGGTCGGCAACCTGTCATCGCCCTTCTTCGGTCAGTCAATTTCGACCGGCGGCGGCTTCGGTTTCGGTGGCGGCGGCGACACCTCGGCGGGCAACCGTCGCGTGACCCTCAGCGCCCGGTTCAACTTCTAAACCGGACCGTCATCACAACAAAACGGGGCGACTCCGCAAGGACTCGCCCCGTTTCACGTTTCTTCGTTCCCGAATGTCTATCTGGCGCGGTGGACCTGCGCCTGCCGCCCGTCGTCCGCCTTTTTGGCCCCCATTACCCATCCGGCTCCGACGCACAGGATGATCAGCAACAGTACATTGAACCAGACCGACCAGTCCCCCTGGTCGAGCTTCGTCACGGAAGGTTGAGTCACGCTTTCGTTCGCCTTCATTGTCCGCTACCTTGGAGTGGAATCCGTTATCTTGGACAGAAAGTAGGCGATGACGGATTCCCTGTCAACCCTTGAAAACCGTCCGGGTTTGGCGAGGATGCCAGGGAAACCAGAAAGGAACAGGACACCCGAACATGAACACATCCAGATCGGTTCGCGCGGCGGTCGTGCAGGCCGGCGCAATTCCCTTCGACCGGAATGCCTGTCTCGAAAAGGCGGTACGTCTGTTGAACGAGGCCGGCGCGGCAGGCGCCGAAGTCGTCGTTTTTCCGGAAGCGTTCATCACCGGTTATCCGAAAGGAATGAATTTCGGGCTGGTGGTCGGTGCGCGCGACGGTGCGGGGCGTGACGAATATCGTGCATATCTTGAAGCGGCCATTGAAGTTCCCGGCCCCGAAACGGCAATGCTGGCCAGCGCGGCGGCGGCGAATCGCTGTTACGTCGTCATCGGCGTCATCGAACGCGACGGCGGAACCTGCTACTGCGCGGCGCTCACGTTCGGCCCCGACGGAACGCTTCTCGGCAAACGTCGGAAGGTCATGCCGACGGCCCAGGAACGGACCATCTGGGGTTGCGGCGACGGCTCGACGCTGACGGTTGCGGAATCGCCGTTCGGACCAATCGGCGCGGTGATCTGCTGGGAAAACTACATGCCGTTATTGCGGACGGCGATGTACGCCAGGGGCATCGCGCTCTACTGCGCGCCGACCGTGGACGACCGCGAAACGTGGCTGCCGACCATGCGCCACATCGCGCTCGAAGGCCGGTGCTTCGTCCTGACCGCCTGCCAGTATTCGAAACGCGGCGACTTCCCCGAATCGGCGCGGGTGTCGCTCGGCGAACACCCCGAGGACGTTCTCATCCGGGGCGGCAGCGCCATCGTCAATCCGCTCGGACAGGTGCTGGCCGGTCCTGATTTTTCCGGCGAAACTATCCTTTACGCCGATCTCGACCTCGACGACATCGCGCGGGGAAAATTCGACTTCGACGTGGTCGGTCACTATGCCCGGCCCGATATTTTCAGGCTGGTCGTGGATGAATCCCCAAAAGCGACGGTCAGGTTTCAAGCGCCGAAAGAATGACTCCCCCAGCAGCCAATCATTTTTTACTTGTAATTTTCGAACCGGTTGCCGCCTCATGCGTGAATCCTGAAAAACCGATTTTGGGGGAATGATTCGATGAGACGACCGTTTCGGGCGGCCGCGCTGGCGGCGATTTCCATCCTCGGCGGATTGACGATCTTCGGACCGGCGCAATCGCCATCAGGGAATCCGGTCCGTTCGGACCAGCAGGTCCTCGATGAAATCGTAAATTACCGTTCATGGAAAAAAGCGACCGATGAACCGATTCTGGTTCCGGGCCGGTTGGAGCTTTTGGCCGGAAGGCAACTGGACCGCGAGCAACTCCGCATTTCGGCCATGGGCTGAACGGCAGTCGTCGTGCCCGTGCGGCCCGAAAAACAGCCGGAAGTGAAAGAGCCTGATCGCCCAGACCCAATTTCCACGGCCAAAGCGTCCGAAATCAATCCCGTTACCTCGATTTTGCTGACGGAACAGCGCACCTACGGCGTGGTTTTCGTCAACGAAAAGGGATTGAAAAGTTTCAACGATGCCGAACGGACAACTGCCTTTCCGGAAGGCTCGATCATCGTCCGGGAAACACGTTCGGCTCCGGACGGCATTCCAAGCGCCGTGATTGTCATGTTCAAGCGTGCAAAGGGTTTCAATCCGAAAGGCGGCGACTGGGAATTCGTCAATCTGGAAAGCCCACTGGTCAAGATTCGGCAACGGCAGACCACGGGGAGTTGTCTCGACTGCCACAGCATTCGTGAAAAACACGATTTTGTTTTCGGGAAAGGGGATTTCCCGGGCCATAACGTACCCCCAAAATCCGGAGATACACCTTGAAAGCACTCAAATCGTTTCTTTTCGCGGTTGTTTCGCTTGTCGCTGCCGGGATCTTCATGGCCAGTGGCGAACTGAAAACGGCCAGATGCCAGGAAACAGCTTTTGACGACCTGACCCGCGCGGAATTCAAGGAGTACCACGACTGGAAACGGGTCAACCGGACGCCGATGGCCGTACCGCCTGATCCGATTACGCTCGCATTGTTCAATTGAGGGCGTTCCAACGTGACCGTGCGTCACGGGAAAAAACCGGAAACTGCGAAACCGGAGACGAAAAAGGAGCCAGTCGCCCCGGTGAATCCCACCGAACATCCTCTGGGTAAGGGCAAGGTTGTCTTGCCCCTTCGGGGGCAATCCTCTTACGGGGTGGTCTTCGTCAACTCACCGGGCCTCGACCTTTATCGCGACAGTGAAAGTACCAAAGCCTTTCCGGTCGGAACCGTGATCGTCAGGGAAACCCGGATCGAACCGGAGGACGAAACGCCGCGAACCGTTCTGGCGATGATCAAGCGGGCCAAGGGGTTTAATCCCGAGGGCGGCGACTGGGAATTCATCGAAGCCGACGGCCTCGACCTCAAAATCGTGAAACGTCAGACCACCGGAAGTTGCCTTGACTGCCACCGCCAGGCTCAGACCGGCAACTTCGTATTTCGCACCGCAGCCGAAAAACAATATCAATAGTCGATACATGCTCTAACGGGGCCCGCCGCTTTTTTCCGGGTGGTCAAGTTCGGCGAGTTTCGACCGGGCAGCATCGAGGCTGGAGTTAAGACGGAGGGCCGTTTCAAATTCCCGCCGGGCCTCCTCCTTGCGCCCGAGCTGGAGCAGGGCCAATCCGAAAGACAGGTGTCCCGGGGGATAGGTCGGGAAATCCCTGCAAAGGTCCTCAAACGTCTTCCGGGCAGGTTCTACCCATCCAAGTTCCAACTGAATGGTGCCGACATTTCGGCGATACTCAATACTTCCCGGGGCCAGCCGAAGAACCTTATTCAACTCGACCTCCAGATCCGCCTTGCGTCCCTCCTTCACCATTATTTCGGCGTTCAGGAGATGGACATCCGCAAGATAAAGATCCGGCTTGTCGTAAGTCATGGATACCTTGGTGGCGAGGAAATCGAAATTCTCCCGCGCCTTGGCCACCTCCCCGGTTTTCAGAATCAACCGGGTGAGAAAAAACCTTGGCCGGACGGCTTCCGGGGCCAGGGCAACGGTCTGCTCAAGATAGGGAATGGCTGCCTTGGGGGATTGTGCCGCGATGATGGTTCCCACCCAGTAAAACCCTTCCGGGTGTCCCGGGTCCGTTTCAGTCATTCGCAGAAAGAGCGAAAGAGACGAGTTCCAGTCCGGGTTTCGGTAGATGGTTCCGCCTGCATAACCAATCAGGAGCGAAATCCCGATTCCGGCGGCAATGGTCTCACCCGAGAACTGAGCCGCTCCCACGCGAAACCGGCGAGCCATCCAGTGCAAGGCGAATCCGACCACCAGACAGTAACCGGCCAAGGGGAAGTACAACCATCGTTCGGCCAGAAAAACGCTGATTGGAAAAATGATGTTGCTGACGATTGAGAGCAGAATGAACCACATCCCGATTCCGAATGTCACCACCGGACGCTTCTTCCAGGATATGATTGCCCAGACGACGATCCCTCCGAGAACCACCAGGCCAATGATGGACCTGAGATTCGGTCCCCGCAGAGTCGGTAGGTTGAAATGGTCGTAAATCGGCCGCAACGGATAGCCGACAATCATAAGCCGGTACCATTCCAGACTCGCTCCGGCCATGGTCCAGCATCGTTCGAGAAAGGTTAATTTTCCCATCGCGAACTGGGTTGGAACGGGTGCGTTGTAGGCTTCGCCGCTCAGGCGCCGCAGTCCGAGATAGGCAAGCAAACCAAGTGAAAACACGGCATAGGGAAGAATTCCCTTGAACCGTTCGCCCCAGGTTGTCCGGTCCCTGGTCGCGAGGACGTCGGCAAGCAACATGACCGCGGGAAAAACCGCAAAATTCTCCTTGGTCAACAGGGCACACAAGAAGAAAACCACTGCCAAACCGGCCCGCCACCACTCGGTCACCCCTGACTTCCCCTTCCAGACCAGCCAGGTCAATCCGCAGAAAAGTGTTCCCATCACTTCGAGACGCCCGGTGATATTCGCGACTGCCTCGGTATGGACCGGGTGTACCGCAAAAATCACCGCCGCAATGCCCGCCTCCATGCGACCGACTCCATATCGCCGGGCAAGTACGAAAAGAAGAACCGAATTGACCCCGTGCATCAGCACATTGGTCAGATGGTATCCCCAGGCGTGATACCCCCAGAGTGCATATTCAAGCGCCAGCGACACGAAGAACAGCGGCCGGTAGCGAGCCGATCCCTGCCCCGTGTACTGCTCCCAGAATCCCTTCCGGAAAATTTCGGGGATATTCCGGAGAGACTCGATCATCGGGTTGAAGTTGACCAGCACGTCATCGTCATACGCATACCCGTTTCCAAGGCAATTGGCGTAAACGATGAGACAGACAACGAAGATTCCGATGCAGAGGGTTCGGTCACTCGGATTCATCATCCAGGCCGGAAAGCGCTGTGTTGATTCACTCATATTGGTTGTCATTGACCAGAAAGCAGAACACCCGTGATGGGGCGGGAAAGCGTGTTAAAAAACACCACTCTTCACTGTTTCAGCCTGGCCGAAAAAGGACTCGACAGGTACTCCGAATGGCGAAAGGAAGACCTCACGGCTTTCAGGGAGTGTTCCGGCACAACCAGTTCAATCTGGCCCTCATGCCGGTGAAATCCGGAGGAGAACACGAAACGGAAACGGGACGGAGCATTTCTCTCAACGCCATGAACATTGTCGAGGTTTCTTTTCTGAACCAGTGAAGGAAATCGGCAGATCCCAGGTTTTGCCCAACCCTCACCCCGGCAGGCGGCGTGAACGGTTGGACTTCACAGGGGAGGCTCGCCCAAACCGAAGTGACGACCGAGTCGGGCGGCCGTTCAAAAAGATTGATTCAATCCAGGGATGAAACGCGCGAAGTATACCAAAAAATGGAGACGAGTCGTTTCCTTTAAGCGCGTGTCCGGGACGGTGGCCGGGAATCTCCACCGATGACCTTGAAGATCAGCCTGGCGGCCATCAGGGTGCCGGAAAAGCTGTCAATGTCGCCCCGACTGACCTGAAACGGTTGGTCCCGGAGCAAGGTCGTCATTCGTTCCAGTTTTCTCGGGACCGAATCCAGCAGGACAGACGCACCGCCCTGGCGATGAATGAACTCGAGGATTTCAGGCGAGAAACTCAGCCTCCGGACAACAAACGCATCCAGCGACGCAATTTTTCCCGCCAGCGCCAATCGGGAGAGAATTTCCGAGAAGTGACATCGCAGCTCCCCGATTTCCTCGATCAGCCATTCGGCCGCCACATCCCGATCCGGATTTTCCGGACCGCCGTCCTGCTCCTGAAACAATCCATGAACTTTTACCGAAACGTTGAACGAATGCCTGGCAAATGAGGCGATGTGGGGTTCAACGGCATTTTTCAGATTATCGGCAAGAAATTCTTCCCGGGGCGTCCGCCGGAGGAGCGTCTGGACTGCAATCAGGGTCTGAGCATCGCGGTTAGACATGGGCCAAACCTCCGAAAAAAATGAATACCAACGGGGCCATCCCTGGAGGAAAATCGGCCACGCGTAACGCCATCCTGCATCCGGTCCGGTTTCAGGGTCGTGTCATTTTCCGAATTCCGAAAATGACACGCTGGATTTTCCACGGATGTCTAAGCTGGATTCGGAACCATTTTTCGGAGGCATGGGTTTTCGGAGGCCGAGATTTTGCCCGAAAACATCAGTTGGAACGTCATGACGAACCACGCTCAACGCGTCCAGTGGATCGCGCGGGCTTTTCGGCTGGCCTATTTCATCCAGCGGAATCGCAACGCGGCCCGCATCATCGCTGCGCGCGCGCTCAACAAACTCGACGTCACGGCCGTGGCCCAGGACAAACGGCTGTACTACCAGCCGACGGGCCGGGGCGAGTCCCGCAAGGCACGGAACAAGGTGAACGTCGGCGAAATCCAGCTTTTACAGCGACTGGTGTTTGTCGAATCCGAATTTTTCGAGCGGGAGCGCGAAAAACGTGGCGAGATGACGGTGCGTGACGGAATCGTCCATTACATCAAGCATCTCGTCCGCATTACCAGTCGCCGGAATTCGTTTTACGTCACGCTGGGACTGTGTCGCCTGCTCTACGGCTACACCACCGCCGAAACGACGGAAGTCCACAACCTCGTCGTTCAGGACCCGGAAAGGGTTCATGACGATTATTACTACCGTTCCCGAAAGGCTGTACTGCTCAAGGAATTGCAGGCCCGTTTCGATGGAATGCTCGGCACGACCCGCGGCCCGCGCGGCGAGGAAAAGCTCGAAACCCATGATGATTCGGGCGGATTCGTGGAACTGGTGACCGAGGCGCTCCGGTGGTTCGCCCCGTGGGATACCCCCAGCGCCGTCCCGGAATCCTTCAACCCGCGCAATGACGTTTTACCCGCGCTCCGTTTTGACGGTGCCGATCCAGACAGGGAGCATCGCATCGAAGTGAACCGCATCCACGCCGTCCTCCACCCCGACGACTTCAACCGCCTCATTCGTGCCCTGGGATTCCCGGCCCCGGCCGACCGGCTTGACGTCCCGAAACTCGCCTCCGCCAATCGCGACGAGGACGACTCACCCAGAATGGGCCCTCCCGAACCCGACGAGGAAGACTGGGAGGAAATCGAGTCGTGGATGCTCAACGAATCGGGACGCCGACGGCTGTCGCCAACGGGTGTGCTGCGCGTCTGCGTGGACGGCGTCGAACGGACCCGCTTTTCGCCGGAGCAGCCCAAGACAGTCAATCTGACCCTCGGCGAATCGGACGAGATCATCGAAATCCGGACCCGTGATGCACGCGGCGACCTGACCGTCGCCATGTTGCCCCTCGATTTCAAGGATTCATCGAAATCGCAGCGCCTTTCGCTGACCATCGAGAACGGACGCAGGTTCATCTTCGACGTGGCATACCGAACCGACGAATCGGTCGGAGAAACCCAGGCCGAGGTCAGTCTCACTTACCTCCCGACCGCTGAAACCGTCCCTGAAAAGCTCAAACGCTGGGCGTCAGCACTCGTCTTCGGCACGGAAGAGTCCGCTGCCGGCATTGGCGGCTGGTTGCGCCCGGTCGCAGCCCTTCTGGTTATTGGCCTCGCCCTCGCGGCTCTCTGGCTGGTCTTCCGCCCCGCCCCGGAACCGAAAATCGTCAGGCAGCCGGTCGATGCCACTCCGGCACCGCCCCCCTCTCGACCCGATTCCCCGATTCCGGCCAACCCCGACCCTCCGAAACCCGCCGAAGAACTGGCCAAAGCCGAGCCATCCCCCGAGCCGGTGACCCGTCGGCTTTTGTTTGAACGTCGTTCCGACGGCCCCGACGAAGGCACGCGCAGCGAGGGAACGGCGCCCACCGGCAAATCGCTTTCGCAGATCCGAACCGTTTTCCTTGAAATCAAGGGAAAAAACGCTGGTTCGTTCCAACGCGCGCTTCGCGCCGAATGGGCACAGGCCGGAATCCGGCTGACTGGTGACCGCGATACGGCCGACGCAGCCCTGAAAATATCGGTTTCCGAAGACCGTGCGGGAAAGACCACGGCGGTGGTCCGCTTGATCAACGCCGTTGGCGAGGTCATCTGGCCGAAAGCCAACCGAGCTGCGGGCTGGCGTTATGTTGGTGAAGCGGAGGCCGTGGCGAAACGCCTCCCCGCCGACCTGAAAAAGGAACGGCGTTAAACACGTTTCTTACCGCATAAAAAAAGGGTGAGCCTCGCGGCCCACCCTTTTTATCGTCCGGTTGAAAACTTACTCGGAAGCCGGCAGCGAAGCCACGGGAGCCTCGGCCTCCCGGATTGTACCGAGATACCCCGGCAACTCGATCCCCGCCTGCCGGGCGATTTCCTGCAACGGTGGCAATGATGAAACCATGCTCCGCAGGAAGTTCGATGTGGAAGAGCCGCCTTCGCCGTTCGACCCGGAATCCCAGACCGTGATCTTGTCGATCTTCAGGTTCGAAATCGCCTCGACCTGCTTGTCCACGATGACTTCGAGCTTTTCGAGCAGGAGCAGCGTCGCCGCCATGTTGGGATTGTCGCCGCAGGCGCGAATGATGTCCTGGTAGCCCTCCGCCTTCGCCTGCAAAAGCTGGCGCAGACCTTCGGCATCCGCCTTGTACTTCAACAGAATCGCGTCGGCCTCGCCCTGTGCCACCCGACGGATGCGCTCCGCCTCGGCGTCGGCCTCAACCTGAACCTTGAGCCGGTTGATTTCCTGTTGAACCAGTTCTTCCTTTTCGAGCCGGGCCGATTCGCGTTCGCGCTGCGCCTTGAGAACTTCACGCTCGGCATTTGCCTTCGCCACTTCGGCGCGCTGACTTGCCGTCGCGTTACGTTCAGCAAGCAGTGAATTCGACTCGGCCACCTGCGCCCGCGCGAGGTTTTCCTGCGTGGTCGTCTGGGCTTCGAGTTCCGCCACCGAAATACGGCGCTGGGCCTCGGCTTTCTTCAAGCCAACTTCGGACTCGGCCCGTTCACCGGCGATCTGGACATCCTTTTCGCGCAGCGTCTTGGCTTCGGAAACCGCCGCCTCGGATTCGAGCTGGGCGGTGGCGATTCGCTTGTTGCGCTCGGCTTCCTTCTGGCCCTTTTCGGTTTCGGTGTTTTCGAGCGCGACCTGCACCGTCCGCTCTCGGGTCGCGCGGGCTTCCCCGACCGCCCCGTAGCGTTCCTGCTCGGCCACTTCGACCTTGGCCTTGTTGATCGCTTCCGCCGCCGATTTCTTCCCGATGGCCTCGATGTAGCCCGATTCGTCGGTGATGTCCTTGATGTTGACGTTGATGAGCTGAAGCCCGACCTTGTGCAGTTCGGTGGCCACGTTGTCATTGACCTGCTTGAGGAAAAGCTCGCGGTCCTTGTTGATTTCCTCAATGGAAAGCGTCGCGATGACGAGCCGCAACTGGCCGAGAATGATGTCCTTGGCCTGTTCCTTGACCTGTTCCTCGGTCAGTCCGAGCAGACGCTCCGCCGCGTTGAGCATGATCGTCGCATCGGTCGAAATCGCCACCGTAAAAGTACTCGGCACATTGACCCGAATGTTCTGCTTCGACAGCGCGCCGGTGAGGTTGATCTCAATCGGCATCGGCTGAAGGCTCATGAACTGAGCCTCCTGAATCAGCGGCACGACGAACGCCCCTCCGCCGTGGATGCACTTCGCGCTCTTTCCTCCGCCGACCTTCCCGTAAATCACGAGAATCTTGTTGGACGGACAACGCTTGTATTGTTTGATGGCAATCGCCGCGAGCAGAAACAACGCCGCGCCCGCAATGCCCACCACAGCTCCGATGAGCGTGATTGATTCGAACATGTGGCCTCCTGTCGTCGGACGTTACTTCCCGACCCGGGTTGGAACGTTCATTTCATTTTCATGAACCACGAGCAGCGTGGTTCCTTCCACGTCGTACACAAAAACCTTCTCGCCGGTGGGAAGCACGGGGCCGGTGGTCTTGGCGTCCACCGTGGCGAGCCGTCCCTGTACTTCAATCTGAATCTGTCCCACCCCATTCAGCGCGGCGGGGATCGTCAGGTAAACGGTCCCGACCCGCCCGACGGCATTGGCGAGATTCAGCGTGCCGTCATCCTCCAGCCGCTTGAGGCGTCGCACCATGAAGGTCGCTGCTACGAACGTCAGCGTTCCCGCGACCAGCGCCGCGGCAATCACCACCGGCCTTGAGAAACGGGTCAGTTGCAGACAGACCACGCCAATCCAGCCCATCACCTTGAACCCCACCAGCAGGGCGTTCAACGAGAGCATGTCGCCTTCGAACAGTTCCGTCAGGTCCTCGAACAGCTCGCCGAAAACGAGTTTGAAGACGAGCAGCAGCGTCGCCAGCAGCGCTATGCCCCAGAAAAACAATTCGAACGTCGTCAGGTTCTGCCACATCGGCGGCGCGCCTCCGGTAAAAAAGTATCGAACATTCACGGCTTGCCGCCGGGTTCGAATCCGGCCAGCCGGTAGGCCACGCGGCGGATTTCGTCTTCACGGAACGTTACGCCCTGAGGGGAAACCGCATTGGTGACGAGCAGTCCGTGAATGGTGGTGACAAGGGAATGCGCCATCACCGCCGGTCGGGGACCGGAGGTGAAACAGCCTTGCCTCCGCCCGTCACGAAACAGCCGTTCAAGCATGTCGAGAAAGGCCGCGTATTCGGGATCGAGCAGCGAATCGGGCAACAGAAAAGGATTTCTCATCTGCGAAACGACAATCGGAAACACTTTCGATTCATCAAGCCACGGCGTCGCCGGATCATCTTCCACCGACCGCAACAACGCCGTCACGACGGCCTCGAAGAGTGTCGCGCCATCGCGCGTGGCCTCCCGGAAGTGGGTGACCCGCTGGTTGAGTGGCCGCCAGTAATGCTCGCTGATGATGAACAGGGCGGCGTCCCGCAGACTCGGGAAGTAGCGGTAGAACGCCGGGTCGGTCGTCCCGGCGGCACGGGTGATTTCAGCCACTCGCGCGCCGAGGATTCCCTTTTCGGCAAATGCTTCCACGCTCGCCGAAATCAGCCGCCGCCCGAGTTCGGAAGAAGGCTCGCGCTTGATCCGACTTGCTCTGAACGCATTCATCTCCGAATCCCCTTCATATCGGGGGTTTTGTCCCATGGCCAGTCACCAAACATGAAAAAGTTCTCAGAGTTCGAAATTTATTGAATGAACACTTTTGAATATGCAAGTATCACTTACATACGTCAACCGGGAATTTTTGTTTCACACAAAGTTTCTTCCTGACGAAACCATTCATGGAAGGAGAAAACCGATGACGCTGTTTCAGACATTGGCTTTGTTGATTTCGCTGGCCGCGCTGGCGGCGTTCATCAACGTCCGGTGGATAAAACTCCCCCAGACCATCGGACTGATGGCGATTGCGCTTGTCGGCTCAATGATTCTGCTTCTGCTGGGAGAACTCGGGATCGTTCCGGTACGAACCGTCGCGACCTTCATCAGTCGGGTCGATTTCGGCGAGATTCTGCTGCACGGGCTTCTGTCGTTTCTTCTTTTCGCCGGTGCCCTGCACGTCAATTTCAACGACCTGCGCCGTGAGCGCTTTCCTGTCGCGGTGCTTTCGACCATCGGCGTGGTCATCGCCACCTTCGTCACGGGCACGCTGTTCTGGTGGGGCGCAAACCTGATCGGCCTTGAAATCTCGTACCTCACGGCGCTGCTGTTCGGTGCGCTGATTTCGCCGACCGATCCGATTGCGGTACTCGGCATCATCAAAAAGGTCGGTGCGCCGAAACGGCTTGAAACGCAGATTGCGGGCGAATCGCTGTTCAACGATGGCATCGGCGTGGTCGTCTTCCTGACCATTCTCGGCGTCTCCTCCGGACAGAGCCAGGCCACGCCTTCCGCCATCGGGTTTCTTCTCTTGAAGGAAGCACTCGGCGGCGCGCTGGTGGGATTGGCGCTGGGTTGGCTTGTCTATCTGATGCTGAAATCCGTCGATGCCTATCAGGTGGAAATCCTGTTGACGCTCGCGCTCGTCACCGGAGGCTATGTGCTGGCCGAGGCGCTGCATGTGTCGGCCCCAATCACGATGGTCATGGCCGGACTTGTCATCGGCAATCGGGGTCGTGATTTCGCCATGTCCGACAAGACCCGCGAACGGCTCGACGCCTTCTGGGAGTTGATCGACGAAATCCTGAACGCCGTTCTGTTCATGCTGATCGGGCT
This sequence comes from Blastocatellia bacterium NZW_1522, assembly GCA_039793685.1. Lineage (GTDB taxonomy): Bacteria > Acidobacteriota > Blastocatellia > Chloracidobacteriales > Chloracidobacteriaceae > JAAFHI01. Next base: position 167,900 of record JBDRAL010000012.1, read on the forward strand.
TGAGCTGATTGTCGTCGCGCTGCGACCGGCCTACTTCGTCGCGGGCCTGATCGCCATCGTGGTTGCGCTCGTCGGTCGGATCATCAGCGTCAGCCTACCCATCGGGGTGATGCGGCTCCGGCAGCCGTTCATGCGGGGAACAATCCGCATTCTGACGTGGGGCGGACTGCGGGGCGGCATCTCGATTGCCCTCGCGCTCTCCCTGCCGCCTTCCCCGGACCGCGATGCGATTATTGCCGCGACCTACCTGGTGGTGGTCTTCTCGATTCTCGTGCAGGGGCTGACCTTCGGACGGGTCATGCGGCGGCTCACGGCGAATCAGCCAAAATGACGCCCTGAAAAAATCGTTCGACGAAAAGGCCCGCATCCAGAGAAGAACGGATGCGGGCCTTTTCCTGGTGAATTTCAAATGCTTACAGAAACACCCGCCGCAGAAACGCGCCGAGCATCGGCTCGTCGCTCGGACGACCGCGAAAACCGATGTGACCGTCAGGCCGGATCAGGAACAGCATCGGCTCGGTGACATGGTATGCCTCGTGCAGCCGATGCGTCCGGTCCGAAAGCACGGAGCCTTCCCAGATAACGTCGCGCGGCGGATTGACGGCCGTGACCAGATGACATCGGACCTGCGCTTCAAAAGCCCGCTCAACGTCGTGGAGGTCCTTGACGATTTTCCTCGCGTGCGTGTGGTCGAGTTCCGTTCCGGTGAAAGCCAGCAGCGTCCAGTGCGAACCGCGAAAGAGTTTGTGCAGTTCGACCGTTTCGTATGATTGGCCGGGCCGCACCACCAGCGCACTCGGCGCGCGGTCTCCGGCTTTCGGGCCACCATTTCCGCCGAGGTCCTCCACGATGAGGTTTTCCGGATACGAAATGCCGAGTTCCGAAATGACCGTCCCGACCTTTCGCCGGACCGAATCGATCTGGAGCGCGAAGGGACCGATGAGTCGCATCGCCGCCTCGAACATCAGATTCTGGTCGGTCAGATCGGCAAAAAGTTTTTCCGCGCCTTCGGTCAGCGTGACCGCCACCGGCTGACGCTCCAGCGAGTAGGTGTCGAGCAACGCTTCCGGCGAAATGTGATTGATGACCGCCGCCAGTTTCCACGCCAGATTGAAGGCGTCCTGAATCCCGGTGTTCATTCCCTGCCCGCCAAGCGGGACATGCAGGTGCGCGGCGTCCCCGGCGATGAAGAAGCGTTCATTGCGGAAATGCAGCGCGCAGCGACTGGTCACGGAATAGCGCGAAACGCGGTGGACCTCGGTTATCGTGACCGGCTCGCCGGCCATCGCGGTCAGTCGTTCGGCCAGCCGCTCGGCGGTCCCACCGGTTTCAAAAACGTCTTCGCCGTCGGCTCCGGTAGCCATCAGCCGCACATATCCATCAGGGAGCGCCAGACCGAGGATGAATTCATTGCGTCCAAGGAAAAATGCGCTCCAGTTGCGGGGGAGCGGCCAGCGCAACCTGACGTCGGCCTGAATGAACGGATGCCCCGGATGACCGTCCACGTCGCCGCCGAAATCCACCGCCCGCCTCAAAAATCCGGCGGCCCCGTCGCATCCCACGACATAGCTCGCGGTCACCGTTTCCACCGTACCGTCGGCCTTTTTCAACGTAATTTCGGTTCGGTCGGGATTGAGGCCGACGACTTCCGTATTCCACTCGACGTCGCCGCCGAAGCGTTCGAGATTGGCAACGAGCAGCTTTTCGGTGACGTTCTGCCCGAGCGTGAACGGACACCCATGGGGACTTTCAAGCCCGCCCATGCGCATGCTTCCGATGGGATGACCATAGGCGAACATTTCAACCGAGTTCATCGGAAGCGCCACCGAAAGAAAGTCGTTGATGACGCCCATCGCGTCAAGGACTTCCAGTGTGCGTACCTGAATCAGAACCGCCCGCGAATGTTCCTTCGGCCCCGGCCCTGAATCCGCGATTCGGCAGTTGACGCCATGACGGCGCAGTTCGGCGGCCAGGGTCAGGCCGACCGGTCCCGCGCCGATAATGAAAACGTCCGTCATTTCCGCCCCCATAGGGTTCTCCTTTGTTCAAAAACCGGAATCGAAAAAGACTTTCACAGTACCAATGTCGTCCGTCGAAACACACTTTTGCAACCGCGATTTTGCCGACGTAGGTTGGTAACAGGGCCATTCTTTTCTTTTTCCGGAGGCGCTTCCCGATGTCATACAGCCATTCCCTCCTCACCCCCCGGTTTGTAACGATTGACGGCAACGAAGCCGCCGCCCACATCGCCTACAAAACCAACGAAATCATCGCCATTTACCCGATTACCCCGGCGTCCACGATGGGCGAACTCGCCGAAGCGTGGGCCGTCGCGCACACGCCGAACGCCTGGGGCACCGTGCCGCTCGTCCAGGAGATGCAATCCGAAGGCGGCGCCGCCGGCGCGGTCCACGGCGCGCTCCAGACCGGCTCGCTCGCCACCACCTTCACGGCCAGTCAGGGCCTGCTCCTGATGATTCCCAATATGTACAAAATCGCCGGCGAACTCACGCCGACGGTTTTCCACATCGCCGCGCGGTCGCTTGCGACCCAGGGACTCTCCATTTTCGGCGATCACAGCGACGTGATGGCCACCCGAGCCACCGGCTGGGCGATGCTGTTCGCCAATTCGGTGCAGGAAGCGCATGACTTCGCGCTCATTTCGCAATCCGCGACACTCGCCTCGCGCGTGCCGTTTCTGCATATTTTCGACGGATTCCGCACGTCGCACGAAGTCAACAAAATCCAGAAAATCCCCGACGAGGACATCCGCGCGATGATCTCCGAGGAAGACATCCGTGCCCACCGCGCCCGCGCGCTTTCGCCCGACCACCCGGTCATTCGCGGGACGGCGCAGAATCCCGACGTCTACTTTCAGGCGCGCGAAACGGTGAACCCCTTCTACGGCGCGACACCGGGGATCGTGCAGGAAATCATGGACCGCTTCGGTGAACTCACCGGCCGTTCATACAGACTGTTCGAATACGTCGGCGATCCGGCGGCCGAGCGGGTCATCGTGGCGATGGGATCGGGCTGTGAAACGGTCGAAGAAACCATCGAATATCTTCAGGCGGCAGGCGAAAAAGTGGGTCTGTTGAAGGTCCGGCTGTTTCGTCCGTTTTCGGTCGAGCATTTTCTCGCGGCGATTCCCAAGACCGTCACCCACATCGCGGTCCTCGACCGGACGAAAGAACCCGGCGCGGCGGGCGAACCGCTCTATCAGGACGTGGTCACGGCGCTCAGCGAGTTTGAAGGCGACGACATCGTCGAGGAGTTCCGCCCGCGCGTCATCGGCGGACGCTACGGCCTGTCTTCAAAGGAATTCACGCCCGCGATGGTCAAGGCGGTCTTTGATGAACTGAGGAAGGAGCGCCCGAAGAACCACTTCACCATCGGCATCACCGACGACGTGACCCACACCAGCCTCGCGTTCGACCCCGAATTCGATCTCGAAAACCACGACGTGGAACGGGCCATTTTCTGGGGCCTCGGCGCGGACGGCACGGTCGGCGCAAACAAGAACACCATCAAGATCATTGGCGAGGAAACGGAATTCCACGCGCAGGGGTATTTCGTTTACGACTCCAAGAAATCCGGCGCGCGAACCGTCTCCTATCTGCGCTTCGGCCCGCGGCCGATTCACAGCGCCTATCTTATTCGCCATGCCGATTTCGTGGCGGTGCATCAGTTCAACTTCGTCGAGAAATACCCCGTCCTCGAACATGCCGCCGAAGGCGCGACATTCCTGCTCAACAGTCCCTTCGGACCGGAGGAAGTCTGGGACCGGCTGCCGCGTGAAATTCAGACTGAAATCATTCAAAAGAAGCTGAAATTCCACGTTGTCGATGCCATCAAGGTGGCCCACGCGGCGGGCATCGGCAATCGCATCAACACGGTCATGCAGACCTGCTACTTCGCCCTCAGCGGAGTGATGCCGGTGGACGACGCCATCGCCGCGATAAAAACAGCCATTCGCAAAACTTACGGCAAGCGGGGCGAGTCGGTCATTCAAAAGAACTTCGCCGCCGTGGACGAAGCGATCTCACACCTGTATCGCGTGGACGTGCCCGAAACCGCCGACTCGACCATCGAGTTGCCGCCCACGGTGTCGCCCGATGCGCCCTACTTTGTACGCGAAGTGACCGCGACCATGATGGCGGGCCACGGCGATTCGCTTCCGGTAAGCGCCCTGCCGTTCGACGGGACCTATCCGGTCGGGACGACCAGATGGGAAAAGCGAGGACTGGCGCAGGAAATCCCGGTCTGGGAAGCGGAGATGTGCATTCAGTGCGGCAAGTGCGTGATGGTCTGCCCGCATGCGGTCATCCGGTCGAAGGTCTACGACGCGGACGCCCTCTCGACCGCCCCGACAAGTTTCAAACACACCGACGCGCGATTCCGTGAACTTCCCGAAAAGGAATACACGCTTCAGGTTTCCGGCGACGACTGCACCGGCTGCCGGCTGTGCGTCGAGGTCTGCCCGGTCCACGACAAGGCCGACCTGCATCACAAGGCGCTCAACATGGAAGCCTATGAACCGCTGCGCGACGCGGAACGTGAAAACTGGACGTTCTTCCTTGATCTGCCCGATCTGCCGCGCGCCGGAACGCTCAAATTCGACTCGGTCAAACACGTTCAACTGCTGCCGCCGCTGTTCGAATTTTCGGGCGCCTGCTCCGGCTGTGGTGAAACGCCCTATCTGAAACTGCTGTCGCAACTGTTCGGTGAACGAACCGTCATCGCCAACGCGACCGGCTGTTCAAGCATTTTCGGCGGCAACCTCCCGACGACCCCGTGGACGACCAATCAGGAAGGACGCGGCCCCGCCTGGAGCAACTCGCTCTTTGAAGACAACGCGGAATTCGGTCTCGGCATGCGGCTGACCATCGACAAGCAGGTCGAATACACCCGCGAACTTCTGAAACGGCTCGGCGATGAGGTCGATCCGGAACTGGTTCAATCCATTCTTCAATCGCGACAGGCCGACGAGGACGGCATCGAACGTCAGCGCGGCCGGGTGGCCCGGCTCAAGGAAATCCTTGCCGACCGGACCGACGCGCTGGCCCGCGACATCGTGAGCCTGAGCGACATGCTGGTGAAGAAAACCGTCTGGATCGTCGGCGGCGACGGCTGGGCCTACGACATCGGGTTCGGCGGTCTCGACCACGTTCTTGCGAGCGGACGCAACGTGAACCTGCTCGTCCTCGACACCGAGGTTTATTCCAACACCGGCGGTCAGGCGTCGAAGTCCACGCCGCGCGGCGCGGTCGCCAAGTTTGCCGCGGGCGGCAAGACCACCGGCAAAAAAGACCTCGGGCTGATGGCCATGGGATATGAACACGTCTATGTCGCGCAGGTCGCCCTCGGAGCCAACGAGGGACACACGCTCCGGGCGTTTCGCGAAGCCGAAGCGCATCAGGGACCGTCGCTCATCATCGCCTACGGCCCGTGCATCGCGCACGGCATCGACATGACGCAGGGCCTTAACCAGCAGAAACTCGCCGTCGAATCGGGCTACTGGCCGTTATTCCGCTTCAATCCGGATTTGAAGGATGAAGGCAAAAATCCGTTCCAGCTCGATTCGAAAGCGCCAAGGATCGAGTTGCGCGAGTACATGGCGCACGAAGGCCGTTACAGCGAACTGTTCCGGAAGGACCCGGAAACCGCCGAGGCGCTGCTCGCCGAAGCGCAACAGGCGGTCGAGAAAAAATGGAGGACCTACTCGCGGCTGGCGCAGTCGCCTGAATAAAAGAATGGCCACGGATTTCACGGATTCCACAGATTGCTTTCAGTGAATCCGCGTCATCCCGGCAATTCTCGGTTTGAGTGGATTTCAAAAAATCTGGTCGCCGTTTTAGTGCGGTTGATCGAAAACCGCTCAAAATCGGAACGGCCGGTTTCAAACAGAAAGCGTCCGTGAGTTTTGGACTCCCGGACGCTTTTCCTTTGAACCTGGAGATATTCGGTCCGGACGCCAGACTCGCGACTCCGGACTCACGGCTTCTTCACGGCTGCCCGTCCCAGTCGCCGACAATCGGGACATCGGTGGTCGTGCCGTAAACGAAGTTGATATCGGCAAAACCGGTGGTGTTGGTGTTTCTCAAAAACCACTGGTTTCCGCGAACAATGCCGATGGTGTCGATGCCGTCCGCGTTCCAGTCGCCCGCGACGGGTTTGTCGCCGGCGATGCCGTAGAAGAATTCCAGGTCGGCGATGCCCGTGGTGTTGGTATTTCGCAGGTAAACGAATCCGTTCGTCGGGCGGAAGCAGCCGATGGTGTCGATGCCGTCGCCGTTCCAGTCGCCCGCGATGTAGATGTCCGTGCCCGTGCCGTAAACGAGCGTCACGTCGGGCGCGCCGGTCGTGTTGGAATTTCTCAAAAAGACGAGGTTTCCACGAACCAGACCAACAGTGTCGATGCCGTCGCCGTCCCAGTCACCCGCAATGGGCAGGTCGCCGGGCGCCCCGAAGGCGAAATTGAGGTCGGCGTTCCCGGTGTTGTTGGAGTTACGCAGGAAGAACTGACCGTCACGATAGATGCCGATTGTGTCCACCCCGTCGCCGTCCCAGTCGCCCGCAATCGGAATGTCACTCGCTACCCCGTAGAAGAATTCGTTGTTGGCGATGCCGGTGTCGTTGGTGTTGCGGACGTAGACGAACCCGTTCGACGGGCGATACTGCCCCGGCGTCGAGGCGTTCGGCCGCGCCTGATTGACTGTCACGGTCTGACCGGCAACGGTCAGCGTTCCCGAACGGGCCGAACCGCTTTCATTGGAAGCGGCCCTGATTTGAACCGTTCCATTCCCCGAGCCGGCTGCTCCGGACAGAACCGTCAGCCACGGCGCGTTGCTCGCGGCGGTCCAGTTGCAACCGGCGCTCGTCGTCACGGCAAGCGAGCCGGTCGTCGCTTTCGCCGGAACGGAGAGACTGGCCGGCGCGACCTGATACACACACGCGGCGCACGGTCCCGCCCCGCTTGAACAGATCGCGGAGGGGAAGGCGGCGTCGAGTCGCAGCCCGTTGGTCAGCGCCGGCGAATTGATCGAAAACTGCGTGAAATTGGTTCCAACCGTGTCGCCCTGAACACCGACCGTGGCGCTGGCCCCGCCTTCGAACGCGCCCGCTCCGGTCAAGGCGTAGACATAGCTGAACCGGTTGCTGTTTTCGTTGAAAACAACCGCGAAATTGGTATCGACATTCCCCAGGGTCTGGTTTTCGACCCGTCGCCGCGCCCGCCACTCGACCACGAACTGCCGATTCGGAGCGGTCCCCACGGTCTGGGTGTAGATTCCGCCGCCATTCGTCACGGATGGCGACATGTCGAGATCATCCCAATAGGGGAGAAGAATCGGTGAACCGCCGGGAAAGAGGCTTGAAGGAAGGTTTCCGTTGGTTGGCAATGTGGACCCGGCGCTGTCGATGCGGAGGTTGCCGTTGGTATCGACCAGAATGGTGGAAACCGGAACTCCATAAACCAGAAAGGTGAAATTGGGCAGCGGAACGTCGGCGATTCCGTCGTCGAACTGCGTCCCCGGAACGAGCGTGCCGCCACCGGGCGTTCCCGGAATGGTCGCGCCGGACGTGGCCGTGAAGGCGTAGTTGGTTCCCGCCGGCTGCCCTACGCCACGGGTAAAGTTGAACGTCGCGGAACCGCCCGCGTAGGTCACATTCAAGGTAAAGCTGATGGTTGAAAAACAGGTGATGCCGCTACTGGTCGAGATCTGGAAGGCCGTCGTGTTCGTCCTCGACGCGCCACCCGCCGGAATCGTCGGATAGGCCGAACCGGCGTTGGTAATCGTGACACCGGGAGTCGTGGTGGAAAGCGTCGCCGAAACGTTCCCGGCCTCGGAGGTTCCGAAGTTGGAAAGGGCCACCGTCAGCGTGTTGCACTCGTTCGGCTCGATGACGGTGTTGCCGGAAGTGACCGACACCGCGCCCTGCGCGAGGACCGGCGTTCCGACGGTGATCGTGTAGGTGTTTCCACCGGTGCATCCGGCGTTGTCGGTCGCCAGAATCGTGAAGGTGAACGTTCCCGTCGCCGTCGGCGTGCCTGAAAGAACGCCCCCGCTCGACAGGGCCAGACCAGGCGGCAACGGGCCGGTCGCGACGGTGAAGGCGTACGGCGCGACGCCGCCCGCGGCGACAGCGGTTTGAGCGACGTACGCGACATTGGCGATTCCGTCGGGCAGGGTCGCGGGGCTGACCGCAATCGGCGCGGCGCACCCGGCGTTAACGGTGAAAACATTACTGGCCGTGGTCGCCTGGCCGTCGGGATTGGTCACCGTGAGATTTCGAATCCCGGTTGTCGCTCCCCCCTGAACGGTGATGTTGAAAACCGCCTGCGTCGGGCTGTTGACGGTGACGCGGTTGACGACCACGCCGGGGCCGAAATTCGCCGCGATTTTTTTCGGAAAGGGCGCGGGGGGCGTGTAAAACCCTTCGCCGTTCGTGGCGGTTCCGGTAACCGTGACGTCGAGCGTCTGGCCCTGCGCGGCGGAAGCGGGAGAAACGCCCGCGATGGTGGCCGGAGGCGGCGCGACAAGCTGAATCGCCCGCACTCCCCATTCCGAGATGGACGGCGCGTATTCCTGAAACGTCCACATCGTCATGTCGTCGTCGGGATCGGTCGCGACCTGCGAGTAATCACCCCACCGATTTGAAATCAGGAAATAGGAATTCGTCCCGGTAACCGCCGTGGTCGGACTTCGGAGCGCTCCGGGTTGGTCGCCACGCAGACGCCCGGCATAAACGATGTCAGGAAAACGGTTCGGTCCCGCCGCGCTGCACCCGAGGGCCGCGTGCCCCTGACCAGTGATTCCGATGGACGGCATCCAGAAGGAATCCGGACTCGCGGCAGCGTTGCTGAAGAGCGTTCCGGCCTGAATCAGCGTCGGCGTGGTTGAAAGATTTCCGATTTCATACCATCGGGAGCCGGTGCGTCCTCCGCTTGAGGAGGCGACGCCGTTGGCGTCAACCTGAATATTCTGGGCGGTCCACAGGCGGCCGTTGCGGACCTTCGGTTCGACCAGCCGGTCATCGAGGGAATCGAGGCCGTCGACGGAACGCCCCCGGATGGGGACGTTGATCGGCGGGGCCGTGGTCGGAACCGTCAGATTGAGATTTCCGGAAATCGCGGGCGTCAGGGTATCCGCTCCGACGATGCGCCGAAGAACAAGTAATCCGAGCGAAACATTGTCGTGACCAATCAGATATGCCTCGGTCGCCGCCGGATCGGGATTGTCCGCGACATGCGGCGTGGATGGCCCCGGGCCGCTGCCGTTGTTCAGACGCCGAAAAGCCGTGACCGTCAGGGTTGGGTTCTGGGACAACAACCGCGGCTTGTTCAAAACGAAAACCGTTGAACCGATGACGGTGTCCCGGGAGGCGTTGAAAACGTTCACGCCGATGTAAACCCCCTTGGCGTCGATGCCGAGGGTGTCGAAATCGGCGAAGGGCGTTCCGGCCTCGCTGCCTCCGCCGTCAATCGCGGCGAATGAATAAAAGGTGAAGCTGGATGAATTCGTGATTTCCGGACCACTGCTGACCGCCAGCACGATCCGGTTGGTCGTGGCGTTGGTGAGGGCCGACAGAAACCATCGGCGGCTGATTGGATCAAACTTGATTCTGGGATCGAACAATCCGCCGCCCTCGCTCACCGAGCTGAAAAACGTGTTCAAGCTCAGGTTGAGAACCCCGTCCGGATTGCCGGTCGTCTTGTTGAACGATTTGACGTAAAGGTTCACCGCGAGGATGACCTGTGTCGGCCCGACCGCCCCGTGTGAATCGGGGGGCGTCGCTCCGCCCGCCTCGGTCCGAATGATTCCGAGAAAATTCCGGTTGACCGTCTGTGGGCTATTGCGGACGGCATCCCCGACATTTGACGCAACGGCGTCACGCAGCGGCCATGCGGAAACCGCCGGTGAATCGGGCGGGTTCGACAGCATTCGGCGACGCTGGATGAAAAACTCGCTTTCATCCTCCACTTCCTTTTCCTCCAACTCCGCCTGAGCGGCTTTCTTCAGGGAGTTCAGCTTGGCGATTGTCTTGAGATCACGGACCGACACGGTTTTGCCCGCGCCGACGGTTTCGGCCACCCCGTAGGTCAGCTCATCCGGCGATTCCTGACCGGAAGCTGGTTTTAACGGAGCTGGCGGCGCATCGGCGCTGACCCGAAACCAGAAAAAGGGGCTGGCCAGAAGAACGGCGAACAGGCTGCAAAGAAGTGCGGCACGACGTTTACGGGAGGCAAAATTGCCCGTCAGAGAAAAAAGTTTGGGGGATTTCATCGGGAAGCCGGGATACACCACAACCGCCGCTCAACAGGGCGGAAGAAAAATTGAAAATGACAGATGGCGAGTTCGGAACGACGATTGAAAAAAATCACCCGTGTCACTTCCTTTTGACGAGGCAAGGAAGAGATCAATGGGATGAAAACAACCGTCGTTTTTATTCAGGGCGAGTGGTGCGGGCCACGCTGGTATTCGTGGCGGGCAAACCATCGATCTTCAAACGGGCCGGATTTTGCAACCGTCAAGTGAAACAGGGACGCTTGTCAGGCGCAGGAAGATACGCACACCGAGGAAGCCCGTCAATATATTAGAATAAAAATTTACTATAGCGGCGGGCAGGCCAAAATCATCGTCCGGGGTAAGAGAAACCCTCGCCAGCCTTACACATTCGACAAATTCCGGTTTCTGGATTCAAAGGACGATTTCCGGGATTGCGGAGGAAGCGCTGTTTTCCTGAAAACGGGTTTCTTTTTGTCGATTCATTTCCGTTCGCTTGGCGATGACCGAAGCGATCACTTCCCCTAACTGCACTGGGTTGAAGACCCGGACATCACGCAATCGGGAGGCCCGGTGGAACGGTTCAAATCAGGGCAGCCTCGAATGAATGCGGTGATGACACGGATTCCCAAAAAACAATCCGTGTCATCCGTGGCCGTTGCATCCTACTTTGGCTCCCCCTGCAAGGTGAACGAGGCCCAGTAGTACGGCGCGGCGAACTTCTTTTCCTTTGAAAGTTCAAGCTGGGCGGCCCGCAGTGCAGCGGCAGGAGACAACTTCTCAGGACCGAGATGATGCTTGTAGAAACGGGCCATCAACTCGGCCGTGGCTTCGTCGTTGACATCCCACAGGCTGACCATCACGCGCTCGGCCCCGGCGTACATAAAGCCCCGCGTCAGCCCGACGAGTCCTTCCCCGCGAATTTCCTTGCCGAGTCCGGTCCGGCAGCCGCTCAACACCACGAGTTCGGCGGGCAGTTTCAGATTGAAGACCTCATGCATCCGCAGGTAACCGTCCTGCGGACTCCCCTTTTCATCGACGAGTGAGAAAATCAACCCGCTCAATTCTGGCCGCACGCTGTCGAGCAGACCGTGAGTGGCGAAGTGGACGATCCGGTATTTGCCGAGTTCGCCGCCGGTGGCGAACTGCCGACTGGCGTTGAAGTCAAGCGCCAGCACGCTGTCGCCCGCCACGGACCGGACAGCCTCGGCCTCGCGGCGGGTAAAGGGCAGTCGTTGAAACCCGAAATCCTGCCCGGCATCCTCGACATCGTTCACCGCGCGCGTCAGTTCGGAGATCATTCCCGGCACTTCGGAAGGTTTGGCCGCGGCCACCGTGCCGGGGCGTTTGCGCGCGGCGAGCAACCTGTCATCCGAGGAAGCAAACACCGGATCGGCCAGCACCACGGCGGTCTTCGGAGCCGCCTCTCGGCCCTCGGTTTCGCGCCGCAGAATCGCGAGGGTCGAAACCGAGGGCAGCATGGTCAATTCCGCGTGGGCCAGCAGCGTTTCGTTTTCCCCCACCGGCAGGGCCGCGAACGGAACGTAATGGAGCGCGCCGTCCGGGACGATGAGCAGACGGCGCGATTTCAACTCACCGACCATCGGGCCGAATACGGCTTTGCTCAACTTCAAAAGCGTGTCGGCCAGCCCGGCCTCCGCCTTTGCGATGCGCGCGCGGCGTTCGTCCCGACTTTCAAACTTGACCTTGCGATTCCGGATGGTCAGCCCGTCGTATGCCGCGCGGGAAAGCGTTTCGATTTCAGCCCTTCCGGGCAACACGAACGTCTTCATTCCCTGCCGGGTGACGAGCCACGCAAAGCTGCGCGATTCGCCGAGGGCATATTCGAGCAGGGCGGTTTCATCATCCAGAACGTCGCGAACCACTTCGGCGCGCGACAGCACGCGGGGTTGTGTCAGCGCGGCGAAACGCGGGCTGGCCGTCAGCATTTCGGCTTCGACTTTCTGGTATTCGGTCCGCAACTGTTCGAGTTCGGCCTGCGCGGCCTTCATCTGTTCAGCCTGTTTGGGCGTGTATCGCCCAAGGCGTTCGGCGAGGGCGTTCATCCGCTGCTGAATGGACCGCTGCCGGTCGCGAAGCTCGACGCTCACGCCTTCCTTCAATTTCAACTGCGATTCGATGAGCGATTCGAGCAGCGTTCGCGCATGAAACTGCTCGCTGGTGCGGAGCGCCTGCTCATTGAACCCCTGGTCGGGACGCGCCTCGCCAAGCCGCATCTGCACGTCGATGAGCGTTTCGTAGTAATCACGGGCCTCCGCCAGAAACGATGCGCGGAAGTTCTGGACGCCGATGCGCCCGCGCAACGACTCGACAATATCCACGGCGGCCTGCGCGTCCGTCAGCGCCTTGTCGAGCTGATTCGAATCACGAAAAAGTTTCGCGCGGCGCACCAGCACGGCCGCTTCGCCCGTCTTGCCTTCAGTCGCGCGATACAGCGTCAGCGCGTTTTCAAGCTGGGAAAGGGCTTCATCCGGCTTCCCTGCCGCCAGCGCGGCGCGCGCCAGTTCGGCCCGGACGCCCGCTTCAAGTTGCCGGTCGCCAGAGGCCGTCGCGAGCGCGAGCGCCTGATCGAGATTCGTCTTCGCCTGCGCCGGGTCGTTCAAATCGGCGAGGGTTTTCGCAATCTGGAGCAGGCAGTTGGACTGTCCGCGCTTGATGTTGTTCTTCGTCAGATATTCGAGCGACAGCCGGTGCGATTCGAGCGCCTTGTTCAAATTCCCCATCCGCGCGTGGACGAGGCCAAGCGTGGCGTGGGCCTGCGACAGACTCGTGTTGTCGGCCGGGGTCCGGGTATTCGCCGCCGCCGTCTCAGCCGCCCGCAGGGAGGTTTCCGCTGCCGTCAGGGCACCCGGAATGTCGCCGAGCAGGAGGTACTGCTGGCTCAATCCAAGTTGGGCGTATGCCAACATTCGATTGTCTTTCACGGCAATTGCCAACTGTACGGCGTCATCGAGGTATTTCAGTCCCTTGTCGGTTTCGCCGACCCGGCAGTAGGTCACGCCGAGGTTGAACAGGGAAACCACCTCGCGTTCGGGCGATCTCGCTTCCTGAAAAATGGCCAGCGCCTTCTGATATTCCTCGATGGCCCCGAACGGATCGCCGAGCGAGTTGCGGAGAACGCCGATGGATTCGATCGCGTTGGCCTGCTGAGGCAGCCTTCCCGCCGAACGATAGAGCCGACCGGCTTCTTCAAGTTTTTTCATCGCCTCCCGAAGACTTTCGGAAGTATTTTGAAAGCGAAGGTAAATCGCCTGGTTGAAACACTCGGTCGCCTTGAGCCAGTCGCGATCGGTCTGGAGCGCCGGGCGCAGCGCCTTGACGTTCAGGGAATACACGCCGGGTTTCAATCCCGGCTTGGCATGGGTGATTTCAAGGCGGTACTGACCGGCTTTCGGAAGGATGAGTTCGAAGGATTCGAGAATCAGCCCGCCATGCGGACTGTCCTCCGAAACGACTTCCTTGCCTTCGGCGTCGTAAAGAACGAGTCTGACGTCGATGCTTTTCTGCTCGACTTCGACCCAGATATAGGTGTCCGCCACCGCGTCAAAACGAAAGGCGTGCGCCACGCCGGAGGAAATTTCCTTTTCCAGTTTGAGGTCTTGAATCAGGGATTGCTGTTCGACCGATTGGGCCGATCCGCGAACCATCGAACCGATAACGAACGCACACACAAATAAAATCGTCACCACGCGACGCCATCGGGCGAGGCGCGAGTCAAAAAGCTTCATGGGAACCTCCGAAGGAATATTTCTGACAGCCGGTTCTTACCGTCACGAAATCCGGAAAACGGAAGTGGGTGAAGTATGACAGACACCGCGCACGAAAATCTTCATTTTTTCTGAACTTCCCATGCTGTCCCGTTCATCACTGGCACTTGCCCGGAGAATTTCCCATGCCCCACCGCATTCCCCGACTCTCGCGAAGTTATCTGTTCGCCCCCGGAAGCAATGAAAAACTGTTGTCGAAAGTCTTCACCGTCGGGGCCGATGCCGTTCTGTTCGACCTTGAAGATGCCGTCGCGCCCAGCGAGAAGGCCCGCGCCCGCGCCATGGTCGCCAAGGCCGTCGCGGAGTCGGCGGGCAACGAGATTCCGGTGTTCGTCCGCATCAACGGCATCGACAGCGACTGGTGGCGCACCGACATCCGCGCCATCGTCGGTCCGGGTCTGAGCGCCATCCGCGTACCGAAATGCGAATTTGCCGCCGACCTGATTCGCGTCAATGAGGTTCTTTCGGAAGCGGAAAGGGCCGCCGGATTGCCGGTCGGGGCCATCGGCGTGGCCTGTGCCATCGAATCGGCCAAAGGCGTTCTGAACGCGCAGGAAATCGCCCGCGCGCCGCGCGTGCTGCACCTGTCGTTCGGCGCGTCGGACTACATCCGGGACCTCGCCATCGAACACAGCGACGACGAACGCGAAACGCTCTACGCCAAGTCGCACATCGCCACCGTCTCGCGCGCGATGGGCCTCGACGCGCCGGTCGCGGCGGTCTGGACCAAACTTTCCGATCTGGAAGGACTGCGGCGCTCGACCGAGGCGTATCGCCGGCTCGGCTTTTTCGGACGCGCCTGCATTCATCCGTCGCAGGTCCACATCGTCAACGACGTTTTCACCCCGACCGAAGCCCAGATTGAGCAGGCGATGAAAACCATCGAACTTTATGAAACGGCGCTCGCCTCCGGGTCCGCCGCCGTACAGGATGAACGCGGGCAGTTCATCGACGAAGCCATCGCCCGCCGCGCCCGTGACATTCTGGCGCGTGCCAAGCGATGAAAACGCGGAATGCGGAAAATCGAATGCGGAATTTCAAAACCATCTGATTTCGCAACGATTTTCCCGGCCTTTTGCCTATGCCGGAATCTCCTCAGCGGAACGTTCAACCCAACCCGTTCACGGAACGCGATCACGTCAGGGTTCGCGCGTTGTACCTCGGCGAGAAACTCGACCTGCGCTCCTTCGAAACCACGCAGCGCCTCGCCGCGCAACCGCTCGTGATTGCGGCGGGCGGGCGCGGCTGCGCGGTGCTCATGCGCTACGGGTGCGTGGTGCTGTTCGATCTTGATCCGCTTGAAGAAGCCACGTTTCTCAAGAACCTCGGCCAGTTCGTCATCGAACCGTTCGCCAAGCCTGAACTCGATGAAATTCGACTGGTTGCCGACCAGATTCGCGGTGAAGGACTGGACGGATCGGAAATCACTCTCCAGGAACTTTCCATCGAACGCTTTCAACTCGTGGCGGAAATACTGGCGAAAAGCATCACGCTGGCCCATTACGAAAGCCAGATTGCGAACGTCTTCGACCGCATCGAACCGCTCGCGCTCGAACTACAACAGGGCGGAAAAGGCATCGCGCGCGGAAAGGACCTGCTGCGCCAGATCGGCGGAACGCTGCTCATCCAACACAAGATGGTCGGCCGCGTCGAAGTCTCCGAAAAGCCGGAACTGCTTTGGGATCGCCCGGAACTCGAACGGCTCTACCTGCGACTCGAAGACGAATACGAACTGAAGGAACGCCAGCAGGCCCTCGAGCGCAAGCTCGATCTCATCGGGCGTACCGTCGAAACGCTCCTTGAACTTTTTCAGAACAACCGGTCGGTCCGCCTCGAATGGTACGTCATCATTCTCATCCTCATCGAAATCCTGCTCTCGCTGTATGAACTGTTTTTGAGGAAGTAAACGTGAGGGATGAGGGATGAAGAAGTCTGGAGTCTGGAGTCGAGGGTCTTGAGTCCGTGGCACAAAACAGGGAATCGCCCGCTTTGGGGGCTTCCCTGCCAATCGTTTTTTTGACAATCTCGACTGCTCATCTCTCCATCCTCTTCTTTTGTTTTTTTGACGGACTCCAGACGCTCGACTCCAGACTCCAGACTTCTTCATCCTCCATCCCCTATGTACTTCACGCACCTCGAATGCACCGCCTGCAACGCCCGTCACGAAAAGGGCCAGATTCATAACCTCTGCACGTCCTGCGGGAAGCCGCTCTATCCCCGCTACGATCTGGAACGCGCCAAGCTTTCAATGACGAAAGAAGCCCTGAAAGCGCGTGAATTCACGCTCTGGCGCTATCGCGAAGTGCTGCCCGTCGAACACGACGAAAACATCGTGACCTTCGGCGAAGGCGGCACGCCGCTGCTTCCCGCGAAGCGGCTCGGCGCGAAAATCGGCTTGTCCAACTTGTACATCAAGGATGAAGGCCAGAACCCGACGCAGAGTTTCAAGGCGCGCGGCATGACGGCGGCCATTTCGGTCGCGAAGGAACTCGGCGTGAAAAAGGTGGCCGTGCCCACGGCTGGCAACGCGGGCGGCGCGATGGCGGCCTACGCGGCGCGCGCGGGCATGGAAGCGCATGTGTTCATGCCGCGCGACACGCCGAGCGCGAACCGCATCGAATGCGAGCAAAACGGCGCGTTCGTGACACTCATCGACGGACTCATCACCGACTGCGCCGCCGAAATCGGACGCCGCAAGGCTGAGGAAGGCTGGTTTGAAGTTTCGACCCTGCGCGAGCCGTACCGCGTGGAAGGCAAGAAAACCATGGGCTACGAAATCGCCGAGCAGTTCGACTGGACGCTGCCCGACGTGATCGTCTACCCGACCGGCGGCGGTACGGGCCTCGTGGGAATGTGGAAAGCCTTCGATGAAATGGAGGCGATGGGACTCATCGGAAGCAAACGGCCGCGCATGGTTTCAGTCCAGGCCGCTGGATGCGCGCCCATCGTCCGGGCATTTGAAAACGGCGAACGCTTCGCCGCCGAATTTCCCAACGCCCACACGGGCGCGTCGGGCCTGCGCGTGCCGCGCGCCATCGGCGACTTTCTGATTCTGGATGCGGTCCGCGCTTCGGGCGGAACGGCGCTTGCTGTCACCGACGATGAAATGCGGGAAGCCGTGAAGGAAATGGGCGCGACCGAGGGCATCTTCGCCGCTCCCGAAGGCGCGGCCTGCGCGGTGGCCATTCGCAAAATGCTTGAAGCGGGGCAGGTCGGCGCGGATGAACGCATCGTGCTGTTCAACACCGGCTCGGGCGTGAAGTACCTTGAGTTTTTTGCCTGAAAAGGTTGGATGGTTTAAATGAGCGAATCCTTCATCCGCCACCACATCAAGAAATATTTTCCAAAGGGGCGGGTGGATGAAATCCGTGAACTTCTTGCCAGGTACAGGTCACGGTCTCCACGCCCGGATTTCGATTTTGCTGCATTTCTTCATCTGGCAAAGGGCGATCAGGCACGACTTGAAAGCCTGATTGCCCAGGCCAACGTTGATCCGGAAAGCGTTTTTCTCGCCGAGAAAAATCTCCGTTCATGGGAAAGGGTCATCAAAACCTTTGAACGGCTCGACTCCTTTCTTCCGGTTTCCGAGAAAGCTCCGCTGATTGCATTCTGTCGGTCGGTCCTTGACACCCCGATTGCGGAACGATTTGAAGCAGGAATCTCGGTAGACAGGTTATCGATTCGACAGCCGGACAGCCCCGCTCTGATGGTTCAGATTTATCTTTCGCGCCAGTCTGAAAGAATCGAGCCGGCATTCCTCGTCTATTGGGCAACCAGTGACTCCGATGAAGCCGATTTTGTAAAGGAGTCAGAACTGTTTCACCGCGTTTCCGAAATTCTCCATCAATCCACCGGTCTTTCCGATTGAGGATTCTTCACAATGGCTCGCTTCAAACGCTTTGCCTGCATCCTGCCCCTTTCAATGCTCCTGCTCGGCGGCGGTTTTCTTGTGCAAATAAAGGGTCAGACGCCTGCCTCCGCCAGCCGTGCGACCGGTGAAACACCGATTGAGGCAACCCGGGTCAAGATTCCCTGCTCGCTCCTCTTTGGCCGTACGGACCATGCCGTTTTTCAAAGCGGCGAGGAACTGAAGGAACTCATCGCGAAATATCAGGGGAAGGAATGTGAGGCGGGCATTTCGAACATCGACTTTTCAAAATGTACCCTGCTGGCCGTCCGATTCACTTCGGGGCGGTGTCATGAGCCACTCGACCTGACCTACAAGATTTACAAGGACGAGGCTTCAAACAAGTATCGTTTCGAAGTCAGGTTCGCGAAAACGAACCAGCTTTGCCGTGCCCTCGTTTTTCATGAGGTCTGGCTTCAGGTTCCGAAACTGCCCGACGACGCGAAGGTCGATTTCGATGTAAAACAGGTCGGGGAAGCCGACGATTAAAAATCGCCCCCTGGCGAAGTTTCCGTTTGAGAAGTTCCCTCCGCCGGGTAGAGTTCGAAAGCACACACACATTGCGATTTCCCCTGACGGTTCGTTGTTTCGGACCGGCATGGGGCATTTTCTTCCGTCCCCGGCTGGAGGGTTCGTGAGACTCAGATTCCTCGTTGGAATTTTTCTGTTCGGGCTTTTCTCATCCGCTGTAATGGCGCAGGAAAAGCCGACCGCCTTTGTCGGCGGAGAAATTATCCCCATCACCGGCGCGCCGATTCCGAAGGGCGTGCTCATCGTACACAAGGGCAAGATCGTGGCCGTGGGCGCGGTCGGCGCGGTGCAGATTCCGAAGGATGCCGAAAAAGTCGATTGCACCGGCAAGACGCTGATGCCCGGCCTGGTCGATTCGCACAGCCACATCGGCGGTCCGCAGGGCGCGGACGGCAGCGCGGCCATGCAGGCCGACGTACGCGCCTACGACGCCATCAACCCGCGCGATCCCGGCATGGTCAAGGCGCTCGCGGGCGGCATCACGACCGTCAACATCATGCCCGGTTCGGGGCATCTTTTAAGCGGTCAGACGATTTATGTGAAGCTCCGCCGCCGCGCCAATATTGAAGAATTGTTCATCGTCAACGAAGACGGGAGCATCGCGGGCGGCGTGAAGATGGCCAACGGAACCAACTCCATCCGGCCCACTCCGCCCTTTCCCGGCACGCGCGCGAAGTCGGCGGCGATGGTCCGCGATTACTTCGTCCGTGCCGTCGCCTATCGCGACAAGGTCAAGGCCGCGGCGGGTGATCCCGCGAAAATGCCGCCGCGCGATCTCGCGATGGAGGCGCTCATCGACGTGCTCGACCGGAAGCGGGTGGTCCACTATCACACGCACCGCCACGACGACATTCTGACCGTGCTGCGCTTCGCGAAGGAATTCAACATCCGCGTCGTACTGCATCACGTCAGCGACGGCTGGAAGGTGGCGGATGAAATCGCCAAATCCGGCTTTCCCTGCTCGGTTATCGTCGTGGACAGCCCCGGCGGGAAGATTGAAGCCGCCGAATCCGGCTTCCAGACCGGCGCGGTTCTCGACAAGGCGGGTGCGCTCGTCGGCTTCCACACCGACGACGGCATCACCGATTCGCGGTTCTTCATGCGCTCCGCCGCGCTGGCGGTCCGCGCCGGAATGTCTCGCGAAAAGGCGCTCGAAGCCGTGACCATCGCCAACGCCCGGATGCTCGACCTCGACAAGCGCGTCGGTTCGCTCGAACCCGGCAAGGACGCCGATTTCATCATCCTTTCGGGCGATCCGCTCAGCGTCTATACGCATGTCCTTGAAACGTGGGTGGAAGGATCGCGGGTGTTCGACCGGTCCAATCTGCGCGATCGCCTGCTGGCCGTGGGCGGCAACGGCGCGAGCCACGACCAGCACATCCACATGGACTGCTTCGATGACGAACACGAAGGAGGCACGCGATGAACCTCATGAATCTTCGTCTCTTTCGTCTTGCCCTGAGCCTGTGCTTTTTCATTGCGCTGGGCTTCGCCGCCTCCGCGCAAATCGCCGTGAAAGGCGAAACCGTCTACCCAATGAACGGACCGGCCATCAAGGACGGTGTCGTCCTTATCCGCGACGGCAAAATCGAAAAGGTCGGCCCCGCGAAGCAAGTCCAGATTCCGGCGGATTACAAGGTCGTTTCCGCGAAAGTGGTCACGCCCGGACTGATTGATTCGCACTCGGTGGTCGGCCTGTCCGGCTACCTCAACGCACCGGGCGATCAGGACCAGTTGGACCGCTCCGCGTCGGTTCAACCGGAACTGCGCGCCATCGACGCCTACAACGGACGTGAGCGTTTGATTGAATATCTACGCGGGTACGGCGTCACCATCCTGCATACCGGCCCCGCGCCAGGCGCGCTCGTGCCGGGCCAGACGATGGTCGTCAAAACCAGCGCGGAAACCGTCGAGCAGGGCGTTCTCAATCCGGCCACGATGGTCTGCGTGACGCTCGGCGCGAACGGTCTCGCCGACGCGGGCCGCGCGCCCGGCACGCGCTCGAAGGAAATCGCGATGCTCCGCGCGGAACTCATCAAGGCGCGTGAATACGCGGTGAAAATGAGCGCGCCGGAAGACAAGCGTCCGCCGCGCGATTTGAAACTCGATGTTTTCGTACGAGTGTTGAACCGCGAGGAACCGCTGCTCGTCACGGCCCACAAGGCCAACGACATGCTTTCCGCGCTCCGGCTGGCGAAGGAATTCAACATCCGGCTCGTCTTCGACGGCGCGGCGGAAGCCCATCTCATCGTGAAGGAAATCAAGGATTCGGGCTTCCCGGTCATCCTTCACGCGACGATGCTCCGCACCGGCGGCGAAGCCGAAAACGCGAGTTTCGAAACGGCGTCCATTCTGCGGAACGCGGGCATTCCGGTCGCGATTCAGAGCGGATATGAACCCTACGTTCCGAAAACCCGCGTCGTACTGTTTGAAGCCGCAGCGGCGGCGGCCAACGGTTTGAAGTTCGAGGAAGCGCTGGCGACCATCACCATCGACGCCGCGAAAATCCTCGGCGTGGCCGACCGGGTCGGCTCGCTCGAACCGGGCAAGGACGCCGACGTGGCGCTGTTCGACGGTGATCCCTTCGAATACACGAGCCACGCCGTCGGCGTCATCATCAACGGCAAAGTCGTCAGCAGTTCGCCGCGCTGAAAAAACTTAGTTCCACAACCGCAGCCCGACCGTGAGGGAGGGCTGTCCGCACTGAAAAAACAACGGGCCGGGGATGCTGATCTCCGGCCCGTTGTTTTTTCAGTACGAGGTTTATCCGCCACATCGAACGTGGCTTGCCCGGTTGCCGCTTCAAACGGGTTCAAGCATTTTTGAAGTCATCCCGACCTGCTCCGAGGCCAACGATGAAAAAGCCGAAATCCGCTTTGCTGCTTGTGTTTTTCGTCTGTCTTTTTGTTTTCGTCCAACCCGTTGAAGCCGCGAGACGTAAACCGAGATGGCTCGCCCTCAAGAACAAACCGTTGGTGACGTTCAGTTGGGGATGTGCAACCACCGACGCGCTTCCGAAAAGGGAACTCGACAGGTTGCTTGACCGGACACTTGCAAGGAAGAAGAAAGATGGCGGAATTGAATTCGCCGACCGGGCTTTTCGGTTGCAGCTTTTTCCGAAAGGACCTGAAGTGTATTTCGTTCCGCTTACCTGCGGCGCGACCGGGAATTGCGTTTGGGCGATGTTTTCAGTTTCACCGCGCAAATATCTCGGTGAAATCCACGGACAGTATTTCTATACAACGATCAGTGGAATGGGCTGGCCGATGATTGTTTCCTACGGCCATATCTCATCCTCCCAAGGCGAATTGAGGACATTCGAATTCCGCAATGGCCACTATTGCTGGATTGGAGACTCATTCAGGACGGACGAGGAAAACCTTTCAGGAAATCGGCCTCGTCCGTCATTTTTTGAGAATGCCCGACAACTATGCCGCGATTATGGGACCTGACCGGATTCGGGAACAGCAGCCCGACCATCAGGGAGGGCTGTCCCTTGCAAGTTGGTACGTTGCCGAGGACAGCCCTCCCTGACGGTCAGGCTGCGGATGCGGAAATCACTTCTCCGAACCGCCACATCACCAGCCGGGCGGCGGTCGAAAGCTCCGGCAACTCCGGCTGACCACAGGTTTCGCGGTAGTCGTTCCACCGCTTCAACGCGCGGGCGGACTCAATCCAGGCGCGCGAATCGAGCAGTGGAAAGACCTCCGACGGGACGGCTTGACGGCTCACGAACGCGGTCCGAATTGTAGATTTCAAAACATCACCGTCCAGACCGGGCATTCCGGCAAACAGCATCAGATCGTGCAGATGCTTTGGCCGCCACCGCTTCGGCCCGAGTTCGATCAGCGAATGAAGTTTCCAGCCAATCGACATTTCGGGACCGACCGCCAAGACACGCGCCGAAGCAATTCCTTTGACACTCGACGGATATTCGAACCATTCCGGCGCGGGTACGACCGGATCGCCGAACCCGATGTCGAGGCTGAACGCCACCGGCAACGTTTCGACGAGCGCCACACCGTTGAGTTTGAATCCCGGCGACGGTGTTCCCTTCCACGTTTCCTCGGCAACGAAGGACGACAGATCGAAAACGACGCCATCAGCCGCACCGACGAAGGCGGCGATGCCTTCGATGCGCCGCCGTGTTTCATCGAAGTCGTTTTTGAAAAGCCCGAGAAAATCGAGGTCCCGCGCGAACCGCCGCTTCGGACCGACCCAAAGCTGAAGCAGCATGCTCCCTCGCAGGACCAGCTTTTGCGCGTCGGGTGACATCGCCAGCCGACGCAGAAACGCTTCCCGTACGATTTGTCGCGCCAGTTCATCGAAATCCACGCCGGTTTGAGCGGCGGCGCGATGAATTCGTTCAATGAAGCTGTTCATCACGCCACCCCCTTTCCGGCCACGACGACGTTGCCCCACCCGGCGTCGAGTTCAAGATTCGAGTCATACACGACGAATTCACGCCGGATTTTCGAAAGCTCGAATCCGGCTTCCCGCAAGGCATTCAGGAAATCGCCGAAAATCGAATCGGCCCGCGTCGAACCGACGCCCGATACCCGCAGCGTCACGAACCGCGAGGTCCGGCCCGCCAGGTCACGTTTGAGGGCGTTGCGCGACAGATGCCCGCCGTGGGCCGCGCAAACGGACCGCAGCGCGGCGGGAACGTCGGAAGACGGCAATGTAACGAGGGCGTGGAATTCGAAATAGGTTCCGCTCCCCATCGCCACCGCTTGCGCGTCGCCGGTCGGTACGCCTTCGTTTTCGATGAAGGCTTCGATTTTCACGCGCGTGACCGCGAACCCGCGCCGCGTGAGCGTGGCTTCGAGTTCAAAGGCTTCGCCCCGCGCCGACGCGAAGTCGCCGCGATGGGTCGCGCCGATCATTGGCTGAAAGGCATGCGTCCCGGAATCAAGTTCGATATGGAGGCATTTCACGCCGATTTCCGCGCAAGCGGATTTGAACCGGAGGAGCGCTTCGGGGGTTTCGGCGTGAACGGTGATATGGGATTCGAAAAGGCCGTTGATGAAAAGCATGTCGGCTTCCTCCGTAATCGTCGCGCCATTCGAACCGGGGCGCGCCGTACGGACGGAGGCCTACCGATGGGAATGACGGTCGTGGAAAGGCAGCATCGCGGCGCGATCGGCGCGGCGACTTCCGGTACTCGGCCAGCCGCTATCGGCCGCCGTGTCCGGCGCTGCGTATTCAAGGTTTTCGGTGACGTTCGCCATTGCGTTCATTCCCGTCGTAAAGTCAAAAGGGTCGCCATTTGGCCTGACGACCCAACAAACTGTCAAGTTCTTTTTTTTCGAAAGTGGGGCGGCACGCGAAAAAAATGGCCGTAAAAACAGCCCCGCGCCGTTCGTGCGACAACGAACGGCGCGGGCGGGCGCGCGGCGGATTTTCAAGAACGGCCACGTTTCAAACCGTCTTCGAAAAGACCGGCAACGGCGCCCCGGTACGCAGATAGGCGTCCAGCTCCATGCAGATGTTGCGGATGAAGAAACGTCCGGTGCGGGTCACGACCACGCGATCGGCTTCGAACCGGAGCAGCCCGTCCTCCACGAAAGGCTCCAGCCGGTCGAATTCGTCCGGGACGTTCATTTCACTCGACCGCCGAGCCAGTCGTTCGACCGACGTCAGCGGAAGCTCGAAATTGCACAACAGGTTGGCAATGGCATCGCGCCGCAACACATCGTCCGCCGTCAGCCGGTGTCCCCGCGTAATCGGCAGCCGGTGGTCATCGAGCGCCGATTGATAGCGCCCGAGCCGGGCGTCATTCTGCGCGTAGTAGCCCGCGAATTCACTGATGGCGCTCATGCCGAACGACAGCAGATGGGGCGCGGGCTTGACGGTATAGCCCATGAAGTTCCGGTGGAGACGCTTCCCTTCGGCGGCTTCGGCGAGTTCGTCGCCGCGCCGCGCGAAGTGATCCATGCCGATCCAGCCGTAACCGGCGGCTTCGAAAAGCCCGATGGCGGTGCCGAACATGGTGAATCGTTCGGCGGAAGTCGGCAGCGTGGTCGCGTCGATCTTGCGCTGGTTGGCGCGCAGCGACGGAACGTGGGCGTAGTTGAAGCAGGCCACGCGGTCGGGGCGCATGGCGATGATTTCGCGAATGGTCCGCGAGAACTTCGGGAGGGTCTGTTCCGGCAGGCCGTAAACCAGATCGAGGTTCACGCTTTCGAATTCCAGCGAACGACATGCGTCGTACACCTCCTTCGTGACCTCTTCCGGCTGGATGCGTCCGATGGCCTTCTGCACATCGGGATCAAATTCCTGAACACCGAGACTGACCCGATTGAACCCCAGATTCCGAATCGCGCGCAGTTGGCGACGAGACGCAATCCGAGGGTCTATTTCGATTGAACGCTCGGCTTCCGGATGGAAGTCGAACGCTTCCTCCAACAATCGAACCAATCGGGTCAGTTCCTCGACCGACGGGAAGTTGGGCGTACCACCGCCCCAATGCATCTGCGCGACTGTCCGTCGCTTCCCGAGCAGAGGCACGATCAACCTGATTTCGCGGGCCAACCGGTCAAGGTAGGCACTCACGACTTCGGGTTTGGTGGTCACTGTTGCGTTGCACCCGCAATAGGCGCAACTACTGGCGCAGAACGGCAGGTGAACATAGAGCGAGAGCGTTTCCTCGGGGAAATCGGCCAGTTCGCTCAGGGCCGTTCGATAACTGGTTTCATCGAAATCCGGAGTCCACACGGGGACCGGCGGATAGCTGGTATAGCGCGGGCCGGGACGGCTGTATTTCTGGATGAGTTCCTTTGGGATTTCCGGAATGTTCATTGGATCGGGCCTCCTCCCGGTGTCGCTCAAAGGTGCATCTGGGAATTCGCGTCGTCCGGCTCGACGTACTGGGCGTCACGCGGCGCGCCGCACGCCGAAACCGGTTCGTCTTTCGCCCGCTTGTTAATCTGGACGAAATCGCCCTTCTTTTCCTTCATGCCCGTGTAGTTGACGTCGGCGGCGAGCGCCGAATCGTTGGCGTTCAACTCGACGAGCCGGTCACCCTTGTAAATCTTCGTTCCGTCAAAGCCGAGGTCCACCTCCATCTTCAATCCCTTCGGCTTGATGCGGCCGATGTCGTAGAACCGCTTGGTGGCGGTCATTTTCACGAATGCCTTCAGACAGCCGAGCATGTATTTCCGCTTGAATGGATCCTTGATGAACGGATAGTCGAAAAAGGCTTTGCGTGAATAAAACTTGCCGTAGCTGCGCAGGACGCCCTTCAACACGTCCTCGCGCTCGATTTCGTCAGGCTGCATGATCGGCGTGACGAAGTTGTATTTCGAATAGTCGCGGACCTCGACGCGGTCCTTGAGTTCCTCGAAAAGCTCTGAAAAAGGCCACGGAGTGTACATGTTCCAGTTCGCCATATCGGGGTCCCACATGCGGGCGAGGGCGAACGTCTCCTCAATGGTCTGTTTCGTCTCGTTTTCGAGGCCCATGATGAACTGCGCCTCCGCGACCATGCCGTTGCTCTTGAGCATGTCGATGGCGCGTTTGTTCTCCTCGATGGTTGTTTCCTTGCGGAAACGGTTGAGATTCATCTGCGTCGCCGCCTCGGTGCCGAGCGAGACATGCACCAGCCCGGCCTTGCGATAGAGCGGCAGCAGTTCGGCGTCGCGCAGGATGTCGGTGACCCGCGTGTTGATGCCCCAGTGGACATCCAGCTTGCGGTCGATCATGGCCTTGCACAGCGCGACGAATTTCTTCTGGTTGATGGTCGGTTCCTCGTCCGCGAGGATGAAGAAGCCGACGTTGAAGTCCTTGACGAGCGTTTCAATTTCGTCCACGAACCGTTCCGGCGTGCGGGAGCGGTATTTCCGCCAGAATTTCCATTGCGAGCAGAAACGGCAGGTGAACGGACAGCCGCGCGCGAAATTGGGCACCGCGAGGCGGCAGTTGAGCGGAATGTAGATGTAGCGATCCCATTCCAGCAGGCTCCAGTCCGGAGTCAGCGTATCCAGATCGGCGATGGGCGGTTGCGCGGGCGTGGCCACGACCTTGCCGTCCTCGAGGTAGGCAATGCCCTGAATCCCGGAACGTTCCTTGTGGTCGGTGCCGTTCTCGATGGCCCGCATCAGGTTGACGATGATTTCCTCGCCCTCGCCGCGGACGATGTAGTCGATCCAGGGCGCTTCGGTCAGCACCTGGGCATACATGAAACTCGGATGGATGCCGCCGAGAATCGTGACGATATTTGGATTGAAATCCTTGACCAGTTTGAGCGTGGATTGCGCCTTGTAAATCATCGGGGTGATCGCGCTCGCGAGCACCACGTCGGGATTGTTCTTGGCGAGAATTTCGGCGAGGACCTCGTCGGTGAGATCGGCGGCCATGGCGTCCACGAACCGGACGTTCTGATAACCCGCGTGCTTGAGGGTTCCGCCAATGTAGGGCGCCCAGCTCGGAGGCCAGTTACCGGCGATTTCGGCGCCGCCGCAGTGGTAATTGGGCTGGATGAGGAGGATACGCATAGACAGCTCCAAACGGAAAAATGGCATCCGACGGCGGGGATCGGGAGGACTCCGTCGGCTTTATGAAATCTGATCTTTCCGAAGGCGCGTCATGACGTGCGACTCTGATTTCAACCTATATTTCGAGCCGTCAAGGAACAAGCGAAAAACGGTTATGGTTTCATAATTTTTTTATGGAAAACTTATTTATTTGTAACGTTTTACGGCGAACTGAAAACGGGTTTCGATTCCACGGAAAAGCGGTCGGCCCCATCTTCCGGGACCGACCGCCGAAGCGAGCCAATTTCCTTTTCTCCTAACGTTTCCGCCGTGACGGTTGAGCCACCGGAACATTGGCAACGGTGTTTCGTCTGACGGTCTCCGCCGCCTCTTCCGCGGTGATGCGGCCGTCCTTGTTGACATCCACGCCAGAGTTACTGCGATAGGCCTTCGTACCGCGCCGGAAAAGCGTTTCATCCCCGGTCCGAACCTTCCCGGCCAGCACCGACGTGTAGGCTTCCGCCAGCGAAACCTCGCCCCGTTCGGCCTTTGCCTTCTGAAAGGCAGGTGAATACTGGTTTAGGTAGCGGTCAACATATTCGAGTTGTTGTTCGAGCGACATCTTCCGCAACCTTCGGGTCGAGGTCCCGAGGGATTGCGCGGTATCCTCGATGAACTGAATGATCCCTGTCGCGCTTCCGATCGGCTTTCCTCGATGGCGGATGACCCCGCCCGGCGTGTCCTTGTCGGCCCGGTCGCCGACCCGGATGCTCGGGTTGAACGTCCCTGCCGTCTCTTGCGAAAAGACGCGCAGGAACGTTTCCATCGACCAGCCGTGCTTTTTCGAAAGTCCGTCGAGCTTGTTGTACACGCCTTCGGTCAGATGCGGATTGTTGCGGACGCCCTTGATGTTTTCGAAGGGCTTGAACTGCTCCGACGCGTATCCCTGCCTCGGAGTCACCTGGGTCGGTCGGGGTGGTCTGGTTCGGTTCTGGATGACTTCCGCAATCGTCGCCCCCGGACGGGCAAGCTGAGTAAACAGATCACGGAGTTCCTGTTGTCGGTTCGGAAAGACGTCAACACGATCCGGCGTGGTGGCGTTGGTTTTCGTTTCCTTTCGTTCTTTATTCGGCATAAACGAGTCTTCCTTTCTTCTATCGTTGTTTGTTTTATGAAAATGTACTCACCGCCCCATTCGTGCGACCACGCGGGTCGGCGTCGGCGCGGTAAGTTCGGGAGCGGTCGGTTGCGTTGGAGCAAGTTCGGAAACTGGTTTGTTCGCGCGAGTGGTTGATTTGGAAGGCTTGGGCGTTTCCGGCCCTCTCAACTGGTTCAGGTCAATTGTCTGGCCTTTCTTGTAGCCGGTCCGTTCAAGAATCTGGTTCACGTATTTTCTGGTTTCATCAATCTTTTCGTAATGCTTCACGTTCCCGGGTCCGGCGTTATAAGCCGCCAAGGCCAGATCTATCCGCCCCCCATTGTCTTTCAAAAGCTTGCTCATTAAGCGAGCTTGGGCATCAATCGACTTCTGGTAATCAAAGCGCTCATCGGTAGCCTTGTTCCCCGTAACCTTTAATCCCATGTCCTTGGCTGTTCCGGGCATAAACTGGGCTGGTCCGGCAGCCCCACTTTTTGAAATTCCAAACTGACTAAACCTCCGGTTTTCCTGTCGGCCCTGTTCGACCAGAAGTTCATAGGGAACTCCGTACTTGACCGACTTGTCTCGATAAATCACGGCCAGCCAGGGCAACGGCTGTCCATCCGGGCCGAGAGCGCTGTCCGGCTTCGAGGGTGTTGAGTTGCGGTTTTGTTTTTGCGGCATCGTCTTTTCCTATCGTTTGTTTTGAATTGTTTGAGGTTTTGAGTTCGCGGTTTGCGGCGAACCCGGTTTGTCGTTACGAATCGCGCGCGTCCGGCCAAGTCCGAGCCACGCGAGTTGTTCCTCGGCGGGATTGGCGACGGTCCGCGTGATTTCTTCAATTGAAAGGGGCGGCCCCTTCCACAGTTCATCCCCGGATTCGCGAAGGACCCGGAAATACGTCGCGCCTTCATTGGCTCGCGGGCCAACCGGCACGGACCACAGCGTCGCGGTCTTCGCGTCAATCCGCGCGTAGCGGTAAAAACAGCCGTCGCCGCTGAAGGAACGAGCCTCGTTGGTCAGGCGTTCGGGGTTCAAACCAAGTCCCGGCGCGTGTTCGATGAGTTCGGCGAAGTCTTCGGGAAAATGGCCGTACCGCTGGGCGTATCCGCGCAGCGCCTTGGCCAGCGTGTCGTGGCGCGACACGGGCCGTTGACTTTCAAACCGCCGATATTCACGCCACTCGGCGTACACCAGCGCCACGACCAGAAACAGCGCGGAAAATCCGAACAGGAACACGGTGAAGGGCAAGCGGCTCAACGCGCTCGCGGCGTTTTGGCGGGGCTGCTCGTTCATCGATCTTCTCCTTCCTCGAATTCATTTTCGTTGCCGTCATCGCCGAGAACCGGGACTGCCTCGTCGTCCGGGAGACGTTCAAAAGCCAGCGTCGGATTGAGGAAAAAGGCGTCGTTGTCCAGCCCCGCCACGGTCAGCGGCGCGGGATCGGCGACAGGTGAAAGTTCATCGGTGTAGGGCGACGAATCGGCGGCGTAGTCGGGCAGCGGCGTCCGCAACACGTCGAGGTGCGTGCCGTCGGGCGGGAACTGCACCCGTACCGGCGAAATCGTGAAGGGAAACACGATGCCCTGCCGGTACTCCGCGAGCTTGCGGATGTCGTCGGCGGAAATCAGGTCGCGACCGACTTCGGGGCGACGCTCGTTCGAAGGCGTCGCGTCGTTTGAAACCGTGTCGGTAAAGGTCGTGGTCTTGCCCGCGAGCTGGCAGAAGAAATCCGCCGTTTCGCCCTTCGTGCCGGGCAGCACCACGAGCGTCCGGATGCCCTGCACGATGGCCTGCGCGCCTTCCGCGCCGTAGATTTTCTTCAACTGCGCCAGCGATTGCAGACCCAGCGCGTAGCACATTCCGCGACCGCGTCCGGCGTTGATGTCGTTTTCGAGGCCGCGAATCGGGACCGTCCCGGCTTCATCCAGCGAAAACAGGCAGTAGCGATTCGATTGCGTCGCGCTCGTTTTTCGCAGCGACGCGGCGAACAGGCCGAAGACCGTGGCAAGAACGTTCTTGTACTCCGTCGCCTGCCCTTCGTCGATCATCACGAAAATCGCATGGCCCGGTTCGCGTAATATCGACGCGGGTATTTCGCGGATGCCCAGCGCGCGCTCGGATGCGTTCGGAGGCGTGAGCACCATGCGCGCGAGCGGCGTGCGGAACGGTTCGAGCTTCACGCTGAGGCTGACCAGAATGTTTTGCAGCGTCTCGACGTGGGATGAGCGCAACAGCCCCCATCCCACTCGTACGTCGCGGTTCGTCGAGGCCGTAAGCGCTTCGTCGAGGTGGTTCACCACGCGCCCGTCGGGTTTGTGTTCGATGGGATGGGCGGCGATGAATTCGAGAATCGTCGCGATGCCCGCCGGTTCGGCGTATTCCCCGCGATGCTCGCGCTCGGCGATTTCCAGCAGCAGCACCTTTAAAAGATTCGTCGTGGACTGCTGCCAGAACTGCTCGTTGTCGCCACCGCCCTCCGACGATTCGCCCTTCATCCCGCAGATGATGGCCGCGAGTTCACCCGCCAGGTTTGTGTCTCCGTAAATGCGCCGGATGAGGCCCAGCCGGTCGGAGCTTTCGGGATGAATAAAGTCGAGCCGGAAACGGTCGCGGTAGTAATGCGCGCTGCACGCAAAGAGTTCACCCTTGATGTCGAGCACCACCGCCGTGCCGTAGGCCGCCCACTGCCGAATCAATGAAAGTTGAAACGTTTTGGTTTTCCCCGTCCCCGGAGGACCGAAGATGCCGAGATGGCCGGTGAGGTCCACGAGCGGCAGGGCCAGAGCGTACTTTTGAAACTTCCAGTCGCGTCCGATGCCGCCCAGCGCGATGGACGGCGACGCTTCGGGGCCGCGACCGAGCGGGGCGTAATCTTCCTCCTCGACAACTTTCGCGTAGCCCTTGCTGACCAGCAGCGAACGATCCGCCCACGCCGCCGCGCCCGCCGACTCACGCCGGTGCATCGCGAGATAAACCCGCCACGACGAGGACGCATCGAGCGCGCCGAGCAATAAAGCCGCGGGCGCGGCGAACCAGGCGAGCCGCGAAAGCGGTGAGCCGTCGCTCAAGGCCGTCACGCCGAGCGCCACGCATACGCCCGCCGCGAGCGACAGCGCGAGCAACCCGAGGCCGCGCGCGCCGATGCCCGCGAGGCGATACAGACTTTTCAAGGAACTCAAATGCTGCTCCGCCGCCGGACGCGGTAGACCAAGCTCGCTATCCGCAATCTTCGCCAGCGTATCGAGATGCCAGCCCGGCCCCGGCGCGGGATCGGGATCGGTCCAGCCGCGCGATTCCGGCGCGAACGCGAAGGTTTCGCGAAACCACGCCCGCCACCGATCCACGGTCACCCAACCGCCGAAAACCAGTACGCCGACCAAAAGAACGACCGCGTAATCCCGGCGTTCGAATACAAGTTGCCCGCCAATCGCGACGAGAAGCGCGGAGAGCGCCAGAAGTACGACTTGCCGCAAGAACAACCAACCGGCCCATAAAAGGTCCCAGGCAGCGAAATAAACGCTTTTCCACGGGTGGCGACGCAGGCGGGGCAGCCGTCCCTTCGCGTCCAGCCGCTGCGCCAGCCGATACACCGCGTTGAACCACCCGCCGTTGCGTTGAACTTTGTATTTGGGAGTTTGTCCGCTCATCGGGCACCTCCCGTGACAATCCGGGTTTCGAGAACCTCCGGTGTTTCGACTTCGCGGTCCTCGACGTGGTCGAAACGTTCGGCGTCCACGAAGGTCAGATTCGCCGAGCGAAAGCCGGTTAGCGCCTTCGCGGTTTCAGCGTCGTGAAACAGCACGCGGACGCGGTGTCCGTTCGACAACGCGAACCGGATGAAATCGACGGGCGGACGACCATCGAACGACACCGTCGCGAACACGTTGTAAAAGGTTTCCGGCCGCCGCTCGCCGATCCAAGCGAACATCTGTCCGACACTCGGGAACACGAGGATGAGCGCGCGTCCCGGACCGGTCCGACCGGGTTGAAACAGAACAATCCGCTTTTCGAGAACGCGGTCGCCGAGTTTCAATTCGCCGAGCCGAAGGTGAAGATCGACGTTCGCCCCACCGAGAAACGCGAGGCCGCAGGTCACGGCCCGCCGCAGCGCCCACGTCATCGGCGACGCGGGTTCATCGGGGATTTCGATAACCGGGCGTTCATCAAGCGCGGACCTTCCGCGAACCTGCCCTTGCCAGCCGAAAAGGGCTTCAAATCGCGAAATCAGCTCCGTTTCATTTTCGATTTCAGTGACGGCGGGCGGTCCGGACAGGGAAAAATCGGATTCCGATTCAAAACCGGTCCGGTAGAACGCCTGAACCTCGCCGTCGCGGACGCGCGCGAGCGTGAACTCGTCTTCCTCGGCGTCGTAACCCGCCGCCGCGAGAAGTTCATCTTCATTTACCCACCGGATACGCCATTCTTCGCTCCAGTAAAGCTCGACCGACGCGACCTGAAAACTGGATGACGTATCGAGCATGACGTTCGGCGAAAGCTGAAAACCCGCGTCGATACAGGCAGCGCGCAGGCCGACGGCGGTCAGCACCGGATCGCATTCCTCCGGTTTGACATCCACCGACCGATCGAAACCGGCTTCGGTTTCAATCCAGCGCCAGCCTTCGGAAAAGGCCAGCACAAAGCATCGCTTCCCCTTTTGAACCCGGAAAACAAAGACCGGCAGCCCTTCTTCCTCGCCGAACCGTGACTTCGCGGGTCCGTAAATGAGTCCGGCCAGTTCCAGAACCAGCGTTCGGGTCATCATCGCGCGCCTCCTTTCATCGACGTTTGCGAAAGGAACGACTCGACGAGTGGACGCATCGAAACCGGCAGTTTCGGCAGGGCGGCGCGCAGATCGGCTTCCGTGCCGTGTTCGAGAAGGTCGGCGAGCATTGCCTCGGTAAAAACCGGTCCCGGCGCGGTCGGCGCGACGGGTTCATTGACCGGAGCGGTCGCGTCGGTTGACGTCCCGAGCGAGGTCACGCGGACAAACCCCACCGTTCCCGCCGTCAGTTCGATAAAGGATTGAATTTCGGGACGAAGTTGAAACTCCGGCGCGGCGCTGTCGGCGACGTCGCCGATGATGACCGCGCCGTTGCCACGCGATTGCAGATAAGTACGCCCAAGCGAGAAGGCGGCGCGTCCGATGGTTGAAAAAACCCGCTTCCAGCGCGATGAAACGTCGCGTTTCTTGCCCGCGAAGCCGTCCGCGCCATCCGCGCCGAGGGCCTCGCCGCCAAACGCAATCAAGGTTCCGTCTTCGCGCAGATAGCCTTCGATTTGAATGAAAACACGCTTGTCGGCGGTCCCGGATACGCGACCGATGAGTTCGGTCCCGGCGGCAATCGTTCCGTTTGAAGTTTGTACATCGCGCATCAGCCCGAGCCGGATGGTTGCGTTGTCGCGCAGGGTGAAGACCGTACCAAGCAGGCGGACCGGCAGGAGCGCGCCGAATCTCGGCAACGGTTTTGCCTCGGCACTTTCCGGCTTCGGCGTGAAGGCTGCCGGTTTGGCCGTGGTTTCCGGAGAAACCGGCTTCGCGGCGGGTTCTTCAAAAACCACTGAACGATATGCACTGGCCTGCGAATTTTGTACCGGCTGCCGTTGCGGTTCTGGTGTCGTGTTTTGAACCGGCGCGGGTTGCGGCGGCGTATCCGCTGGCGGCGGAACAACCGTCACCGGCGGCGGCTCGGTCGCCACGCCGACACCGGAAGCGGGCGGTGGTGGAACCGGTTGTGGCTGCGCCGAACCCACGATTTTCAAGGCTTCGTTCAATTCTTCCGAAGCGGCCGGTTGAGCGGGTTGTGCGTCTCCCGCTTTCGCCGTTTCATCACCGGCAGGCTTGCGCTTTGCCTCGGCGGACGATCCGAAATAGAACCACCCGGCAACGCCGAGAATCACCACCGGCAACGCCAGCAGAAGCAATCCGCCGAGCGACCGCCTGGGCCGCGTCAGGGGCGTGGTTTCGCCCTCGGGGAGTTCAAGTTCGCCCGTTTCACCGGGCAGAATCAGGGTTTCGTTCGGTTCGGGCATCGTTTTAGTCCTTTCCCTTCTTTTCGTTTTTCTTTTCGCTGACGGGGCCGCCGATGACGACCGCGACCGGTTCATCGGCGGCGGTGGCGTGGGCGATGGAAACGGCGAGCCGCTGGCGAACGCCGAGGACCGGAATCCGGAACGACACGACGAACACCCGCGTCTCTCCCGGCTCGATGAGGCCGGACGCCTTTTCGGAAAGCCGTTTCAGTTCGGTCAGGGCTTCTTCCTGGATGAGTTCGCCGCGCGGGCCGAAGGTCCGCACCGCCAGCGCGGGTTGCGCGTCGATCAGGCGCAGTCCGCGCGCGGAGGCATTGCGAACCCGGACGATGAACGTCCCTGTTCGATCATCGAGCGACGGTCCATCGGCGACGGAAAGTTCAAGCCCGTTGCGGGCCGCTTTCGGGGTATTCGAAGGCGCGGGACCGAACCGGTTTTCGCGTAAAAGTTCTTCAAGCGGATCGGGCGGCACCGGCACGGCACGGACGCGCTTCGGCTCCGGCGCGGGTTCGACCGGGACAGGCTTCGGCTCGACTTTTTCCTTTATTTCCGAGGCAAATCCCGCCTTGCGCCGGACTTCGACGATTTCCGACGGGTCGTATGAAACGTGCACCACGTTGGCGTTCTGTTTGACGGTCGGCGCGGGATGAATGAACAGCGAGCAAATCAGGCCGCTCCGCATCTGCACCACGACCAGCGCCGTTGGGGGATTGTTTGAACCGCCCACGAACCCGCTTCCGGGACGCAACACGAGCGGGGCATGCGGCTGACGGCTGGCCTCGTCAATCGTGACCAGATCGGGATTCCCCGGATGAACGATGGCGAAGCCGTCCGACGCGGGAAACTCGATGAGCGCGACGCCGTTTTGCGCGAGGGCCAGATGAAACGTGGCCGTGGCCGTGGTCGTGTTCCGAATCGTGACGCGACCTTCGCCGGTGATGACCGGCTCCGGCACGGCGGACGTTTTACGGCCCGGATACACGAGCCGAGTCGTCCCGGTCACGACAACTTCAGAGATGGGCGGCGGGGGCGGCTCCGCTTCGCGGCTCAGGTTCAAATCCCTTGAAACAACCGGGGGCGGAAGATTCGGCAGCAGTGGTATTTCGACAACCGGCGGCTTCGGCGGGAGCACTCGCGCAATACGAAACGGCTGTCCGACCTGAAACGCCGGGGTCAGCATCGCAATCGGCGCATGTTCCTCAAAAGCCTTGATTTTAAGCTGCTTTACCGCCTTTGCCTGAACTTGCACCGGCTTTTCGGCGGCAGGTTCAAGACGCGCCGATGGTCCGGCGTCGCGCTCGAAGTAGGGTCTTGAAAACTGCGCCGCACGAACTTCGCCGCCAATCGCCAATAAAAGAATGAATGAGAAGAAGACGGCTTTCATCGGCGGCCTCCCTCGGTTGAAAAGACCATCGACACCGCGTGGGCGCTCGGTTTTCCGCCTTCCGCGCCGTAGAGCGAAACCTTCGTTCGATCAGTCGTCGGCGCGGGCTTTTCATTCGTCGTTGAAACGGGTGGAATCGCCGCCGTTTGAACCGGCGCGGTCGCGCGCGGGGCGGGCCGGGTAAAACCCGAATTGGCCAGAATGGCGCGGACGTACCCGGTCGGTTCGCCTTTGGGGACGCGCCCGAGGCGCTCGACCCGTCCCTCACCGGCGTTGTAGCCCGCGAGCGCGAGGTCGAGACGTCCGTTGAAGCGCCGCAGCAGGTCGCGCATGTAACGCCCCTGCGCGTCGATGGCTTTCACATAGTCGAAGCGTTCGTCAGTGCGCGGATCGTGCGTCACCTTCAAACCGTATCGAATGGCCGTGCCAGGTATGAACTGCGCCGGTCCCGCCGCGCCCTTGTTCGACATGGCGAACTGTTTGAAGCCAGATTCCTGTCTTCCCTGCGCGATGAGAATTTCAACCGGCACGCCGTAACGCCGCGCCGTCGAGTGGTAGATGTCATCGAGCCAGGGCTTGCCGGTCGTCGGCGCGGCTTCGACCGAGGCGAGGAACATCAACCCGAGGGCGACCAGCCCCGCGAGTCGTTTGCAGTTCATCCGTTTCCTTTCGTTCCCGTTCGTCATTGTTTTCGTTCTCCTTCGTTCTTTTTCTGTTTTGATGTAGAGCAACCGGCGTGCCACAACTTGAAATTCATGGTTTGGGCGTTTGGGATTCCGGCATTTCCTCGCGTTGAAGGCCCGCTTCCGGACGCCAGCCGCGCAACACCAGTTCATCGACGTTCAGAAATGGCGGCGGAAGCGGCGTTTTGAGATGGCCGACGAACCACGCGACTGGGCGCGTGCCCTTTTGGGCGCGGAGAACGGGGTCGTCGTCGAAGTACCCCGCGTTGGCGACCGCCGGAATGCGGATCACCAGCGGCGGCGCGGTGTCGCTCGCCGGAACGACGACTTCAACCGCGAGCGGCTTGGGGCGAAATCGGACCAGCAGTTGACGTTCATCAACCTTGAAAACGCCCGCATTCACCCGCTGAACCGTGCCGGGAATGACGCCGCGCTGCTGGGCGGCGCGTTCGAGCGCGTCGTAGGTGGTGACGACGTTTCCGGCGTCGGCCTCGACGAAGGCGGTTCCCCACAGTCCGAGCGCGAGCGCCTGCGCGGCCTCGATGGCGTTCGCCGTCTGAACCGCCGGAAGCGAAGCCAGTTGTTTTGAAAAGGGCGGTTCGGCCAGTCGCGGTCCGCCTTCATCGGCTGCACGGACGCGACGTTCCTGCCCGATACTGACTCTGACATCGGGCGAACGACGGGCGCGAGCCACCACCACAAGCGCGAAAATCACCAGAAAACACGCGGTCAGCGCGACCGCGAGCGGATACCGGGCGAGCAGTTCGGAAATCGGAAGGCGCTTCATTGCGCGGCTCCTTTCGCCATCCCGTCGGACAGCATGCGGCGACCGGCGGCGATGCCGCGCGCAATCGCGAGGTCAATGTCGCCCACGACCGCGAGGAAGGCGTAAAAGCCATCCACGGCGGCGTGGTAGTTGCGGAGATCGGTTTCGCGTTTGGCGAGATGACCCGCGACGGCATGGAGCGTTTCGCGGTCGAGCCGTCGAACCCCCATGTTCATCAGCCACGGCAGAAGGTGAATGGCCTGACGAATGCTCGGTTTGGTGCGGATGTTGGGGAAACCGCGTCCACCGGGGCCTTTCGCGATGTACCAGAGGAGTTTCACCACGTCGGTCAGCAGCGGCTCCGGCGCGTGGGGCGCGCGGACGGCCACGATGCGGCCCATTTCCTCGGGACTCGGCGCGGGAATCCATGAATACAAACACCGCAGCCGGAGTGGCTCGGAAACGCCTTCGTTTTTCCCGCCGCGCAGCATGTCGTTACTCGTGAGAATGACGATCGGCTGATTCTCGCGATTGGAACGGATGCCGACGATGCCGTCGGGCCGCAGGCGGGGCACGTTGACTCTTCCCCGCGCCAGGACTTGTAAAAGCCGGTCCTCCGCGCCCGCGTCGATCTTGTCGATTTCATCAATCACACAGATGGGCGGGAAGTTTTCACGCCCGGCCCGCTCGTACGCCGCCAGCACTTCGCCGAGGACCAGAAAATCACGGGTCCACACGGCGTCGCGGGCCTGATCGAAGGGCATTCCGGAGGCGACCGCCTGCCGGACGTACTGGTCCTGAAGGGCGGCGTCCCATTGAAACAGCATGTCGCCGATGCCGTAACCCTCCATGCACTGGAGGTAGTACATCGGGAGTTCGAACGCCTGCGCCAGCGCCTCGGCAAACGCCGTTTTCCCGCAGCCCGGCTCGCCTTCGACGAGCAGCGGCACGCGCAGGGCGAGCGACTGGGCGGCGATGTCGAGCAGACCGTCGGGCACAACGTAGCCCGCGCCGGTCGCGAGTCGTTCGCGAAAGGCTTCGCGCCCCTGATGTTCAAGAAAATCGCGTGGATTCACCGGGGCCATGCGACCTCCGAATCCGGCACGACGACTTCGATGGCGCGTCCGCGCACGGCTTCCACCAATTCGAACACCAGAACCAGCATCAGCACCGCGAAAACGGAAGCGCCGACAACCCGAACCAGCGTGGACCAGTTGAATGCTTGCGGCATAACCAAATCCTTTAAAGTTATATAAAGTAATTTAACGTTCTATAACGTTATGTAACGTTATAGGCTTCAGCGCCCTTCGCGGGCGGGCACGGACACGCCTGCGGGCAACACCGCCGGTTGCTCGGCGGTCGTCTGCGAAACCGTTTTTTCCTTGAGCGCGTGGACCAGCAGCCCGGTGTTGAAATTTTCGTCTCGCCGACCAGCCGGATCGCGGACGAGCTTGACCTCGAAGGAAAGCTGACGCGCTTCCTCGACAATGCGCCCGGACTCACCCGAAGGACGGCGAATGATTTTCTGAAGTCCAAGAATGCGAACGAGATAGGGGTCGCGCGGATCGAGTTCGGCGGACTGCACTTCCCAGGTTGCCTGCCAGTTTTCGGAACGCTGGGTGGCGAGAAGGTTGTCGGCCTTGAGTTTTCCGGCGTATTGATAGGCCCCCGGCGGGGTCATGGCCTTGAGCGCGGCGGCGAGGTCCTTTTCGCGGGTCACCGGATCGATCTGGGAAAGCAGACCGATGACTTTTTTCGCCACGTAGACCTTCTGCTCAGTGACGGGTTTCTGTTCGGGTTCCATCCGGACGCCGTCCGTGCCGCCGAAGGTCCGGTCGTTGATGGCGATGGTTCGTCCACTCGACAGATCGACCACGATGCGGTCGGGCCGACGCCAGTACTGCCAGAGGTTAAACCCAAGCGAAACAAAGAGAACCGCGATCAGGGCGAGTCCCGCGCGGGCCAGCAGGGCGATGGCCCGGATGTCCGCCGGATCGCGGTTGACGATGGGCGGAGGGGTGTCGTCGGTCCAGTTCCAGCCGGCATTCGCGGCCGGTGATGAAGCATTGGAAAAAGAAGCGGCATCGGGCATGGCGCGATGCTCCTTTCGTTCGTGAAATCGTCACGACAGAAGGAGGCAAGCGGCGTGCCATTCTTCAGACGGAGAATTAAAGCCTTTTCATTTGAAAGACATCCTAACTTTCTTTAATGTTTTACCCAGATCAATCCAAACATCCTGTCTTCTCCCTACCCAAGGAGTCCCGCGAAAGACTATGACCACCTTCTCCTCATTCCCCTCAAAGACCTTCACACTGAAAAACACCGGCTGGTTTTTCCGGCGATTGCTTCTTCTTGTTCTCTGCTCGGGTCTTGTCGGCGGTTTCGCCTCCGCCCAGGATGGAGGTATCGATCCGACATTCGACACGACCTTCACGACCCTTTCGAATGATTTTCAAAATAATGTCGGTGTTTTTGCAATCGTC
Organism: Blastocatellia bacterium NZW_1522; assembly: GCA_039793685.1. Taxonomy (GTDB): domain Bacteria; phylum Acidobacteriota; class Blastocatellia; order Chloracidobacteriales; family Chloracidobacteriaceae; genus JAAFHI01. Next base: position 207,373 of record JBDRAL010000012.1, read on the forward strand.
CCGCTTTCGGACGGGAAAATCCTCGCTGGGGGGAGATTTTCCATCATCGGCGGGAAAGCACGAACTTCCATTGCTCGATTGAATTCCGACGGAACCGTCGATACAACGTTCGACAGTCGGCTGGCCAACGGCAGCGATGTTCAACGAATCCTGATTGACCCACAGGGGAGAATTCTGATTGGGGGAAGATTTCAGCAGGTTGAAGGAGTCCCCCGTACCGGCTTCGCCAGATTGCGAAGCGACGGTTCGCTTGACGCCTCGTTCACCCCACCACCCAATATTCAGGAATTCACGGTGGATCAGATCGGACGGATTTATGTAACCGGCGGGACCATAACCGACGGGAACAACACCCGATTCGGCCTCGCGCGGCTCAACCCGGACGGATCGATCGACAGTGGATTCACCCCCTCGGTGCAACCCAATGCCCTGATCATCCGGGCCGCGATCGACCCTCAGAATCGGATTGTCATTCTGGGTGACTTCACCGCTCCGAACGGCATTCTCCGAAGAGGGGTGATTCGCCTCAATTCAGATGGAACTCCGGATTCGACCTTTACGCCCGTTCTGAACCTGAAAGGCGCGGAGCCTTCGCCGCGCGAATTCCTCATGGCAATTGATCCGGCTGGAAGAATCCTTCTGTCCGCGGTCTTCTCAACCTCCAACCGGATTCTTCGACTGAACCCTAATGGAACAGTGGATTCCGGATTTACTCCCCCCGCGCTAACCCGGCTCGGCACGATGGCGTTCCAACCAAGTGGGAAAATTGTACTTGGACGAATTCTTTCAACGAGTCCCGGTTTTCTCCGATTGAACGGTGACGGCACGCCCGACTCCACTTTCCTTCCGCCGCAACTCAGCGGCCCCATCAATACGTTGGCAATCGAACCGACCGGACGAATTCTTTTCGGCGGGAGTTTTGATTCCTTTGTAAATCTTCCTCTCCAAACCGGGGATATCGGACGGCTGAATGTGGATGGAATCCGGGACGAAACGTTTCTTTTCAACCACAGAGCACTCGGACTGGTCAGTTCCTTTGTGACGGATTCAAACGGCAGAATAATTGTTGGGGGCAACTTTACCAGTTGCGGGGTTTACCAGATTCCGAGTCTGGCCCGCCTCAACGCCAACGGGACGGTTGATACCGCATTTCGCCCCCTCAGATTGCCCTCTCAACCCCCTTTCAGAATCCCGGTTGTCCTCTCCTTGGCCCTTGAACCGAACGGGAAAATCCTTGTGGCCGGAATCTTTTCCGAAATTGCCGGGGCCCCCAGAAACGGTGTGGCGCGCCTGAATAGCGACGGTTCAATTGACCCGACCTTCAACTCCGGAGGACCAGATTCAATGAACCGGCTGAAAATCATCCGCGACGGTTCCGGGAAAATCTATATTGGTGGCACGTTTGAATCATTCGCCGGATTCTCGCGTCCGGGACTGGTCAGACTCAACCCGGACGGGGCAGTGGACACAACCTTCGTCCCCGCCACGGGGAGCGCCGCATTCGACCTGGATTCCAGCGGACGGGTTGTCGTCATCAACCAGACTTCCGTCACCCGGCTGAATGCCGATGGCTCGGTGGATGGAACGTTTTCCGCGCCCATCATTCCGGGTTCCGATATGAAAATCATCGGACTTGCCGAAAACAAGTTGATGGTTGGCGGAAGATTTCAGCTTTCGGGAGGGCCAATTGGGTCTTATCTCATCCGGCTGAACCCAAACGGTTCCATTGACACTGGATTCGCGGCGGCGTTATCGCCAAACGATTCAATCAGGGAATTCTTTTTGGACCCCGGGGGGAAGTTCCTGCTTTCCGGGTCGGAGTTCGGAATAATCCGGCTCAACCCCGACGGTTCACGCGATCAATCCTTTCAGCCCCTCGAAGGCGTCCTTCCAACCGCCGCGGGGTACGACAAAGACGGGAAAAATTTGCTCGCCATCAATTTCGGCTTCACTGATGGAAGGACTCGCACAGGCATCATTCGCCTCGTCACGAATAACTGTCGGGAAAACAACATTCTCCGGGAGGCATTTTTTTCGCCAGCGGGTGGCGCTGGCAACATCACCTTCACAACCCCGACCAGCGCCTGTCCCTGGCGCGCGGAAAGTCTTTCCCCCTGGATCAGCGTCAACACCTCCGGGACCGGCAGCGCCTCCATTGCATATTCGGTGGCGCCAAACCCATCCGGGACTCGAACCGGCTACATTCGAATCAACCGACAGATTGTCACCGTCATTCAGGAAGCCGGCTGCGCTTTCGCCGTTACCCCCTCATTGATCAGTTTCGAAGAGGCTGGTGGCCAGGGGACCTTTAACATCAATTGCGAAAGCGGCTGTGTCTGGGAGATTGGCAATGTAAATCCGTGGATTCGAATCCTCGGACCCACTCGGGGACAAGGAAACGCCACCATCCAGTTTCAGGTTCTTCCGAATCCGGGAGCGATTCGCGGCGGTACGGTCAGCGTAGGCGGAAACGCATTCCTGAGCATTGTTCAAAGAGGCCGCAGAGTTGCAACCCCAGGGAGTTACCGAAGTGCCGACGGATTGGTTTACCTGCGAAACAGCACCGACACCGGATTTGCCAATGTGGATTTCTTTTTCGGGTCCACCAATGACACGCCTGTGTCGGGTGACTGGGACGGTAACGGCGAAGACTCGATCGGTGTTTTCCGCAACGGCGTGTTTTTCTTGAAAAATATCACCGCAACGGGCGTCGCCGACATTCAATTTGCCTTCGGCCAAGCGGGCGACATTCCGATTGTCGGTGACTGGAACGGCGACGGCGTGGATACCGTCGGCGTCGTTCGCGGAAACCGCATCCTGCTTCGGAATTCCAACACCGAAGGTCCGGCCGACATCGACTTTACCTACGGCACCCCCACCGACATCTTCATCACCGGCGACTGGAATGGCGACGGCATCGACACCATCGGCGCACTCCGACCGTCCAACGGATTCGTTTATCTGCGTAACGCGAATTCAACCGGTTTCGCCGACATCGAATTCTTCTATGGAATCGCGGGTGACCGGCCGGTGGCAGGCGACTGGGACGGCGACGGCATCGACACCATCGGCGTCGTTCGCGGCAACCAGTGGTTCTTGCGAAATACAAACTCCACCGGCTTCGCCGATATCCAGTTTGTCTATGGCAGTCCCGACGACATCCCGATTGTCGGCGACTGGGACGGAAGACCGTAAAAAAGTCTGAAGTCTGGAGTCGAGAGTCTGGAGTCAAATCCATCAATGGTTTCTGACTTCAGACTCTCGACTCCGGACTCCGGGACTTTATTGCCTGATTTGCCCATCCCCCAGCACGACGAACTTCCGCGTGGTGAGTTCTTCAGCCCCCATCGGTCCGTAGGAGTGGAGCTTTGTCGTGCTGATACCAATTTCCGCGCCGAGGCCGAGTTGCTGGCCGTCGGCGAAACGGGTCGAGGCATTGACCACAACCACCGACGAATTGATTTCGCGGATAAACCGCATGGCCGTCCGGTGATTGTTGGTGACGATGGACTCGGTATGGTCCGAGCCATGCGCCCGGATGTGTTCGATGGCCTGTTCGAAACTGTCCACGACCTTGACCGCGAGAATGAGATCGAGAAATTCCGCGCCGTAATCCTCGACTTTGGCCGCGCGGATTTTCGTCTGGGGAAAATTGCGGGCGGCGAGGGCCTCACGCGTACGCGGGCAGACCCGCATCTCCACGCCCGCGTTCACGAGCGCGACCGCAATCGGAAGCAGACATTCTTCAATGGCGTCGTGGTGAATCAGCAGCGTCTCCGCGGCGTTGCAGACCCCCGGACGCTGAGCCTTGGCGTTGACCACGATGTCGGTCGCGAGCTTCGGGTCGGCTTCCGCGTCAATGTAAACGTGACAGACCCCCTTGTAGTGCTTGATGACCGGAATTCGGGAATTTTCCGCCACGAACCGGATCAGACTCTCGCCGCCGCGCGGAATGATGAGATCGATGAATTCATCCAGTTTCAGCATTTCCGAAACCGATTCACGGTCAGCGGTCGGGACAACCGAGACGATCGCTTCCGGCAGACCGAATCTTGAGAAAACATTCGCCATCGTTTCGCCGAGCGCCCGGTTGGAATGAATCGCCTCCGAACCGCCTCGCAGAATCACAGCGTTCCCGGCTTTCAGGCACAGCGCCGCCGCATCGGTCGTCACGTTCGGGCGCGATTCGTAAATCACGCCGATAACACCGAGCGGAATTTGCATCCGACCGACGAGCAGGCCGTTCGGACGCCGTTTCATCTCTGTGATTTCACCCACCGGATCAGCTTGTCCCGCGACTTCGCGCAGCGAGCCGACCATTCCGGCGAGGGTTTTATCCGACAGCGCGAGCCGTTCGAGCGGCGCGCCGGAAAGCCCGTTGGCGGCGGCGGCTTCAAGATCGCGGGCATTTTCGGCCTTGAGATGGTCGGCCTGTTTCTCGACTTCGTCGGCGATGGCCTCCAGCACCCGGCGCTTGGTTTCGCCATCAAGTTGAGCGGCCACAACGGACGCCTGGCGGGCGGCGGCGGCGATTTCGCGGATGGAACTGGTCATTGTGTTTGGTCCTCGGTACAGGGTCGGCGACGGCACTGGGCCTGGTACAACCGACAAGCTCTATTGAATCCAATGGCGAAGATATGCACATTGAGGCTTTCGTCAACCCATAAGGGAATTTCCCCGATTTTCAGGCGACTTCCATGCTCTCACCCGGCACGCGGCTCGGGCCGTATGAAATCCTGACCCAACTCGGCGCCGGCGGGATGGGTGAGGTCTATCGGGCGCGCCACGAAACGCTCGGTCGAGACATCGCCATCAAGGTCTTACCGGCTCATCTCGCCGCCGACGGCGACGCCCAGTATCGCTTCGAGCGGGAAGCCAGGGCCGTCGCCGCGCTTTCCCATCCGAACGTTCTTTCGATACATGATTTCGGCGTCTGCGACGGCCATGCCTTCGCCGTCATGGAACTGCTCGAAGGTGAAAACCTCCGGACCCGCCTGCTTCGCGCTCCGATGTCGTTCAAGCAGGCGCTGACCATCGCTCAGGCCATCGCTGACGGCCTCGCCGCCGTACATCGCAAGGGCATCACCCACCGCGACCTCAAGCCCGAAAACATTTTCCTTACCAACGACGGACGGGTGAAGATTCTCGACTTCGGCATCGCCAAACTCGACGAAGCGACCAAGATTGATGACGACACCCTTCAGGCCACGCTGGAGCTGAAGACGCTACCGGGAACCGTTCTGGGAACGGTCGGGTACATGTCGCCCGAGCAGGTACGCGGCTTCCGGGCCGACGCCCGCAGCGACATTTTTTCCTTCGGCTGCGTGTTATTCGAGATGATGACCGGGAAGCGCCCGTTCACCGGCGAGAGCGGCGCGGAAGTAACAGCCTCGATTCTGCGCGACGATCCATTCCTGACGTTGCCGGATGAAGTTCAGCTCACGGATGAACTTCATCGGATCATCGCCCGCTGTCTGGAGAAAAGCCCGGAGAACCGCTTTCAGAGCGCGCAGGACCTCGCCTTTCTTCTGAAAACCCTTTCCGAACCGACTTCCTCGATCAGCGCCCGTCGAACCGTCTCGACCATTTCCCGGATTCGAGTGCCCCGCCAGACCTGGAAAGTCGTCGTCGCGGCGATATGTCTGGCGGCGCTGGCCGGAAGTTTCTGGCTCGGAAGAAGAAGTCGCCCCGTGGTCCTGACACCAACCTACACCTATTTGACGAACTCGGGCGAGGACAGCTCGCCGGCGGCATCCCCCGATGGCAAATTCATCGCCTTCTCATCGCGACGCGACCGCAAACAGCGTATCTGGACCAAACAGATGGCCGGCGGCGTCGAAGTCCCGATCACGGCCGGCTCGGACGATCATCCGCGCTATTCACCGGATGGGGCAACCATTCTCTTTACCCGGCGCGGGATGAGCCAGAATTCGCTCTTCACCGTTTCGGCGCTCGGGGGCGAGGCGCGCAAAGTCCTCGACGACGCGACCGACGGCGACTGGGCGCCGGATGGCCAGCACATCATTTTCTCAAGGTGGATCAGGACGCAGGAAACCACCTCGACCTATGTCGGCGTGGCCGACCGTGACGGCGGGAACGTCCGGCAACTCGCCGTCATCGCCAAACAGCGGCTCTATCAGCCGCGCTGTTCTCCCGACGGAAAAACCATCGCGCTGGTCAAGGACGTCGTGGCCGGCACGGCGCTCAGTCCGGTGTTTACCGTCGATGTCAAAACCGGAAGCATCAAGGAGATATCCCCGCCCGAGTCGGGCGGATACCTCTCGAACGCGGTCTGGCTCGGAGACGGAAGAATGCTGGCCTACGCGCAGGCGACGGCGGTGGACGCGCCGAACATCCTCAGCGCCGCGCGGATTCACCTTTACGACACCCTGACCGGAACGACCCGCGCCGCCGCGTGGATTCCGACCGATACCCCGGTCATGGATGTCCTCGCCGACGGGACGCTGATTTATGAAACCCGCTCCCAGCGCGGGAACATGTTTGAAATCGATCAGGACGCCGGCCTCGACCTGCGAAATACGGCCATCCGGCTTTTGACGCAGGGCACCGGCACCGACCGCCAGCCGCGTTACACGCCGGATGGCAAGTCGGTCCTGTTTTCATCGAATCGCACCGGAAACAATGATGTCTGGCGCCTTGACCGTGAAACGAATCATCTTTCCCAGCTCACCGCCCACGACCAGACCGACTGGGATCCGCTGCTGACCGAGGACGGCCAGACGCTACTCTGGAGTTCGAACCGGACCGGAGCCTTCGAAATCTGGGCGTCCGCGCCGGACGGAACCAGAGGCCGACAACTGACCAGCCTGAAATCGAGCGCCCAGAACCCGACCGCCACTCCGGACGGCAAGGTGGTCTTCTTTACTCTGAGCGAACACCCGAAAGCCGGTCTCTGGCGCGTCAATATTGATGGAACGGGGGGGCGCGACATCGTCCGCGAAACACCCACGCGCTGGCCGGAAGTCTCGCCGGACGGGAAGTATGTGCTTTATGTGACGAACAGCCAGTCCGGGGCGAGCGTCATTCATGTGGTCGATATCGCCACCGAGAAACTCATCCCCTTTTCAATCGACGTCGGCACGGGCGCGAGCGGCAACGGGCGCGCCCGCTGGTCGCCGGACGCGAAATCCATCGCCTTTGTCAGTATGAACCAGGAGAATCCGGGGATTTTCGTTCAGGCATTTCAACCCGGCGCGGATACCGCGTCAACGCGGCGTCAACTCGCGGCGACACTGCTCGGATACGCCCCCGAAAGCTTCGCGTTTTCGCCCGAAGGGAAGAAAATGACGATCGGCGGTATTGACAGAACCCCGAATCTGATGATGTCGTCAGGCATCAGTGGTATTGTCGCGCCCAGTCACAAGTAAACGAATGCGGAATGCGGAATATCGAATGCGGAATTTT
>JBDRAL010000111.1:0-26955 GCA_039793685.1 Blastocatellia bacterium NZW_1522
AACACCACTCCCCCTCTCCAATTGGAGAGGGGGTTGGGGGGTGAGGGCAAGCGTTCCGGAAAAATCATCATAAAGGTGAATTTTCATGCCTGATGGTGACCGCCGCGGGCATGGGGTCTGTGGGCTACATTTTTCATTGGTCGCAAGCAATCGAAAGCCACACTGTTGAAGAAGGGATGAATTCGGATTTGTTTCAAACTTCATCGTTCATCCCTCATCGTTCATCGTTTTCTGACTCCAGACTCACGACTCCGGACTCCAGACTTTCTTCCGCTCCCGCCAGCCGGTGCATTTCGGCGACGACCCGTTCAAGTTCCACGACAACGCCATTGGATTCACCCGCGACGAAAACCTCGACGAGCGAGCGGTAGTACCACAGCGTTCCGTCGCGTCCGCCGGAAAACCGGCCCCAGACGTCGTCGCCGATTTCCCGCAGGTCGCGCAGGATCGACCGCGCGTTGTGGAGTTTGTCGGAAGCCGACACGAGCCGGACCGCTTCCGGCTGGCTTTTCAGATGCTCGACGTAGGCTTCCTTGCGGGCACGCCACGGCGGTTTCGGAATCGTTTCCGCGTCGGTACAACCTTCAACGATGGCGGCCACCTCGTCCCCGAACCGCCGCCGGATTTCCTGGCGGGCCACGTCCCCGCCCTGATCCTCGATGGCATCGTGCAGCAGCGCCGCGATGGCCTGATCTTCCGTTCCGCCGTGTTCGATGACCAGGGCGGCCACCGACAGCAGGTGCGCGACGTAGGGCGTCCCGGACCCCTTCCGTTCCTGTTCGCGGTGAAGCTGGTGCGCAAACACCAGCGCCTCGTCGAAGCGTTCACTCAGCATTCGGCTCTCCCTGTAAAAGTTTTAAAAAGTATTCGCTCATCCGCGTCGGACGGCCTTCGGGGTTTATGACGGTGTGCGTGGTGTCGCCCGTTGCCAGCAAAAGCCCGTCCGTCGCCCGGCGGATTTCATAATCGAAAACCACCTGCCGCGAACGGGCCTCGCGGACGCGCGTCACCACCAGAATCTCATCGTCGTATTTCGCCGATGCCTGATACCGACAATGCACGTCGGTCACGGCCAGCCGAAAACCCGCAGCTTCCATTTCGGTGTAGGCGAATCCGCGCTCCTTGCAGTGGTCGGTCCGCCCGATTTCCATCCAGATCAGGAAGTTGGCGTGATAGACCACGCCCATCTGGTCGGTTTCGGCGTAGCGCACCCGCAGGCGCGATTCGGTTGTGAAGGTGGACATGGGTTTCATTTCGGAGGAACGCGGAAGGGTGAAGAAAATGCGGAATATCGAATATCGAATGCGGAATGAAAGAGCCTGAATTGAAGCAACCGGCTTGACAAAGCGAAAAGAGACCTACAATTCAAAGCATTCCGCATTCCGCATTCCGCATTCCGCATTCCGCATTCCGCATTCCGCATTCCGCATTCGCTAAAGCTTCCCTTCGGCGTACCACTGGCGCAGCAGCTTTTTATCGAATTTCCCGACGGAGGTCTTGGGAACTTCGCTGATGAACCGGAATTCGTCCGGTACGCACATTTTTGAACACTGATTGGCAACCATTGCCTTGAGTTCATTGAAATCCGGCGGATCTTCCTGCGACTTGGCCACGACCAGCGCCAGCGGACGCTCGCTCCACTTCGGATCGGGAATCGCGATGACTGCCGCTTCCCTGACCTTTCCGTGCGCCATGATGACGTTTTCGACGGTGACGCTCGAAATCCACTCGCCGCCGCTCTTGATGAGGTCCTTTGTCCGGTCGGCGATGGTCATCAGCCCGTCCGGGCCGAGGCTCGCCACGTCGCCGGTGCGAAACCAGCCGTCCTCGGTGAACTGCGTGTCGCCGCTCGGGTCATTGAAATAACGGGAAATAATCCACGGGCCGCGAACCTGCACTTCCCCGACCGATGTTCCGTCCCACGGAAGTTCTTTCCCGTGGTCGTCCACGATCCGCATTTCCACCCCAGCCACGGCGTAGCCCTGATGCGTTTTCAGTTCGATGCGCTCGTCCACCGTCAAATCGGTGCGGGCGACCATCGTCCCGGTGGACGTTCCCATCGGCGACATTTCGGTCATGCCCCACGCATGGACGACCGGAATTCCGAGTCCCTTTTCGTACGCCTCGATCCACGCCTTCGGAAACGCCGCGCCGCCCACGATGAGCGCCCGCACCCGCGACACGTCGAAACCGTGCTGCATGATTTCGTGGTGCATGCCGATCCAGAGCGTCGGAACGCCCGCCGCGACGGTCACTTTTTCATCCTGAATGAGTTTTCCGAGTTCGTAGGGTTTGAGATGCGGCCCCGGAAGCACGAACTTGAATCCGAGCAGGGCGCACAGGTAGGGCAGATTCCATGCATTCGCGTGAAACATCGGCACGACCGCGATGACCGTGTCGGTCGATGCCAGCGAGAGCGAATCGCCGGAGCCGCCGACGATGGTGTGAATGAACTGCGACCGGTGGCTGTAAAGCGCGCCTTTGGGGTTTCCGGTCGTTCCGCTCGTGTAGCACAGCCCCGCCGCCTGCCGTTCATCGAGGTCGGGAAAATCGAATTCGTCGGATTCCTCCGCCAGAAGATCTTCATAATGAAGGACGTTCGGCAATTTCGTCTGGAAATCCTTCGGCGCGTTGATGAGGATGTAATGCTCGACCGGGCGCAGGCCGTCGAGGACATGTTCCAGCAGCGGAACGAGGGTTGCGTCAACGAAAACGACGCGGTCCTCGGCGTGGTTGATGCAATAGGACAACTGATGCGGCGGGACCCGCAGGTTCAACGTGTGAATGACCGCGCCGAAACAGGGCACGGCGAAATAGAGTTCGAAATGCTGGAAATGATTCCACGCGAGGGTCCCGATCCGGTCGCCGGATTTGACGCCGAGCCGTTTCAGGGCATTCGCCAGTCGGCAAATCCGTCGGTAACTGTCGCCGAACGTGTAGCGGTGCAGGTCGCCGCACGGCATCTTGGTGACGATTTCGACATCGGAATGGTAACGATAGGCGCGTTTCAGGAAATGCGTAATCGTCAACGGAAAATCCATCATGTTTCCGGACAGCATCAGGTGGAACTCCTTTTCAGCCAGGGGTGGAAGTGTGGAAAGGTTGCAATTCCGGACGAAGCCGGGTTGAATGAAGTCGGTCGAGGCATCCTCAACCGCCCCATTCGACGTCACATCCCCGTTCACCGGGGTTTTTATTCAGCTTTTGTATTACCGCGGGAGGATTCCCAAACCGTTGCGCGCCACAGGGGTACGGAACGGCCACCGGGAATCGGATTCCTTCAAATTCGTCAAACGGAATTTTGGAAAGGTCGGAATGTAGCCATGGCGGAACAATTTTTGAAGCCGATTCGGAAGCAATCTTCCGGCAATGCGGCAACGCGGCGCGTCACGGCGATGACGCTGGTGGCCCTGCTTGTCTTCTTCACTTTCACGCCCGGCGCGCTGGCGGCGGATAAAACCCGCCCCTCCGGTTCAAATCCCTACGATCCGTTCCGCAATCGGGAACGGGGCAAAGGCGCGATGAGTCGCGATCAGGAACTTGAATTCGCCGAGGCCGCGCATCAGGAAATCGCCAAGAAAAATCGCTTCATCACCGACCCGCGCGTCGTGGACTACGTCAACCGGGTCGGTCGCCGGGTGGCGGAAAGCTCAGACCGTCCCGATTTGCCGTATCAGTTTTACGTCATTGCCAATGACCAGATTAACGCGTTCACGCCGGGCGGCGGGCGCGTTTACATCTACAGCGGTCTGCTCAAAAAGGCGACGACGGAAGGCCAGATTGCCGCCGTCCTCGCCCACGAAGTCGGACACAACGTCGGCTACCATTTGAGCGACACCATCAAGCGCCAGCAAACGACCGGCGTGGTGGTCGGCATTCTGGGAGCCATCCTCGGAAACGGAGCGATCGGGAATATCGGTCAGGCGGCGGCGGTCCTGCTGGCGAACGGCACCATGTTCAGCCGCTCTCGCCAACAGGAGCGCGAAGCCGATTACCTCGGCCTGTATGAAATGAACCGGGCCGAATACAACACGGGCGAAATGGTCGCCATGTTCAACCTGCTCGCCTCGATGGGGCAGCGCGAACCGGGACTGATCGACAAGGTGTTTGCTTCCCACCCGCCACCCACCGAACGCGCCCAGAACACGCAACGGGAAATCGAGGAACATCTGAGCGGATCCGACCAGCAAGGAATCCGAAACACCGACGGCTTTGCCTCAATGCAGCGGGCCTTGGGCGGCATCGCCATTCCCAATACTCCGACCGACAATCAGGATCCCAAAAATCCCGGCAACCGGAATCCCGACCCGGACGACAAAGGTCAGACGGGCGGCCTGACTTATGACGACGCCGAGGAAATTCTCGCCCGTGCGGGAATCCGGGGAGCGAAACCCCTTGAAGGTGTCCGGGGCGACATTCTCGGTGGTCGTCAGATGAACGATACCGTCATCGTCTACCAGATCCGGAATGAAGTTCGGGCGCTGGCCGACCTGAGTGGACGGACCTACAACCTCGCCAACGCCAAAGGCAACGGAATCTTCCCCGTCGACCCCAACGACATTCTCGATACCAAAATCATTCCCGTCCGGCGCAACGCGAAAGCGCAGGTCCTCGTGACCGTCCGCGACCGGAACCGCCGCGAATTCAGCTACGTCTGGGAATGGACCGGACGGGCGTTCCGGTATCTGGGAACGCAGCAATAAAACCAGTCTGGAGTCCGGAGTCGAGAGTCTGGAGTCAAAACCGTTTGATCCGGTTTCCCGACTTCAATCTCCTGATTCCGGACCCCGGACTTCAGACTCCAGACTCTCGACTCCAGACTCCCCCGATGCGCATTATCTTCATGGGCACGCCAGCCATCGCGCTGCCGACGCTCGAACGGATTCTCAAGGACGGCCACGAGGTCGTCGGTGTTTTTACCCAGCCGGACCGTCCCGCCGGGCGCGGCAACAAACTCGCCGCCCCGCCGGTAAAGGAACTGGCGCTTGAACACGGGCTGCCCGTCTTTCAGCCGACGAAAATCAAGACGCCGGAAATGCACGAGCATTTCAAAAGTCTTGAAGCCGATGTGGCGGTAGTCGTGGCGTACGGCCGGATTCTGCCGCAACACCTGCTCGACACGCCGAAATACGGCTGCCTGAACGTTCATTTCTCGCTTTTGCCGAAGTATCGAGGCGCGGCCCCCGTCAACTGGGCGGTCGCGAACGACGAACCGGTTTCCGGCGTGACGGTCATGTTCATGGACGCCGGTCTCGACACCGGCGACATCGCCATTCAGACCGAATGCTGGATTTCCCGCGATGAAACGGCGGTGGCGCTGGCCGAACGGCTTTCCTTCATCGGCGCCGACACGCTCGGCGACGCGCTCGTGCAACTGGAAGCCGGAACGCTTCCCCGAATCCCGCAAAATCATGACGAAGCGAGCCACGCGCCGATTCTCAAACGCGAGGACGGCTTGATCGACTGGTCGCAACCTGCGGAGACGATTTCAGCCAGAATTCGCGGGTTTCAGCCGTGGCCGGGGTGTCATTCGATGCTCGACGGTGCGCGTGTCAGCTTCTGGAAAGCCAAACCGGTCGCGCGAGCCGCGGAAGGCGTCGCCCCCGGCACCGTAACGGAGGTTTCCGGCGGAACGATCGTCATCGCCTGCGGCGAAAGCGCGCTCGCCGTCGAGGAACTTCAGATGGAAGGCCGCAAACGCATCTCGGCGAAAGACTTCGCGAACGGCTTGCGTCTTTCGAAGGGCGCGTGCTTCATTTCCTCCGAGGGCAACCGGGCCGCCCAATCCAACCCAAGTGACTGAGTCAGAGCATGAGTAATTTGAATTGGGACGCGCTGAGCAGCGCGCTCAAACCGACGTTTTTGCCGTCTTTCGGGTGTCCCGACTCCATCGCCTTTGCCCTTCCGGCCTTTTCGGCGCTTCATTTCCTCGACCACCACGCCATCAAGCTCGCCGGGCGACTCGATCGAAGGATGCGGCTGCTGTTCGATGCCCTTCCCCCCGAATACCTTCTCGCGCGAATTGAGGCCGTCAGCGTCTCGCGGAACGAGGCCGGGTCGGAAATCGGGCAACTCGTGCCCTACTCGCCGGGAATGATTCTTCAGTGGGTTCGGTGCGTAATTTCGCCGATGAAAGCCGCTCCGGTCTGGCGCGACTACCTGACGAGCGTGGACCGGGAATCCCGGGTACAAGCCGGGAAAACCCTCGACGCCGCCTATCCGCACCTCCGGCTCGGCATCGTGACCGGCGTCGATCTCTTTAACAGCGGAGAATTCTATGCCGCCCATGAGGATTGGGAATCGCTCTGGATGCGGCTTGAAGACGGACCGGAAAAAGCTGTTTTACAAGGACTTATCCAGCTTTGCGGCGCGCACATCCACCGCCTCAAGGGCCGCGATGAACCTTGCCGGACAATGTGGGAGAAAACCCGCGCCAATCTCGAACGCGGCCTCGGCGAAATTCACTGGCTCGACATTCCGAAACTGGTCGAAGCCACCGAAGCCGTCATCCATGCCCCGCTGGACGCGCATATCGCCCTGCCGGAGATTCCACTCGTCAACCAGCACGCCGACGTCCCGCGAAAACACCGCTGAATGAGAACCATCGTTTTTCTGGTCCTGAGCAACGTCTTTATGACGTTTGCGTGGTACGGGCACCTTCGCTTCAAGGAAGTTGCCCTCTGGAAGGTCATTCTCGTCAGTTGGGGAATCGCCTTCTTTGAATATTGCCTACAGGTCCCGGCCAATCGCTGGGGATCGGCGCAGTTCAGCCCCTTCCAACTGAAAATCATTCAGGAAGTCATCACGCTCGTGGTTTTCGTCGGCTTTGCGGTTCTGTATTTGAAACAGACCGTGAGCTGGAACTACATCGTGTCGTTCGCCCTGATTCTGGCGGCGGTGTATTTCGCGTTTTTGCCGGTCAGGCAGTAGGCGGAACGAGCGGTTAGTGGTTAGCAGTTAGAGCGGTTTTCAAATAGGTGCGACCCAAGAAGATAGCCCATACCCGGAGCGCTCGGGCGAGGGTATGGGAAAAAAATGCGGTCCCGCGCATCATTCTTTTCCCACGGCCTCCCTGCGGTCCGGCCGTGGGTTATCAACTTCAACTGGTCGCAAGCGAACGAAAACCGCTCTAACGATTAGCGGTTAGTGGTTAGCGGTAAGAAAAAACTAACCGCTAACCACTAATCACTAACTGCTAACTGCTCAACGTCAGCCGTGCGAACAGATCCTTCACCTTGCCTTCGATGAAATCGCGGGTCTGATTGAATTCGTCCTGAGGCAGATGTTTCGGATCGGGGATTCCCCAGTCTTCCTGAATCGTCCCGCGCAGGTGCGGGCAGGCGTCGCCGCATCCCATCGTGATGACGGCGGCGAATTCGGTCGTCGGCAGGTCATCCAGCGACTTCGAGGCATGTTTTGAAAGGTCGTAGTCGAGTTCGGCCATCGCGGCAACGGCCTTTTCATTCACTTTTCCCGACGGACGCGACCCGGCGCTGTGAATTTCAAACCCGCCGGGGTTGTGGATGTGCCCGAACGCTTCGGCAAGCTGGCTGCGGCAGGAATTTTCGATGCAGACGAAGACGATGTGTTTCATTGAGAAAATGTCCGATTCAGGCGACGCGAGGGAGGGCATCCGCCGGGGCCTTTGAAAAATGCGCCTTCCAGCGGAGGGCGACGTTGACGAGGGCGATCATCACCGGCACTTCCACCAGCGGTCCGATGACCGCCGCGAACGCCGCCCCCGAATTGAGGCCGAACATTGCCACCGCGACGGCGATGGCCAGTTCGAAATTGTTGCTCGCCGCCGTGAAGGACAACGTGGCGGTTTTCGGATAATCCGTCCCGACCATGCGGCTCGTCCAGAAGCTGAGGCCGAACATGACCACGAAGTAAATCAGGAGCGGAACGGCGATAAGCAGCACGTCGAGCGGCAACCGGACGATCAGTCCGCCCTTCAGACTGAACATAAGAACGATGGTGAACAGCAGCGCGACCAGCGTCACCGGGGAAATCACCGGGATGAACCGTTCGTGATACCAGTCCTTCCCTTTCGCCCGGACCAGCGCGAACCGCGTCAGCATCCCGGCCAGAAACGGGATGCCAAGGTAAATGAACACGCTTTCGGCGATTTGTCCGATGCCGATGTTCACGGCCACGCCCCGCAAACCGAAGAACGGCAGCGCCACGGCGAGGAAAAACCACGCGAAGAGGCTGTAGAAAAAGACCTGAAAAAGACTGTTGAAGGCGACCAGCCCGGCGGCGCATTCGGTGTCGCCGTCCGCGAGATCGTTCCAGACGATGACCATCGCGATGCACCTGGCGAGGCCGATCAGAATCAGCCCCGTCATGTATTCCGGCTTGTCTCGCAGAAACAGGATCGCCAGCCCGAACATGAGCAGCGGGCCGACGATCCAGTTTTGAACCAGTGAAAGGGCCAGCATTTTCCGGTCACGGAAAACGTCGCCGAGTTCCTCGTACCGCACCTTCGCCAACGGCGGATACATCATCAGAATCAGGCCGACCGCGATGGGAAGATTGGTCGTCCCGACCTGAAAACGTTCGATGAAGGGGACCACGGCGGGCGCGAAATACCCGAGCGCCACGCCGAGGGCCATCGCCAGGAAAATCCAGAGCGTGAGGAAGCGGTCGAGAAACGACAGGCGAACTAGACGCGGCATGACGACTCCTTGCGGCCAAGTCCGAGCGTGACGAGGGCCGGTTCCGGCGTCGCGCAACAGGCGGTGTCGGAGTTCGTTTCGGCGAGATTGTCTTCGAGCACCACGAAATGCTCCCATTCGTTGCCGTCGGGGTCCTGAACCCAGAACTTGTCCTGAATCGCGTAGCAGCAATTCACCTGCATTTCGTCGCGGACGGTGAACCCGGCGGATTCCATCTCGGCGCGCTTTTGAAGTACTTCATCGCTCGACGACAACTGGATGCCGAGGTGCGACAGCGCGCCGCGCTCCCCGAACGGAACCTGATTCAGCGTAAAATTGAGCGGCGGATTGACCACGTCGAACTTGGCGTAGCCGGTCCGGACCTTGCACGGCTCGATGCCGAACAGCTTCCGGTAAAAACCGATGCTCGCCTCGACGTCGCGGACGTTGAGGGCCAGATGCGCTTTCAAAGCCTGAATGGGTTGCGTATGCTCGTTCGACATTGTGTTTTCTCCATTTTCCGGGGGTGAACTCATATTCAAAAAATCGAATATGAGAAGACCATACGCCGCCCGATCACATCCGTCAATTCGAATATGAAAAAAAATTCCGGGTCCAACCGCTACGATCTCGAACTTCTTTTCAGCGCGCTCGCCGACCGGACGCGCCTGCGTCTGCTCAACCTGATGGGAGACACGGAAGTCTGCGTCTGTTTTTTCGTGGAAGTGCTGGGTGTACCGCAGCCCAAAGTCTCGCGCCACCTCGCCTATTTGAGAAAGGCGGGCGTCGTCGAAGCCCGACGGGAGGGTAAATGGATGCACTACCGGATCATCCCGCCGGGCGACGAACGCGCGGCACGGGTCTTCATGGAAGTCCGGGCGTGGCTGGCCGAGGAAGATCAGATGCGGGAAGACCGGTCGAAACTGATGAACGTGTGTTGCTCGCCGATTGTCCCGCTCCGGCTGATGGGCGCGCCGAAACCGACGCGCCTTGCCCCCGAGGGCTGAGCTGGACGTGGGTCAGGGAGTCGTATCCCAGTTCCCCGTCACGGGAATATCGGCCGGTGTTCCATAGAAGAAATCGATATCGGCGAATCCGAGCGAGTTCGAATTTCTCAACAGGAACTGATTCCCGCGGACCACGCCCAGCGTGTCGATGCCGTCACCGTTCCAGTCGCCGACAATCGGTTTATCGCCCGCAATGCCATAGAAGAATTCCAGATCGGCAAATCCCGTTGAATTGGAATTTCTGAGGAAAACAAACCCATTTGAAGGACGGAAACAGCCAATGGTGTCGATGCCATCCCCGTCCCAATCCCCCGCAAGAAAGGTATCTCCCGGCACCCCGTAGAAAAACGCGGCGCTGACCGTTGCCGGAAAGAAGGTATCACTCAGGAACACCTGGTTTCCCCGAACAATCCCGAAAGTGTCAATGCCATCTCCGTTCCAGTCACCGACAATCGGAAGATCACCCGAGGTTCCGAAAGGGGTCTGAATTTCGGCGAACCCGGTGCTGTTGGAGTTTCTCAGGTAGAAAACGCCGTCACGATACACCCCGGGAGTATCCACCCCATCGCCGTCCCAATCCCCCGAAAGCGGGATATCGCCATTAATTCCATAGAAAAATTCCCGGTCGGCAAAACCGGTCGTATTGGAGTCCCGCAGGTAAAAGAACCCGTTTGACACCCGAAACTGCCCAATGGTCGAGGGTCTCTTTCCGGGCATCTGCCGAATGACCAGTTGCTGACCCGCGACGGTGATGATTCCAAACCGGATCGCCCCCGGCCCACGGTCGGGGTTCGGCTGGACGGAAAGTGACACCGTCCCGGCGCCGTTCTCTCCCGGAGCGTCGGTCACGGCAATCCACGGAACGGTACTTGAGGAAGTCCACCCGCATCCCGCATTACCCGTAATCGGGATAACGCGACTTCCCCCTTTGCCGGAAAAGGTTATCTGGGGGGCCGGAATGGAATTCACGCATAACTGGCGGACTCGAAAGGCGCCGTTGGAAACCCGGATCTCACCGACCCGTTCACCCCCGGGGTTTGGCGCAACCGAATAGGTAAAACTTCCATCACCCGTCCCGGATGAAGTTGAAGTCACGGTAATCCAGGGTGCCGAACTTTGCGCGTTCCAGCCGCAAGCGCCGCTGCCAAAGAAAAAGGTGGCGGTACCGGTCTTCCCTTCGGCGCCGACGACCGTTTCACCTTCGAAAAAAGCAGGCATGCATCCATCCGCCTGTTCAACGGTAACGCTCTGGCCCGCAACGGAAATGACCGCCGTTCGGGCCGGTCCGACATTTGGCGCAACGGAGAACCCGAGCGTCCCGTTTCCGGCCCCGGCTGCCCCTGAATAGAGATAAATCCAGGGCGCCGGAGTTGTGGCCGTCCAGGCACAACTCGTTTCAGCGGTGATGTTTACTTCCCGACGCCCGCCCTGGGAGGGGACCGAGGCCGAATTCGAGGAAAGCGAGAAGCCGCAACCTCCGGCCTGAATCACCGAGAAACGCCGACCCTCAATCATCACCGTCCCGGTTCTGGCGGCCCCGGGATTGGCGTCACATTCAAAATTCACGGACCCGTTTCCAACCCCGGAAACCGGTCCAACAAGCCTGATCCAGGAAGATTCGGCTTTGGCCGACCACTGACATCCCGAGGAAACATCAACCTGAATGGTCCCCTGGCCGGCCGATGCGCCAACGTTGGCCGAATCCGGAATCAACCGGTATACGCATTCCGTTTCGCACGACTGGCAAACCGGATACACCAGATCAAGCCGCGTTCCATCCGTGAGGACCGGGGCCAGGTAGGAATACTGCGAAAACCGGTCCCCGAAATTTGCTCCCTGAATGCCGATGACCCCTCCCGCTCCCAGGGATTCAAACCCGGTGCCGGTTTTCAGATAGAGATAGGAAATTCGCGACGAACGTTCCTGGAAGACCACCGCAAAATTGAGCGAGACGGGACTGGTCGGCTGATTTCTCAGGTTTCCTCGCCATTCGAGGACCCAACTCCGGTTCGGGGCGGCGCCGATGACCTGAACAAACAGCCCACCACCCGGACCGGCGGTTTCAATGGCCGGCGACCAGAAAGGAAACAGAACCGGGGTGTTTGTGAAGAAACGGGTGGAGGGCAACGGTCGAATCGCGTTGACGTAGTTCGGATTCACCTCGGGGAATTGGATGAAGCCGGTCCATTCGGCGCGAATGACCGTCCCGGCCGGGATGGTCTTTCCATAGATTTCGAAATCAAACGGTGCCGGCAGGCTGGCGGACCACCCCTGCGAATTGGTCCCCGGGACGAGCGGCGCGGATTCAGGACTTCCCGGGATGACACCTGTGGATTGCAAAAACGAATAGTTCGCGGAATTCAAATCCGCACCGACTCGGAGCGGGATGTTCAACACCACGGTTCCGCCGTCAGTGACCAGTGTCAATGTAAAAGGAATGACCCTTCCACAGAAAATCGACCGATCCACCCGGACGGAAAACGGCGTCACGTTATTCACCGGACCACCGGCGGAAACATTCGGATAACCCGAATTCCCGGCGAGGACGGTGACGCCCGCGACAGTGGTTGAAAGGGTCGCGGTAATGTTGGTGGCGGGCGCTCCGTCGTTCAAAAGTGGGATGGTCAGATTGGCCGTCTCACAGGGTTCCAGAACCCCGTTGGCGTTCCCCGACACCTCCGAAATGACCGGCGCATCAGCCCAGAGAAACGCGCCGCCGGACGAAGCCGTGCCGTTATAGGCCACCAAGGCAAAATCCTGATCCGAATTGTCCTCATTCCCCGTGACCCCGTCCCCGGCAATGTTGGACGCCCGGACCCGAATCACGAAAGGCGTCCCGGCCGGGAATCCGCCGGGAAGAACGACGCTTTCGACGTTGTTTTTGGTGTCGGCCACCCCGCCCGTCAGCGAGGTCGTCGCATCGAGAACGTTTCCCCGATACCGGACGCCGCCGATGACCACTTCGAGATCGAGGTCGTTGACATAGGCGTTCCCGGTGGTTGAACCCGGCGCATCCGTCCAGGCGAGGGTGACCCGAAACGGCTTTGACCCGTCCGCAATGACTCCCGAAAAAACACGCACTTCCCCGGAAGTTGAAAACGTGTCCTCGATGACCTGATCACGAATGATTCTGGGAACCCCGTCAAACGCGGTGCCCAGGTTCAGCGCCCCCATTCCCTGATGAATCGAGGGAAGCGAATCAATCGGGGTCACTTGCGGCAGGAACCGCGTCGAATTCAACAGGTAAGCCTTGAGGAGCGCCGGACTTGGCGGATGACTTCCGGCGGGAGTCCGGCTGTTTCCGAGATACCCGGGGTTGTTGATGAACTGCTGGTACACCAGCGCGGCCCCGCCCGAAACCGCCGGGGTCGAATGACTCGTTCCGGAAGATGTCGCGTACCACTTCTGGCCAATCGGGAAATACGGATTCGGGCGATTATTGACCGCGACCCCTCCGCAGATGCCGTCCCCGATAAATCCCGGCTGATCGGTCCCGTTTTCATAGCCATAGGCTTCCACGGCCACCGGGGCCGGGCCGGTGATGTGGGTCCCCGGCGCAACGATGTCCGGCTTGAACCGACCGTCCTCGCAGGGGCCGCGACCTGAAAAAATGGCCACTTCGTCCGCGTTGTCGGCCTCGTCATCCCCCGTTTGACAGCCGTCCAGGCCGGAAAACGGATGGACGTTCTCGGTCGCGCCGACCGAAATCGTGTTTTTCCCGGAGGCAAGATCACTGTGGCGCCGGTACCGCGGCCCACTGTTTCCGGCGGCGAACAAAATCGTCATTTCCTGGTTGCCCGGCGCGGGACTTGAAGCGTCCGCCGGCCGGGCATCGCGAACCAGCCCGTCGTACATTTGGGCTTCCCACGAATAAATCCCCGAATTTCCACCACCCCAGCTATTGGAGCTGATCCTCGCGCCATTGGCGAAATCAACCGAGACCATGTTCAAAAGGTTGGGATAAACATATCCGGGGTCGAAAATGACCGAATTCCCCAGATGAACGAATGGGGCGACCCCCATCCCGTACCGAAAACCCGAGGCATCGACGTGCGGATAGGCACTGAAATTCCGCCCACCCAAAATGCCGGTCGGAACATACCCGCCGACAATGCCAAGGTTGAGATGACCGTGACCATCTATCGGCTGGCCGTTCGCAAAAGCATCAAGATTCCCGAATCTTCCCTTGTACAGAAAACGCGAGACACCCGTCGATTCGTCCCGGTTCCCGAAACGCCAGAACGAAAAATGGTTCGGGCGGACGGGGCCGGCCACCGTGTCCTGCGGGACCGGCGAGGAACCAGGAGGATTGATGTCGGCGCCGGAGTCGGTCACGTCCACGATAAACCCGGAGGCATCGAACTGCGCCTGCGTGAATCCCCATTCGGCCAGTTTTGCAAGGTAATCGCCGCGTCCCGGCTGATTCCCGACCAGATTTCCCGCCACGATCATGTTTTGCCGTTCATCTTTCAAACGGGGGCGGTTGGTCGGCTGGATCGAAATCAGGTCAGGCTGGCCGGCAAAAGCCGTCAGTGACTCGGCGGGCAATCTGAAGTGGAAGTTTTCGAAATCGCCGACTTGGGTCGGTCGACCGACCAGTTCGCCGCCAAGCGATTGCAGACGCTCGAAGGTGGCGGCATTGGCAACCGGGTCGTAAACCAGTTGGGCGGAAAAATAGTTCCCGCCGTTGTTTTCCGCTTTGGAAGTCTGGAATCCGTATGCCAGCGGGTGAACCTTGAAAGCGGCCTCGTAAGCGCCATCCCATTGAATGAATGACGTTTGCGCCGCCAGTTTTTGTACCTGACGCTGGGCGCGTTCATCGCCGTAGACGAGGTAGGCATTGCTGGGAATAAAGGAAATCAGGCGAACGCCGGTTTTACGAAGCTCCGCGAGCCATTCATCCCGAATTGGACCGGCGAACTGGACCAGGCGCAAACCGCCGCCGCTCATTCCCTTTTCACGGAGCGCAACCGCCGCCGGAGAAACGGTGGAGAGCGGAACGGCATTCAGGAAAATGACGTCGAAATCGGGTCTGAGGGTGACGGAATCGCCGAATTCAGCCGACCGTGCCGCCTTGGCGGAAAGTTCGACCACCGAAAAGGACTCATACTCCGCAACGGACCGCGCTTGCCGGGCCTTCAATTCTGCCCGCGCCCGAACCGCCGAGGGAGAATTGCCGCGCTCAACCCGGGCTTTCACCCGGTCGCCGGGAATGGTGAAAGGGGTCAAATCCGGTGCGGAGGCCAAAGGGGGCTGCGTTCCGGCCTGCCCACCGGCATTGAAGGCCCGAACCGGAAAGGCCAGTTCAAAAGCGAGGAGAAGCAGCGGGAACAGCCAGATAACCCGGGTTCGGGAGAGTACTGATTTCATAATGAGTCACGTTGAGGCGGTTGATTCAAGGGAAGACAAACGGTGAGCCGAACGTACGGCCCGGCCCTAACGCCTCAAAATGTCACAAACGAAATCGGTTAGGCAATATCCATCAGTGTGTCAGTCAGGGTAACCGTCCGGATGCCGCTCGTGCCATGCCCACGCCGAGGCGACAATGGCGTCGAGGTCGTCGAATTTCGGCTTCCAGCCCAGAACCTCGCGCGCCTTTGACGAGTTCGCCACCAGCCGGGGCGGATCGCCCGCCCGGCGTTCGCCGTAGTTGACCTCGATGGCGCGGTTCGTCACCCGCCGGGCGGCCTCGATGACTTCAAGCACCGAATAGCCAGTTCCGGTCCCCAGATTGATGAACTCCGAATTCCCGCCGTCGGCAAGATAGTCGAGCGCCGCAATGTGGGCATCGGCCAGATCGGAAACGTGGATGTAGTCGCGGATGGCCGTCCCGTCGGGCGTCGGGTAATCCGTCCCGAAGACATTGACCGACGGCAATTTCCCCTGTGCGGTCCGGAGAATGTTCGGAATCAGATGCGTTTCAGGTTCGTGATGCTCGCCGCACCGCTCGGTCGCGCCGCTGGCGTTGAAATAGCGCAGGGCCACGAATTTCGTCCCGTGGGCCACATCGTAACTTTCAAGCAGGCGTTCGACGAAAAATTTCGACCAGCCGTACGGATTGACCGGATTCTGAGGATGGCTCTCGGTCATCGGCATTTCGACCGGCAAACCATACGTCGCGCAGGTGGACGAAAAAACGAATTGGTTCACTCCGTTTTCCCTTAGCGTGTCGAGCAGCGTCTGGCATTTGGTGAAATTGTTCAAATAGTACAAACCGGGGTCGGCCACCGATTCGCCCACGAACGCCACCGCCGCGAAATGCACGCAGGCAGTCACGCCATGTTCGGCCACGATGCGGGCCACCAGCGCCGCGTCTGCGATATCGCCCTGATAAAACGGAATTTCCCGAGCGAGGGCCGCGCGGTGACCGCGAAAGAGATTGTCCAGCACGACCACCTTGCGGCCGCGCGCGTGAAGGGTTTCGACGGTGACGCTGCCGATGTAGCCCGCGCCGCCCGTTACCAGAATCGTCATGGATGAGTCCTTGCGTTGTGATTCGCCGGAGCGTGACGTAATCTTGGCCGAACCAACCATCCCGCGACAAGTTTCACGACGGTTTCAACGAAAATGGATCAGGTTTTACTCGTTTGCGACGGCTCAAGTCTGAAAAACGGCTCCGAAAACTCGCCCGCCGCCGCCGCCGCGCTCCTTGAGTGGCGGGGAAAAAGAAAAATCGTGACCGAATTTCTCGGTAACGGCACCAATCAGCAGGCCGAAATCGTCGCCGCCTGCCTCGGCCTCGAACAACTCAAGCGCCCATGCCGGGTAAAAGTGGTTTCCGACTCGCAGTACGTCGTGAAAACCATGACCGGTGAATTTCGCCGCAAAGCCAACCATGAATTCTGGTCGCGCCTCGACCGCGCCGCCGGAAATCACCGGGTCGAATGGACCTGGACACGCGGTCACGCCGGACATCCGCTTCAGGAAGCCTGCGACAAGGCCGCCCGCCGCACCGCTGAAACCGGAAACCACGACACCAAATTCGTCGCCAAGCTGCTCGAAGAACTTCCCGCGCCCACGAATTGACATGAATTTCCGCCGCTTCCCTTTTGTTTTCTTCGTTTTCCTGACGTTTCTCGTCGGCGCGTGCAGCCGCGAGCCGTTCCGCATTCAGCCGAAAGCGGATTCCGCTCCGGAAGCTTTGAATGCCACCGGTTCGACAGCCGCGTTTTCAATCCACGCCCGCGCGCTGCGTGACGAAAACGAATCGAACGACAAATTCGACGCCAATCACCTGCTCGCGGGCATCATGCTTGTCGAAATCCGACTTGAAAACGCGTCGGGCGCACCGCTCATCCTCGACGGCCTGAAATTTCAGCTTCGCGATGCCAAGGGGACGGAGTGGCCCGCGATAACGCCCGACCAGTCCATCAAACGGCTTATAAAGTATTACGGAGTAAGAGCTTACGCGGTGGACGGCTACAACACGTTTCGGGAGAAATACCGCGGTTACGGATTTCCCGCGAAAGGGTCGCTTGCGCCGGGGACATCCGCCCAGGGCTATCTTTTTTTCCGGATGCCGAAGGACACCCGGGATTTTGTCCAGCCGCTGACGCTTGTCCCGCGTTTGATGGATAAAAAAGGCCCGGTGTTCGAACCGATCAAGCTCGATTGAAACCGGATCCTGCGGGCACAACGTCCGCCCGGAAACGCTCATCCGACCGCGCGGGGTCGCGAATCCAACCGAATTTTCCTATTCTTGCCCAGAATTCATTTTCTTTCCGGAGGCTCGATGTTGTTGTCGCTTCAATTTTTCAAGCGTCTCGTCATTCTTTCCCTGTTCATCGCCGGTTTTGTTGCGGCGGGAGCGGTCGGCACGGCCAGCGCACAGTTTTCCTTTGACTCGGCGGCATCGGTGACGATTCAGGGCCGCGTGGTTGAATCTCAAAACAAACAGCCGCTCAACAACGCGCTGGTCACGGTTCGTACCAAATACGACGAATACAAAACCTTCACCGACGCCGAGGGTTACTACACCCTTGAGGTGAAAGCCGGGCGGGAAATGAACGATTTCGAACTCGTGTTCAGCCACCCCGACTACCGCGAGAAGTATTTTCACACCGCGTTTCAGCCGGTTCTGCGCGCAGATCTCAACGCGCAGGTGACCGATGCCAACGCCAAGGTGAAGTACCAGAAAACCAACCTTGAACTTGCCTGCGGCCAGAACAAGGCACTTATCACCAAAACCGGCGACACTTTCGCCTGCGGGTTCGATTGCTCCGGCGCGGGGCTGTCGCTGCGGCTGCCCGCCGGAAACGAGTTCAGTTTCAGCGCCAAGGGCGGGTTCACGTTGAAGATCAACGACGAAAAAATCGAAGTGAAGGGGCTGAAAAACGCCGCCGTCACCTTCGGCGCGACGGCAGTGATGTTCAAGAGGTAGCCGGATGTTCAAACAACAGGAATTCCCCATCAGGTGGCCGATTGTTCTCTTTGTCGGCGTGAGCGGAATTCTCGCCTGTTTCGGTTTTTACGGTTTGGCGATGTCGGTATTTCTCCCTGAACCCTGCGGATACAAAGTCTTCAAGGAAACCCCTTCGCCGGACGGAAAGCTAAAAATCGTTTTATTTGAAAGGGATTGCGGTGCGTTCGGCGGTCCCGATATGGAAGCCACCGTACTTCCCTTCGGTGAACGGCTGACCGACCAATACATCAACCTTCCCGGCGAAGCCCGCGGCAAGAACCTGGAATGGACCGGACCTCGCGCCATTACGGCGAGTTCTGTGAACACTACCGTTATGGCTGAAAAACCTTCCGGGCAAATGGTTATTGACCTCGTCAACGTGCCGACCGGATTTTTTTCGGTCGAACCGGTTTCGATCCGGTATGAATCAAGGCGGAAATGAAGGCAAACCGTCAGATTTGAACAACTCGCCCGGTAAATTCGTAGCCCCCGCAAAAGAAAGGCGGTGACGTATGTCCGATTCACTCGACAAATTCAGCGAATGGCGGAAAAAAATCCGCGAGAAGGCGCAGGAGTTCGACCAGCAGTACGGCATCAGCGAAACCGTTTCCGAAACGGTGAAAGCCGCCGAAAAAGTCGCGGGCGGCGTCATCGACATCGGCGGAAAAGTCGTTGAAACGGCCTCGGATACGGTCAAATCGGCGTCCGATACCGTCAAGGATGCGGCGAAGGACGTCACGAAGGAAGTTTCCGACCGGCTGCCCGACTCCGTCACCAAACCGCTGGAAGAAGTCGTCACGACCGTCCGCGACGAAATCAAGCGCGTGGACGACGAACACAAGGTCACCGACAACCTCAAGAACGCCGCCGAAAAGGCCGTCAAGGTCGGTACGGAAACCCTGAAAACCGGGGCCGACGTGGCGGGGATTGCCTCGGATGTGGTGGGCAAGGCAGGCGAAACGATCGACGCCGTACGCGAAAAGGCCGGGAAGTATTACGCCAAAGCGGAAGACGCCTACAATTTCGGCGCGCAGGCCGCGAAGGCCACCGGCGCGACCGCGAGCGGCGTGAAGCGCGCGCAGGAATGGGTCGTCGCCAATCCCGGCAAGTCGGCCATCATCGGTTTGTCGCTCGTGGCCGGCATCCGGCTCGGTTCGGCGTTCCCCGACCTCGACCGGGTGGTTTTCGGCGAATCGCGTCACTGGCTGTTCCACAATGCCCTGCCGACGTGGGCGACCAAGAAGCTCACTGAAAAGTTCTTCTCCTATCTCAAGGATCAGGAACGGCTGATTGCGGAGGGCAAACTGACGGAAGCGGAACGTGAGCGCGTCCGGTTTCAACGAAAGGTTGCCAAGCTCGTGGGTGCCCCGGTGCTGGGCGCGTTCAACATCGCGCTCGGGACAAAACTCTGGGCGGAAATCTTCTCGCCGGGTCGCATCGTCGGTTTCCCGATCAGCATCATCCTCGGCGGAAATCCGGTTCTGGAAACGGTCTGGCTCTTCGGCAACGGGATGGTCTGCATCTACAACGGCTATCAGTTGATCATGTTCGCGATGAAGGACCAGGAAGACGTGCAGCGGATCGTCCGTGAAATCAAGGCGTTACTGCCCGAACCGAAGGACGACGACGCCAAGGCGGCGTAAAGGCAGAAACGGCAGCCCGACCGTCAGGAAGGGCTGTCTCCAGCCACGCGCCAAGGCGACGTATAGAAACAAGGGAATGTCCAATTACTACGAACACCCGAATAAGTTTCTCGACCCTCAAGCGCTTGCCCTCCTCACCCCGTGGAGCGAGGTTGAGGATATTGTCTTCGACGAATCTCTTGAGGCCCTGGAACAAATCTCCGCGCAACTTGTCGATGATCAGATTTGTTATGTGATGTTTGATGCCAACCCCGGTTTCGGCGGACTTTGGTTGAGTATCGACACCCGTTCAAACTCGATTGCCTTCGCTCGGGAATGGCTACAACGTGATGTTGAAAAGGTAAAAAAAGCAAATTTGGAGTATGGCAAGGATTGGAACCAAGCAGCGGCTTCAACCGGTCTTATTGGCGGTCTTCCTTTTTGTAACTGGCCGAGTGACTTCAAATTTCCCTGTTTTGTGGACCTTGGGTTCAATGAATGGGCTCATTTCGCGGCAAATGAAGGCTTTCAGGAAAAGCACTATGACTTTGCCAACAAATACTTGAACGGAAATCTGGTCATCCTTTTCTGGCGGGTGATCGAACGGCTGATTCAGGCGACCGAGAAATTTCCCAATTTTTACGCTCCCTGTCTCTGGGGTTACTGCTTCCACGACGATCCACCAAAAATTATTCAAATGACCTCCCTTTGATTATCCGCAAACTGATTTCAGTTCAAAAATGGGAAATGAATGACGCCGTAGAACTGCAACCAATTCAAATCACCCCTCCCGATTCCTACGTCAAGGACACCGGCACCGCGAAAGGTCGCGGCGTCTTTGCGGGGCGGGCGTTCGGCGCGGGCGAAGTGGTCGAGGTTGCGCCGGTCCTTCTTTTTGCGATGAAGGATTTCGTCGGCGTTCCAAAACCGATCAAGCACGTCATCTTCAACTGGAACTGGCTCGTCGGACAGAAAGACGACCGGCAGGCCATCGCGCTGGGGTACGGCAGTCTCTACAACCATGCCAATCCGGCCAATCTGCGCTACGAGGCGGACGCCGACCTGCCCGCGATGCGGTTCATTGCCGTTCGCGACATTGCGGAAGGCGAGGAACTGACGATCAATTACAACGCGCACGGCGGCGGGCACGAGTGGCCCGACAACAACTGGTTTGAACGAATGAAAGTTCGACTCGTGGTGGATTGAAGCCCGGAAAAGACAAAAACGCCGCGTCACGGAAGTCCGTCACGCGGCGTTTTATCGTTTCTGAACGAATTTTCTACGCGGGGAGAAGGTTCTTTTCCGTCGCCCAGCGTTTGAACTCGCGTTCGAGTTCATCGAAGGACTCGATTTCGAACAACTGTTCCTGCATGTGGTGGATTTCAACCGGCGTGTGGGCCACCGCGTCAATGTCGAACGGAACTTTCTTCACCGTATCCGACAGCGAGTATTCGATTTCGCCGACCGAGGAACTGATTCCCGCGCCGTAGATTTTCGTCTGTTTCGGATCGCGGTCGGCGCCGTGGTGGGCGGTCGGGTTGATGAGACCGAATTCCACGGTGTACCAGTAAATCGCCCCGAGCCATTTCACCTCATCTTCATTGTGGGCGTTCATTCCCGCCTGACCGAAAAGGTGAAAAAACGACGCGAAGCGCGGATTGGTGATCATCGGCAGGTGGCCGATGAGGTCGTGAAACATATCCGGCGCGGGCGTGTATTCGAGTTCGCTCGGATGGCGGATGAAATCGGTGCAGGGAAAAAGTTTTTGATTCAGGAGCGAGAAAAACACCGGCTCGGGCACATAGCCGTTGACGCGCACCGACTGCCAGCCGGTACGGGCGCGCATTTTTTCGCTCAGGTCGGCCAGACTCGGTACGCGGTCGGGTTCGTAATCCAGCACGTCGCGGCCTTCGATGTATTCGTCGCAGACGCGGCCTTCCAGGAGTTGGGATTGACGCGCAAAAAGCGTTTTCCAGGTGTCGTGCTGAACCTGTGCGTAAACAGGCGGGACGATGTCTTTTCCGATGGTGCCTTCCGGCGAGGGACTCGGTGAAATCGGCGGCGAAGGAAGTGCCTTGAACTCGACTTCAACCGAAAGCTTCTGTGCGACGGCTGACATACTCGGCATTGGAGGAATCTCCGGAATTGTAAAAAAGCGGGTTTCAATCGAACAGGGGTGTGCCGAAACCAACCTACTTTTCCAATCCTTCGAAACCAACAGCCAACTTCAACAATCGCCCCCCACCAATCCCCCCTCCCCCCCGGGAACCGCATCAGGAAGGAAAACGGCGATGGTGGTTCCCGTTCCCGGACCATCCGAAAAAGCTGAAATCGTGCCGCCGTGGGCTTCGATGTAGCTTTTCGTGATGGTCAGACCGAGGCCGGTCCCGCGGGCCGAGAATTCATAACTTCCCGATGAATGCCGCGAGGTGTCGGCCGAGGTGTAGAACATGTCGAAAATCCGCTCGATTTCATCTTCGGGGATGCCGATGCCGGTATCGCGCAACTTCACGGAAAGCCCGCCGGGGACGCGTTCCATATCAATGAAGATCCACCCGCCATCGGGGGTGAACTTCACGGCATTTTCGATGATGTTGTAAAAGGCGAGTTCCAACTTTCCCCGGTCTCCGAAGCCGAACAACGAAGGCTCGGTTTCCCACGAGATGTTGAGGTTGCGCTTTTCGATGAAAGGCATGGCCTTGAACATCACATAGCGGAACACCCAGTTGAAATCCAGCCGCTTTCGCTTCAGGACAACCTTTCGTTCCGTGAACTTGGTCAACTCAAGAATGTCGTCCATGGTCTGCCCGAGCCGCAGGATCATCTTTCGGCATACGTCGAGCGAGGTCCACTGGCCGGCGTTCAGCTCGCCCAGAAAGCCTTCGAGCAGCGTTTCGTTGTGTCCCTGGAGGACGGTCAGCGGAGTCCGGATCTCGTGCGACGCGACGACCAGGAAGTTTGTCTTCATCTGGTTCAGCTCGCGCAACCCCTGGGTGACTTCCTGTTCCTTTTCATAAAGTTTCTGAAGTTCCAGCCGGGATTCTTCGAGGCGGAAGTTCATTTCCTCAAGTTCGAGGTTCTTTTCGAGGAGTGACGTGTTTTTTTCTTCGACTTCCCGGTAAAGGGAGGCGTTGTGGATCGCCACAGCCGCCTGATTCGCCAGTGCTTCGATGAGTCCGCAATCGACTTCGGTGAAGGGTGGACGCCCGGGGGGTCGGCGAATCTCGAGAATCCCCACCACCGTTCCGCCGGCATCGAGAATCGGGACGTCCATGAAGCCCCCGGAGTAATATTCCGTGAGCGCCACGGGGAACACGGCGTCGGGATTCGAAAGCGGGTCGTTGACGATGATCGGTTTTCGGGAAGCCGCCACTTTTCCGGCGATGCCTTCCCCGACCTGATAGCCGTACGAGGCCGATTTCCACGCTCCATTTACCCAGAGCCGGTCGAAATAGACGATTTCCTCATTCCGGATCAGTCCGATTCCCCCCGGTTCGGCTTCGAGAATCAGCGCGCTTTCCTCGGCGATGCGCTCCAGAACGGTCGCGAGGTCACGTTGAAAACTCATCAGGCGGACGCTGTCGAGTACCCTCCGCAAATCCGTGATGCGGCGATGCTGACTTTCACGCAGGGCGGATTCCATCCGGCGCAATTCGGCCGTCTGGATCACCATCGCCACCGCGTCGCCGACCGAGGCGCAGAACATTTCCTCCTCGGGCGTCCAGTAGCGCGGCTCGCCGATGTGTTCGTGGCACACGACGCCGACCATTTTCCCGTCGAGATGAACCGGTGCGTCGAGCATCGAAACGATGCCGAGCGGTTGCAGATACCCGCTCAGAAATTCGGAGGTCCGCGGGTCTTCCCGGGCTTCGTGAGCCGTGATGATCCGTTCCTCTTCAAGCGCCCGGAAGTAGCGGGGATACTTGTCGCGGAAAAGCTCGATGCTTTTGGTATGAAGCCGATGAATCGAGTCGAAGACGTCCAGACATTTGATCTTGAAACGGTTCTGGTCGTAGAGCCAGACCCCGACCCGCTCGATTCTGAGCGTGTCGGCCACCACCTCGGTCATCTGTTCCAGAACCAGCGGCAACTCCTCGTGATTCCGCAACACGCGCCCCTGCAATTCCAGCAACACCTTGCTGAACGCACGAAACCGCTCCGAGGAAAACAGTTCGGACATGTTCTGGCCTGGCCCTTTGGACCGGTTTTGGTTTCAGGGTGGTGAACGATCAAACGATTCCGGTCAGGATTCACCCGCCGGGTCCCGAACGATGACACAACCGATTGCCGGTTCCGACTTCACCGGAACCGACCGACCGGAAAGGACGGCGTCAAGCGCGTCTTTCAGGTCCCTCCGGGTCACCGATTGCGGATGATATGTGTTGTCGTCAATGCGCCCACGATAGCGAAGAATGCCGTTCCCATCAATGAGGAACACTTCGGTCATGTGGGTTGCGCCAAGCAAATCGGCAATTGCCTGCTGATTGTCGCACCCGATGGGAAAGTTGAAGGGTCGGGCGGTACGATTGGCCAGTACCTGTTCGTGGGTTTCATTCGCGTTCGGGTTGAATCCGATGAAAACCACGCCACGGGCGGCGTACGCCGCGGCAAGATCGTTCAAGCGTCCCCGGTAGGATTCCACACAGGGACATTTCAATCCCACCGTGACGATGACGACGGTCTTCCCGGCGTATCCGGAAAGCCGCCGCACCTTGTTGTCGAGATCGACCAGCGCGAAGTCCGGGACCGTTTCCCCGACCCGAATCCCCTTCGCTTCAGAGGAAACCGTGGCCCGGTGGGCATCCGGATGGTCGGAGGTTGCCCGGGACGAATAGAACCGCCCCCCGATCAACAACAGAAAGAGCGTTCCGAGGGCGAACAGCGGAAACCAGCGCCCCAGACGGCGCGTGGCGCGAAAAAACATCCCCTGCCCGGCGTTCGGCATGAACAAACTCGCCCGAAACGAAGAATGCGCCCGGAAGTCATTCCGGACGCATTGTTTATAGTCATCGGGGGAAATGCCCGCAAGACAAAGGTCAAGGGTTTCGGGTGTCGGGTTTCAGGAAAAGCGTCTGGACGTTGTCGAACCGCCCCATTGTTCGTCTTCACCTGAAACCCGATACCTGACACCTGAAACCTATTTGAGTTTGTGCAGCCACTCGGCGATCTTCGCCCGGTCGGCTTCGGGAACCTGTGCCAGCGGGGGCATTTTCGGCGCGTTGTACTGCGCCGGATTGCCGATCAGGGCGACGATTTCTTCCTTGCTGCGCTTCTTGCCGACGCCGACGAGTTTCGGACCGGCGGGACCGCCCGCGCCCGTTTCGCCGTGGCAGCCAGCGCACTGGGCAAAAGCCGCTGGAGCGGGTTCGGCAGCCACGGCCGCCTTGGCGCTCGTGTCCTTCGGCTCGAACGGCTCCTTGAGGAATTTCTTGCCTTCCTCTTCCTGAGTCTCAAGCTGTTTGCCGAAGTTCTTCTTGTCATCGCTCTTGGCGGCGAAGTGAAGAATGCCGATGACGGCGAACAGGGCAAGGATCCCGGCCATGATGAACGGCCGCTTCAACGGATGCTTTTCAGGTCCCCGGTCGATGAACGGCAGGAACGTGATGATCGTCATGACCACGCCCGGAATGATGAGCGAACCGATGATGGCCGTGCTTCCGGGGAAATACTTCAGCAATTGGAACAGGAAGAGGAAGTACCATTCGGGCCGCGCGACATACTGCGTGGCCGACGGGTCAACCTTCGGCTCCAGCGGGGCCGGAATGTTCCACGCGAGGTAGGCCATCACGCCGAACACCAGCAGCGAGAAGACGGCATCCTTGAAGACCTGTCCCGGCCAGAAGGGTTCGACGTTGAACGACGCTTCCTGTTCGGACATGTTGAACGGACCAGCGGGTTTGGCCTTCCGGAACAGGTAGAGGTGCGCGCCGATGCCGCCCGCCGTCAGCGCGGGAAGCAGAAAGACGTGGACCATGAAAAAGCGCGAAATGGTGATCGTCCCGAAGGCCGTGCCGCCGATGATGATGCGCTTGATCATGTCGCCCAGCACCGGCACTTCGCTGGCGATACCGACCGTGACCACCGTGCCGTAGTAAGCTTTCATGTCCCACGGCAGCAGGTAACCGGACAGCGAGAAGACCAGCACCAACTGGAACAACCCGGCCCCGACGAGCCAGAGGACTTCGCGTTTGTTCTTGTACGCCCCCCAGATGACGATCTGGAGAATGTGGCACACCACCATAATGACCATCGCGCTCGAACCGTAGTGGTGCATGCCGCGCATGAAAGCTCCCATCGGGACGACCTTCATGATGTATTCAACCGACTTGTGCGCGTCTTCCGCGCTCGGAACGTAGTACATCGCGAGGAAAACGCCCGTGATGCACTGCATGACGAAGATGAAGATCAGTGCGCTTCCGAACGCGTAGGCGTATTTGGTGCCGCCCGGAATCGGTTCGTCGAGCAGTTCGTGCAACAGCTCGCTTACCCCGGCGCGTTCGTCCAACCAGTCGTAGATTTTTCCGGCCACGCCACCCGGAACCGGAATCGCTGGTGATGCCATAAGAATCAACCTTTCTTTGACTTTCTCGGGAAAACGAATCCGTGTCGCTTCGACGCCGGGGGGCGGAAGCGCGCGACCGGATTACGCGAATTCTTCCTTCTTGTCGGTGACGCCCTTGTACCGCTTGAACACGACCGACACCTTGCCGTTGGCAATCTGGTTTTCGAGCGAATCAAGCCCGCGCGCCGCCGCCGAACCCGGCTTCTTGTCACCGGTCTTTTCGAAATAGCTGTTGTGGCAGGGGCAGAAATACTGATTCTGGTCGGGAACCCAGTTCACCTTGCAGCCGAGGTGCGGGCAGGTCGCCGTGAACGTCAGGATTTTATCTCCCTGACGCACAACCCAGACGGCTTCATCGGAAGATGACTTGACCCAGCCGTCCACCGTTTCAATCGAAATCTTTTTCTGAACCGGCGTTCCATCCGGAAAATCGTTGAGCGAACCGATTTCGATCCACTTCTTTTCACCGCCTTCGCCGCCGCCCTTCTTGATGGCGTTGCCGACCGCGAACTGAAACGCCGTAAAGGCCATCGGTCCGCCGATGATCGCGCCGATGGCAAGCGTACCGAGACCCATCAGCGTACGTTTACCCTGATCCACTGGGGATACGTCCGACATATCTACTCCTTAAAACCGCGGGGGAATTTCCGGGGGACGCGCTGCAACACGGGACACTACGGAGGGTTCAGCGCCTCTGGATGTGAGA
>JBDRAL010000112.1:0-24034 GCA_039793685.1 Blastocatellia bacterium NZW_1522
ACTGTGTGATAATGTAAATTAACACGCAGAGAGGTGACAAAGCTGAGACCGTCACCGCGCGGCGGCGGCAAACGTGCCGCGCGGCAGTTTTGGAGAAAAAAACAACGCTAAGAAAATCGAAGCAAGCCGCCACCTGAAATGGCCGGGAGCTAGCAATGGAACATTTTTCGCTGTTAAGAACCGGCTTGGCGGCAGAAAACGCGCATTTTTAGCCGCTAAGGCCCACGAACACGAAAGGTTCGAAATTGGGCCATTCATCTTTCAACGGAGTCCGGGCCAGAATGGGGGCCTTCAAAGGAAGCAGGGAATGCTCATCCGGGTTTACAGCGAAGACGAACACGGGATCAGTATCCCGCCCCATATCCGGGAACGGGCGCAATCCATCGCAACCTCCACGCGCGCGCGACACCGCCGTTCGCTCTCCCTCGGAACGATACCGGCCATCGAGGTCGCCGGGAATTTCATCTCGACGCTCTCCTGGTGCGACTGGCACGACGACGAGGCGTTCGACCCACTCCGATTCACAGTGCTGATTCCGCTCGTCGATCCCCATTGCAGCCGCGTCGAACTGGAGGACGGCCCGCGGGTCGATCAACCTTCGGGAGCGTTGGTCGTTTTCGACATGTGGCATCCACATCGGTTGATGACCGACGATGAAAGAGCACGTTCGAGTGATTCCGCGGAAGTCTGGGTTTCGATCGGCACTGATTTCGCTTTCGAGCCCACACTCGACGAAATCCGATCCGCGTTCGAGCGGATCTTTCAGCGTTTTGAGATGAACCCCGACCTGAACGCCTACGATTTGGACAGAATTGTTTTCGAGGGTCGGTCGGAATCCCTCGATGAGTTTGGTGAAAATCGTCGAAACCACCTGGAAGCAATGCCGGTTTGATTCCTGGAAGGTTCTTTTCGGCGCCAACGGTACAATGCCGGCGAGTGCGAAACAGAAGTGGTTTCACAAAAAAGCGAGGGGCGGTACTGCATCGGAGTCAGTCTCGGAGGGGGTGGAAAGGTGGAATTCAAAGTCGATCAGGTGCTGAAGGCATCGGAGAAGGGAATTGCGGCCGCCGGTCTCTCCCGCGAGCTGCGCGTCGTCGTCCAGGCCGTTCCCCGACCCGGCGAGGTCCTCGTCAAAATCGACGGGAAGCCCCGGTACTGCCCCGCGAGCTGGTTTGAACCCGTCGCCGCCGGCGAGGAAGCTCTGAAGAACGGAAAGCCCGTTCAGGACCGCTTCGACAAGTGCCTGTTCGCCATCGGCGACCGGGTACGATTCCATGCCCAGGCCGAAGGGTTTGAAGGGCGGGAATCGGTTGGCCGGGTCGTGGCCGTCGTTCCGCCTCGGGTGGAGCCCATGGAAGCCCTCAAGCAAATCGGCGTGGATTTCGAGCAAACGCATTCCTTCCGACTGGATCGGAATCGGCTGGATACGGCGGTCCGGATTCACCGGTACTGGATCGAGGCAATGCCGCCCCTCTGGCCCAACGGGCGTCCATGTCTGTTTCTCAAGACGAATCAGTGGGTCATAGGGAAAGTTGAGGAAAGCCGATGAAGCAGGTGGGCATTTTCGAACTGGTTGCAGAATGGAAAACGGAGCTGGCCGTCTACCAGGCGCGCGCGGCTGAAGCCCGCGACCGCCATTTCGAGATTCATCCGGACGATCCCCAGGAGAGAGCTGCCACCGGGGACTGGATGTTCTGGGAGGACAAGGCGACGGCGCTCGGCAAGCGCATCGAGGACCTCGAACGGGCGATTCTGGCCACCGTCCCGAACGGACCGGTCGAGATCCGCCCTTCCAGCGCGCCGGCGGGCCTCGACGACGCCCGCCGTCTGGAACTCGAAGGCATGATCTCAACGATGTCCGAGATCGTGTCGCGGTTCTACTTCTCCGCCGTCGGCGTCCGAAATCATCCCTTCATCGAGTGGACCGGCATCCTGAACGAGTACATCCGGATGTGCGAACAGGCGCTCTTCGAAGGCGTCGATTTCACCGCCTGCCACATTCACGCATCGGGAGGACTCCCCGTTTCCCCCATGAACGCCGACTACATCGCGGAAAAGGTGATCTGCATTTTCGGAAATTCGGTCCGGAACAACCGGGAGCTCTTCGAGGACTTCATGGCGACGGTCATGGAGGGAGAGAGGTAAAGAAAGACAAAGGAGGTTCGAATGGGGCTTTTATTGTTCATCATCAAAATCAATTTCTGGGTCAGCCTGGCTTGCTTCTTATGGTGTATCGCTCTCTGGAAAGCCACCGGTTTGAAAATCGAGAAAAAGGCCATCCTTGAAAGTGAATGGTTTCTCCCGACGCTTTTGCTTTTATTGGGTTGTGTCTGTTCCGGAATGACAATTCTCGTTTGGAGCAAGGCCCCGACACTTGGGGGTTCGCCCAGTAATGACGAAAAAACACACCATTAGAGAGTTTTTCGTCCAAAACCCGTGAAAAAACACACCATTAGGACATTTGGGGACTGTCCCAACCCCTAATCAGAGATCAGGTCACTACTCAGTGGCGGAATCGCGAAAAGTTCCTCCCGTGTGGATTCAAGACGCTGGGATTCAACACCTCCGAGCCAGTCAGCCAGCGTTCGCTCTGTCTTGGCGTAGATTTCGTCTCGAAAACCCCGATTCCGAATCTTCTCCCTTCGCGCCTTCAAAACGTGATTCCGCAGCCGAATGATTGCTTCGTCGCCTGGTTGCGGAAATCCGGTGACGAGGACAGTTGCAAAATGTTCGAGTCGTTCGTGATCAGCCGAGTACCAGGCACGGGCGATCACCGCTCCGATGTATCCGATCTGAAATCCGGAAGACGGCTTACCGAAAAGTTTTTCCGCGAACCCGATGGCCGGGGCGTGAGCGTTGAAGAATTCGATGAGTTCCTGTCGCCCCGGTTTGACCGGTTTCGAGCGGGTGGCCAGGTGATGGCCCCCGATCAACATCTCCTTGGTGATGGCGGAGGAAAAGAAGGAGGCGCTGGCATCGACCATCGTCAAAACCTGATGGGTTGTGCGCCGTCGTCCGTCGTCGATGGCAAGCAATTCCTTCTCGGTCAAACCCGTAGTGACGAGGAGTTCGATGGTGATCCCGGTTTCGACGATGGCGGTCAGCCGGTGTTGTCCATCCCGGAGTCGTCCCTGTTCATCAAAGGCAATTCCCTGATGAGTTGTTTGAAAAGTGCCGGAACGCAATGACCGTGACAGTTCGTCGACAAAGGCGCGGCTGACCGGGCGGTTGGAATAATTGGTCGCAAGCCATTGAGCGGCGAGTTTTGGGGTGACCTTTACAAGCTTTGTTTTCAAAGAGTTGGCATCCCTTCCTGCTCAGGTATCTGTTGGTGTCTCCATATTCATCGCCTACTTTTCGTCCGGACTCAAGCGCTCAAGGATTCTGCGACTGTGACGGTCGCGTTTGATGGCGATCCGCTGAACGTAGACACGGGTCGTGGTCTGGTTGCGATGGCCGAGGGCGTCCTGAGTTTCGCTCAGGCTGCCGCTCATCTCCGATACCATCCGGGCGAACGTGTGGCGGGTCTGGTGCAGGTGAATGTCGCCGATGCCGGCCTCAAGAGCGTACTTCTTCAGGTTCTCGACGAAAGACCACGGGGCGAGGGGGAGTCCCGGCTTGCCCGCGCGGTCATGGCGCGTCCAGAGCGGGCCGTCTTTCTTGAGGATCGACAACCGCCGGGCCGTCCGAAGGTATTCCTCCAGGGCCTCGCGCACCGACGGGTCGGCCACTTCTCGGCGCTGGTAGTCGCCGCCCTTCACTTTGGTCCGGACGTACATCGTGTCGTCCTCGATCTCGATGTCCTTTCCCTTGAGCGAAAGCACTTCCTGCCGCCGCAGCCCCGTCGCGAAGAACATCAGCAGGAGCGCGTAGTCGCGTTTCCCGACCGGATCGGCTTCCGCCGCGCGGTCGCGGACAACCTTCAGGAGCTTGACGACCTGCTCATCGGTGAGGGATTTCGTGCTTCGGCTCTGGTACGGCTTCGGCGCTTTCGGCATGGCGTACCGGACGGGATTGCCCCGCAGCGTCTGTCCGAGGGCGGTTTCGCGCATCGCCCACTGGAAGAACGACGACAGATGGCACGCCCGCGCGTAAACGGTCGTCGGTTTCAGACCCTGCTTCGCCATCTCGCGAAGCCAGGTCTGAACGTCCTGTGGCGTCACTTCACCGGGACCGACCTTGACGAGGTTGAAGAATGCCTCGACGGATCGCCGTTTTTCGCGCCGGATGTCGGCCTGGCGGGCGAGGCCGGTTGACGTGGTCGCTTCCGCCCAAACGGCAACCGCCGCTTCCACCCCCACGTCCGGTTGGTCAATTTTCGCCAATGCCGTCATGGTTTTGATTCCTTCCCGAGGGATTTCGGAAATGTACAAAGTCTGATACCCTTTGTACATTCCGGAGAACGGAGAACACCTGGATGCCGACCCCGATCAAGAAAACAGTCAAGCGCAACAAACACTTCGTGTTGGACGAGACCAAAATTCACCGTGCCCAGAAACTTCTCGGCGCCCCCACCGAGACCGAGACCATCGAGCGTGCCCTTGATGCATTGATCGGCGAACACGAACGCGCGACGGCGGCGCTGAAGGCACACGAGCGCCTCCTGAAGGGCGAAGGTTCGATTCGTGACGTGTTCGGTAACCTGGAGGCGTAGGTGGCCGGAACCGTCCTCGATACATCGGTTTACATCACCGCAATCCGTGGCGGGAACCTCGCCCTGCTCAGGCAGCGACGTTTCTCGGTCCAGTCTCCGCTCTGGTTGAGCGCGGTCGTGTTGGAAGAACTCTACGCCGGGGCTGACCCGGCCTTGCGAAAGAAGCTGGGAAAGTTCGAGCATGAGTTCGACAAGATCGGGCGTCTACTTGTGCCGATTCTTTCGGACTGGACACTGGCCGGGAACGTTCTTGGCAAGATCGGCGAGAAGTACGGCTACGAATTGATCGGTCGCACCCGGCTTACCAACGACACCCTGCTTGCGGCAAGCGTCGCCCGGCGCGGCCTCAAGCTTCTGACGGTCAACGCCAAGGATTTCGCCAAAATCTCCGAATTCATCCCCCTCGACTGGTCCACGGTCTGATTTTCGGCCCCGCCGCCGCATGGCCGGGGAGAAATAACAGAGAATTTACGTTTTTTGTCAAGCCTGCATAAATGTCAGATTTGCGCTGGCTAAAATGAAAAGTGGCGGCGATTTACCTATCCGATGTATTTTGAAAGAGCCGAACCGGTCTCCACTGATCGGAAACCAGTCCAAATTGAAAAAATGACATAAAACTGAGCGCGCCATGAAACGACGCCCAAGAATCTCCGATCCAATCGCCTCCCCTGCCGGTGTACGGCGCGTTCTCGACACGCTGCGGGAAATCAGCCCCGTTCCAATTCCGGCGACGGACCGGAAAGTCTTCACACTGCTCAACGCCGTCCGGCACGTCGGCCGGTATCGGGCAAGCGACAAACCCGGCGGGCGTCCTGCCAAATTCAACCGGGAGGACCTCCTTGCGGTGGATCGTACGCTCCGGTCGGCGCTCGAAAAGGCCGGACGACCAAACTTGTCCGTGGCGTCATTCGTGGGGTTCTACCTGCCGATTCTGCGTTATCCGGCTGACGTTGGCGAAGCCCTCGCCGAGGGGAAAATCAATCTGCTCGAAGCCGCCCAGCTTGCCCGGCTGACACCTGAGAATCTTGGGGTCAATGCCCGCGATGCCCGCCGCGTCAGGCAGGAAACGCTGATTCTTCATACACGCTTGGCCGCGTCTCAAGCCGATCTCCGCCGCCGGGTGACCGCCCTCATCAAGCCGTTTAATGACGACCTCGAATTCGCGGATGCCGCGGCGGACGAGATGATCGAGGTCGGTGATGGTCGCTACCTGTTCTACGAGCAGTTGAAGCAGATTCATCTGGCTTTGAAAAACATTCGTCCGGAAAATATTGATGATGAGAAGCTTGATGAAATCCTGAGTCAAACCGACCGTCTGATTGGCCTGTTGTATCGTTCCTCCAAAAGTCGAAAACTGCTTTTTTCAGTTTGACGAGAAATTGTTTGGGCTCGTCGTGTGTCCCAATCCCGGTCAGTTCAGGGATGAGTCGTAACTTCACGGGCAGCACCAGTGGACTCACTGATTGTCCCAAGATAGCTTGGTAGCTCAATGCCTGCCTGCCGTGCGATTTCCTGCAACGGCGGCAGCGACGAAACCAGGCTGCGCAGGAAATTGGAGGTCGAGCTTCCCTCGCCGTTCGAGCCTGAATCCCACACCGTGATCTTGTCGATCTTGAGGTTCGAAATCGCCTCGACCTGCTTCTCGACAATGACTTCCAATTTTTCGAGCAACAGCAGCGTGGCGGCCATGTTCGGATTGTCGCCGCAGGCGCGAATGATGTGTTCGTACCCTTCGGCCTTGGCCTGAAGTAGTTGCCGCAACCCTTCGGCGTCCGCCTTGTACTTCAGGAGAATCGCGTCGGCCTCGCCCTGCGCGACCCGGCGGATGCGTTCGGCTTCGGCGTCGGCCTCGACCTGAATCTTGAGCTTGTTGATTTCTTCCTGAACCAGTTCTTCCTTTTCGAGTCGCGCCGTTTCGCGTTCGCGCTGGGCGCGCAGGATTTCCTTTTCGGCCAGCGCGTTGGCGACCTCGGCGCGCTGGTTGGCGGTGGCGTTGCGTTCGGCGAGCGAGGCGTTCGATTCGACCACCTGCGCCCGCGCGAGGTTTTCCTGCGTCGTCGTCTGGGCTTCGAGTTCGGCGACCGAGATGCGCTTCTGGGCGTCGGCCCGCTTCAGGCCGACCTCGGATTCGGCGCGTTCGCCCGCGATCTGGACATCCTTGTCGCGCAGCGTCTTGGCTTCCGAAATGGCGGCCTCAGATTCGTACTGCGCAGTGGCAATCCGCTTGTTGCGTTCCGCTTCCTTCTGCCCCTTCTCGGTTTCGGTGTTTTCGAGCGCGACTTCGACCGTCCGCTCACGAGTGGCGCGGGCTTCGCCGACCGCTCCGAAACGTTCCTGCTGGGCGACTTCGACCTTGGCCTTGTTGATGGCCTCGGCGGCGGATTTCTTTCCGATGGCTTCGATGTAGCCCGATTCGTCGGTAATGTCCTTGATGTTGACGTTGATGAGCTGCAACCCGACCTTGTGCAGTTCGGTCGCCACGTTGTCGTTGACCTGCTTGAGGAACAGTTCGCGATCCTTGTTGATTTCCTCGATGGTCAGCGTCGCGATGACCAGCCGCAACTGGCCGAGAATGATGTCCTTCGCCTGTTCCTTGATCTGCTCCTCGGTCAACCCGAGCAGGCGTTCGGCGGCGTTGAGCATGATGGCCGAATCGGTCGAAATCGCGACCGTGAAGGTGCTCGGCACGTTGACGCGGATGTTCTGTTTCGACAGCGCGCCGGTAAGGTTGATCTCGATGGGCATCGGCTGGAGGCTCATGAAGAGCGCGTCCTGAATCAGGGGAATCACGAACGCCCCGCCGCCGTGAATGCACCGGGCGCTTTTGCCCCCGCTGACCTTCCCGAAAATCACCAGAATCCGGTTTGAGGGGCAGCGTTTGTACTGTTTGATGGCGACGGACGCGAGAATCAGCAGGGCCGCGCCGGTGATGCCGATGACGGCGCCGATGAGGGGAATGGATTCGAACATGGGTCTCCTTTTTTCAGGAAAGGTTTTTCCTGACGGTCGAGGCGTTCATTTCATTTTCGTGGACGACCAGCAGCGTCGAGCCTTCCACGTCGTAGACGAAGACTTTGTCGCCGGTGGGCAGGACGGGGCCGGTCGTTTGGGCGTCGACGGTCGCCCGCCGTCCCTGAACGTCGATCTGCACCTGCCCCCGCCCTTCGCCGGAAGCCGGAATGGTCAGATAGACCGTTCCGACGAGACCGACGGCGTTGGAGAGAACGAGCGTGCCGTCTGATTCGAGCCTTTTCATGCGTTTGACCAGCAGCGTCGCCGCGACAAAAGTCAACGCGCCCGATCCCAACGCGACCGCGACAACGGCAAGGCGCGAGAATTGAGTCAGTTGCAGGCAGATGACCCCGATCCAGCCCATCGCCTTGAGCGCGACCAATACGGCGTTGAGCGAGAGAAACTCGCCCTCCGTCGCCTCACTGAGGTCGTCGAAGATGTCCCCGAGGAAGAGTTTGAAAAGCAAAAGCAGGGTGGCGATGATTGCCGTTCCCCAAAAAAAAGCTTCAAAGGGTGTTATTCCTGGCCACATAGTGGGGACGCTCCACGGATTTGAAGTGCATTTGTTGAACGCTCGCCCGGTTTTAGATCCTGACCGTCAAAACCGCGAATCCGAACCCGCGGCAGGCAAGGCGAAAGATTCAATCGCCAGAACCGGCTGTCGGTCGGGAAGGGCCTCATCGTGGTTCACCAACGGACCCAACCGAACCGGCAAGCGGGCCACTGAGGTTACGTGAAGTGTGTTCGGGTAAATCGCCTTACACATAACCCCAGAAACAGCGCGCTATGAATAAATCCAATTGCCGTGTATGCCAGCCACTCTTTTCCGAGTATCAGGGAATGAAATCCCTGATATGCCCAAAATGTGGGAGAAATCGCAAAGAAGAGTGAAAATGTCGCGGGAGCGAAGAAAGCCAGGATGGGGAGAAAGAGCGGAACATTGAACAGTTTCTGCCACGTCATGGCTTCGATTTTATTT
Source organism: Blastocatellia bacterium NZW_1522 (assembly GCA_039793685.1). Lineage (GTDB taxonomy): Bacteria > Acidobacteriota > Blastocatellia > Chloracidobacteriales > Chloracidobacteriaceae > JAAFHI01. The sequence continues at coordinate 8,646 of JBDRAL010000112.1, forward strand.
TTTGCCAGTAATGAGACGAAGAGGATCATCAGGGGCGAGACCAATCCCGCCAGCGCCGAGTAAACCAGAATCGACAGTCTCGGCAGCTTGTAAAACGGTTCAACCAGCAAAAGCAGAAAGGTCGTCAGGGTTGCCAACAGGAACGGAGGAATCAGGCGGAAAACGACAAACCAGAACTTTGAAACAGGCAGGACCCCGTAAACTTTCGCAACACTCGTATCCTTCTCGTCAACCAGAACCATCGAGTAAACAAAGCCGAAAGCAATCGCACCCTGCATGGTCGCGAGCATCAGGATAATGGCCGTGTAATTGAGCAATGATGTGTAAATTCCCGCAAGGTAAGGCACGGCGAATCGCATGACCAGAATGCTCATGAGCGGAAGCAGGAGAAATATCTTCAGGGAGTTGTCCCGGAAAACGAGCCTGAAATCGTTGATGGAGATGGTGATCAGTTTCTTCATGGCTTCAAACTTTGACGACCCTGTAAATGAAGGTTCGATAGACAAACCAGTAAATCAGCGGGGTCCAGGCGACAATTGAAACGTAGCCAAAAACAAGTTCACCAAGGTTCGGCTGTTTCCGGTAGGAATTGATCATTAAATTCAACCCACCCTGGATGGGAAAAAATTTAAGGACGCCCATCTCCGTCAATTCAAAGTAATTCAATAAGGGAAGGCTCATAAAAATCAGAAGCGGAAGCCCACGCAGGAGATAGTGCAAAACTTCCTTTGTGAAACAAATGATAAAAATTCCCATGAAACAAAATAAAACACAGGTCGAGAATGCGCCGACCGAAAAATGCAGCAGGTTGACTGAGGTTCCCTTGGCGGTGAGAACAATGGCCAAAGCCCCGAAAAAACCAAGAGTTGACAAAGCAAATACCTTTGAAATCAGATAGAAGTGGGGCTTTACCGGCGTGACGAACAGGGCCGAGAAAACCCCCTGATCCTTTTCCGAAATCATGGAAACCCCGATAAATGCAAACCCGACGACGGCCGGATCGTTATAAATCAGGAGGGTAATGAATTTGTCGATATTCTCGAACTCCCTGACCAGATAGATAATCAGCGCGTAAAACCCGGCGATACCGACCACCATCGCCATGAGATTGTTTTTCTGAAAAATCAGAAATTGCCATTTTATCTGATTGATGAGTTGAATCATTGGAGAAGTTTCGTGCCGGTGACCTTGATAAAGACTTCATCCAGGGTCGCTTCCTGGGTATTGATTCTCAGAATTTCATTCGGACATATAAATTCCGAAAATTCTGAATTGCCGCCCAATCCTTCCAATGGGAACTCGGCCATCCGTCCGTTTTGAAGTTCTACTTTCACGGTGTGTTTTCCGTGCTCGTTCTTCAAAACTGAAGGTTTTTCCGTTAGCCTGATTTCGCCGTCGACGATGAAGGAAACTCGATCACAGAGTTCGTCCGCCGTTGCCATGTCGTGCGTCGTGACAAAGATCGTCTTGCCCTCATTTTTCAGTTTGATGATGTACTGTTTGATTTTCTGGGCGTTGACCGGATCGAGTCCGGTAGTTGGTTCGTCGAGAAATAAAATATCGGGGTCATGCATGATTGCGCGGATAAAATTCAGGCGCATTTTCATTCCCTTGGAAAATTCCTCGACTCTCCTGTTTTGGTCGTCCGCGAGGCCGAAGATTTCGAAAAGCCCATCAAGGTTCTTGATATTTTCCACGGGATAAAACGAAGCGAAGAGTTGCAGATTTTCTTTTGCCGTGAGCTTCAGGTAATGATTCGGAAGTTCGAACCCGACGCCGATTTTTTCAAAATACTCATCTCCCCATTCCTTCAACGGTTTGTTTTTTATCCAGACCTGACCCGTAAAGTTGTTCAGAATTTTGTAGAGGATCTTTTGAGTTGTACTTTTTCCCGCCCCCGAAGGTCCCAAAAAGCCGAAGACTTCACCTTTCCCAATCTCGAAATTCAGATTTTTAAGAGCGCTGGCGGGGGATTTCGAATAGGTAAACGAAAGATTTTCGGCTTTTATCATCACGGGATTCCTTCAAAAGGAGTTGTCGTGGAAATGGACTGATCGAAACCCGGAACAGGGTGAAGCAATGACTCCACGAGGGCGGTGAACCATCGACTTTCCGTCCGGCATCCAGCATCCTCGCCATCGCCAAAATCAGGCAGGTCCCGGTCACTGTCCGGCGGTTTTGACGCTTGTCCCAACCTCGAAACCGACCAGTCGATAGGCGACCTCGCGAATTTCCTCCTCGGAAATATTGAGGGAGCGGGGAGACAGGGCGTTTTCGACGAACAAACCATGCAGCGTCATGACGAGTGAATGGGCCATCACGACGGGGCGGAGGCGGCGGTCAAAGCACCCCTTTTCCTGGCCATCCCGAAACAAGCCTTCAAGCGTCCCCAGAAACTTCAGGTACTCCGAATCCAGGAGCGAATCCGGGAGCAGGAAGGGGTTTCTCAATTCGGACACCACAACCCGGAAGACCTTTGACTCGGCCAGCCACGGGCGTGAGTGATCGTCTTCGGTCGATCTGACCAGAGCGGCGAGAACGGCCTCGAAGATTTGCCTCGGATCATTGGTGACTTCCTGGAAATGGGTGATGCGCTGATTGAGCGGACGCCAGTAATACTCACCGATAATGTAGAGGGCCGAATCCCGAATACTTGGAAAGTACCGGTAAAACGCGGGGTCGGTCGTACCGGCCGCGTGGGTGATTTCAGCTACCCGCGCGCCGAGGATGCCTTTTTCGGCGAAGGCCTCAACGGTCGATGAAATCAATCGGTGAGCCAGGTCCGAATTCGGGTCCCGCTTGATTCTTGGCGGCTGAGCGTGGTCGTGGAGTTCCGTCAACGGCGTTTTTTTGGCCCGATTCATCGGCGGTCCTTTTGGGTGAATGGTGAAGGTCAGGAGGATAGCGACTTGACTGAACACTGTCAATCGTGCAAGTATTACTTACTTAAATAAAATTAAAATTTACTTGGGGCCATTATGTTGACGCTGGCGATTCAAGGCGGAATTCCACACATCGGAGGCGAAGCGGGGCCGGCGGGGAACATTCTCGCTGCGATTTTTCTGATTTTCCTGTCGGCGAAAATCGCGGCGGAGGTATGCGAATGGATCCGCGTTCCAGCAGTGGTTGGCGAGATCATGGCCGGAATCCTGATTGGGCCGGGCATCCTGGGATGGGTTCATCCCAGCCTGGAAACCCACATCCTTGGGGAGATGGGTGTTATTTTCCTTTTGTTTCTGGTCGGCCTTGAAACTGATCCGCGCAGCCTTTTCAGAATCGGGAAGGCGGCCTTTTTCGTCGCGACCGGAGGGGTCGTCTTTCCGTTTGCGGCGGGATTTCTCCTGTTTGCCGCCCTTGGGTACACCGCCTTTGAAAGCATTTTCGTCGGGGCCGCAATGGTTGCCACCAGCGTTGGCATCACGGCGCGCGTGCTCGGCTCGCTCGGCGTCATCGACCTGCCCGTCAGTCGCCTGATCCTTGCCGCCGCCGTCATTGACGACATACTGGGACTCCTCTTTCTCGGGGTCATCAACGGCCTTTCCAAGGGTCGGGTTGATTATCTTCAACTGGGATTTGTCCTGGCGTCGTCCATCGGGTTCATTCTGGTCGTGCTCCTGATTGGGGGGAAACTGGCCCGACGCGCGAAACCGGCCATCGAGCGCCTGAAAATGGATGAAGGGTTCTTCATCGTCGGCGTCGGGGTTTGCCTCGGGTTGTCGGCCCTTGGGGTTTATGTCGGCGTGGCCGCCATCATCGGCGCGTTTCTGGCTGGCCTCATCCTCTCGGACATCGCGAACGGAACGACGCTCCAACAACGGGCAAAAACCCTTATGGAGTTTACGGTCCCCTTCTTTCTGGTCGGAATCGGCCTGAATCTGGATGCGTCACAATTTGCTCACCCGATGTTTATCGGGCTGGTTCTTCTCACGACACTCATCGCCGGGGCAACAAAAGTCATCGGATGCGGCTTTTTCCCATTCATTCAGGGAGACCGAAAACAGGCGCTTCAGGTCGGCGCCGGAATGATCCCGCGCGGCGAGGTCGGAATCATCGTGGCGCAACTCGGCCTCGCGGTCGGCATTCTGGGGCAGTCACTGTATGCCCTGATTGTCGGGATGGCTGTTCTGACCACCCTGGTGACGCCTCCGCTCCTGGTCAGATTGTTTCGGAAAGATGACGCCCAAACCGACTCGGTTCCGCATGACGAAACCACCGGGTATTCCGAAATCGGGTAGGGGGCAAACGATGCAGTTCAAAAAAGACGGCCACTTTACAATTCCATTTTTTGAAACCACCAACGAGGAACGGGAGCAGGTGTACGCGGAAATCCGCGACAACCACCAAATGCGGCCCTCCTATCTGGCGATGCTGATCCTCGCCTGCCTCGTGGCGACGCTCGGCCTTTTGAGCAACAGCACCGCCGTCGTTATCGGGGCCATGCTCATTTCTCCGTTGATGAACCCGTTTCTATCGGCGGGACTGGCGCTGGCCATCGGAGATTGGGATTTGGGAAAGGCCGCCATTCGCACCATCGGGTTGAGCATTCTGGCGGCGGTCCTGATTTCGGCTTTAACCGTCTGGCTTTCACCGCTCAAGGAAACCAACGCCGAAATTCTTGCCAGGACAACCCCGAACCTTCTCGATTTGGGAATTGCATTTTTCTCCGGTTGCGCCGGGACCTACACGCTGATTTCACGCAAAGGGCTGACGACGATCCCCGGCGTGGCCATCGCCACCGCCGTCATGCCGCCTCTGTGCGTCGTCGGATTCGGCCTCCAGCATCTGGACAAGGGCATCATGCTCGGGGCTGGTTCACTCTTTGTCACCAATCTCGCCGCCATCGTCATCAGCGCGGCCACGGTTTTCCTCCTGGCATCATTTCGGGTCGCGGAACTCCCCGGTCGGCATTGGGCGGCCTCCACCAGAATCACCATTTCCTTCTTCGTCCTCGCGGTCCTGGCAGTTCCCCTGGCAACGGCGCTGATCCGGGCAGCGGACAAATCACAAATGCGAAGGCGGGTCGAGATTGCCCTAAAGGGTGAAGTCGAACTGGACCCCAGCCGGGCCCGGATCAACCCCGGCCTCACCTTTGCTGAAAACGACGGAAAACTGGAAATTGAGGCGACCGTTCGAACCACCCAATACTTCAGCCATTCCGAGGTGGGAGCCATCACCCGCGGCCTTGAGCAGAACCTGGGTCGCCCGGTTGTGCTCGAACTTGACCAAGTGATGGTGAAACACGGCGGCCTCGCCGATATCCAGCCTGCCAGCACCGTTTTACCCAAGGTCTCGGAGTCAGAGGCCTTGAGCCGCTTGACTGAAAACTACCGGAAGGACGTCGAACTGGCGGTTTCAGCCCTCGGCGGAAAACTTGACCGCTTTTTCATTACCACCGACGGCCAGAACGTCATCCGGGTCGAGATCCAGGCAACCATCGGTTCTTTCCCGGAGGATAGTCTTCAGGATGCCGCCCGGCGAGTATTCGAAGGGCCGACCGGAACGAACGGGGCAACGAAAAGCCCTTCACTCGTTTTTCGGCTGCGTCCTTCCGGAAGTTTTCAATTTCGGCCCGAGGATCTGGTGTCCGGTCGCCGTCAGCCCGTAACACCCATTTCAAACAACCTGGTCCAGGCACGGGCTTTCCTCGGGGCCGATCCCGAATTGGTGGTCGCCCTCGAAGTCGAACCCTCCTTCACGGAAGGCGAAATCCGGAAACTGACCGCCGATCTGGCCACCGCCCTCGGCATTACCGCCGAACGGATCATCAAACCCGCGGAGATTGGAAATCGCCGCGCACTTTCAACTTTCCTGGTTCGGAAAATCGCCTGAACCTCAACTTTTCGAGACCCTCCCATGACGCTGTTTCAAATCTCGTCCTTACTCCTCACCCTCGCCGCCGCCGCCGCGTTCATCAACGTCCGGTGGATCAAACTTCCGCCGACCATCGGGCTCATGGTGATTTCGCTGGTCGGATCATTAATCGTGCTCATTCTCGGCGAGACGGGAATCATCCCGGTTCGGGCCCTGGTCCCGTTTGTCAGCCAGATTGATTTCGAGGAAGTCCTCCTTCACGGGATGCTGTCGTTCCTGCTGTTCGCCGGGGCGCTCCATGTGAACTTCGATGATCTGCGACGCGAGCGCCTTCCCGTAGCCGTACTCTCGACCATCGGCGTCGTGATTGCCACGTTTGTCATCGGCGGGCTGTTCTGGGTCGGCGCGGCGGTGGTTGGTCTCCAGCTTTCCTTCCTGAACGCCCTGTTGTTCGGCGCGCTGATTTCCCCGACCGACCCGATTGCGGTGCTCGGCATCATCAAGCAGGTTGGCGCGCCGAAACGTCTCGAAACCCAGATTTCAGGAGAGTCGCTTTTCAACGACGGGATCGGCGTGGTGGTCTTCCTCACGGTTCTGGGGATTTCCACCGGGCATAGCGCCTCCGATCCCCAGTCAGTCGCGCTTCTGCTCGTCAAGGAAGCGGGCGGCGGGGCGCTCCTCGGACTGGTCGTCGGATGGGGCGTTTACCTGATGCTCAAATCGGTGAATGCGTATCAGGTTGAAATTCTTCTCACCCTCGCGCTCGTGACCGGCGGGTACGCGCTGGCCGAAGCCATTCACGTTTCCGCGCCCATCGCGATGGTCGTCGCGGGCCTGCTGATCGGCAACCGCGGGCGGGCGTTCGCCATGTCGAACCAGACGCGGGAGCGCCTCGATTCCTTCTGGGAACTGATCGACGAAATTCTCAACGCCGTTCTGTTCATGCTGATCGGCCTCGAACTCGTGGTCATCACCCTTCAGCCGTCGTATTTCGTGGCGGGATTGATTGCCATCGCCGTGTCGCTGCTCGGTCGTCTGATCAGCGTGGGACTTCCCATCGGTTTCATCGGACTCAGGAAACCGTTTCCAAACGGCACGATCTGGATTCTCACCTGGGGCGGGCTGCGCGGCGGCATCTCGATTGCCCTCGCCCTCTCGCTCCCCATTTCACCCGAACGCGACATCGTCATCGCCGCGACTTATGTGGTCGTGGTTTTCTCGATCCTGGTTCAGGGCCTGACCCTCGGGCCGCTCATTCAACGGTTGAGCGGTCCAGGTAAAAAAGTCGCGGCCAAATGAATTCGCGTGGTAACGGGATTCAACCGGACCAGGTCCGCAAAAGAGGAGGGAAAAGGAACAAACCACCCACGTCGAGCGCTTCGACGGGACGGAGGAAGGCAAAAAACTCGAAATCAAATGACTTCAAAAAACGGAGGTACCGATTCATGCCAGCTTTTTCCGAGACCGACCGATCACTCGTTCCGAACCAGTCCGGACAGTATCAGGCGTATAACCTGTCGAATTACCGGAGCATTCCTCAACTGGACCGACTGACCGAAAGCCAGATTGAGGCCATCGAGGTCGTGGGCCGGGTATTGCCCTTCAAAACCAACACCTACGTGGTCAATCATATCATTGACTGGGACCGCGTCCCGAATGATCCGATGTTCCGATTGACGTTTCCGCAGCGGGACATGCTCCTGCCCCACCACTACGAACAGGTTTACCTGGCACTGAAACGCGGGGCCGGGACCTGGCTTGACCGGACGGTGGCCCGCATCCGGACGGAACTCAACCCGCACCCGGCGGGGCAGACCACCGACAACATTCCCGTGCTGGAAGGCCGACCCGTTCCGGGAATTCAGCACAAATACCCGGAAACGGTTCTGTTCTTTCCCAGTCAGGGGCAGACCTGCCACGCCTATTGCACCTTCTGCTTCCGGTGGCCGCAATTCGTGGCGACCGAAGCGGGCAAATTCGCGTCGAGCGAAATTGAAACGCTCATCGCCTACCTGCGGGCCCATCCGCGAGTGACGAGTGTCCTGTTTACCGGGGGCGACCCACTGGTCATGAAGACGGCCATTCTGCGGCGGTATGTTTCGGCGCTGGTTGGGGCGAAGCTCCCGAACCTGCGAACCATCCGGTTCGGAACCAAATCCCTCTCCTACTGGCCGGAACGTTTCCTGGACGCGCCGGACGCCGACGACCTGCTGCGCCTTTTCGAGGAAACCGTGCAGGCCGGCATCGGCGTTGCCTTCATGGCCCATTTCAACCACCCGGTCGAATTATCCACCAACGCCGTCCGGCGTGCGGTTCGCCGGATCAACGCCACCGGGGCGGTTATTCGAACGCAGTCGCCGCTTCTGCGCGGAATCAACGACGACCCGAACCTCTGGTCCGAGATGTGGCGCGAGCAGGTTGGCCTCGGAATGATCCCCTATTACATGTTCCTCGTCCGCGATACCGGAGCGAGCCACTACTTCGGGGTCCCGCTCGTCGAGGCCAACGAGATTTACACTCACGCCTACCGAAACGTCAGCGGCCTTGCCCGAACCGTCCGGGGGCCGAGCATGTCGGCCCATTTCGGCAAAATTCAGGTGCTTGGCCCGGTCACCATCGACCGACGCCGGCTGCTCGCCCTTCAATTCATTCAGGGACGCAATCCGGAGTGGGTGGGGAGTCCGTTTTTCGCCGAATACAACGCCGAAGCCCAGTGGATCGACGACCTGAAACCGGCCTTCGGGGGCGCGAAATTCTTCTTCGAGGAACCAAGTCGATATTCGGAGTGGCTGGCCAAGCCGAAAGGCAACCGGGAATGCGAAACTTATGCCCCAAAACCGACACCCAAGAGTCGCATCGGCTTTCCCCCGTTTGCCGCCCCGTGGCAATGACGCTTGAAAAAATGTGAGAAAGGTCACTCGACGCTCCCTTTCCCACCGGGTATTCTGACCGCTGAACTTCCGTCAACCATTTCCCATGTTGAAGAATCACCGAAACAATTTCGTTCGCTCCGGGGTCGCCGCGGTTTTGCTGGCGGTGCTGTGGGCATGCGGGATGTCGGATTCGGTATCGGGGAAAAGCCGTTCCAAAATTGCCAGACCCTCGACGCAAAAGCAGGTCGTTCAAATTGAGACGACGACCTCAAGTGTCAGCCTTTCAGCCGACCTCGACGGTGACCGCAAGGCAGACCGGATCTCGATTCAGAACCAGCCCGGTTCATACGAAGTCGAAATCGACCTGACCACGAAGCCCGGAAGCGAGATTACCCTCGAGGGCGATAGCGGCCCCGCCGTCGGACTCGCCGTTCTCGATACGAATTCCGACTGGACGACCGATATCGTGGTCGCAACGGCCTCAACCACCGAACCGATTAATTTCTGGATTGGTGACGGACAGGGCGGATTCGAACTTCAAGAACCGAATCACGTCCGCATGAATCGCCACCTTCCGGCTTCCCACCCCAGTCGGGGAGCGGTTCGACAGATTGCCCAATTGACGGCAAACCCGTCGATTGACGTCCGCTTCGACAGCGTGACGACCGGAATATTCCCACCTTCCGGCAGCGTGAAGGTCATCGTGGGCCCCGGCGACCTGCTCCCGCGTGGTCCCGACCCGAATGTCATCGGGAAACGCGGCCCCCCGCATCACACCCGCTAATTCACTCCAAAAACGTCAGGTCACGACCTGAACCATTCCCGTTGCGCCGCTCCCGTCAGTTCGCCGGGTCGGACAATTCGGGTCAACACGTTTCATATGGAGCCACGGGTGTATGCGTTATCTATTTATTTTGTTGATTTTACTGCCTTTGCCGGTTTTGGCTCAGCCCGTCCGGGCGCAGGCCATCCCGGAACAGTTCACTGCCAAGGTTCAGCGGGTGTCCTTTTCCGAGGAACGACCGCGGGTCAATCAGAAGCCCGACCTACCCTCGCCGGTGAAGGAACTGTCAGGCTCTTCGGAAGATTCCCCGGCTTCGCTCGGCGGTATCGAGGTCTCGAAATCGAAACACCGCCGACCCAACCCGGATATCCCGGAGCCGATGTACTTCGACCTCGTGCGCGGCCTTGGAGCGCAACGCGGCGAACTCGAAATCAACACCCTGGTCCGGCCCGAATTTGGCCATCCGGGCGGCGCTTCCTGGGCGCCTGAAATTGAGTTCGCGTTTCGGGACGGTTACAGCGTTGAACTCGAAATCCCGTTTGAAAACCGAACCCGAGATGCGTTCAAACTCGCATTCCAGGGGACCATCAACACCTTTCATCGCCAACGGGCGATCCAGGGCTGGCAGGTCATCGTCGAAAGGCAGCATGCCGCCCGCGCCACCCGGCTCGACGCGCTCCACCTGATGGGAAACCGCTTCACCAATCAGTGGAGCATGTTTTGCATGCAGGGGGTCAGAAAATCCTTTCGCCGCAACGGGTCGGGCGAGTGGGTCGGGCTGTTCAATCCGAGCGTCTTTTTCGAAGCCCGACCGAGTGTGGTTCTGGGGGTCGAATCCAATTTTGTATTCGGTCGGTCCCGCCAGCGGCGATGCCTTCTTCTACCGCAGGCCCAAATTGCCCTCCCCAAGGGGTATTTCTTCGAAGTCGGGGCGGGTTTTGAACGCGGCGCGGCGCAACCGATTCGAATGGTGACGGCGGTGCGCCTCATCAAGAGTTTCCATTTCGGCCGATAAAGAGGAAATCCCGATGCTCAAACCAATTGAACAGAATCGTTTCAGCGTATTCGTCAAATCAAAGAAATCCCCCGATTACGCTTCCCTTGAGGAATGGCGCAAATGGTTTCTGGCGCGGGGTATCCCGGCCCAGATCAAATGCGTGAAAAGCGGGTATGCCCTCTTTCGTGAAGGTCTCGTCGATGTTCCCCGCGATCCGGCGGACACATCCGACGAATCCGAAGTTCTCCCGGAAAGCGGGGAACAATGACGCACAGACCGAAGTTACCCCCAACTGACCGTCTCCGGCGACCTTCGTTCTTCCGTCCTCTTATCTCGCAACTCAGCGTGGTGATCTGGATGGCGTTCGGGCTCCTGCTTCTGGCTGACCTCCTCGTCATTCTGGTGTCCTTCGACCTGAACCGGAAAAGCGAATCCATGAATCTCTCCGCCATTCGCACGCTGAAAGGGTGGAACCTGCTTCAGGCCCGGTTGAACGACATCGGAAAGCAGGAAATCGCCTTGCAGTCGGCTCGCGTCCAGACCGAACGGGCGGAGTCGATGGCGCGTCTCGAACAATCCGTCACCGCTTTTCAGGCGGCGCTGGACGAGTTCGAGGACCGTCTGGACAACCCGCGGACCGAACGCGACTTTGACGATATTACACGCCTGCTCGGGGTGTACCGGGCGGCTCTGCGGAAAACGGCTATCCGCCCGGAGGCGCGCGCCGAGGCCATCGCCGCCTATGGAGAAATTTCGTCGAAACTCTCCCTGATTTCCGAAACCGACTCGGCGCAGTTCGAAAAGGAAACCCTCCGGCGGACCGAAACCGACCGGGTCATTCTGTACTGGACCAACGGGATCGCCTTGAGCGGCGTGGGGCTTGCCGGCGTCCTTTTCCTTTTGTATCGCCCCAAAGAGAAAGGCACGCAAATATGACCCGATCGGGCGGCTTGGAAACGCCGTTTCAGTGGAAACCCGAATCGCCCGATTGGTTTTGAACGTGGATACAATCATGAAATTACGAGCGGCAATAGTCGGCGGCGGCCCCGGTGGGCTGATGACCGCCCACCACCTTGAGAACAAATTCGGCGACGATTGGGAGTTCACGATCTTCGAGGCCGGTTCGCGCGTCGGGGGAAAAATCGTGACCCGCCGCTTTGCGACCGCCCCGGCGATATACGAAGCCGGAGTCGCGGAACTCTACGATTACTCGATGATCGGCGAGGACCCCCTGAAGGAACTCATCGCGGGACTCGGCCTATCGACCGTCCCGATGGAAGGAGAAACCGTCGTCATCGGTGACCGCATCCTTCGGTCGCCTTCGGATATTGAACGGCTTTGCGGACGAAAAACCGCCGCCGCCATCGAAGCCTTTCGCGAAAAATGCGCGGAATGGATGTCGCCCGCCGAATATTACGAAAACGCCGAAGTTGACGCCCTCGATGTGTCCCTCGGCAAGATCACGGCCCAGGAACTGCTTGAGCGGGAAATCGACGACTGGACCGCGCGAACCTACATCCGGGTCGCCGCCCGGAGCGATCTGGCGACGGAGCTGCATCTGACCAACGGCTCGACCGGACTCAAGAACTTTCTGATGGATGTGCCCGGATACATCGGCCTGTATTCGGTGGAAGGCGGAATCGAACGGTTCCCCGAAGCGCTCTCCGCCCGGTTGACCCGAACTCGAATCCGGACCAACCGCCGCGTGGAGCGCATCGGCCGCGTCGGCGAACGCGAGTACCGAATCACCTACTGCGTCCCCGGCGTCGGGGGAACCCCGCCCGAACGGCGCTTCGAACACTACGATCTGGTCGTCATCGCCCTTCCGCATAACTGGCTTTCCACCCTCGCGTGGGATGACGAACGGCTGGAGGGCGCCATGCGCCGCCATATCGCCTTTTACGACCGTCCGGCACATTACCTTCGGGTGACACTGCTCTTTGAAGAGCCATTCTGGCGGCCGACCATTCCTGGTTCGTGGTGGATGAGCGACGCCTTCGGAGGGTGCTGCGTGTACGACGAGGGCAGTCGCCACGACGCCGGTGAATGCGGCGTCCTCAACTGGCTGATTGCCGGGACCGACGCTTTGGCGATGGCCAACCTCGATGACCGACAACTCCTTGAACTGGCGATGGACTCCCTGCCGGGGGAACTCCACTTTGGAAGGGACCTGTTCATCGAAGGCTGCGTCCACCGCTGGCTGGCGTCGGTCAACGCCCTTCCTGGGGGTTTCCCGGTTCCCGACCTTCACGTTTCCCACGCGCCGGCCCGCGATTCCCATCCGGGCATTTTCGTCGTCGGCGATTACATCTTTGATTCGACCTTGAACGGGGCTCTCGATTCCGCCGATTGCGCCACGGAGCTGATGCTGGGACAGGCATTGAGAATCAGGTTCGGCGAGCCGGACGTTGTCAAAAACCTCGATGTGACCGGCAATCGCGCAGGCGGCGGCCCGTTCTTTCACTTCGGCCAGATTGACCGGACCTACTTTGAAAACTACCGGGGCCGGGGCAACTACGACCATGCTTTCGGGGAATTTTTCGACCATCGGCTCGTAGCTGACTGGGTCCGGCTGGCTTGGGGCGATGTTCCACCCTATCGCCTGCTCGATGCCGGTTCCGCCACCGGGGTGACGCTTCGCGGATTTCATTCACTTGGAATCGACGCCAGGGGAATCGAGAACAACCGGTATATCCACGCCAGAACCGCCCCCGATCTGATTTCCAACAATCACTTCGGGAGTCTGCTTAACCTTCCCTTTCCGGATGATTCGTTCGACTTCGTGTATGAAACCTGCTTGTGCCATATCTCGGAAAACCGGGTTGATCAGGCGATTTCGGAACTGTTTCGAGTCGCGCGAAAGGGCATCATTTTCGGTTCGGTCACAAGCGACATGTCCACGGATGTCATCCACCGGTTTGATTTGCTCAAAGGGGTGAAAACGCTCGGGACCTGGTGGGAATGGTCGGAGCGTTTCCTTGACCGGGGATTCGAATTCGCCGATCTCGACCCGGTTCGCCTTGACCGGCTTTGGGAACGAACCCTCGCCGCCGGAAAAGGCCCGGATGACTGGTTCCCCGACGCCGAAACGCTGCGGTACTGCTTCTTTTCAAGGGAAAGGAGCACGCATGCCGACCAAGCCTGACCTGGATGAAGCCCTGATCGAGGACGACTCGTTCGTGGATGACGAAGAATGGGACGATGAGGAGGACAGCCTCCTGCGAGCCAACTACGACTCCCGCGAGGCGGCGGGCGCGGTCTCCCGGGTGGCCTCGTTTCTTCGTCCGTACCTGAAACCCTACCGCGGGCCGTTCCTGCTGCTCGGGACGGGCGTCCTTATGGAAACGGCGTACAACACAGCCTTCCCCCTGTGCCTGAAATACCTTATCGACGACGCCCTTTACGAAGAGGACGACGAGGCGCTGACCTGGATTCTCGGCGTCCTCGGCGTTCTCGGCATTTCCGTTTCGGTCGTCAGCGTGTGGTACGAACGACAAAACGCGAAACTATCGGCCAGCGTACTGGCCGACATTCGGCAAAAGTTGTTCGCGCACCTTCAAAAACTGCCGATGCGGTTCTATTCACGAGCCCGAATCGGTGAAATCCTGTCCCGGTTTTCAAACGACATGTCCTCCGTCGAGGAAGTCGTCATGCATGGTATTTCCTGGGGCGCTCTCCCCCTGCTGGAACTGGTCACGGGCATCGCGCTCCTCTTTTACCTGAACTGGAAACTGGCCCTTGCCGCCCTGCTGGTCATCCCGCTCACCCTCATCGGCCCCCGCCTGATTTCCCCAAGGGCGATTCAGGCGACCTATCAGAAACGACGTACCCAGGCATCGACGCTCGCCATCATTCAGGAAAACATCTCGGCGCAACCGGTCGTCAAGGCTTTCGGACTGCACGGCATCGCGCTTATGTGGTTCAAACTCCGCAGCGGCAACCTGCGCGAAGCTGACATCCGGGTTTCTTTCCTGAGCGCGATGATCGAACGGTCGGTCAACGTGGCCGTGCTTCTGCTTCATCTGCTGATTCTCGGCTTCGGCGCCTATCTGACCTTCCAGAAACAACTGACCATCGGGGCCCTCGTCACCTTCGAAAGCGTCTTCTGGGAACTGAGCTACAACATCGGACACCTGACCCAGTTCATTCCGGAAGTGATTCAGGCCGCCGGAAGCGTCCGCCACATCGAGGAACTCTTCGACGAACCGCCGTTCGCCGCCGATTCGCCGACCGCGATCCCCGCGCCGAAATTTGAAGAGGACATCGTCTTTGAGGACGTCTCGTTCAGCTTCGAGGGACGGGGGATGCAGCTCAAACACATCAACCTCGGCATCCCCCGCGGGAAATTCGTCGCCGTGGTTGGACCAAGCGGCGCTGGAAAAAGCGCCCTTCTGGGCCTTCTGCTCCGTCTGTATGACCCGACCGAAGGCCGCATCGCACTGGACGGTAACGACATCCGGGATTTTTCACTTGATTCCTACCGCTCGAACATGGCGGTTGTCTTCCAGGACAACATCCTGTTCAACCTCAGCCTTCGTGAAAACATCCGGCTGGGAAGCCCCGGCGCGACGGATCTGGAAGTCGAACGGGCGGCGCGCGAGGCCGAAATTCACGATTTCATCATTCGCCAGCCCGACGGCTATGAGACCGTCGTCGGCGAACGGGGTTCGACGCTTTCGGGTGGACAGCGCCAACGGATCGCCATTGCCCGCGCCATTCTTCGGAATCCGGCCCTTCTGATTCTCGACGAAGCAACCTCCGCGCTCGACGTGACGACCGAGGCCGCCGTCAATCGAACCTTGATGAAGGTCAGCGCGGGGCGGACGGTTGTTTCCGTGACCCATCGCCTGTCCTTCGTGAAGAGTGCCGACTTGATTCACGTCCTCGACAAAGGCCGACTGGTGGAATCCGGAACGCATCCGGA
>JBDRAL010000113.1:0-2910 GCA_039793685.1 Blastocatellia bacterium NZW_1522
TTGATTGGGCTGTCCGCTTTCTCCATCGATCTGGGCGAGCGGTTGTCTTACCTGAAGATTGCGGGAGCCAGCGCCCCGGATTCGCCCGAGGTCAAAAAAAAGGTCGTTGAGTTCGTCGTCGGCGAACTCTCCCCACTCCTGAAAACGGAGCGGCGCGAGGAGGCTTTTTTCCAACTGATTGAAACGGTGCGGGCCTTTCCGGATTGTGAACCGGCCTGGTTTTGTCTGGCATTTCTGGCCCAAAACGATGGCTCTTGTGCACTTTTGGTGAAGCGGTGGCAGTTCCGCCAGTTTCCTTCTCTCATTGAGGCGATCAATCACAATCGATCCTTCAGGGCGGTCAAAGTTCGTGACTTCGAGCCATGGCGATTTTTCAGGGGGGCGTTCTCGCCCCCCAAACGGATTCCCTGAGTCTTCAATCCGCCGCCGTCAATCGGCATGAATGACCCGCAGTCGCAGCAGGTCAAAATTCGCCCGCCCGTACATTTGGCGCTTGATCATCTTCAGGCGGTTGACTTGTCCTTCGGTCTGACCGTTCGACCACTTGCACGAAAGTCCGTTCTCGACCGCGACCCGGTCCGCTTCAAGCCCCTTGGCGAACCCCGCCAACTCTGGGATTCCGCTTTTCCCGGCGTCATCGAGCCATTGGGCCAGGTCCTTGCGTCGGCGTTGCTTGACCATCCGCTGAAACCGGAGGACCAATTGCGTGGCCGAAGCAATCACCGAATCGTTTTCAATCAATGTTTTGCGGAACGCCGCTTCGTCCGCGTCCAGCTTTTTCAAAGGGCGAATGAGTTGCCACATCGCCGACCGCGCCGAAGGAGGCTTGACCGGCGGCGGGCCGGCTTCGGCGCTTTTGCGTCCGCCGAACGACAGTCGGCAGTATTGAATGACGCTGACCTTTCCGCCGGGATAGCCTTTTTCCTTGATTTCACGCCAGATCGCCGAGGCGTTACGACACCCGTCGGCCCACCGCCGCGCAATGTATTCGCGGTAGGGATCAAGGCCGGAACGGCTCATCCGCGCCGCCCGCTCCGGAAATTCACCCGATCTCGCATACTTGGCGACCGTCGCCCGACTCAAACCCAGTTCTCGCGCAACAGCCCGCTGACCCATTCCTTTTTGAATCCGTTCCATCACCTCCTGAAACCGGTTCAAACGACGTTCCCGCCGGGCCAGTCGGTCCCGTTCCGCTTTTGAAGGAGCCGACCCGCTTCCTTTTTCCTCCGTCCTGTTTTCTACCTTCGCGCCGGAAAGCAACGCCGCCGTCTTCTTCAAACTCCCGTATCGCCGTATCAAGACTCGCTCCAGCGCATCGCCCGCGTTGTCCAGCAGATGCCATCGATCCGCGACCTGCTTCGCGTTGGGCGCCCCCTCGCTCACCGCTCCCGCGTAACTCGGCGCCCGATCCCGAGCCACCACGCGAGCGCCCGGATGTTCCTTGAGCCAGGTCGCCAGGGTTTCCTTCGTCCGGTCCGGCAACAGGTCCACGACTTCGCCCTTTTCAAGATCGACCAGAATCGTTCCGTACCGACGGCCCTTCCGAAAAGCAAAATCATCCACGCCCAGCTTTTTCGGCGTCGGTTTCGCCGCCCTCGCGGACCGCCGCACATTGCGTAAAACACTGTGCCGACTCACCTTGCCGTCTGTTTTCGCAATCATTCGCGCCGCCGGATTCCCGCCGAACGACAACCCGAAATCATCAATCCGTTCCGCCAGCCGCGTCGTTCGCCGTCCGTACCTCGCTGCCAGTTTCGGCAATTGTTCCGAAAACACCCACCTCGGACACCCCGCCGTCTCGCAAAAGTACTTGCCGACCAACACCTTGATCGTCACCGGCTGCCCGCCCCACGCCGCGTCCCGAAGCGTCCGAATATACCGGCTATGACGCCGCCGAGAGAGCTTCCCGCAACGCGGGCATCTCGCTTCCGTCTGTCGGCTGCGGGCCTGGATGACGACACCGGAATCATCAGACGTCACTTTCTCGACCGTCACATTGGCTGGATCGGGAACAATACTCGCCACCCATTTTTCCCCCTCGCTCGAATTTCGGAGTTCAATTTCCGAAAATCCCACGATGGGGTCCAGCCTAACCTCCGACCCGCTTCACCAAAAGTGCACAAGAGCCAAAACGATTTAGACCGTCGCGGTTGCCTGGAACAGATCCTGCGGGTCAATCCGAGCAATCGCGCCGCCTCCGATTGGCTCAACTCACTTGATTCGCCACCAGTCATTTCGGAAGTCGATCTCAAACCGGTCGAAAACGGGGACATTCTTCCTCAGCCCCCTGAAATTCAAACCTATCCTAACCTCGGAGATGGGACTCCCCATCCCCCCTTGGAGAATTCATTTATGGCAAACGTCAAAGAATCCCTGACCCACGTGATGGAAATCGAAGGCACCGTAGGGGCTGCCCTTGCCGACTGGAAAAGCGGCATGTGCCTCGGCACGATCGGCGGAACGCCCACCTACAACCTCGAAATCGCCGCCGCCGGAAACACCGAGGTGGTCCGCGCGAAAATGAAGGCGATGGCGAATCTCGGCATCAAGGAAGCCATCGAAGACATCCTCATCACGCTCGACCATCAGTTTCACCTGATTCGTATCATCAAGAATTCCCCGAATCTTTTCTTTTATGTCGCGATCAAAAAAGACACCGGGAATCTCGCCCTGGCACGGCACAAACTGTCCCAGATCGAATCCAGCCTCTCCGTTTGAGAAAAGGTTTGGTTGAAAATAAAGAAAGCGCGGGAATTCAGTTCCCGCGCTTTCTTTTTGGATTCCCGAACCCGGCTATTTTTCAAAAAGTTTGGTGACCAGTTCCATCACCTCGGCGTATCCGCAGGGTTTGCCCGCGTTCTGCTCGATGGCTTTCAACTTGCGGCACATCTGGAGAACCGGGGCTTCCAG
>JBDRAL010000114.1:0-32506 GCA_039793685.1 Blastocatellia bacterium NZW_1522
GATATGGCGAGGCATGGCAACTTGCGTCCCTTTCTTGAGGTCTCTGTCCATTGCCAAAATAACGCGCCGCGTTACGGGTCGTCAAGCGATATTTTTACGCATTGCGTCAAAAAAAATCCGGACACCCGTTGTAAATTTTCACAGTTCGACGAACTTTCCGGGACATTGCCGGACACTGCCGGACACGACGCCGAAAGCCTTTATTTCGCAACGGTTTGCGGGATTCAAAGATCGGTCAGAAATGTCCGGACATTTTCGTAGTTGTTGGAACTTTCGAGGGAAACCGCGCGGCTGCCTGTAAGTGACTCATAGGCCGAGGGTTGTGGGCCAGGCAGGTTGGGCCAGGGCAGGGCGTCACTTCATACCTTTGATTTCCCCCAGGAACGGGCGTTTCTGGGGGAATTTTCTTTATGTCGTTGAAATGCAACAGGTTGCGCAAAACGCGGGCTGGATTTTTAACTCAACGAATTCCAAAAGGTATGAAGTGAACTTCATACCTTTTTCAAAAGGTGTGAAGTTCTTGTAATTGTTCATTCTAAACAGTTTTTGGATTTGCGAGGGTTTTATTAAAGGATGAAAGGTATGAAGTGGAAATCCCCGTTTTTTCTTCTCTAGGCCATCTCTATGGGGTGCGTAGCCTACCCGTAGGGCCTTCGTAGCGCGGCTAAGAAGCAACACATTTGGTGCAGTATCTTACTTGGCCTGTGTCAACTTCATAGATCCATACATCGGCCACATCCATGAAAATGCAAAACTTTTTGAAAATGGTTTTTTCCGGGTAGTCGATGGTTGCCGACTCTTCACTTTCGTCAATGGATAAAAAAGGAGGCTTGAGGTGTCCGACTACAATTGCACGAAGATTTGCTTTGGTTTTCTTAGCTTCAGAAAGTTTGACTGAGAAGTGGATGTTTTCGGTTAAAAGGTTGAGTCCTTTCAATGGGATAACATTCCAAGAGCTTTCTTTCACGGAGAGGAATTTTTTGCGGACCCCGAAAGAAGTTTGGCCTACGCTGTATCCAAGCTTCTCTCTGATGACCGTTCCGACAAACCCTTTCATCAAATGAGAACCGTCTGAGGACTGGATGAATTGAAACTCGTTGTCCCGGATATAGAAAAGTTCTTCGTTGAATTTGATGAACATCTCTTCCTGATCCGCATCGTACTCAACGTCGGCGTTTTGCAGCGAGACCATTAGGGAAACTGGGTCTTCAACATGAACGTTCCCAAAAAGAGGCTTTTTTAGTTCTTCTTCGAATCGTCTAAGGACTGTAGCCTCTGTTTCAAACTCATCTTTTTGAACTGCCTTCCAGAGCCGAAGGGCTCCGACTGTAACGGAAAGTGGATCGTTACCTATAAAGCGAGGGGGAAGTGGGTCTTTTGAAAAATCAAATGACTCATTCGAGAAGCTGGCGGCGGAAGACTTTGGCTTTGGAGCAGGTTTCCGCTTGGTTTGGGATAGTCCTAAGCTTGAAAGGATAATGATAAGGGTGAAGGCCGAAACAAGTGATTTCATTTAAATAAAGTCCCTTTCCACTCTCATGACAACAGCAAAGACCTGAAGGTCTTCGGTTGCGACACGAATGTCTTTGAATCTCGGGTTGCTGGACTTCAGATGAATCGAGCCGTGCGACGCTACGATCACCCGCTTGATGGCAGGGCCGTCCGGAAGTGTTACCAAAAAGGGTAACCCGGAAAACTTTTCAATTTCTTGCCGCTCAAAAATCCGATAGCAAATTGCCCAGTCTCCTTCGAAGATTCTATCGCCTTCCATTGAGCTTCCCTGAACTCGAACTACAGTAGTGCGTGTCCCTGTAAGGTCGGCTTTGAGCGGACGAATTTCCCGAAATCCTTTGAGGGCCATCCACTCACTGGGAAGGCCACAGGAAGCAAAGCCCCAGATCGGGGCCAGAATCGTTACGTTTTTGTTTTCTTCTGCATTGAAGCCCATATGTCCTCCGCCGAGAGAATAGGGACAGGGATCATGCCTTCAGTTTGGTAAGGGACAGGCTCGAACCCCAGAGTCCCCTCTGGCTCTCTCATCTTTTCGTTCTCTTCTGCGAATACTTGCCGCGCTACTCGGCGGGCAATTTTTTCTATTTCTTCAACCAGGGGCACGGTTGAAGGAAACGGTTCTCCGCGTCCGCTGACCAGCCAGTCGAGTGAAGCACCCGTTGACTCTGCGATGATGGCCAAGACTTCGAGTCCGGGCATTTTTCCGTCGCGCCATTGGTACACAGCCTGCTTTGTAAGTGAAAACTGGCGTGCGATTTGAGGTGCAGAGTCAGTTTGCAGTAGACCGCACAGGCGACCCCAAAAACCAGCTTCGTCAATGAATGGTTTACTTTTCAATTTACAAAGGTGAATGGCTCGTTTACTTTTGGCCGAACTTAACGTTCGTTTATTTCACTCCGAGGCTACCACATGCAGATTTCGATGTCAGCCGTATCGCTTGCGCCGGTCGTGGCTTTTGCCATCGCCCGTCGGCGCGAACAGGAACCGGACTTCACTATCCAGAAATTTGCTGCCCTTGCGGGTGTTACTCGAACTTGGGCCAGCCTTGTTTTGTCTGGAAAGCAGAAGGCGGGGAAAGACTTTGCCGCAATTATCGAGCGTGAATTGGGTATCCCCGCCAAATTCTTCACGGATGAAATCGAACAGGTCGGAGAGCCGTTGTCTACTTCAACTTCTGACGAAAATTGAAGCGAGGGAGCTATGTCGCAAGGTTTGCACGATGTGTTTTCACGGGAAATCGAGCGGGTGGCCGGCGAGGAGGAAATCCCGGTTGGCGAGCTGGTCAGCGAGATCGCCGAGTTGGTTGGGAAGGACGCCCGCACCATCTACCACTGGCGGACTGGACGGTACGAACTCCCGGCCTCCGCGATTCCCGCGCTTTGCCGGAGATTCGATTCCGAGGAACTGGCATTCGCCGTTTTGTCGGAAACCCGGCGGCAAGCGGAGGAAATCGACCGCGAGACATTCGTCGAGGTCGCCACGGTGATTTTGACTGAGACGGCGGCCCTGACGGACAGGCTCATGCTGATCTCCCGCGATGCGTCCAATATCCAGCAGGTAAGGGAGTTCGAGGCTCTTACGGCGTCAGTTTCCCGAAAGGTGATCGGTGCTGGTGACCGAGTGCGACGTGCGTATGAGGAGGCTCGTGCGGCATGACGAACCGGCCCTGTGTGACTCAAGAAGAAGCTGCTCGCTTGATGCAGTGTTCACTCCGGTGGGTGAAGCAGCAGATCGCTGCTGGCGTCTTGAAGGTTGTGGATTCGGGGGAAAAGCGCGGCGGCCAGCCGGTCCGGAAGGTCGTGCTTGAGTCGATGCCCGTCGAAGCCCAAGCCCGCTGGCGCGAGGAGAATCAGCGGCCACAGTACGCCGAAGAACTTGAGGCGCTTTTCATCAAGCAGCGCGAGCGGGACCGGTACCGAGGGGAGATCGCGAAAATCTACGCCGAGATGACGGAGAAGCAGCGGCGGGCGTGGGTCGTGTTCGCGAATCACCTGCGCGAGTTGATATTCCGGGCCGAGGAAATCAGGCCGAAGAAGGACATCGGGGTCGGCGGCTATGTGATGTGGACTCAGGATTTTCAGAATGCCGCGCTGGCCACCCAGACAAACAACCCTGAAATCCTTAAGCGATGGCCGCGTTTCGCAAAACCGGTCAAGCCGGCGACACTCTACAACTGGATCAGGGAATACCCCGAGCGGGGCGATCTTGTATTCCTTCCGCCTCCGACGCGGGGCAAGGCTCTGAAAGCCGAAGACGGTCGGCGGGCGAACGTCTCGAAGGAAGTTCAGGAGTTCATCAGCGCCAACTGGACGCGGTTTCCGGCGATTCGAGACCTGTGGGAAGAGGCTGCCCGCGTCGCAATCGGGCGCGGCGAAGACCCGCCCAGTTACGCCTGGGTCAGGAAGTACGTGAAGTCCGTGCCGCGCGGTGAGCGTGCCCTGGCCATCGAGGGCAAGAAGAAGTTCACCGACCTTTTCAAGACGTTCACGCCCAGGGACTACCGCGATCTCGAAGCACTCGAAGTCGTCTGCGGCGACCACATGATGGCCGACGTCTGGGTGTCGGTCTGCGTGGAAACGGTGGACGGTCGCCGGCGACACATCGTGGTGCGGCCCTGGGTGACCTCGTGGCAGGACCTGCGGACCGGGCTGGTGTGGGGCTACCACGTTTCGTTCAGGCCAAACACGGACACGGCCATCGCCGCCTACATGAACGGCGTCCGGACGTGGGGCGCGCAGCCACCCGGCTCGTGGCGATACGTGGACAACGGCAAGGACTACAAATCCAAGAAGATGAACGGGCAGTTGATTCAAATCCACAACGTGCTGGAGACGCCGGACGAGCCGGACCTGTTCGTCTACGTGGATTCGGAAATCTCCTCCTCGATGGCGGACGACCTTGCGCTGAAGACCATGTTCGCGGACCCGTACGCGGCCTGGCAGAAGGTGATCGAACGGACGCACGGCGACTTCCACAAGCTGGAGATGCGGCATTTCTGGGGCCGGGGCTACTGCGGCCCGACACCGGAGAAACGTCCGGACAACGTCAAGGAACTCTACAGGCAGCACCAGAAGGCGGTGGCCAAAGGCAAGCCTTCACCCTTCCCGACCTTCGAGGAGTACCGCGCGACCTTCGCGCAAATCGTCGAGACCTACAACCGCCGGGCGCATCGACGAACGACGCTCGGAGACGCGGTCGTGATTCCCGAGGTGCTTTTCGACCGGATGTATTCAGTCCGCTACACGCTGAGCCAGACGGCCATGGAAATGATGGGGATGTCGGCCATCGGTCGCACGATCCAGAAGGGGATGGTCCGGCTCGAAACGTTGTTCTTCCGGCACGAATCACTGGCCGACCACAACGGGGCGAAGATCGAGGTCCGTTACACGCTCGACGATCTTTCGAAGGTGGTCTGCCGGTTGCCCAACGGTGAATGGGTGACTGCTCAACAGGTCGAGGTTCGCGGCGTGCTGAAGACGAATTTCGAGGAGATTCGGCGACTGCGCGAGGCCGAGACCCGCGAGCGGATTTTGCTCCGCCAGGCCCAGGACTTGATCAACGACATTCTCTCGACGGAGAGCATCGAGGAGCGAGTTGCGGTCGGCGAGAAGCGGCTGAAGCCGGTGCAGCAGTTGATCACTCGGTACGACCAGGAGCGCGCGCCGGCGGCGGCGACAGGCTCAGCGGAAATCTATCAGTACCGGAAGCCCGCCGGATGGCTGCCCGGCAACGAGGACTTCGGCGCGCCGGTGACCGAGTACCCCGACCCCGCGAAGCCGAAAATCTTCGACCCGTGGGCGCTGCCGGACGACGAGGACGACGATGCCGAATCCGCTGATCTGTAGGACCTGCGTGAAGAGGCTGGCAGCCGAGGAACTGGCCGCGCGACGCTGTGCTTCGTGCGAAGAACGGCTGGCCCGGAAGTTGAAATTGCAAGACCTGCTGAGAGCGCGACGCCAAGCGGACGCCGCCCGGCAGGCAAGGATCGAGGCGGAGATCGAGGCCGCGAAACCGGCCATCCGACTTTATGAACGACTCGACAGCGCCGACCAGTTCTGGGAGGCCGTAGCCCGCGCCTACGGGCGTAGAAAGGAGGAGGAGGAGATGCGAGAGATCGACACTCAGGAACTCGACGATTTCGCCCGCGAGTACGCGGGACGCCTGCGGAATTACTTCCGGAAGGCGGCTCGGATTCTGAACCGTTCGTCGGTGCGGATGGGAGATGACGCTCAGGAGCCGGACGACCTGATCCTCCAGCAGTTGCTGGACGAACTTCTGGAAGTCGAGCCGGACATTTTCGAAGAGGTTGAACGGCTCGACCGCCGGAGCGAAGTGACCAAGAAGAAGCAGCGGCAGAAAGCCACCGCTTAATGACGAGTCGAGTGGGGATGTTAGCAGCATCGCCACTCGCCGGAATCACCGGAACAACCGCCAGCAACGTCCCGAAGGTAGAGGAGGCGGACGTTCCGGTCAACTTCAACTTTGAAAGGAAATTGAAGTGAACTCGCAAACCAACTTGGCAATCAAATTGGTCGGTGACGCGCCGCCCTGGGACCTGGAGTTGCAACTCTGGCTCCAACAGTACGCCGCCGACCATCCGCACCTCAACTGGAAGAAGCTGTCCAGCAGCGATTACGTCGGGCAGCACGGCTACCTTTCCGACACGACGCTCAAGATGTACGCCGAAGGCCGTTACTTCCTCTCGAAGGAAAAAGGCGGTCTCGGCACGCAGTGGAAGCCGGACAACAATCCGGAACGCATCCTGCGCGAATTTCGGCAGCGCATCGAGTCCCAGCAGTACCTCGGCCACGGCAAGGAATTCATCGAGACGAAGACGTGGAAGCAGGTGCAGCACGCGGCGTCGGTCGCCATCCGCGAGAACGAGATCGTGGTCATCTGGGGCAAATATGGCATCGGAAAATCACGGTCTCTGCGCGAATTCGCGTCGCGCAATCTCACCCGGCCGCCGGTCTACATCCTCTGTTCCGCACTGGTCACTCCGAAGTCGCTGCTGGTTCGGCTCGCCACTGAGTTTCGAATCACCGGGACTTCGGGAAAGACCCAGGACGAATTGCTGGATCTGATCGCGAAGAAGCTCCAGCGCCAGCCGAAGGCGTTGTTTATCGACCAGGCCAACTACCTCGACCGCCGGGGCCTCGGCATCCTGTGCCACCTCTGGGAAGTCGCGAAGACACCCATCTTGATCTGCGGCACGCAGACGCTTTTCGACAATTTCCATGCTGACGGCGCCCGCGTTTCCGACGAACTCGGCCAGCTTGCGAGCCGGGTCCGCGTGTTCATTCCGCTGGCCGACCTGACGGTGCAGGAGACCGTCCAGATCGTGAAGCGGTATCTGCCGGACTTCGACAAGCAGTACGTCGATCACGTCCACGCGGTGACGCGCGGAAACCATCGCCACCTCGACAAGGGAATGCCCGACCTGATCGCCGTGTGGAACGTCGAGAAGGAACGGGTGCGCTCGGGCGAAGTGAAAATCGAAGACGTCGTCGGCCGCGCGTTCTCGCGGCTGGCCATCGGGTGAAAGGAGTCGGACGTGATCATTCTCGGAGATTTCAAAATCAACGCGGACGGCTCGGTCGATGCCGGTTTTCGCATTCATTCCATCGAGCCGAAGGAGTCGGCTCCTTCGCTGAACGAACAGGTAGCGGAGGACTTCCGCAAGACTCGGGAAAAGCTGAAGGCTGCCGTCAACGTTCATCGGGCCGGGCGCGCTCATGCCGGGGAAGGGGGTGGCAAGTGATCATTTTCTTTCTTGTCTACACCCTGATCGGTCTGATCTGGCTGGGCTATTTCTGGGGTGACGTCATCCACGAAGACCGGGCTGCCATCCCGGTGCTGGTGTTCGGCTGGGGGATTTTCCTGCTGTTGTGGGTGGCAACACGGATTCTACGGTGGATTCCCGAGTTCCCGGTGAAGGGAGGCCAGCGATGAGAAAGAAAATCATCGTTCATCCCGGAGAGCGATTTGGCCAATGGACCGTTCTCAAAATGCTGGGCAACGGCTGCGGTTTGGTGCGGTGTGATTGCGGCAAAGAGGTGCAACGGTACCTCAACAACCTTTTGAACGGAGCCTCCAAATCCTGTGGGTGCTCCAAAAACAGGGCCGGTGCCAAACCCAAGAAAAGCAAATTCGAGGTTCAAATCGGGCAACGTTTCACTAACTGGTTGGTGGTGGGAATTCCGGAAGTCGGCCAATGGGTGCAGGTGCGGTGCGACTGCGGCAAGGAGTCCCGTCGCCGGCGCATCGATCTTCTCCAGGGGAATTCAAAATCCTGTGGGTGCGCCCGGAGCGACAACTTCGTGGCGGCATTCAAGGGCAAAGACTCAAGGGTCGAGAGGGCGAAACGCCTGTTGGACGAGGTGCTGACTGAAGCCGAACAGGCTCAGGTTGATCGAATCCTCGAATCGCGGCGGCGATTCGGCTTGGCCGGGGCAGACATCAAGCTCGAAGCCATCGAGGTTGTGGTCTCGGACCGCGGCTTGGGATGGCTCTTGTGCCACGGCGGCCTCGAAGAAATCTGCTGAAAGGAGACGCATCGTGAACGAACGACTGACGAACGCACAGATCATCATCGAGCAGGAACGACGGCGCCTCCTCGATCTCGATACCGTTGTCGATCCGGTGGAGTTTGCCGTGGCGGTTCACATCGCCCGGCACTCTCCGGTCGAACCGGTCTCGCTGCGGACACTCTGCCACGAGTTCAACCTCGACGAACGCGCGGCGAAGAACATTGTCCGCACCCTCCGCACGGTCTGGCTGCTCCCCATCGGGAGCAGCCGGTCCAGTACCTTCGGCCGGACCGGGTACTTCTTCTGCATCGAGCTGGAGGAGTTCAAGTTCTTCCTCCGGCAATTCCTCCGGCAGCCGCTCGATGAGCTTGCGACCGCGCGGAATCTGGCTGCCCGGCACTACCCGGAATTCGCCGGCCAACTGAGTCTGCCGACCTTCAAGGAGGTGGCTGATGCTCAGTGAACTTCTTCTCCTGTACCGGTCGGTCCATCGACTGAGCCTCCGTGAGCTTGCCGCCGAAATCGGAGTGTCCCACGGGACACTGCATCGGGTTGAAAACGGCAAGCCAATTGAAGGCGAAACGATGCTCAAACTGATGAACTGGCTTTTCACTACCGAAAAAAGAACGAAAGGAAACGACAATGGGTGCAGCTAAAAAACGTACTTTCCGGGACACCTTGACGGCTGGAATCCATGCCGCCTGGACCGAACTCCGTCCCGATTTGAAGCGCGACCGCGACGAGCAGCGGGCGCAACGTCTGGCCTACGTCAAGGCGGTGACCGGTTTCGAAGTCGAGTCGCTGACCGAGTTGTCCGAGGCCGCCCTGGGCGACGTGCTGAACGCCATGAGAATGGAACTCGGCCCGCGCGAGAAAAAGGAAATTGCCGACAATGTCGTGCGTGTGACGTTCGGCAAACGGCGCTCGGTGAATCAGGGGCCGCCGGCGACGGTCGAGTCGATCGCGCAGTTCGCGACCGCCCAACAAATCTGGGCGATCAAGAGGATTTTCGACTGGTTGGGCTGGGGCCACGAGAAGGCTACGGAGTGGCTACAGAAGAAATACAAGCGGTCGGCGGTCGAGAAGTTGTCCTTCAAACAGGGACACTCGGCCATCCGTCTCCTGCTCGAAATCGCCGTCGCCCGGTGGTTGAAATCTGACCGGGGCGACGCTCCGGTGACGAAGCAGGAAATCGCCCAGAACGTCGAGGCCGTCAAGCGACTCATCGGAATCGGGCGGAAAGGGGGTGGCCGATGAACCAAATCACGCAACGCGATTTCACCATTCCGTCCTACGCCGAGGAAGTCGAACAACGTTTCGGTGCGCTTCGGGGACGGGCCGTCATTTTCACCGGCGACGATTACCAGATCGTGAAGGCTTGGGAAGAGGAAGCAATTCCCCTGCCGGTCGTGATCCGGACACTGGAGGACGAGTTCAAACGGAAGCGCGGCGACATCGGTACGATCCGGTACTTCAGGGACATCGTGCCAAGGCGCGCGAAGGAACACTCGGCATCGATGACGGGCGGTCGCCGGGAGCAGCCCGTCCCGGCCACGTCAGTCACCGAACCGGTCGAGGACCGACTCCAGGGCAGGCTGTTCGCCCTGGTGGAGGAGTTGCAGTCCCGCGCGGATGCCGTCGTCGAACCGCTCCGGACGACTTTCGAGGCCGTCGCCTTCGAGCTGGGCATTCTCGCTCAGTCCGGCGCCCATCTGGTCTATATCCTCGAAAGGTTGGAGTCGTTCGACGAGCAGTTGGTGGCGGCCGCCGTCGAATCCCTCGCCCCAGACGAGCGCGACGACATCGAGCGGCGCGCAACCCGGACACTCAGTCCCGCCCAACTCGGCGATCCGGCCGCCCGCGCGGTGATGCTTCAGACGATGGTGAGGGGCGGCGCAAGGACTCGCTTCCGGCTGGGGAGTTTGTTCGATTCGATTCAGGAAGTTCTGAACTGACCATCGCGGGGACATCTCCGTCCCCCTTCAAATCAAGGAAAAACCAATGTTCAAGATGCCCGAAAAATACCGGGTCAGGAGCAGTGTTGCCCAAGACGGCCCTACCGGGGCCATGCACGGGGCTTTCGTCGTGCCGAGAGTGACCAGCCGGGGCAGCTATTTCCTGACCGTCATTGCCTCCGTTCACGAAGACGGATGGGAACACGTTTCTGTTTCTCTCCGGGACCGCTGCCCGACGTGGGACGAAATGTGCCTGGTCAAGGACTTGTTCTGGGACGCCGAAGACGCCGTCCTCCAGATTCACCCGCCCAAGTCCGAGTACTGCATTTTCCACAAATACTGCCTTCACCTGTGGCGGAATCCTTCCGTCCCTTTTCCGAGGCCAAACGCTTCGCTCTTTTGAGGAGATACCATGGCTGCAAATAGCAAAATCGAATGGACCGACCACACTTTCAATCCCTGGATCGGCTGCACGAAGGTCAGTCCTGGCTGCGCCAACTGTTATGCCGAATCCGAAAACAATCGGAGGAAGTGGGCGGTGGAAGGCTGGGGGCGGGGCAAACCGCGCCACC
Source organism: Blastocatellia bacterium NZW_1522 (assembly GCA_039793685.1). Classification (GTDB taxonomy): domain Bacteria; phylum Acidobacteriota; class Blastocatellia; order Chloracidobacteriales; family Chloracidobacteriaceae; genus JAAFHI01. The sequence continues at coordinate 10,570 of JBDRAL010000114.1, forward strand.
GTACCTCGCAATCGAACTGGGACAAGGTCTACTCCTGGAACGCCCAAGCGAAGAACGCTGTCGAGCGTCCGCGCGTTTTCTGCGCCAGCCTCGCGGATTGGCTCGACAATGAAGTTCCGATTACTTGGCTTGCGGACTTACTTCTCCTGATCGACCAAACGCCAAACCTCGACTGGCTGTTGCTCACGAAGCGGCCGGAGAATTTCGAGCCAAGGATGCAGGCCATCTTCGACAGCGGTATTGCCGATTGCCGGGTCATCGTACCGGACCTCTGGCTGAACCATCGTCGGCCACCGGAAAACGTCTGGTTCGGTGTAAGTGTCGAGGTCCAGCAGCGTGCCAACGAGAGAATTCCCGAGTTGTTGAAAATTCCGGCTCGTCTCCGATGGCTTTCCTGTGAGCCGCTTTTAGGGCCACTCAATCTTGAGCAAGTCTACTCATCCTACGGGACAATCTACGACGTCCTCTACGGCTATGAGATGGGAATGGGCGGAGGTTTCCAAGCCAATAAAATCGACTGGGTTGTTGCAGGAGGCGAGTCTGGCCCCAATGCCCGTGGCCTCGATTCAATTTGGGTGCGGTCCCTTCGGGATCAGTGCAAGCGGAACAAGACACCCTTCTTCTTCAAACAATGGGGTGAATGGCTTCCACCTGGGCAAAGCTTCCCCGCGAACGATCAGGACGCTTTCCGACTCCAGTTCGAAGGCGAGGAGTATCGAAAACTCGGAAAGAAGCTGACGGGCCGACTTCTCGATGGCGTCGAACACAACCAGTTCCCGGAGGTGCATTGAGACGAGTGAAGAAAAATTCCAATTCAAATTTCACGATAGTGCGCGGTCAATCGTCCTGGCCTATTGGCACCCGATGCTTGAGGGCTGGGAAGAACACTGCGAAGACATTCTCGACGTCGAGATTGAAGGCGAGACGGCTGACGGGGCAGTGGTCACCAGCAACATCGGTGCTCAAGTGGTCGCCACTGAAAAGATGGGCTACTGGGGTTTTGCGGAAACCTGGGCGACTCCTCCGGTCATTCATCTCTGGGTTTCGCCGGGCGCAGCGCCGGAGGACGTGGTCGAGTTGATCGGTCACGAACTCGGTCACATCACTGGCACTCCGGCGGCCGACGACATCGAGGAGGAGTTACGCGCCCACGAATATGGACAGGTGGCGCGGTCGGCCTTCGAGGCACTGAAACTTATCGAAGAAAAAAGGAAGGAGCCGGTCCTGGCATGAAGTTCGCCGTTGTGCGCTGGATGCGCTTTCGGGAGACCCGGCTGGGCTGGTTCATCCGGCGAAAGAGGCGGCGAGACCCGAGACCGTACTTCGAAGCCGTCCAGAGGATTTATCATCCCTTCGACTGATGAACCCAATCGACCACTTTCCCGATTTGGTTTCCAAACGTAGAAACATTCGCCGGAGGCTCCGAGCCTCCGGCTTTTTTGTGCTAGAAACTGAAAAACACAAAAAGAACTGGAATTTTTTGCAGCCTGTCGTGCCTGGGCTTTGCCCCCGGTTTCGAAAAAAACAACGCTCCGCATTCACCAGGGACAATACATGCTGAAAACTTGGGAGGCCCGACGCCTCGAAACAGTGCTTCAGAATGGCAAAACCAAGCCACTCGTCATTGAATGTGTTCGGTCGTCCATTTTTGAAAATGGTGATACCGATCTTGACCCTTCAAAAGTAAAAAAACTCTTTGTCGTCAAATCAACTGGGAATCCTGAAATCCATGAAGCTTCATTATTCTGTGAACTTTTTGGGAACATTTTGGCAAGGGATCTCGGGATCAACACCCCCGAACCTGTTTTGGTGAATCTCAGTCCGGAATTTATCCAAAGTCTTACTCTGGTTTCTTTGCCTTCAGGTTTGAGGTTGAGGCCGGGCCTTGCCGCTGGATGTGAATTTATTCCGAGGCTTACTCAGGTTGTTCCTGGCTCATTTCTGAATGATGACGAGTTGAGCCAGGCATTTAGAATTTTGGCCTTCGACCTTTTAACGCAGAATCCAGATCGAACCAGAGAGAAGGCTGACGGCGTGGGTAACGGGAACGTGAATTGTGCTTCTCGATCCGGTAAGCTGCTGGCATTTGATTTCGAGCTGTGCTTTTCGTTTCTTTACGCCTTGAGCTTTGGAAAGAATCCAAAGCCTTGGCAGGTCTCGAAACTGCCCTTTGCCCGTTCCCATGTTTTCCGTATCCCTCTTCAAGACCGAACCCTTGATCCGGAAGATTTTCTTTCTCGCCTGAAGGGACTGTCCGTGGCCCGGCTGACTGAGCTATCTTCTTCGATCCCGGAATCTTGGTGTTCGCGTTTCCCGGAAGTTTGTTCCCATATCAGCCAAGTCGCGAAGAATACTCCCCAATTCGAAATTGAACTGCGGAGGTGTCTGAAATGAAACTTTTCCCTTACACGTACTGCGTGGTTCGATATGTTCCTGATTCTGCTGCTGGTGAAATGCTCAATGTAGGAGTCGTGATTTCTTGCCCTGATCTGGAGTATCTCGGGGCAAGGTTTGAGCATCGCTATGAGCGACTTTCTCATGCATTCGCTGGATTTGACGGCTCTCACTACAAGCGCGTGCTTCAACACTTTGAACGTGCGCTGGAAAAATTACACGAACGCCAGGCTCCACTTCTTTTCGTGATTGAAGAAAAAAAGTTTCCAGACGCGAGGGAAGCGACGATGCGGCTTTGGAGCGATTCGGATTTGGCTTTTCAGGTTGGCCCTGTCCTGGCCGGAATTTCAGAAGATCCCGTTTTGGCATTGCAAGAGGTCTTCGACCGAATGGTTGGAGTTAACAATTTATCTCATCGGTCTGAAAAGCGGACGGATGAAGATGTCTGGAACTCCGTTTACCGAAAGCCCCTCGTGAACTTTCGGTTGCAGGGCAAGCTGCACCCCTGGACTCTGGCGGGAGAAGATTTTGAATTTAAGTTTGACTTTACTTTCCAAAACGAAAAGCGGCACATCCTTGAGCCAGTTTCAATGGATTACGTTCAAGGGGACTGGATGCAGCGTAAGGCGACCCTTTTATTGGGAAGTGCCGCAGCGATGAGTGGGCATCCTGATTTGGGGGTTCGTTACCTTTTAATGGGAAGGCCACGAAGAGATGAGCTGCTGAATGCCTATGACCGGGCCAAAAACATCCTCCACAAGATGCCCGTAAAGCATGAGATTATCGAGGAGGACGGGGCTGAAGATTTCGCCCGATTCTTGATGAGCTATATGCGTGAGCACGGAATCCTTGAGGAAGAAGTTGTTGAATAGGCTAAAGAGCCTGAGGAAACAGGCCGGAGAACCGAAACAGAAAGCCCGCCCTAACTGGCGGGCTTTCTATGTTATAATTCAAGACAAGAAAATTATCTTTTGAGTATATCGGAGAAAGACATGAAGATTTCATCAGACTCGATTTTGAACTATGCAAAGACCCAAAAGGGGCAGAGTGTAAAAGTTCTGGACCTCGAGGTAACTTACAACAGCGAAGGTAACGACACTTTTAACTTTGGTGGACCAATGGAATTGTTTGAAAAACATGCTCAGAAACAAAGGGTACCTCTTCCTTGGCCACAATCGGTATCTGTAGGCATTTATTTGGGGCGGGATTATGTAAAGTCAGTGCTTGATTGTGTTCCTTTTCTTGAAACCTTTGAGGTTGAAGATTTTGTCAAAAAAGTACGTGAAGAAGGGAAAGCTCAGGTTTTGTTTCTTGAGGGAGCTTGCAAGGATGGATTTTTTGTATTCACGAACACTTTGACCGGTGAATCCCAAAATGCTCAACATTCAACTGTCAAATTTGAGGTTTTGATTTCTTGGGTTGAGTCACAATTAAGTCTTATTGAATCCGATTTCGGTTGGCGGGGGTAACTGGCGGCGTTAGGTGTACGTCATCGCAGTTACACCACCTCCGAAGGAGCCAGACCAAGATGACCAGCCAAGCCGAAGCCCGTTACGACCAGAACCTCGAAGCCGCAATCGCCAACGTCGAGGAAATCCTCGAAACCCTCAAGAGGAAGAGAAGAGCGGATTCCGATATTATCAACTGGGGGCACGTCGGGGACGCGGCGCATGCCCTCCAGCTTTCAAACGAGATGAAGGAGAGCCTGACGTAACAGGCCGGAGAACCGAAACGAAAAGCCCGCCGGAGACGGCGGGCTTTTCTCGTTCCCGAAATTGTATCCCGTACAATTTACAATTCAGATTGCGGCAGGCAGCAGGAGTTGCGCGTCGGACTTTACGGTCGGCCCGATGAGTCGAAGCTGCATCCTCGGCTGCGGCCGTCCGATTTTCCCGTACACGATCTGCTCGATGCGCGGCTCCCACTCGGCCCGGACTTCCTCCGGCTGGAGCGAGAGAATCCATTTCACCAGGCTGTCGGTGTAGATGAAATGGATTCGGTGAATCTGAACCGCTTCCAGATCGCCGGCATCACAAAGGCTGTAGAAAAACTTGTATCCCAGCGGCTCGTGGAACACGCCCAGGTCTTCGACGAGCCGCATCGCGTCGGCCAATTTCATCATCGGTCGGATGGGAAACCCGAAGTCCAGGTGCTGTTGCGTCGGCATCGTTTCACCTCAGATTTTACTGCTGGAGTGCGTGGATTATAGCCGGTTCCGTCAAGGGGCTGGATTTACAAGATAGATTCGATTCCATTTTCTGTTTGGGTTTTGGCCTGCGTAGAGGGTGCGTACAGTGCGGGTATGACACCGCTACGACCTGCTCAACCAGTACAGCCCCCCGCGAAGGCGGCCGCTCAGGCGCCCCCGCCGAACTGGATGCCTCCGGCGCCGGGTTTCCCTCCGTTGGTCTCGACGGCGGACCGGCAGCGCGTCTTCGGCGCGTTCCGCTTCCAGCCCGCTCCAGTGCCGGGCAACCCGGAGGCCATCCGGATTCTGGACGGATGGGCGGAGGCGAACATCGTCCGCGTGACCATCCCCCAGTTGGTGGGTGTCGAGGGCGCGCCGCGTGATGGCGCGGTCTGGTTTCACAAAGCGGCGTCCGCGCAACTCGTCAATTTGTTCCAGGCATGGGACGACGCCGGTCTGATCCATCTCGTCGAAACCTGGGCCGGATCGTTCGTCCCTCGTTTTATCCGGGGCAGTCGGACCGCCCTGAGCAATCACGCCTTCGGCACGGCCTTCGACATCAACGCCGCCTGGAACGGTCTGGGCGCGATGCCCGCGCGCGCCGGTTCGCACGGCAGCGTCCGCGAACTCGTGCCGCTCGCCAACGAATTCGGATTTTTCTGGGGCGGGCACTACACCCGGCGGCGCGACGGCATGCACTTCGAGGTCGCCAAGATTTTGAACCCGGAATCCTAGGCAGGGGGCGGGCGCCTCAGCGTCCAGAACCCTGCGCCTGCCCTCGTCGCAGTACCAAAGACGGGGTTGGTCGCCCGGACCGGTGGCAGAGGCAGGTAAACGCGGGAGGGATTTTCAAAATTGAGTAGCCCTCCCAGACCGGACGCTCGGCGGCGGCTTGGTTGTAGACGGCCTCTCCGCCGCCGCCCGTCAACTTTTCCCATCGATTCCACTTTTCCAGTTGGAAAAGTCTTTGAGGTGACGCCGTGTTGGATTTTCTGAAATTCGGTTTGGTGAAAAACCTGATGACCCAGGCCGCCGGTCACGTCGTGGTTTGGCTGCTCATGCTGATTTCCAATCTGCCGTCAGGTGCAAAGATCGGCATTGGGCTGGCGGTCGCCTTCCTGCAACTGGTCTTCAGCGGACTGGCCTCCTACTTCAACTCGGACGGCACGCCGCAGTCGGTCGCGTTCAAGCCGAACGCCGACCAGGGTTGACCTTTGACATAAGGAGTCGGTCGTGGTGCTGAAGGCGATTCTGTGGGTGCTGGACCTGTTCCGGCTGAAGCTCGACCCGGAACTCGAAAAGAAAGTCGAGGCGGAACGAGTGCGGAATCGGCAACTCGACCGCGAGTACGCCGACCTGAAGCACTCGAACGAGGTCAAGCTGAGGCTCATTGCAGAGGAGGCTGGCCGGCGGAACGCGCTGGCCGAGGAGCTGGTGAACCTGACCCGCGAGGGTGACGAGATTGACCGGAGACTGAAGGAGGTTCGGAGTGAAAAACCTGCTGTGCCTGGTGGTCCTACTGATTGGCTTCGGGCTGACCTGTAATGCCCAGAACGTGGCGACCGTCGTCGAGCGGCTGCCGAACGGCGACCTGATCGTGGATGTCGAGGGGAAAGAGTACCGCGCGATTACGCCCGAATCCGCGAAGGCGATTCTGGAGCGGAAAGCGCAACTCGACCTGGTCACGCGCGAACGCGACCTTCTTCTGAGCAAAGTCGAAAACCTCTCCGCGCAACTCGCTGTCGCGCGTCGAGAGGTCGAGATCGCCGACCGTCAACGCGCGATTGAGGCCGAGCGAGCGGAAGCGTTCCGCGCTCAGTTTGAGGCTGAGTCTGCGGCGCGCAAACGCTCAGAGGAACTCATCGGAAAGCGGGGGCGAGTCTCCCGCTTTCTCGACAACCCTTGGGTGAAGGCCGCGGCGCTGGTTCTGCCGGTAGTCGGGATGTGGAGGCGGTGATGGATCTCGGCGCGCTCAAGGAGTTGGCGGTGTACGGCCCGACGGTCGTGCTGTTCGGTCTGATTTTTTACTTCGTCCTACGGGCACTCCCAACGTGGAAGGAGGTCCGACTGGCCGAGCTGAAGTTTAGGGACGACGACCTGCGCGTCCGGACTCAGCAGTTGGAAGTGCTGAAGGGGATCACGGAGACGCTGAAAGATGTCGTCGACGTTTACGGGAAACAATCCGAACTGATCGGAATAGCGCAGCGGTCAGCGGGTGAGCGGGCAAATCGCCTGGAAGAGGTGTTGCAAAACGTTGTCCAGCGACTGCGCGCAGTTGAAGACCAGATCAAGTACGGCTCGGCGGACAGGCCGACCGTGGAGATTCCGAAATGAATTTTGACCAGCGCGCCACCCACCGGGCCTCTCGCATTCGGGGGGAGATTTTGCGTGTGCTGCACGATGGACGTCCCCGCGCCATGCGTTTGGACGACTTGCTGATTCTGCTCGATCGGGCGAGCTGGCCGTGTTCCCCGGAGAAGTTGGCGCAAGAGTTGGAGTTTTTGCTGAAGGCCGACCTTGTGGAAGTTGGCAGCGCCGGAAAGAAGGACCTCGGGACGCTCGGCCAGGACGACCAGCAGCGGCTCTTGGAGCGTTTCGCGCTCCTGACGAGCGAAGGAGGCAACGTCATGCCGATCGCGACGCTGACGGCCCTGGGAATTCTGGTGGCCGAGGGTTCGAAGAACGTCGAAGGCATCGAGCGGGGGATGTGATGGCGCGACGGCATACGGTTTCGACTCTGACTCAGGAGCAGCAGGAGTTTGTGGTCGAACGGCTCGCCGCCGGCGAGACGCTGCGCGCGATTTCGGTTGCCTTCGAGGAAAAGTTCGGGGCTCGGTTGCCGAAGTCCTCGCTGGCCAGTTGGAAGAACGACGTCGGAGACGTGCTGGTCCGGCAGTTCCAGTTTACCCGACAGGTGGCCCGGCAACTCATCGAGCAGGCCGGGGAAGGGCGCGAGGCGCTCGACCTGCTGTTCGGCGACCTGGAGGACCGGATGCTGGTCGCGACCGCCGAGCTGGCCGCGCGCGACCCGAAGGCGGTGATGGCCGCGATCTTGGAAAAGCGGCGACTCGAACAGGACGCCCAGAAGATTGAGCTGAAGCGGCGCGAAGTCGAGCTGAAGGAGAAGCTGGCGAACCAGCGGCCGCTCGACGAGTTGATCCCGGACTTTGTCGCCGTACTTGTCGAGGTAATCGGCACCGACCCCGAGGGATTGCAGTGGTTCAGCCGCGCCGCCGACCGGCTCGCCGCCGCCCTGAACAAACGGTTTTTTGAACAGACGCCGACCGGCGGGAATTGAACCACCCCCGGTTCGAAGCATTTCTGGCAGCCCGCCGAGATCGGCGACCTACAACGAGGCACTCATGAAAAACGAAGAGATTGACCACCTGTTCACCTACCACCCGCCCACGTTCGAGCAGGTTCCCCTGTTTGGGGAACTGCGGGAGGCCGCGCGGGAATTCGCCCACGTCGTGAACCGGTGTTGTCCGGACGGCGCCGACAAGTCGGCGGCGATTCGAAAAATCCGCGAGGCGGTCATGACGGCGAACGCCGCCATCGCCTGTGGGTAAATCCAACGAACGAACCAGGGGGTGCAAATGGAAGGAAGGGTCAAAAGCCCGGTGCAGTGGTTTGGCGGGAAGGGCGCGCAGGTGAACAACCTGCTTCCGCTTTTCCCTGAACATCGAATCTACGTCGAGCCGTTCGGAGGCGGCGCGTCCATGTTGTTGGCGAAACAACCCAGTCCCATCGAGGTCTACAACGACCTGGACTCCGGTCTGGTGACGTTTTTCCGCGTGTTGCGGGACAAGCGTCAGTTTCGCGAGTTCCTCCGGATGGCGTCGCTGACGCCGTATTCGCGGGAAGAACACTCGTTCTGTCTCGAAACGTGGGAGTCGGCCAAGTCCGTCGTCGAGAAAGCCTACAAGTGGTTCGTGGCGGCGAGGTCGAACTTCAGCGGAATCTTCCCCAACTCGTGGGGCTACACGGTCACCCAGTCGTCGCGGGGCATGGCGGGTTCGGTTTCGCGCTGGCTCGGCGCGGTGGAGCGGTTGCCGGAGGTCGCCCTGCGGTTGTTGCAGGTGATGATCGAGCACGACCAGGGACACAAGGTCGTGAGTCGGTTCGACACCGAGGAGACCTTCTTTTACTGCGACCCGCCCTACGTTCCCGAAACGCGGCGTGGTGGCGAGTACCGCCATGAGATGACGGCCGCGGACCACGAAGAGTTGGTCGGGACGCTCGTCGAGTGCAAAGGGAAAGTGCTTCTCAGCGGGTACGACAGCCCCATCTATGACCGGCTGGTGAAGCTGGGCTGGTGGAAGCGTTCCTGGGAGGCCAACTGTCGGGCGGCGGGCCGTACCCGTCGATCCGGACTTCTCGGCGCAGGCGCCTGCGCCAAGCAGAAACGCACGGAAACGGTGTGGGCGAACTACCCACTCCCGGAGGTCCAATGAAGAAACTTTTCGAGAACCTCGGCCTCGTGCCTGCGGCCATCGCCATCGTGCTGTTCGCGGCCTTTTGGCCCGTGTTCGGCAAGGCGAAGGACCAGGACACGGCTCAGGCCCTGTCGGTCAAGACCCAGTTCGATTTGAAGCTGGGGTTCAAGTCGGTCGTCGCGGACCTCGCTCCGGCGGCCGATTCGCTCGCGCCGCCCGGTGGGCGTCCGGAGGAAGTCGCCACGACTACCACGGCAACAACCGAAACCCCGCAGCCTGGATTCGTGAAACGAGTCTGGCGACCGTCTTCCAGTCGTGATCGCCCGGATGGGCGCCCCACGGACGGTCAGTGACTACAGCAGGTCAGCAATCTCCTTTTTTGAAACGGAACGGCAATCAATGGCTCGGCGAGGATCAGTAAAACCGACAATCGATCTCTCGGCCCAGAAACGGGTGGTCGAGCAGCGCGCTGCGGACAGCGGCGTGCCACTCGAAGCCGAGCCTTTTTCCTATGCGTGGTATGCGAAAGATTGGCCGACGCGGAAGGGCGAATTCATGGAGCGCGAGTTCATGGTTTCGGACGCTTTCGACGGAAAGAAGCTGAAACCCTTCAGGTTGAACTTCGCGCAACGCGAATTACTGGCCGGTGACCTTGAGGCGGCGCGTGACCGCAGCCGTCAGAACGTTTCGCTGAAGTGCCGGCGCCTGGGGATTTCAACTTACTACTGCGCGTCCTATCTGGCCGACTGCCTGTTCGAATCCAATCAGCATGCGCTCATTGTCGCTCACGATCCGGACACGCTTCAGGAGCTGCTTGAGACGGTAAAGCTGCTCTACGGGAATCTTCGCGACGAAGTCAGGCCGAAGGCCGGATACGACTCCAAGTACGAACTCAGCATCGAGGACAGAGAGCGTGGTGTCACCGGCTCGCGCATCCGGTTGGCGAACTGCACGCCCGGAAAAGAGAACAAAGGCCGGGGCACTTCGATTAGCCGTCTGCACCTGACTGAAGTCCCGTTCTGGCTTGGGGATCAGAAGAAGTTTCTGACCTCTGTGCTTGACGCGGCGAAGGGTGGCATCGTGTCCTGGGAGTCCACGGCCGGGGGCGTCGGCGATGAGTTCTACCGGGTTTATCAGAAGGGTCGGTCCGGAAGTTCGAAGGTCATCAGTCATTTTTTCGAGTGGTGGTGGAATCCCAATTACCGAGTCGCCGGTGCGCGCTTTTTTCAGGATTCCCTTGGAAACCTGTATCTGCTTCCGGCTGGTGTCAGCGGTCGGAAACTCTCGTCTGAAGAACTCGAACCCTATCGGTTGAGCGAGTACGACGAGGAATTCCAGAAAGAAAACGAACTCCCACTGGTATCCGAACGGACTTGCGGCGTCCGAATCGCTGAGTTCCTGCGCCGGTTTCGGTTGATCTCTTCTGATTCGGGATGGGTCTGCGACGAGGTTGCCGAACGGCTGCAATGGCGGCGCGAAGAAGTCGAGGAAAAAGGCGCGCTCAAGTTCAGAATCGAGCAGCCTGAAGACGACCGGACCGCGTTCAGTAGTACTGGCGGAGGCGTTTTCGAAGAATCCTATCTGAAGGTCACGGGGAAATTCCGGCAGCCTGAAGCTGGACACCAGTACGTCGTGGTTCTCGATCCGGCGAATGGGATCCCTGGGCGCGACCCTGCCGCGATTCAGGTGATTGACGTCCAGACCCTTGAGCAGGTTTACGAATGGGCTGCCGATACCGAGAAACAAGATCTGCAAGCTGCCCGCGTGTGCGAACTCTCCGACCTCTACAACGGAGCAACCATTGTCATCGAGTCGAACATGGGCGAGGCCGCGATTCTTGAGGTCGAGCGGCTGGGGTATGGCGAGCGGCTGTACCGATACATTGACGTCCAGACCCAGCGGGACATCGATGCCGGGAAGATCGGCGCTTTTGAGGCATGGGAGAAGGCGAGACCCGGACTCCCGATGAGCGACCGGCTCAAGCGGTTGATGGTCAATCAATTCGAAAAATTATGGCGGTCGGGCCAGTTCATCGCGGCGTCGGAGGAGCTGGTCGCGGAGGCTCGTGTCTTCGTGCAGGTGGGCAACGCCCTGAAGGCCAAGGACGGCTACCACGATGACCGGATTATGGCCGCCATGATGGGGTGCTGGTGGGCACTGACCAGTTCGGACAGCGTCGGGTTTGTTGGCGTGATGCCGGAGACCGGCGGAGGGGCGTAGGGCGGCCCGGTTTATTTGCCCTGTGTGCGTCGGAAAAAAGCGAAAACGATTCCAAGTACGTTTTCTTTTTCTTCCTTATTTCTATGCCCCCTAGCGGATTTCTATGCGGTTCGGGAAATCGGCTTGCTGGCGGGATTTGGCCCGAAAGGGCGGGTGGCGGGTGAAAAACCCGGATTTTGACCCCGAAAGGGGAGGCGAAACGTGTTCGATTGGTGGAAAAAAATGGCGCAGTTGTTTTCGGGGCCGGACGCTGTCGGCGTCATCCCCGAAAGCGGCCGCTCGTCCGTCCAGACGGTGGGTGGAGGAATTCCCGCCGAGGTTTCCGGCGATGCCGTTATCCCCGCGCCTTTCGATTTCTCCGTGTTTCACATAATCGAGCGGCTGTGGTTTTCGAATCCGGACCTCAGCCAGGCAACGCTCAATCTGATCTCCATTGCGAACACCGGGCACGAGGTGCTGATTCCCGGTGCGACGGACCAGCGGGCGACCCGTGCCATTGAACGACTGAACTTGTTGGCCGCCCGGCTGTTCCCCGAGGGCGGAGGGGTTGACGGGCTGTTGAATCTGCACTTCACCCAGTTGGCGCTTTGGGGTGCTTTGTCGTCGGAGGCCGAAGTTGATTTCAAAAAGCGCGAGGTCCGGCGACTGATCCCCGTTCCGGTCAAGCAGATTCGGTTTACGTTTGACGCCGAAGCGATGGCGACGGTGCCGAATCAGCAGGCTCCGTGGGTGACGAGGTCGTCGAGTAACGGGCTGATTCGCCTGGCCCCTTCCACCTACCGTTATCTGGGTTGGCTGTTCTACGACGACTCTCCCTACGCCAAGCCGCCGTTTTCAGCCGCCGTCGAGAAAATTGAATCGCTTCAGGATACCGCCCTCGATTCGCTCGGTCAGGCAATTCAAAAGCACAGATTCCTGGGCTTCACCCAGATTTCCGTCACGCCGCCGCCGCGAAAAGCCGGCGAGATTGACAGCGAGTACGCGGGACGCCTGCGTCGGTATCTGTCGGACATCGTCGAGAACGTCCGGGAGAAGATCACGAAGTCCGGACTTCTGGTGAATTACCGGGACCAGCAGGTCACCCATACGAAAGTGGACACCAACACCACCGGCATCTCCGATTTGATTACGGTCATCGAGCAGCAGGTGATGTCGGGTTTCGGACAGCAAGGAGTGTTCTTCGGGCGCTCGGACAGCAGCACCGAAACGTTCGCGGACGTGGTGTACCAGCTACTGCTGGCCCAGTGCGCCAATCTTCAGCGCCTGTGCGCGATGCGGCTGGAACATGCCTACGCACTAGACCTTTTCCTCGGCGGCCTCTCCTTGCCGGTCGAAGTGAAGTTCAACGCCTTCCACCAACGGAAACCGCTTGAGGCAGCCCAGGCTCGCCAAACGGAATGGACGACCGCATTGGGGAAAGTGCAGGCGGGATTGCTGTCGCCGCAGCAAGCGGCCCAATCGCTGGGGCTGGATAGCTGGTTTGACGAATCAAAGTTGTTGGGTGGAGCGTCGCGCACAGCCGATACCGGGGCGGCTTTGAGGTTGGCGTACCGGCGTGGCTCGAACCGCTACGAGTTCGTACGCGACCGCTACGAGCTGTCCAGTGTCCACCGGCACGCCGCTCTCGCGCTGACCGAGGAGGAGATCGACCGGCTCGCTGAAGAGTTCGTGGCGAAGTACCTCTCGGCGCTTGGGGGATTAAAGGCGGAGGCCCGGCAGGTCGCCCTTGAGCAGATTCGGTCGTTCCTGGCCGGCGCGAGCTTCAATGATTTCGAGACGGCCCAGGCTTTTGCCGAGCGCGTTTTCGAAATCATCCGGTCGGCATATTCGAATACATTTTCCTCGACCGCCGCCGGACGGATTTACGAACGCACCGTCCGCGAGGTGTACGAATTCTACCGGCTGCGGGACAACAGCCCCTTCGGTGGGGAGAACCCACCGGTCGCCCTGAAGTTCGGCGGTCCAGACACCCGGTCCCTGAAGTTCATTGCTTCATTGGACGGGTTCTATTTCTCCAAGTTCGTCGACAACAACAGCAAGACGACCAAGGACTTCCTCGTTGCCGAGTATCTCGAAAAGGGTGCGGCTCTGTTCGGACGCGGAACGCCGGAGGACCTCGACGACTTCCGCGCGGCCGTGGGTGGGCGTCTGGACGATGTGGCCGATTTTCACGTCGAAACCATCATCCGGACGGCTGTCCAGCGGACTCGGAACTGGGCGCATTTCCAGTCCCTGCGGCAGGGCAAGTTCCGGCTGGCTCGAATCATTGCCGTTCTCGACTCCGCTACCTCATCGATCTGTCGGTCGCTGGACGGAAAGTTCATCCCGGTCGGCGCGGCCGCCGAAACCATCGACCGTCTGAGCACGCTTTCCCCTGGTGAATTCGCCGCCGATGTCTACGAGACCGAGGCGGCGAAGGAGTACCGCCGGGACCCGGTCGGGTTCACGTCCAAGTTCCTCGATGAAAACGACGTCATTTCGGAAGACCTCATTAAAACGGGGCTGGGTTTCCCTCCATACCATCCGCGGTGCAGGACGCGAGTTCAGGGAGTTTTTGAATGATTGAAGTCATCTCTCTTGAAAAAAAATTGTTTCGGGCGCGGCAGCGTGCCGAGGTCGGAGTCTCCCTGGCCCGTTTGGGCACGGCCCGCGAGCCGTTGGCGAAGACGGAGGATGGGTTTCTGATGGTTCCGGGGCGCGCGCTCTCGGCCCATCTGGTTGCCGGAAACATCATCGACTTTTCCAAGCCCGGTGTTCTTGAGGCGTCAGCCCCGAAGCTGTTGGGAGTGAAGCTCTATAAGGACCACGTCGTGAAAATCGACAACCTGTGCGGGCAGGTCTCCGAGTCGATGTGGGATTCGGCCGGCGCGCAATCCGATGGCGTTCCTGGGATCAACGTCAAGCTGGCGGTGGATGTGGAGTCGGACCCCAAGGTCGGACGCCAGATCGAGAACGGCCTGATCGACTCACTCAGCGTCAGCGTTTATTTCTCCGCCGAGCCTTCCCACCCCGAAATTTACGACGAAGACCCGTGGATGTTTTTCGACCTTCTCGGTCACGAACTCGACGGTCGCCCGGTCTGTTTCGTCGCCACGGAAATTTTTTCCTACGACGAGATTTCACTCGTCTGGGCCGGTGCCGACAGCCTGGCGAAACTTTTTTCCAAAACCGTTTTGGGTCTGGGGGAACGCCCTCGGGCCGAGGAGGTGAAGTTGAAACTCAATAAAGACCAGTCGTTCCTGGCCATTTGCAAGGCACTCGGTTACGCCGAAACGGCGGAGCCGGAAGTCGTCCTGAGCCGCATCGAGGAACTCCTCGAAGAAAAAAGGGCGGTCGACGATTTCGAGAACCAGATCATCGAAACCTTCCAGCTCGGAGAGTGTCCCGAAGTTGGCGTGACGTTCACCCGGCTTCTCGCAAAGTTCGACGCCCTTCAGGTGGAAGCGGACTTCGGTCGCGCGCGCCTGAGCGAGTGCCGCGAGCAGGTGGCCCGCGACATGCAGATCGCTCTGTGCGAGCCGGGTGTCGAACTCGACCCGGCGCTCCGTTCGCAGGCGATGTCGGCGAGTGCCGATGACCTGCCCGGCCTGATGAAGTTCTGGGGGGCGAAAGCCTCCGCGAAGTTCCCCGAGGGCGGTCGTTCGAGCGTTCCTCAATCCAACAACCCGACGCCCAAAGCGTCTTCTGTCGCCGACACGATCCACTGATTCAGTCGGCAGGGAGTGTTTTCAATGCCAACTCTTCGAGCCTCGAACAGCAGTGCTCTGACGATCATCGCCGCCGCCGCCTCCGGTTACACCGCCAAAGCGGACGACCTCGTAAAAATCACGGGCGACAACGAGGTCAACCTCGCCGGGGCCGATGACAAGGTGATCGGCGTCGTCAGGTCGGTCAGCGCGTCGACCGGGAAGCTGACCGTGGAGGTCTTCGCTTCCGCGCTCGTGACCATTCGTGCCGCCGAAAACATTTCGGCTGGGGCGTTCCTCAAGTCCGCCGCGGTTTCCAGCGGTATCCAGCGTGTGGCGGTCTGCGCCGCCGACGCAAACTTCCCGCTTCACTTGGGCGTGTGCCTCAAGGGAGCGAACAGCGGCTCCGACATCGAAGCCCTGATTTTCTGAATCTCTGAAAGGAACTGAAAGAAAATGTCCAACGGTCTCGATACGCGGATGCCGGAAATCTCGGCCAAGCTGAAAGCCCTTCGTGAAAAAGGACAGGACGTCAGCCTGCGGCAAATCCTGAAGGACGATTACAAGATGGAGCCGGGCCATCTGTATTCCGACTTCCAATTCGACCCCAATCAAACCCGGCTCAAGGATGCCTACATCCATCCACAAGGCGGACTGCTCGTCGCGGAAGTGATTCTCGACGGGATTCGCCGTGGGATGAAATTCGGCCAGGTGATCTCAGAGTCCGGTGGCGCCCGGTACGTTTCGCCCGAGAGCATCGGCGAGCCGGTCAATCGCGGCGCTGTTCAGGGCGGGTTCTACAACGACCTGATTTTCATGGACGAATCCATCGACAGCCTGGCTCATACGATGCCGCTGCTCGACCTGTCGGCGGCCGCCCCTCGCGAATCGGGTGAAGGCGTCACCATCGAGGAAGGCTCGGTGTCCTACAAGTCGAAGACGGTCGTCATGAAAAAGCGCGGACGTGGACTGAAGGCGACGTACGAATCGCTCCAGTTCAATTCCCTGAATTTCGTCAGCCGGTTCTTCGAGGACATGGGCGTCCTGCTCGCCGTCCAGCTCAACAACGACGCCGTCAACACGCTGGTGTCGGGCGAACAGGCCAGCGCGGCCGAAAACGCGGCCACCATCGGCGTCGCCTCGACCGGGTCGAAGCTCCAGTACAAGGACTTGACCCGTGCGTTCGTTCGGCTCGGCCTGCTCGGACGGACCGGCCAGTTCATCATCGCCAACGAGGACGGTATCAACTACTTCCTCAATATGAACGAGATCATCAACCGGAAAAACTCCGGCCCTCAGTTCATCAACGTTCGGTTCAAGACGCCGGTCCCGACCGATCTCGACGCCTATACGAGCGTCAAGGTCGCCGCAGGGCAGTACATCATCGGCGATCGCGACCGGACGATGGTGAAGCTCACGGCCCAGCCGGTGATGATCGAAACCGAGCGCATCGTGGCGAAACAGATTCAGGGTGCGTACGCCACGACCTACACCGGTTTCGCCATCGTTCAGCGCAACGGTCGGGTCATCATCGACGAAACCGTCGCTTTCAATTCCAACCAGTGGCCGACCTGGATGTCGCCCTACGCCGAGTAATTCTGAGGAAAGGAATTCAAGAGCCATGGCCGACAACAAACGGTATCTGAAGCTGAAGCACGCGGAGGGGACGTTCTTCGACGCCAAGACCGGGTTGAAGATCGTTCACGACGCCATCGTCGAAGTCGATCAAATCGGGGAACTGACCGCCGAGTTCCTTCAGGGCGGGGGACTCATAGAAGTCTCGGCCTCCGAATTCAAGGCGCAGCAAGCCGCCGGAAAGAAGGAGAAGTAACCCGTGCCCCTCGCCGACGTCGATTACCTCCGTGCCGTGTTCTCGATTTCCGATGACATCGCGGACACCCGTCTGACCCCGTTCCTCGGTCGCGCCGCCCAGCGCGTCCGGGGATGGGTCGGGACGGAAGCGTACGCCGACGCGGGGACGGTTTCTCCGACCGATCCGGAGCGGGCAGAGGCGCTGTTGCTGGCCGAGGCTCACCTGGCCTTCAGCTTCGCCCTGCTCGGACTCAACTCGCCGCTGACCACGCAGGGCGTCGTCCTGTCGCGGTCGGAGGAATCGACGGCGCGGGTGCAGTACCTGAACCCGGCCCAGATTCAGCAGTTGCAGCAGCAGTATCTCGATGCGGCCGAGCAGATCGCGCGGCCCTACATGCTGACTGACGGCACGCCCGACGTGCCGCTCGATTTCGTGGAGGCGTAATGGCCGGCGACCTGACTCTCCAGAACCTCGACCAGTTCCTCGACCGGATTCGGCGCGTGCCGCGGGTTGCCCTGCTTCGCGTGGTCGAGCGGGGCGAGCAGCTTTTGGCCGACGAGGTCCCGGTCGTCACGACCAACCTGCGGCAGGGAATCACGAGCGACGTCCACCCGACAAAGTTGCGGGCGACCGTCACCGTCTCGGCCCGGCGTGGTCGGCAGGGCGTCCGGACGGCGGAAGTCGTCGCCCCGGACGGAAGCCGCAAGACGGTCAAGCTGCGGGGGCAGGACCGGTTCGATTACGCCGAGGCAGTTGCGCGCGGTACTGGAATCTACGGACCGTCTGGGCAGCCCATACGGCCGAAAAAGGCGAAGGTCCTGCTCGTGCCCGGCTCGCCCGGTCCGAACGAGTCCTACGTCGAGATGGACGGGAAGCGGTTCGTCTTCCGCCGGTCCGTCAAAGGCCGAAAGCCAAACCCGTTCGACCAGCGCGCCATCGCGCGGCTCGAACCCGAAGTGCCCAGGATCGTGGACCGGGCGTTGGAAATCGTCCTGAGCGAGTAAAGCCATGAACCCGAAATTCGCCCTTCAGCAATTCCTCGAAGCCAAAGTCGCCGCCGCGCCCTCCGGGTCGCTGCTGGCCGACGTGCAGGTCCGCGCGGCCAAGGGCGAAACCTCGAAGAAGCCCCACACGGTGGCCATCATTTCGGGTGAGTTCAGTCTCTCGCCTTCCGGGCCGAACGGCGCGCTCCAGTATTACGACGTTGAGTTGTACGTCGTGGTGTTCGTCAAAATCGCCGGTCAACAGCCGAATTCGCCGGCGGCGCGGGCGACCGCCGAGTCTCAACTCGACGAACTCGTCCGGACGATTGCGGGATTGATCTTCGAGGACCACACCCTGGGCGGGAGAGTGTACGACGCTCGGGTTTTCGGCTGCGAGTTTCAGGACGAGGGGAAAACGGGCGAACAGTATCTGGTCTGCCCAATTTCAATTCTTGCGAACGAGGCGTCCCGCCCCGTCGAAAACCGATGACAGGTAAGGAGACAAGATGAGTACCAACAAATTCAAGCTGGCCGGAAACGGCGAGTTGGAAATCGACGACGGGGCGTACAACCGGACGTTCCGTCCGGGGGAATCGTTCCAACTGGACGAGTCCGAAATCGCCCGGATTAAGCGGTTCGGCCTGGCCGAATCGTTCGTGGCCGAAACGGCCGCTCCGGCCCAGTCCCGCAAGCCCGCGAAGGCCGAGGGGGGAGGTGAATAATCATGGGTTTCGTCAATGATTCAGTGATGGGCTTTTGGTTGTCCAAGCTCCGGCAGACCGACTACGTCACGCCGATTGGCACGACCAATACCAACTGGCAGAAATTCGTGCCTACCGACCGGACCGCCGCGAATTACAACCCGAACGTTTCGAACAACAAGGGTTTCGGTACTGGCGTTTTGGAGGCGACGGAGCAGTTTCTCAACTTTCACACCGTCACCAAGACGCTGCCGTTCCAGTTGTCCAGCTACTGGCTGGGTTACTGGCTCCACAAAATTCGTGGAGCAGTGGCGACAAACCAACCCGACGCGGTCAATGCGGCGGCGGTCCGTCGTCACTTGTTCGCCCGGCAGGACCTCGCGACCGATCCGGCGGCACGCGTGATCGGGTACATCGAGCGAGCTGGAAACCACAACGTCCACTACCCGTCCATGGCCGTCAGCCGCCTTCAGATTTCCGTGGACAACGAGCAGCGCATCACGTCGTCCGTCGATCTGGTCGGCAGTGGCCAGCGGATTACACCGAGCGGGGTATCGTCTCTGCCTGAAGAACCCGCTCCGCTCAAGCACTACTACGGCGCGGACTGTAATCTCGTCATTGGTGATGGTGTGGACCCGGACATCAATGCAGGTCTTGCCGGGCGGCTGGTCAGTCAGAGCCTGTCCCTCTCCGCGCCCATTGCGGAGGACGATATGCGCCCGCTCGGAGCGGGCCGGTATCAGGTTGCCGATACGCCGGAGTCCGGCGCGATTGCCAGCCAGGCGCTCATCACCGACATGCCGTGGGAGTTGCAGTTTGCGATCCGCCTCGACTCCGCCGGTGACCCGTTTTTCACCTGGCTCCAGCAGCAGACCGATCTGTCGGCGAAGTTCAGGTTCAACGGTCCGGTAATCGCGACTGTCGCGGGCGCTCCTCCGACCGTGTATCGCCACTCCGCGTTGTTCCAGTTCGACAAGTGCCGGATCGCCAGCGTCCAGCTTCAGAGCCGGAACAATTTGCTGGTGGCCGCAATGACGGCGACCCCGCTCTGGGATTTCGCCAACAACCGGGACGCCCTGATCGAGCTTTTCAACGAGACGACCAGCTACACCGTGTAACCCAAGGGGACGGGCGGCAACCGTCGCCCGTCAATTTCAAGGAGTCGAAATGTCAGGAAACAAGTACGACGCAAAGGCGGAGCAGACGGTGTTCCTCGAAATCGCCCGGGGCACGAAACGGTACAAGGTCACGCATATCCTGCGGCCGCTGACCGACGAGGATTTCGCCCGGCTGAACGATGCGGTGAACATCAAGACCGAAGAGGGTCAGGTCAGTTCGGGATACGACGAAGTTGTGAACGAACTGTGGGAGTCCAAGGTCATCGGTATCGGCGGGTACGCCGCCATGGGCGAGCAGGATTTCAAGCCGTTCATTCCCATCGAGGATCGCCGTGCCGCCCTGCGCGGTCTGGATACCGGTCGGGTGCTCATCGAGGAAGCCGCCGAAGACGAACTCGTCCCGCTCGATGACCGGTGCGAGTACAAACTCAGGGTGGTTTTTGACGGGAAGCCCATCGTCACGAAGCATTTTCTCAAACCCGCTTCGGCGGAGCAGGAACGCCGGCGCAACAAGATCATCCGGGAGTGCGCCGGTACGGTCGGCAAAGCCGGAGAACTCATCGCCCGCATGGCGAGAATCTACGACGAACTGATGATCTCGACCGAGAATTATGAAGGGGCGCCGCCGTCCAGTCACAAGTTCCTCGTGGTCGAGCAGCATCTGACCCAGCAGGCGGCGAACACGGAAAAAAACTGAGAAGCCTCTTGCCCCTGATCGCGGCGGCGGTCGAGCGAAAGTTCGGCCCGCTGTTCGGTCGGGGCGGGGGCGACCAGCCGCAGGCCGGTCGGTGTCCCGGCGAGGATGCCTGCGAAGACTTTGTTTACGGTGGCCGCGACCTTCGAATCTGTGGCGTCTGTCCGAAAGAACCCACAAAGCCGAAGGGCAGAGTCCAGGCCACGGACCGGGACGAGAGGATCGTCGGGACTATCGAGCGAATGGCGGCGGAACTCGAAATGGGCTACCCGCCCGCGCTCGATGAAATCACTCCACTGGAGTACGAACTCCTCCTCGAATACCGCAACAAGCTCGCCGACTGTGAACGACAAGTAAGGGTCGCCATGGTGATGCGGCAGCAGGGATAGCAATGGGTGGAATCGAGCGTACCGTCACAATTCGCTTCGAAGGAGAGGGCGACGATCTCCTGGGCGTCTTCGGCAAAATTGGCGAAGCGGCCGAAGGTCTGACCGAAGCCCTGAAGAAGCAGCAGGGAGAGTACGAGGCGACCACCGCGAAGGGCGTGGCCGCCGGGACGCTCATTGCCGATGCCATTCAGGCCGGAGCGGAGAAGGCGAAGCAGGCGGCGGCCGAAATCCTCGAACGGTACTCGTCGGTTCAATTCGCGATTGCGAAGATCAGCACCATCGCGCCAGAGATTGACTCCAGCGGTCTCGAAAAAGACCTGCGGCGAATCTCGACCACGGTCGGAAAAACCCAGACCGAAGTTGCCGAGGGGCTGTTCAACATCTTTGGCTCGCTCGACGTTTCCCAGCGGCAGGCGGTGCAACTGGTGGAGTTGTACAGCAAGGGTTCGCTCGCCGCCCAAACCCAGACCGAGAAATTTGGCGCGGCCGTCAACGGCGTGCTGAACGCCTACAAACTAGATGTTTCCGAGGCGACCCGAGTCAGCGACGTTTTCTTCAATACCGTGAACCTCGGGGTGATTACCGGTGAGCAACTGGCCTCCGGGTTGGGCAAGGTCACGCCCGCCGCTAAGTCTGCGGGTGTCTCGATTGAACTGCTCGGTGGGCTGATCGCGGCGGTCACGAAGGAAGGCGGGCAGGCCGAGGATTCGATTACTAACCTTTCGAATTTCCTGACCAAATTCGTCGGGAAAGACGCACGCGAGGCCCTGTCGAATCTCGGCGTTGAAGTCGCGGACAAGGCGACGGGGCAGTTCCGCCCACTGCTTCAGGTCCTCGACGAACTCCAGAAGAAGCTGGCGGGGTTGTCGGAATCGGATCGCGCCCTCGCCGTCGCAAAGATTTTTCCCGATGACGAGGCGCAAAAGGGCTTCAAGGTTCTTCTCAGCCAGCTCGAATTTGTAAAAAGGGCGTTTGCCGAAAACCAGAAAGCGGCCGGGGCGACCGAGGAGGCATACGGCAAGCTCGCGAACACTTTCAATGCCGAAACCCAGCGGGCGGGGGCGCAAGCCGGTGCGCTGGCGGTTGCAATCGGAAAGGTCGTTCTCGAAAGCAAACCGGCTCAGGCGACGCTCGGGGCCGTGGCTCAAGTGCTGAAGCTGCTGACCGACAACGTTGGCGCGACCATAGCCCTGACGACCGCAGTTGGGGCGCTCGCGCTGGCATACACGTTGCTGAACACGGCGGCAATCCCGAACGCGGTTTCGTCGTTCGGAACGTTGGTTTCCACTTTGCGACTGGTCGGGCAGGTGATGGT
>JBDRAL010000115.1:0-70790 GCA_039793685.1 Blastocatellia bacterium NZW_1522
TGTCGATGCCGTCGCCGTCCCAGTCGCCCGCGATGTAGATGTCGGCCCCCGTGCCGTAGACGAGCGTCACGTCGGGCGCGCCGGTCGAGTTCGAATTCCTCAAAAAGATGAGATTGCCACGGACGAGACCGATGGTATCCACGCCGTCGCCGTCCCAGTCGCCCGCAATCGGAATGTCGCCCGTCGTGCCGAACGCGAAATTGATGTCGGCGAAACCGGTGTCATTCGAATTTCGAAGGAAAAACTGTCCGTTGCGGAAGATGCCGATGGTGTCCCGGCCGTCGCCGTTCCAGTCGCCCGCGATGGGCAGGTCGCTGGCCGTTCCGTAGAAGAATTCGGTGTCGGCGAAACCGGTGTCGTTCGAATTTCGCAGGTACGCGAACCCGTTCGTCGGGCGGTACTGCCCCGGCGTCGCCCCGCGCGGCGGCCCGGCCTGTCTCACCGTGAAACTTTGGCCCGCGACGGTGAACGTGGCTGCGCGCGGCACGCCGGTGTTGGCCGCCACGCTGAAGGAAACCGAAGTCTGCCCGATCCCCCGCGTCGGGACGCCGGTAATCCACGACGGAACGCCGGAAGTACCCCAGGTACAATCGGTTCCGGTCAAAACCGTCACCACGGATGAGCCACCCGCGGACGGAAGCTGGACCGACGCCGCCGACAGCGCGAACCCGCACGATGAACTTTCATTCAAAAGCCGGGCGATTCCCTTCCGCGCGACACCGCCGACCGAGGTGAAGCGTCCGCCGATGAGGATTTTCCCGTCGGTCTGGGTCGCCACCGCCGTGATGAGGCCGTTCGCCCCAATGCTTGAACTGATGGTCGCGTCGAGGGCGCCGTTCGGGGTGAGCCGGTTGACGAATCCGTGTGTGGGGCTAGTCGAAGCAAGGGGAAAAGTTGCCGAGGGGGCAAAATTTCCCGTCACGATGATTTTCCCGGCGGCATCCTGAGCCAGTGACAACGATGCGCCTCCGAGGGGAAGTCCGGGAACAAAGGCCGGGTCGAATGTACCGTCGGGATTGAGCCGGGCAACCGAAGGAAGCGGGCTGTTGCCCGAGTTGAACTGCCCGACGATGAGGATTTTTCCGTCGGGCTGGATACGCAGATCGTCAACCGCTCCGCGGGTGTCCGGCAAAAACGCCAGATCGCGCCCGCCGTTGAAATCCAGCCGGGCCGCGCCCGTGGTAAGCACCGAGGAATTGGGCGGCGGCGAGATGATGCCGCCCAAATAGATTCCGTCCGACGTCGTCGCCAGGGTGGAAATCGGATTGGCGGGCGGCGCGAACCCGGCATCCGTCGAGCCGTCCGGGTTGGCTCGGCGGAGAAAGAAGGTCACGCTGCCGCCGGCACTGAAGCTGTTGCCCGCGAAGACGACCTTCCCGTCGCTCTGGACGGCCAGGGCGGCGACGAATTCGCCGACCGCAAGCGTGGGGACGAAGGTCTGGTCGAGCGAACCGTCGGCGTTGAGCCGGGCGAGACTGTTGCGGGTCGTCCCGGCGACCGAAACGAACAATCCGCCGATGAGAATTTTTCCGTCCGACTGGATGACGACGGTTGAAACCGTTCCCAATACGCCGCCGGACGAATTGAACGCCGTGTCGAGCGTCCCGTCGGCGTTGAGCCGCGCCAGATTGTTGCGCGTCGCGTTTCCGACCGATGAAAAGAAGCCGCCGATGACCGCTTTCCCGTCGGATTGAACCGCGATGGCATCCACGAAACCGTCCGTCTGGGTATTCGGATTGAAAAAGATGTCGATTAGGCCGCTCGCGCTCGCGCGTGCGATGCCCGCCCGCGCGATTCCCGAAAAGGTGGAAAACGTCCCACCCAGAAGAATTCTCCCGTCCGGTTGAAGCACGAGGCTCGTGACGGGCAATTCCGGGCCGAGAATCGGGTTGAAACCGGTATCGAGCGTCCCGTCGGCGTTGAGCCGGGCGAAATTCAGCCGAAACGTCCCGTTGACCTGCGTGAAACCGCCGCCGATGACGATTTTCCCGTCCGGCTGGATGAGAAGATCCGCGATGGCGCCGTCCACACCCGTTCCGGGGTCGAAACCGGTGTCGAGCGTTCCGTCGGCATTCAACCGGGCAAGGTCATTGCGCGTGGTGCCGCTGACCTGACCGAACTGCCCGGCGATGACGATTTTTCCGTCGGATTGCAGTTTCGCGGCCACGACCAGTCCGCCGGAAACCCCAACTCCCGGGGTAAAGGTTGTATCGAACGTCCCGTCGGCGTTGAATCGGGCGATGCCGTTCAGCGACGGCGTTCCCGAAATGGTGAACTGCCCGCCGATGAACAGTTTTCCGTCCGGCTGAACCAGAATCACGCGGATGCTGCTGGAATTCGCCGCGAAGTTTGGAGACGTGAAACCGGTGTCCGGCGTCCCGTCGGAATTCAGGCGGCGCAGGGTCAAAAGGGTGACGCGTCCCAGGGAACTGGTTCCTCCGAGCAGAATTTTCCCATCCGCCTGGACCGCGATGGTGCTGCCACTGGCGGATGGCAGAAACGTCTCGTCGAGCGTTCCGTCGGCGTTGAGCCGGGCCAGACCGGAGCGGGCAACGCCGTTGAAAGCCGAAAATGTACCCGCAATGAGAATTTTCCCGTCGGACTGAAGCGCGATGGTCGTGACCGGGCCGTTCGGGCCGTCGCCGGGGTTGAAACCGGTGTCGGTCGTCCCGTCGGCGTTGAGCCGGGCGAGATTGGGCCGCGCCGCGCCGTTGACCGTCCGGATGTCGCCGCCGATGAGGATTTTGCCGTCCGGCTGGCGGACGAGCGCGGCAATCGCGCCCGACCGGGTGATCGCCGGTGCGTAGGCGGCGTCCACCGCGCCGGTCTGCGCGACGGCGATTCGTACCGCGAACCCCATGAAGAAAAGGACGAAGACAAGACGGACGACGCGGTACCGCGCCGAAAACGGGTCGGAAACCCTCATAACATTCACCATTGATTGAGGAATTGGACGTTGGGAGTCTCCGGCAGCCAGGAATCGTCTGTCAACGCGGGCCTTTTGAAAAGTACGGGGAAAAGGTGGAAACTCCGCGACCGTTCCGGCGGGAAGCGGCGTATGCTCTAACACCTTAACGCTTTTCACTTTTCCGACGAGGACCGTTCATATGAAAGCCGGATTCGCGCTCTCCCTTTCCGCTTCCCTGCTGTTGAACGTCGTCGCCTTCGCCCAGTCGCCGTCGGCCCCGCCCGCCGACCCGGGGGATGACGAAGTCGTCCGCATCACCAGTAACCTCGTCCAGATCGACGCGGTGGTGACCGACCGCGACGGTCGGCAGGTGACCGACCTGTTGCCGGGCGATTTCGAAATTTATGAAAACGGCAAACTTCAGCCGATTACCAATTTCTCCTACGTTTCGGTCCGCCCGGCGAGCGGCCAGACCCTGCCGCCGGCTGCCTGGAACGTGCCCCCGCCCAAGCTCGATCCGAAACAGGTTTCGCGGACCATCGTGTTCGTCGTGGACGACCTGTCGATGTCGTTTTCGAGCATCTACTATTCGAAAGCCGCGCTCAAACGCTTTATCGACACGCAGATGCAGCCGGGGGACCTCGTCGCCATCGTGCGCGCGAGCGCCGGAATGGGCGCGTTGCAGCAGTTCACCAACGACCGGCGACTGCTGGCGGCGGCGGTCGACCGGATTGTCGTCCGGGCGTCCGGGAGCGACCTAATCGGGGTTTTCGGTTCGGCGGGGCCGGATGAGGTGGACCTTTTCCGGGGGACCTACTACACGGTCGGAATGCTCGGCGCGGTCTACCAGATGGTCAAAAAGCTGCGCGAACTGCCGGGCCGCAAGTCGGTCGTCCTCATTTCCGACGGATTTCGTCTGAATCTTCCTGATGAAATCGACACGCGGACGCAGGACGCCCTGCGCCAGTTGACCGATTTCGCCAACCGGTCCTCGACGGTCATTCACACGATGGACGCGCGCGGCCTTGCCGTCGTCGGACGCGGCGCGGCTGCCGGCGGACAGCGCACGCGCAACCGGCAACCGGCCTTGTCGGGACCGAGCGGTTTCGACGCCTCGACGCCCGGCGGCAGCACCATTCCGGATGGTTTTTTTCGAGGGGATGATATCGCCGACACACCGGCCCTCGCCGCGGTGGATGGCAACGGCTTTCGTCGTGCGCCGAACGCGGGAGATGATTTTCGCCGCCTGAGTGACGAAGTCTTCGAAACGCAGGGCGGGCTGATCGACCTCGCCAGAACGACCGGCGGCCTCGCCATCATCAATTCCAACGACCTGACCGGCGGTTTGAAACGGATCATGGTCGATCAGCAGGGCTACTACCTGCTGGCCTACACCCCGTCCGACGAAGCGTTCCGCCCCCTGAAAAACGGCGCGCCCGCGTTTCGCAAGCTCAAGGTCAAGGTGAAACGGAAAGGACTGACCATCCGCACCCGGACCGGATATTTCGGCATGTCGGACGATGACATTTTGCCGACGCCGGCGACCCGCGAGGCGCGCATCGCCGAGGCGCTCACGTCGCCCTTTAACGCGGAAGGCATCCGGGTTCGCCTCACGTCACTTTTTGCCAGCAATGAAAAGGCACTTCAGATGCAGCAGAGCGGCATCATCAAGTCGGTCATTCAGGTCGAGCCGCGTGATCTGACGTTTATTGATGACAATGGGTGGAAAAAGGCGACCATCGAGGTGGTGGGGGTGGTGTTTGACGATGGCGGGCAACTGGTCGGCATGGATCGCCGCAAGCACAACATTCGGATCAAACCGGAAATGTTCGACAAGGAAATCGAGAAAGGAATTCGCATCGAGTTGTTCGACGTACCGGTTGCCAAGGCCGGGGCGTACCAGTCTCGTGTGGCGGTCCACGACGATTCGTCGAACCGGGTCGGTTCCGGCAATCAGTTCGTCGAGGTTTTCCCGCTGGAACGCGACCAGATCTCCGTTTCCGGGCTGATTCTGACCGGTGTGATTCCCGAAAAGTCGGCGAGCGGTCAGGTCGTCGATCTTCGGGAAATCAATCACCCGGAGGCGTCCTATTCCATCCGCGAGTTTCAGCCGGGACAGGGGGTCGCGGTGGGGTGCTTCATGTACAACCCGGTGCTTGACGCAACGACCGGTCAGCCGCGCCTCAATTCACAGATCAGGATTTTCCGCGACGGCCGGGAAGTCTTCACGGGAACGCCGCGCCTCGTCCGGACCGACGGCATCACCGATTTCCGGTACGTCGGGATGGGACTGGCCATCGTACTGCCGCCCGACTTCGAACCGGGCGACTACGCCCTGCAACTCGTCGTCACCGACCTTAACCAGACCGACGCCAAGCGGAAAACCGTCTCCCAGTGGATCGACTTCACGGTCGTCCCGGCAACAACCGTGAAACAGCCATAACCTAAGTTGAAGGCGTTTACGCCGGGAATCTTTCGGTGAGGAGACCCCGACTTTGAAAGCAGCCTCCGTTCTCGCACTTTCCGCAACACTGCTTTTGAACGCCGCCGTTTTCGCGCAGTCGCCCACCGCGCCCAAGGGGGAAGACGAGGTCGTTCGGATTTCAAGCAGCCTCGTTCAGATTGACGCGGTGGTAACTGACCGGAATGGCCGTCATGTCACGGACCTGAAACCCGAGGATTTCGAGCTTTTCGAGGACGGCAAACCGCGGGAAATCACGAATTTTTCCTATGTCGTCGCCCGAACGCCCCCGAATCCCGTGGCGACACCGGTTTCCCCGAACATTCCCGGCTTCCCGCCCGCCCGGCTCGATCCCTCGCGCGTGAAACGAACGCTCGCCTTTGTCGTGGATGACCTGACGATGTCGTTCGAGAGCCTGTACTACACCCGCGAGGCGCTGAAGAACTTCATCAACACCCGGATGGAACCGGGCGATGTCGTCGCCATCGTGCGCGCCGGAGCGGGAATGGGCGCGTTGCAGCAGTTTACAAATGACAAACGGGTACTGCTCGCGGCGGTCGAACGGATTCACCGCCAGTTTGCGGTCGGCGGGAGTATCGGGGCATTCGGGGCCCCGGACCCAAGCGGATTCGACCGTTTTCAGGAAGACGTATTCACCGTCGGCACGCTCGGAGCGGTGGATTACGTCGTTCGCGGCCTCTACGAACTGCCGGGTCGGAAGTCGGTGGTCCTGATTTCCGACGGATTCCGGCTCTTTAATCCGACCGGCGACAATCGGGTTTTTGATGCTTTCCGACGCCTGACCGATCTCGCAAACCGTGCGTCGACAGTTATTTATACAATGGACGCGCGCGGGCTTCAGATTGTCGGCCCGACCGCCGCCGACTCCGGCGGGTTTGCCAATCCGGGGGAGTTCAGCGCGGCCATCCAACGGCAAAGTCAGGCGATTTTCGATACCCAGGCGGGGCTGGTCACGCTTGCTCAGGCGACCGGCGGGTTCGCCATCCGCAATTCGAACGACCTTTCGGGCGGCCTCGGCAAGATTCTCGACGATCAGCAGGGATACTACCTGCTCGCCTATTCGCCCGAGGAGTCGTCCTTTCAGCCTCAAAGCAACGGGCGGATTCCATTTCACAACCTGAAGGTTCGGGTGAAGCGCCCGGGACTGACCATCCGGGCGCGGAGCGGCTTTTTCGGACGTTCGGACGCTGAAATGAATCCTGCGCCGCAAACCCGCGAGGCCCAGCTCATCCGCGCCCTCACCTCGCCGTTCAACTCGGGCGGAATCCGGGTCCGGCTTACCTCGCTGTTCGCCAGCAACTCCGCCGCGAAGGAAATGAAATCAAGCGGGTTCATCAAGTCGCTGTTCTACTTCGACCCGCGCGACCTGACGTTCACTGACGACGGCGAATGGAAACAGGCGGTGATCGACATTCTGGCCATCACGTTCGGCGACAATGGGCAGGTGGTGGATCAGTTGGACTGGACCCGGAAAATCCGGCTCACTCACGAAATGTTCAAAAAGGCGATGGGGAACGGTTTTGTGCTTTCCATCGACATCCCCGTCAAGAAACCGGGGCCGTACCAGTTCCGCATTGCCGTTCGTGACGCAACCTCGCAACGGGTAGGATCGGGCGGCCAGTTCATCGCGGTCCCCGATCTCGGCAAGCCGAACCTTGCGGTTTCAGGTCTGTTCCTCACCGGATTGACCGTGACCGGCGGCAACGGCAAGCCGGTCGAGGTCAAGGAATCGGAACTGCCCAAGGCCACCCCGGCGGTGCGCGAGTTCGAGCCGGGGCAGGGCGTCGCGGTTAGCGGCTTTGCCTACAACCCGCGGCTTGAAAGCAGGTCAGGACAACCCCAACTGACGACGGATCTGAAGATTTTCAAGGACGGCCGGGAAATTTTCGCGGGCGGCCAGGAGGCGGTTTCCCTCACGGGCATCACCGACTTCCGCCGCGTCGGACTGTCCCGCGCAATTCAGCTTCCCGGCCGAATCGAACCGGGCGTTTACATCCTGCAACTGACGATTACCGACCTCAACCAGACCGACGTCAAACGGCGGACCGTCTCCCAGTGGATGGATTTCACGGTCGCCCCGAAAGAGATCGGGAAGTAGGGTTGGGGGGAGGATTGTCATTGATTTCCAAAGGGATTCAACGATTCCCCCATTCCTCATCCTTCAACCGCCGAGCAGTTTCCAGGCAAGGCCGAGGTAGCACAGCGTCCCGGAAACAATGGTGATCGTGACCGCAAGGACCGAGGCGTAGGCCGCCGGTTCTTCGGTCACACGGCGCAGGGCGAAGGGCACGAGCGCGCCCGAAAGCGTGGCCGTCAGCAAGGTACAAAACATCCCCGCGCCAACCGCGATGGCGAGCGGCGCGCTGTGCAGCCACGCGAGCGTCACCGACGCCAGCACCAGCCCGAACAACACGCCGTTGCCCGCGCCGACAAGCAGTTCCTTGAACAACACCTTGCGGACCGCCTCGCCGGTCATGTCGCCGAACGCCGCCAGGCTCCGGACGATGACCGTCAGCGTCTGCATCACGGCATCCGCGCCCATCACGGCGATGATCGGCAGCATCACCGCGACCGGAAGCTGGGAATGGAACATTTTCGAGAAGAAATTCACCACCAGCCCGGCCAGGACCGCCGTCCCGAGGCTCAGGGCGAGCGACGGCAGGCGGCGGCGGAACGACACCGACGGCAGGGCGAGCGCGCGGTCGTCGGCGTCCACCCCGGCGAGGGCGAACAGATCCTCGGTGGCTTCCTCGCGCATGACGTCGATCACGTCGTCCACCGTCACCATGCCGATGAGCTTGTTGTCGTCGTCCACCACCGGGACGGCCACCACGTTGAACTTCGCCACGATGCGCGCGACTTCTTCCTGATCGTCCTCGGCGTGGACCTTGATCACGTCGGTGGACATCAGCTTTTTCAGCGTGGTCGCGGGCGGGTAAAGCAAAAGCTGGCGCAGGGCGACGACGCCGACGAGGTGGTTGCGGTCGTCCACCACATATAAATAGAAGACCATTTCCAGCCGGTCGGAACTCCGCTGGAGCGCCGTAATCGCTTCCGCCACCGTGAGATGCTCGCGCAGGCTGTAGACGTCGGGCGTCATGATGCGTCCGGCGGTGTTCTCCGGAAACTGGAGCAATTCCTGCGCGACCATCGAGCGTTCCATTTGCATCGAGGTCAGGACCTGTTCGCGGCGTTCCTCGGTGAGCGCCGACAGCAGGTGCGCCGCGTCGTCGGCGGGCAGTTCCTGCAACAGACTTGAAATTTCCTCGGGGTCGAGTTCGTCGAGAACGTCGAGCGGGTCATCCTGCGCCGACATTTCGCTCACGGCGACGGCGGCGAGCGTCAGATTTTCCAGATAAAGCTGCCGGAACACCGTGTCGCGGTCGCGCGCCTTGAGGTTGGTGAGAACGTACGCGATGTCCGCCGGGCGTAACTGCTTTAGAAACGTGAGATAGCTCGCCGTCGCCCCGCGTTTGACGAGGCGCGACACGGTTTCAACCGCCCGCTGGGGCGTGTAAGACGACGTGTACTGTTCCATCGGATTGCCTTCCGGCGAGTTACTTGAGGGAGTCCTACCTACCACAGCGGGGAGGGGGAAGAAAAGAAGGGATGAAGAAAGTCTGGAGTCGAGAGTCTGAAGTCTGGAGTCAAAACAAAAAACTTCGGGAGGTTGAAGCTTCCGAATACCTTCTCATTTGAAATTCCGGATTTTCAGTCTTGACTCCAGACTCTCGACTCCAGACTCCAGACTTTGTTTTCAAGAAATCCGTTTTCTTTTTTCCGCGCGGAAGACACTATGCGGCGAACCCGAAGCCGTAAATCCGTCATTTCTCCACATGGAGCGTCACATGCACGATTTCATCATCGTCGGCGCGGGTTCGGCGGGCTGCGTTCTGGCCGCCCGGCTGACCGAAGATCCCGCCGTCAAGGTTCTGCTGCTCGAAGCGGGCGGCCCTGATCGCCGTCAGGAAATCCACATTCCCGCCGCATTCGCGAAAATGTTCAAGTCCGAACAGGACTGGGCCTATTTCACCGAGCCGCAACCGCATCTCGCCGGGCGAAAGCTGTTCTGTCCGCGCGGGAAAATGCTCGGCGGGTCGAGTTCGCTCAACGCGATGATCTACATCCGGGGCCACCGGCTGGATTTCGACGGCTGGCGCGACGCAGGGAATGAGGGATGGGGCTACGCCGACGTTCTGCCCTTGTTCAAGAAGTCGGAAAACCGGGAGCGCGGCGCGAATGAATTTCACGGAATCGGCGGTCCGCTCAACGTCGCCGACCACCGGACGCTCAATCCGCTTTCAAGAACCTTCGTGGACGCCGCCGCGGAAGCCGGTTTTCCGCTTAACGACGACTTCAACGGCGCGGAGCAGGCCGGATTCGGCGCGTATCAGATCACGCAGAAAAATGGGAAACGCCACAGCACGGCGGCGGCCTTTCTCAAGCCTGCCCTCAACCGCCCCAACCTGACGGTCAAAACCGGCGCGCTCGTCACCCGGCTGGTCATCGAAAACCGCCGCGTGACGGCCGTTGAATATCGGGTTGACGGTCGCACCGAACGCGCCGCCGCCGGGCTGGAGGTGGTGCTGTGCGGCGGGGCGATCAATTCGCCGCAACTCCTGATGCTTTCGGGCATCGGTCCCGCCAATCATTTGAAATCATTGGGAATAACGCCGGTTCACGATCTGTCCGGCGTGGGCGAAAATCTACAGGATCACCTGTTTTTGTCCGTCGCGTACGCCTGCCGGAAGCCCGTTTCACTCGCGTCCGCCGAATCGCTCGGCAGCATCGCCAACTATCTCATCTTCAAACGCGGCCACCTCACGTCGAACATCGGCGAAGCGGGCGGATTCCTCAAAACTAATCCGAACCTGCCCGCGCCGGACCTCCAGTTTCATTTTGCCCCGGCCTACTATCTGGAACACGGCTTCGTAAAACCGGAAGGCCACGGGCTGACCATCGCGCCGACGCTGATCCGGCCCAAAAGCGTCGGGCGGCTGACGCTGCGTTCAAGCGATCCGTCCGCGCCGCCGGTCATCGAGCCGAATTTCCTGTCGCATGAAGATGATATGAAAACGCTCGTCGCGGGCGTCCGCGTGGCCCATCGCATCGCGCGGACACTGGCGTTCGACGAATTTCGCGGCGCGGAATATCGCCCCGGACTCGAAGACGCCGACGATTCGACGGTCGAGAAGTACATCCGGGAAAACGTCGAAACCATCTACCACCCGGTCGGGACCTGCGCGATGGGAAGCGTGACCGACGCGCGGCTGCGCGTTCACGGTCTGGAAAACCTGCGCGTCGCCGATGCCTCGGTGATGCCGACCATCGTCGCCGGAAACACCAACGCGGCCACCATCATGATCGGCGAAAAGGCGGCGGCGTTCCTAACGAAAAATTAATGTGGGCTGGAAAAAATTCCGCGCCCGCTTTCAAAAAAATTTTCAGTGAAAAAATGTGTTGGACGGAGGTGAAAAACGACCCGAAAGACGCTGAACGAGACTTTCGACGGCAACAACTGTCCTGTATAGCAGGCAAGTGGCAGAGAATTTTTCCAGTCTTCCGGCCCTCCCCCGGCGTCTGAACGGCGTTGGGTTCAGTCGCGGTTCGTGAGCAGGAAAAATTCGGGCAATCCCCGTTCGGGAGTTGAGTTGATGCTGTTTTCCGCTTCCCGTCCTTTCTTCGCGCAGCCGCTTCGCGGTCTCTTTCTTCTGTTTTTTCTGTTCTGTTTCGCCGCCGTCGGGCGCGCCCAGAACTTCGTTTACGTCAACAACAACAATCAGACCAACACGGTTTCCGCTTTTTCGGTCGCGCCGACCGGCGCGCTGACGAAAATCGCCGACACGCCGACCGGCGGCACGGGGTCGGGCGGTTCGCTGTTTCCCGCCGACCGCGCCGCCGCGACCGTCACCGGGAATTTTCTTTATGTGGGGAACGACGGCGATGGCACGGTGAGCGCCTTCGTCATCAATCCGGCAACCGGCGGGCTGACGCCCATCGGAACGCCCGTTTCGGTCGGTGGCGCTTCCGACGGGATTTCGATTCAGCCCACGCCGGACGGGAAATTCCTCTACGTTGCGAATTTTCTCTCTTCCGGAACCGATACCACGCTTGCCGCGTTCGCGATTGACGCCGCGACCGGCGCGCTGACGCCCATCGGGACGACCCCGGCGGGCGGGCGCGTGTCGCACCTGACGGTTTCCGCCGACGGACGCTTTCTGGCGGCGGCGCTGTTCGGTCCGCCGTCGCGGGCCGCGATCTACCTCATCAACCCGACCAACGGCGCGCTGACCGCCGCGACGGGGTCGCCGTTCGCGCTCGACCCCGACAACGTCGTCGGCAGTCTCGCAATCGACTGCGCCGGGACGCGCCTGTTCGCCGCCATCGACGTGGGAGGCGGCAGTCCGGCGCGGATTCGGGTGTACAACGTGACGCAAACCGGCGCGGACACCGGCGCGCTGACCGAAATCGCCGGTTCGCCGTTCAACATCGCGGGAACGACCAACGCCAGCACGTTGACGCTGAGTTCGAACGACCGTTTTCTGTTCGTCGGAAATCAGGGTGCGGGAAACACGATTACCGCGCTGGCGGTGGCCCCCGACGGGTCGCTTTCGCCCGTCTCCGGATCGCCGTTTCCGGCGGGCGGCGGCATCGTCGGCGGACTCGCGACCAGCCGCGACGGACGATTTCTGTATTCCGTGACCTTCGGCGCGGCCTCGTCGGTCGTCGTGTTGCGGACCGCGCTCGCCACCGGGCAACTCGCCGCCGTTCCGGGCAGCCCCTTCCCGACCGGACAGGGCGGCGGCGCGCAATCGGTCGCGGCCTTTCCGGCGAAAAACTGTGCCGCCGGGCCGGCCTTCTCCGTGGCGACCCCGGGGCAGTTCCGCCCGACGAACGGATTCGTCTACCTCAGAAATTCCAACACCACCGGCATCGCCGACACCGAATTTTTTTACGGAACGGCGAATGACCTGCCCATCGCGGGCGACTGGAACGGCGACGGCATCGACACGATTGGCGTGTTCCGGGACGGCCAGTTTTTCCTCAGAAATTCGAACGACACCGGTTTCGCCGACATCAACTTCGCTTTCGGCGCGCCCGGCGACCTGCCTATCGCGGGTGATTGGGACGGCGACGGCATCGACACGGTCGGAATCGTCCGGGGGAACACGATTTTTCTGAGAAACACGAACGCGGCCGGCGCGCCGGACGTCAGCTTCGTCTACGGCACCCCCGGGGATCTCTGCATTGCGGGCGACTGGGATGGCGACGGCATCGACACCGTCGGATGTTTCCGTCCGTCGAACGGCTTCGTTTTTCTGCGAAATTCCAATACGACGGGCGTTGCCGACATTGAATTCTTCTACGGCATCGCGGGCGACAAACCGGTGGCGGGCGACTGGAACGGCGATGGCGTGGACACCATCGGCGTGGTTCGCGGCAACGAATGGCTGTTGAGAAATTCGAATTCCACCGGCTTCGCCGATCTTCAATTCACCTACGGCACGCCGACCGACACACCGATTGTGGGAAGGTGGATTCGGTAAAAACAGTCTGGAGCCGAGAGTCTGGAGTCTGGAGTCGAGCGTCCGGAGTCTGAGACGCGAAATCGAAAATCTGAAATCGAAAATCTTCAATTCTGCTTTTGACTCCAGACTATTTTTTCCAGACTTTCCCCCTCACCGTTTCGTCTGACGGTTCACGATTGAAAAATTTGTCCCGCGCGGTCGGCGGGAGACCTACAAAGTGAGCCGAAAAAGATGCTTCTTTTTTCAGGCGCGCGCCGCTTCGCGTGGTGCGCGGTTTTCGTGTTTCTGTCGGGAATGGCGGTTTTCGCGCAGGACGGCACGCTCGACACCGGTTTTTCACCCGGTACCGGCCCGGACGGCGACGTGAACGCGGTCGCAATTCAATCCGACGGGAAAATGCTCATCGGCGGCGCGTTTCGCAACGTCGCCGGGAGCGCGCGCGCGGGCATCGCGCGGCTCAACGCCGACGGATCGCTCGATACGAGTTTCAACCCGGGCACGGGCACGGATTTCGACGTTTTCATCATCGCCCTTCAACCGGACGGGAAAATCCTCATCGGCGGGGACTTTTCGACATTCAACGGCGTGTCGCGCAACGGCGTCGCCCGGCTCAACGCCGACGGGACGCTCGACGCGAGTTTCAATCCCGGAAGCGGGACGGACGTGGACGTTTACGCCGTCGTCCCGCTTTCCGACGGGAAAATGCTTATCGGCGGCGACTTCACGACCTACAACGGGACAAACCGCCGGGCGCTCATCCGGGTGGACGCGACCGGCGCGATTGACGGGACGTTCAATACCGGAAACGTTTTTCCGTCGGGCGCGGCGGTCTATGACATGTTCGAGCAGGAAGATGGAAATTTCGTCGTTGGCGGCGCGTTTCAGACCGTCGGCGGCGCGACCCGGCGCAACATCGTCCGGTTGAATGCCGATGGCACGCTCGACACGACCTTCAATCCGAACGGCGGGTTCAATCAGGATATCTATGTGATGGACCTGCTTCCCGACGGACGAATCATCGCGGGCGGCCCGTTTACGAATTTCAACGGGACGGCCCGAAGCGGCATCGCGCGGCTCAACGCCGACGGCACGCTCGACACGGGGTTTACTCCGGGCAGCGGCATCGCCGGACTGAACGGCGACACGTTTTCCTATGTGAACGACCTTTCATTGCAGGTGGATGGAAAGGCGGTGCTGGTCGGAAATTTCACGACCTTTAACGGCACGTCCCGGCGGAGCGTCGTCCGGGTGAACGCCGACGGTACGCTCGACACCGGGTTCAGCGTCGGACAGGGCGCGAACAGCGCGGTTTATGCGCTCGGCCCGCAGCCCGACGGGCGGGCGGTCATTGCGGGAATCTTCACGGCCTACAACACGACGCCCCGCGCGCGCGTCGCCCGAATCTTCGGAACCGGTTGCATCTATTCGGTTTCGCCGACCACGCTGCCGCTTCCGGCCATCGGCGGCACGACAGCGGTTTCAGTCACCGTCGATGCGGGCTGCGCGTGGACGGCGACGAGCAACGATTCCTTCATCACGGTCACGTCCGGGGCGAGCGGCGCGGGCAACGGCGCGGTTCAGCTTTCAGTACGCCCCAACCCCGGCGTCTCGCGGTCCGGGACGCTCACCATCGCCGGTCAGACCGTGACGGTGAACCAGTCGGCGCGGAACGCGGCCACACCCGGCCAGTACCGCCCGTCGAACGGGTTCGTGTACGTCCGCAATTCCAATGACACCGGCTTCGCCGACACCGAGTTTTTCTACGGAACGGCCAGCGACCTGCCCATCGCGGGCGACTGGAACGGTGACGGTACGGACACGATCGGCATTTTCCGCGACGGGCAGTTTTTCCTGCGAAATTCGAATGACACCGGTTTCGCCGACATCAATTTCGCATTCGGCACAACCGGCGACATTCCGATTGCGGGTGATTGGGACGGCGACGGCGTGGACTCCATCGGCCTTGTGCGCGGCAATCTCGTCTTCCTGAAAAACTCGAACACCGGTGGCGCGCCGGACATCGTTCTGGTTTACGGAAACGGAACGGACATCTACATCGCGGGCGACTGGGACGGCGACGGCATCGACACCATCGGCTGCTTCCGTCCGACGAACGGCTTTGTTTACCTGCGAAATTCCAACACGACGGGGATTGCCGACATTGAATTTTTCTACGGCATCGCGGGCGACAAGCCGGTGGCGGGCGACTGGAACGCCGACGGCGTGGACACCATCGGGATCGTGCGGGGCAACGAGTGGTTTTTGAGAAATTCGAATTCCACCGGCTTCGCCGAGGTGGTGTTCACCTACGGCACGCCGACCGATACGCCGATTGTCGGGGACTGGAATGGAACGCCATGAAGAAGTCTGGGGAGTCTGGGGAGTCTGGGGAGTCTGGGGAGTCTGGGGAGTCTGGGGAGTCTGGGGAGTCTGGGGAGTCTGGGGAGTCTGGGGAGTCGAGCGGACTTCTTTGACTATTCGATGTCAAGTCCTTTTCTATCAAAGACTTTCAGACTTTAATTTTCCAAACTTCATCGTTCATCATTCATCGTTTGTCTTGACTCCCAAGACCCTCAAGACTCCCCAGACTCTCAAGACTTTATCTTGACGCCAATGACCGTCACATCGTCGTGTTGCGGGGCGCTGCCCTTGTGAGCGTGGAGTTCGGTTTCAAGGGCGATACGCTGTTCGTCGGGCGGACGGACCGCGATCTGAGACAGCAGGTCGGGCATCCGGCGCGTACCGAACGACTGTCCCTCGGCGTTCGGCTGGCTGGCGAATCCGTCGGTCGCGAGAAAAACCGTCGCCGGACCGGCCAGCGGCATGGAACGGTTCGAAAACACCCGATTTTCAATATTTCCGCCGACGCCGTACGGGTCGCCGTCGATGACCCGGAGGCCGTCGGTGTCGGTCACGACGTACAACGGCCGATTCCCTCCAGCGAACGTCACGACGCCCGGCGTAAACCGGCAGATGGCGAGATCGAGGCCGTTCGAATCTTCCGGAATCCGTCCCGCGCGCATCACCCGCCGGATGGCCGCGTGTAGTTCTTCGAGAACGTCGCCCGGCTCGGAAACGCCGCGCCCGATGACGATCTGATTGAGGAAATTCGAGGCGATGAGCGACATCAGGACGCCCGGCATCCCGTGGCCGGTGCAGTCGCCGACCGCGAGCCACGCCGCGTCGCCGGAACGGTGCAGCCAGTAGAAATCGCCCGCCGCGCTTCCCTTCGGCTTCCACAAGACGAACGCCTCGCCGAGCGCCGCCCGGACGTCCCGCTCTTCCGGCAGCACCACTCGCTGGATATTGCGGGCGTGGGCGATGCCGGATTCCAGCCGGGCCGTCTTGTCGGAAAGCTCGGCGTCTTTTTCTTCCAGTTCCGCCCGTCGCGCCGCCACGTCGGCCTGAAGGGCACGGACCCGCCCGCGCGTGAACGCCCACCCGACCCCGACCAGGACGGCCAGATAAAACCCGTAGGCCCACCAGGTCCGCCACGGGGCGGGCTTGATGTAAAACGTCATCTCCAGCGGGGCGCTTTCCGTGCCGAAACCGTCTCGGCCACGCACGACGAGGGTGTATTTTCCGGATGAAAGGTTTGTGTAGACGGCTTTTGCGTCCGGCGACCACGGCGTCGGCGCGGGGTCGTAACCAATCAGTTGCACGCTGTAGCGCGTCGCCCCCGGCTCGATGAAGTTCAGCATGGCGAATTCGAAGGCGAAATTGTTCTGGTCGGGCCGGAAAACGGCGGCGGACGTGAGCGGCCACGGCTGCCCGTTGACGGCGGTCCGTTCGAGCCGGACCGGCCCCGGTTTGACGGTCAGGCCATCGTACAGCGGGTCGAGCATCGCCGCGCCGCCAATGGTCCCGACCCAGATGCGCCGGGCGCTGTCGATATAGAGCGCGCCCTGGTTGCATTCGCCGCTCGGCAGTCCCTGCTCGGCGGTAAAGGTTCGAATTTCGTAATCGGTCGGGGTTTCCGGAGTCGGCTGGCGCGGATGCAGCCGGACGACACCCCTGTTCGTCGTGCAGTAAAGGTCGCCTTTGGCGTCGGCCGCGATTCGGTAGACCGTGTTGTTCGGCAGCGCCGGGGTGGTCCGGTCGGTGAAAATCGTCCAGCGGCCTTTCGGATCGCTCAGGTCGAAGCGGCCGAGGCCGCCGTTCTGCATTCCGCACCAGAGCAGCCGCCGTCCGTCGGGCAGGACCTGTTCGAGCAGCGTGAGGGCGCGGTTGTTCATCAGCCCGGTCTGTTTATCGGCGAATTTCGTCCAGCGCCCCCCTTCCAGTACCCAGACGCCCTGATCGAAGACCCCGGCCCAGAGTCGGGGCGCGCCGCCAGCCGAAGTACCCGCCGCCAGCCCCAAAACCGGGCAGGGGGATGGAAGCCCCGGGGAAGTGTCCTCGGCCCAGCGATCCCCGTCCCGATAGATGATTCCCGAGAGCGCGCCGGCCCAGAGACGTGTTCCGCCGGAGATGTTCATCTCCTTGAAATCGCAGTAGATCGCGCCGTTTTGACGATCCACGGGCGTTTTTTCGGGAGTCCAGCGGCCATTGGCGAATTTTGCCATCCCCCCGTCGAGTCCGGCCCAGACGGTTTTCGAACCGTCGGGCGCGCGGGTTTCCGCCAGACTCAACACCGCGTCGCCGGGAAGTCCATCCTTCCGCGTGTATACCGTTGTCTCGCCGTTGGCGATCCGGACCAGCCCTGTTCCGGTTCCAATCCAGAAAACGTGACCGCCGTCCGGGCCGACGGTTTCAAGAAAGGCGTAGACTCGTGAGTTGGGAAGATTGCCCACGGCGGGTGTGAGCGACTGCCAGCCGCCAAGATCGAGCTTGGCAAGGCCGCCGCCGCCCGTTCCGACCCAGACAAGCCGCCCGTTGGCGGAGGCGTCGGGGAAAATGGCGAAGACCCGCTCGCTCGGGATGCCCTGTTTCAAGCCGTAGGTCCGCCAGCGCCCGTCGGAAAAACTCGCGAGACCGCCGCCGTCCGTCCCGACCCAGATGATGCGTTTCCCGTCCGGACCGACCGATTCGGCGAGCGATTGCACCCGATCGTTCGGCAGGCCGGAATTTTTCGTGTCGAAAACGGTCAGCGCGTCGCCGACGATGCGGACAAGGCCGGTGCCGTTCGTTCCGGCCCAGAGAACCGGCTTTCCATCGTCGCGCGTGACGATCAGACAGGGGACAAAGCGTCCGGGGAAATCCGATTCCCCGTGAAAGTTGACCGCTTTTCCTCCGGCATAGCGAATCAGCCCCCGGCGGTTGGTCCCGACCCACAACACCCGCTCGCCCGACGGCTCGACCGTTTCAGCCAGGGAAATGGCGAAATCGCTCGGTTTCAGGTCGAACGCCGCCGGACGCGACCACGTCCCGTCAACAAACCGGGCCACGCAGCCTTCCCCGGCGGCCCAGATGACCGGTTTGCCGTCCGCGACCGACTCAAGCAGCGCAAACACCTGGCCCGACGGCTTTTCGGGCGCCTTTTCAAAGGTTTCCCACCGGTCGCCGACGCGCCGGGCCACGCCGCCGCCGAGCGTCGCGAACCAGAGCGAGCCGTCCGACGCGGGTAGAATCGCCCGGACGCTGTCGGCCTCAAGTGCCTCGGGCAGCCGGACGGGCGTCCACATCCGGCCGTTGTAAAACGCGAGACCTTCCTGCGTTCCAATCCAGAGATACCCGTTGCGATCGGTGGCGATGGCGCTGACCGTGTTTTGCGGCAAACCGTCGGCGTCGGTGAAGATGCGCAGCGACGGGCGCAGCGTCGGCAGGGTCGTTCGGATGTCGGCGGGCGGCGTTTGCGCCCACGCGAAGGCGGCCTGTCCGCACAGGCACAGCAGGCCGAACAGCAGATTGCGGAATCGTTTCATCGCGGGACGATGCTCGTTTTCAGAAAAAATCAGGGAACGGTTTTGAATCCGTGCTTCGCAGTTGGAAAATCCGAAATCGGTAATCAGGGAGGCGCGAATGCGCCGAAAGACAATAGAGCAGGTTTCAAATGAATGCGTCTTTTTAAGGCACGCCGAAGGTATGCGGGGACATTTGAGCGGCTTTCAAATAGGTGCGACCACTCCACATCCCGGAGGGATGTAAAGAAAATAGCCGGTGGTCAGGCAAATGCCGCAGGCATTGCCGCCACCACCGGTTCAGGACCCCGAAGCGGTTCGCATCCCTCCGGGATGCGTTTTCCTTTTTCGGTTCGTTTCCGGTGGTGGCGGTGACACCTTCGGCGTCACCTGACCACCGGCTCATTTCTCGGCATCCCTCCGGGATGCGGTGTGGTCGCACGCAACCGAATCTCGATGAATTCGCCCCGGCCAAAATTACCGAAACAATTTTCAAAAACCATCGGCAGGAGACCTTGAACCGTTTCAGGGACAAGGGAACTTTCAGGCTTTATCCATCGTGCGCGCGCGCGATCCTTAATATCTATGGCGAAAACGCCCGCGATTCCGTCACGCCAGCCCGGCGCGGGCGGCGGTCGCGGCGAACTGCGTTTTCGCGTCGCGGATGATCGCGCCTTCGTCGAGCGTGGTCAGTTCCCCGCCCCGGATGACCCGCCGACCGTCAATCAGCACCTCGCGGACATCCGCCGGGGTCGCGGCGTACACCAGCGCCGAGAGCGGGTCGGGATGCGGCGCGGCGTGGAGCGTTTCAAGGTTCACCACCGCCAGATCGGCCCGCTTGCCGATTTCAAGGCTGCCGATTTCATCCGCCAGTCCGAGCGCGCGCGCGCCGTTCCACGTCGCCATGACGAACGCCTCGCGCGCGTCGAGTTTGCTCGCCCCGCGCCGCATCTTTTGAAGCAGCGCCGCCGTCCGCATTTCGGTAAAGGCGTCGAGGCGGTTGTTGCAGGGCGCGCCGTCCGCGCCAAGCGAAACGGAGACGCCGCGTTCGAGCAGTTCCACGACCGAGGCGACGCCCGATCCGAGTTTGAGATTCGATGACGGACAGTGCAGCACATGCGTGCCGGTCGCCGCAAGAATTTCCGTTTCCTCATCGTCGAGCCAGATGCAGTGGGCGACGCAGACATTCGGGCCGGTCATCCCGATTTCGTGGAAGTAGCGAATGTTCCGAAAGCCGGTTTCGCGCTCGACGATGGCAATTTCGTCACGGTTTTCGGAGGCGTGGGTATGAATCAGGACGCCGCGCTCGCGGGCGATGGCGGCGACGTCGCGCATGAGTTCTTCCGTACAGGACAGCACGAACCGCGGCGCGAAGGCGACCCGGACGCGCCCGTCGGCCCGTCCGTGCCAGGCGTCGATCAGCCGGAGGGATTCCGTCCGGGCATGTTCGGTCGTTTCGCGCAACCCCGGCGGAACTTCATCACCCTTGTCCATCAGACATTTGCCGACGACGGCCCGAAATCCGCTTTCTTCAACGACTTCCAGCGCCGATTCGGTGTGGTGGACGCTCTCCATCGTGAGCGCGCAGGTCGTCCCGCCGCGCATCATTTCCGCGACCGCCAGTTGCGCGGAGGTCCGCAGGCTGTGGGCATCGTGGGCGGCTTCGAGCTTCCAGATACGCTTTTTGAGCCAGTCGAGGAGTTCGAGGTCGTCCGCCGCGCCGCGAAAAAGCGTCTGACAGAGGTGAATGTGCGACTGGACGAACCCCGGCATCACCACGCATCCGGTCGCGTCGATGGTTTCATCGGCTTCCGCCGGAACTTCGCCGATGTGCGTGATGCGATTGCCGGTGACGTACAAATCGGCGACGACCGTCCGGTGATCCGGCCCGGACGTGAGGAGCGTTCCGTTGATGATGCGTGTATTCATGGCAGGTGTCGGGTGTCGGGTTTCAGGTAAAACCGGTTATGGGTTCTGGGGATTGGGTTTTAGGGTTGGTGAATTGGTGGAAGCTTTCAGATTCACGATTCAGGAATGGGTGTTCAATCAAACGCTCGGGTTTTTACCCAAAACCCAGAACTCAACCCCCAAAACCTTCCCGTTTGACCTGAAACCCGACACCCGAAACCTGACACCTTTGAAAAGAAAGAGCGCCGCCGGAGGGGAATCTCGCGGCGGCGACGGAAGGTCCGGGCGGTGTGCGCCGCGTCACACCTTCATGATCTCATCTTCCTTCTGTTTCGCGAGGTCATGAAGCTTGGTGGTGTAGGCGTCGGTCTGCTTCTGAATCTGGTCGAGCAGGGTCTTGTTCTGGTCTTCCGAAACGACCTTGTCCTTGAGGAGCTTCTTGACTTCCTCGTTGGCGTCGCGGCGGATGTTGCGCAGGCCCGTCTTGTGTTCCTCGGCGGTGTCGCGGACGACCTTCGCCAACTGCTTGCGGCGCTCTTCGGTGAGCGGCGGAATCGGCAGTCGGACGAGCTTGCCGTCATTCGACGGATTGATGCCGAGGTCGGA
The DNA here is from genome assembly GCA_039793685.1 of Blastocatellia bacterium NZW_1522. Lineage (GTDB taxonomy): Bacteria > Acidobacteriota > Blastocatellia > Chloracidobacteriales > Chloracidobacteriaceae > JAAFHI01. Next base: position 21,274 of record JBDRAL010000115.1, read on the forward strand.
GGACTGGATGGCGCGTTCGATGGCCGGGATGACCGACGGGTCCCACGGCTGGATGGTGATCATGGCCGGTTCCGGCGCGCTGATGTTGGCGAGCTGGTTGAGCGGCATCATCGAACCGTAAGATTCGACCTGGATGCCGTCGAGCAGGTTGACCGAGGCGCGGCCCGTGCGAATTCCCTGAAACTTGCGGCGGGCGTCGTCGAGGGTCGATTCCATCCGGGCGACGGCGTCTTTTACGACTGTGTCAGCAGACATTGCGGTAGTTCCTTTCGAAACACGGATAAAAAAACCAGGCGGCCCGTCCGTTCAGGCGCGCGCGGCAAGGTGGGTCACGGCGCCGCCGACGTGCGTGCCGATGTTCTCTCCCGTCACAACCCGGAAAATGTTCCCCGAAGTCAGCAGGTCGAACACGATGATCGGGATGTGGTTGTCCTGGCAGAGCGCGATCGCGGAAGCATCCATCACCTTGAGACCTTTTTCCAGTACCTGCTGGTAGGTGACGTGGGTGTAGCGTTCGGCGGTCGGGTCCTTGGTCGGATCGGCGGTGTAGATGCCGTCCACCTTGGTGGCTTTCAGGATGACGTCGGCCTTGATTTCGCAGGCGCGCAGCGCGGCGGTGCTGTCGGTGGTGAAGAACGGGCTGCCCGTCCCGGCGGCGAAGATCACGACCCGGTTCTTTTCGAGGTGGCGGGTCGCCCGACGCGGGATGAAGGGTTCGGCGACCTGCCGCATCTCGATGGCCGAGATGACGCGGGTCGGGACGCCGAGCTGTTCGAGGGCATTCTGGAGCGCGAGGCTGTTGATGACCGTCGCGAGCATGCCCATGTAATCGGCGGAGGCGCGGTCCATGCCCGCCGCGCTGGCTTCGGCGCCGCGGACGATGTTGCCGCCGCCCACCACGAGGGCGACTTCGAGGCCAAGCCGGTGAACGTCACGGACCTGTTCGGCGACGCTCTGGACCGTCACCGGGTCGATGCCGAAACCACGGTCGCCTTCGAGGGCTTCGCCGCTCAGTTTCAGCAGGATACGCTTGAAAATCGGTTTAGGGGTGGAACTCATGTGGACACGCTCCCTCGGTGGAATTTCAGGGAGGCGGCGGGGGCGAGGACTGCGCCCGACCGCCATCGTTAAAACGCCCCGTCCGGAACGTCGAACGGGGCGTTTCAAACAACCGGCCTAGCTTGCGGCGGTCATTGCGGCGACTTCGGCCGCAAAGTCATCCTGCTTCTTTTCAAGCCCTTCGCCCATCTTGAAGCGGACGAAACGGCGAATGCGGATGTTTTCGCCGGTCTTGGCGATGATCTGCTTGAGCAGTTCCTGAACGGTGACGCTCTGGTCTTTCACGAACGGCTGTTCGAGCAGCGTGATTTCGGCCTTGAACTTGCCGACGCGACCTTCAACGATGTTGGTGATCACGTTTTCCGGCTTGTTGGCCATTTTCGGATCGGAGAGCGCCTGCGACTTGGCGATTTCGCGCTCCTTCTCGATGATGTCGGCCGGGATTTCGTCGGAGGTGATGTACTGCGCGTCGAGGGCGCAGATCTGGAGCGCGACGTCGCGGACGAAGTTCTTGAAGTCCTCGCTGCGCGACACGAAGTCGGTTTCGCAGTTCACTTCGACGAGCACGCCGATGCGGCCGCCCATGTGAATGTAGGACTCGACCAGACCTTCCGCCGTAACACGGCCGCCCTTCTTCTCCTGAATGCCCTTGTTGCGTTCACGAAGAATGGTAATCGCCTTTTCCTCGTCGCCACCCGCTTCCGTGAGGGCTTTCTTGCATTCCATCATCCCCGCGCCAGTCCGTTCGCGCAGGCTCTTTACCGCTGAAGCGCTAATTTCCGCCATTACAACCTCCTGAAAACATTTTCGATTTTCGATTGAAGATTTTCGATTTTAGGTTGGCGTTCAGGCCCAATCGAAAATCTTCAATCTTCAATCTTCAATTTTACGCGTCAGCCGCCATTTCCATCGCGGGAGCGGCAGCCGTGGCTTCCGGCGCGGCCGCGGGGGCCGGAGCCGGCGCGACTTCGGGTTCATCATTCTTCTCGATACCCATCTGACGGCCTTCCAGAATCGCGTCGGCGATCTTGGCGCTGATCAGGCGAACCGAGCGCAGCGCGTCGTCGTTGCCGGGGATGACGTAGTCAACGCCTTCCGGGTTGCAGTTGGTATCGACCACGGCAACCACCGGAATGCCGAGCCGGTTGGCTTCGGCGATGGCGATTTCTTCCTTCTTCGTGTCGATGATGAAGATCACGTCCGGCAGACGGTTCATGTTGCGGATGCCGGAAAGGTTGCGCTCAAGCACCGAGTATTCCTTCTCGCGCTGGAGGATTTCCTTCTTCGTGAGCGCCTGATAGCGCCCGTCGGTCTTCATCGCTTCGAGGTCCTTCATCCGGCGCATCGACTTCTGGATGGTCTGGAAGTTGGTCAACAGACCGCCCAGCCAGCGCTGGTTGATGAAGTGCATGTTGCAGCGGACCGATTCCTCGGCGATGGCGTCCTGCGCCTGCCGCTTCGTGCCGACGAACAGGAAGGTCTTGCCTTCCGAGGCCGACTGCGAGACGAAGCGCATCGCTTCGCGGAGAAGACGCTGCGTCTTCTGAAGATCGATGATGTAGATCCCGTTACGCTCGCCGAAGATGTATTCCTTCATCTTCGGATTCCACCGCCGGACCTGGTGACCGAAGTGGACACCGGCTTCCAGCAATTCCTTCATCGTGACGGCTACCGCCATTGTGAAACCTGCCTTTCGAAATGGTTTATTTGTGTACTCATCGCCCGCACCAGTCCAGCGGACCGGAAAAAAACCGCCGGGCGACAATGGAATGCGAGTGGCGGGAATTCCCGGCCACTCGCCGCTTCGGAAAGAAATTGCGTCGAACGGGTCGCGATTACCGCTTCGAGAACTGGAAGCGCTTGCGCGCGCCCTTCTGACCGTACTTCTTGCGTTCCTTCACGCGCGGGTCGCGCGTAACGAAGCCGGCCTTCTTGAGACGGCGGCGCAGTTCGATGTTGAACTGCATCAGCGCCCGCGTGATGCCGTGGCGCACCGCGCCCGCCTGTCCGGCCACCCCGCCGCCGCCGACATTCACCAGAATGTCGAACTTGCCGAGCGTTTCGGTGATCTGGAGCGGCTGGCGAATGATCATCCGCAGCGTCTCGTTCGGGAAATAAATGTCGAATTCGCGCTTGTTGATCGTGATCTTGCCGTCACCCGGACGCAGGAACACGCGCGCGGTCGCCGTCTTGCGACGGCCGGTACCGTAATACTGAACAAAGTTGCCCACGCTTCAGACTCCTTCAAACTCCGACCGCTTAGCGCGCCGAGAGCGTCTTGATTTCCAGCGCCACCGGCCGTTGCGCCTGGTGCGGGTGGTTCGGCCCGGCGTACACTTTCAACTTCGACGCCATTTGCCGACCGATCCGGTTCTTCGGCAGCATGCCCTTCACGGCGTGCTCGAGAATGCGTTCCGGGAACTTCCGGAGCATGTCCTTGGCGACGACTTCGCGAAGTCCGCCCGGATGCCCCGTGTACCGCCGGTACATCTTCTCGTCCCACTTGTTGCCGCGGAACACGCACTTTTCGGCGTTGATGATGATGACGTGGTCACCCATATCGAGAAACGGAATGTACTTCGGATTCCGCTTGCCAATCAGGATCGCCGCCACCTGCGACGCCACGCGGCCGACCGTCAGACCCGTCGCGTCAACGACGAACCAGGTACGACCCGCTTCCAAATCTTTTCCACTCGGGATGAATGTTGCTGACATATCCGCCCTGCCATGTGATTTCCAAGACTTATACCTGTGAAAAGGCGAACGGCAAGAATACGGGACAGGTGGAAGAACTGTCAAGCCTCATGGTTTTTTCGGGAACGTTTCCCCGAAAAATCCCTTCACGAGCGTCGCGAACGCCGCCGCATGCTCGTCGTGCGGCAGGAGCGCGCACTTGTCGAAGACTTCCAGCCGGGCGTCCGGCTTGCGGCGGGTGAAGTCCTCCGCCTGCGAAACAGGGGTCGTTTCGGCATTTTTTCCCCAGACGAGCAGCGTCGGCTGAGTCAGCCGCCCGAAGATTTCGGCGATGTTCCAGTGGGCCGCGCCGGTCAGAAAGGCGGTCGGGCCGTACTTCGCGTTCGGCGCGCGCATCGTCTTGTAACAATGAGCGGCGTAGTCGTCGGTGAACGCCTTCGGGTCGTGAAATCCCTGCGTCGTCATGAAATAGCGAATCGCGGGTCGGGTCGCGAGCAGGTTGAAAATTCCCGTCCCGACCGGCGAGAAGAACAGGTTGCGGGCGAATCGCTTGAGCGGCGTCCCGCGCTTCCCGGCCAGCGCGCGGATTCCCGTCGGCGCGATAAGTACAAGTTTTTTAAAGAGTTCCGGTTCGTCGAAGGCCGCCTGTACAACGTAGGTCGCGCTGATCGACGCCGCGATGACGTAACAGGGCCGCCCGATTCGGTCGCGGCAGAAATCCTTGATGAAGCGGACGTAAAGTTCGGCGTCGTAGTCCATTCGCCGCCGTTCGGATTCGCCGAATCCCGGCAAATCCGGCGCGAAAACCTCGAAGCGGTCCTCCAGCCCGAGAAAAACGTGGCGCATTTCATAGGCCGAGGCCGCGCCGTTCAGTCCGTGGACGAGCAGCACCGGGTCGCCGTCGCCCCGGCGGGCATAATGGACGCGCATGCCCTCCCACATCCACAGGGCGGTCGAAGCGTTGACGGGAGCGTTGGCGAGAGAAGACATAGGCAGCAGTCAGTGGTCAGTGGTCAGTAGTCAGAAAACCGGGTGGGGAGGAATGGTGTGAACCCCGGCCGCTCTCCATTCTACATCCCGGCGACCGCCGCGCCGACGGAAACCGTTTTTTTCGACGGCTCGGGTCGTCGCCTCCTTTTCCTACGGCTTGCGCCGTAGGCTAACGATATGTCGTCGCCTCCGGCGACTGACGACCGGCGGCTGGTGACTGGCGACTGGCGGCTGAACTTGCGGCTGAACTTGCGGCTTGGAACTTCACGCGTCCTTCCGTATGATGCCGGGCAATTTCCGACCGAGTTTTTATTTGCCGGCCTATGCGTCTCTTCCCCGCACTTCTCGCAGTCTGCCTGCTGGCCGCGCCCTCGCCGGCCAATCCGGCTTTTGGCGCGCCCATCCAGAAGGAAAAGGACCTCAAACCGCTCGACATCGTCATCGGGTGCGTCGAGGCGTTTTTCCGGAACGACGATACAGCCATCCGCCAGTTCCTGACCGACAAGGCGAAAAACACGCTTTCCGACCTCGCCACCGGCGACAACACGGCCTATAACGACATCCGCCGCGCCCTGTTCGGCGGTCATCCGCTGGCGAAACTCGCCGACGCGGGCGTCAAGGTCGAAACCATCATCGCGGCGGGCGGCTCGCGGGAACTTCTTTTGAAGGACGGCAACCGCATCGTCGGAAACGTCTCCTTCCGCGAGTCGAGCGAGGAAAATCTCTCGCTCATCGAAATCCGCTTTTTCCTCAATGCCGATTCAACCCATCCGACGGTCGTGCAGACCGTCCTCAATCGTGACCGAAAGCTGAAAATCTGGCGCATCACGGCCTTTTACGTCGTGGCGTTCGGCGGCCAGAGCGACGACGTGTTCGAACTCGACCGGCTGATGGAAGCCCGCGTTGCCGCCAACGAAACGGCCATCGTTCCGATCGTGCGCCAGATTCAGGAAGCCGAAGCCCGCTACGCCCTGAACGCCGGGCAGAACCGCTTCGGATCGCTCGCCGAACTCAAGCGCGCCGGAGAACTCCCCGGCGACATCGCGAGCGGGACCTACAAGGGCTATAAACTCGAAGTCATCACCAACAACGACGCCGTTCCGCCGACCTTCGTGATTCACGCCGTGCCCCAATCGTACGGCAAGACCGGGCGGCGGTCGTTCGTCATGGACGACACCGCCAGACTCCGCGGCGCCGACCGGCGCGGCGAACGGGCCACGCTCAACGACCCGGTCATCCAGGGGGGCGACGGCGGCGACGACAACTGAACCGAGGGGGGACCCCGACGATATGCAGGGCGATTTCATTCAGGACGCGCTGCCCGACGTCATCCGGCGCATTTACACGCGCCGTCTGACCGGCGAGCTGAAACTCAGCCAGTACAGCGTCAACAAATCCATCTATTTCGAACTCGGGGCCATCGTCTTCGCCTCCAGCAACGACCGCAACGACCGGATCGGCGAAAGCATGATGCGCAACGGCCTGCTCGCGCAGGCGGACTTCATGCGCGCCTCGCAGTACATGACGCGCGGGAAGCGGTTCGGGCGCATCCTCGTCGAACTCGGCATCGTGGATGACCGCGGCCTCCAGTACGCCGTCACATTCCAGATTCTCGACATCATTTATTCGACGTTCACCTGGTCGGTCGGCAAATACGAATTCATCCCGACCGAAAAGCCCGTTCCCGACGACCTGCGCCTCGAACTCTCGACCGCCAGCATCATCCTCGAAGGCGTGCGACGGATTCCGGACATTGCCATCGTCCAGCGCGGGATGGGCGATCTGAACCGGCTCATCATGCCCTCGACCGACCCGCTGCTGCGGACGCAGACGCTGTCGCTCAAACCCATCGAGCGCGCGCTGATTGCGGGCATCACCATTCCGATGAATGTTTTACAGGCGTTCATGCTCGTCAATTCACAGCCGAACGTGACGCTTCAGGCGCTCTACGGGCTGATTTCGGCGGGCATCCTCGAACGGCAGGCCGCGCCGACGCTCAACCGGGAAACGGGCCAGCTTGAAGTTCCCCGCGAACTCATCGAGCAGGCCGCGACGGCGCCGCCGGTCGTGCCCCCGAAAGTAGCCGCCAACGCGGCCAAAAAGACCGGCTCGCTCAAGACGGTCAACATGCTCAACGCAATGCGGGACAAGGTGCAGCAGACCAACGACCCGTACGAAATCCTCGGCATCACGGCGACGGCGTCCCGCGAGGAGGTCCGCGATGCCTACTACCGGCTGGCAAAGGACTTCCACCCCGACCGCCATCTCAGCGCCTCCATCGAAACCCGCCGCGAGGTGGACGAACTCTTTGCGCGCATCACCGAAGCCTACGAAGCGATCCGCGACCGGGAGGCGAAGCCGACCGGGACCGGCCCGCTGATGGCCCCGATGCCGATGTCGGCGTCAGCGGCCCCCGCCGCGCCGGCCCCGCCGTCGTCCGAAACGACCGCCCAGCGCGAAGCCCGCGCCGACAGCTACTTTCAGGAAGCCAAGGGCAAACTCGCCCTGCGCGACTACGCCGGGGCGCTCCCCCTGCTGCGCGAGGCGGTCAAACTCATGCCCGACGCGGGCCGCTTCCAGTTCGTCCTCGGCACGACGCTCACGGTTTTCCCGAAACTCCAGCGGGAAGCCGAGACGGTCCTGCGTCGCGCGGCCGATCTCGACCCGTTCAATACCGCGCCGCTCATCGCCCTCGGCCAGCTCTACGCCCGGGCGGGAATGAACATCCAGGCCGAAAAGGTCTTCAACGAAGCCCTCCGAATCGACCCCGACTCGAAGGCCGCCCGCAAGGGCCTCGACGGCGTCGCTTCGGGCAAACCGGGCGGGTTTCTGGATAAACTGTTCAAAAGATAGACCTAAAAGTCTGGAGTCTGGAGTCGAGAGTCTGGAGTCAGAAGCAAAAAATCCATTTCCCGGTTTTCCCGCTGACTCAAACCGGAAAAAGTCCGATCCGGTTTTGACTCCAGACTCCAGACTCTCGACTCCGGTTTTGACTCCAGACTCTCGACTCCAGACTCCAGACTTTTCCCCCAGACTCCCAAGACTTTTTCCATGTCTTTCAAAGTCGAAAAACTCGACCATGCGCATGTGTTCGTGCGCGACCGGTACGAAGCGGCCCGGTGGTACGAGCGCGTGCTCGGGCTGAACATTCTGCCCGCGTACGAGGGTTGGGCGGAGGACGCCGACGGGCCGCTCACGATTTCGAGCGACGGTGGCGACACGGCGCTCGCGCTGTTTCGCGCCGACGGAAGGCGGCGTCCGCGCGTAATCGCTTTTCGCGTTGATGGGGCCGGGTTTCTCAATTTTCTCGCCCGGCTGGCGACGCATCCGGTCTATGATGAAACCGGACGCGCCATCGGTCCGGCTGATGTTTCCGACCACGGTGCGGCCTTTTCGGTGTATTTTTGCGATCCCGACGGGAATCATTTTGAACTGACCACCTACGACCACGACTTCGTCCGGACGCGACTGGCCCCGCCGAAGAAAAAACCGGCCCGGTCACCGCGCGCGCGCCGACCGCGATGAAAAAACGCCGCCTGCTCGCCGTTCTCGTCTTTCTGCTGGTCTATGTCGCCCTGCTGCAAACGCTCGTCGCCGTCGAGTCGCGCGGCAGTGGCAGCATCCGCACGTTCGGCGACGCGGTGTGGTATTCGGTGGTCACGCTCACGACCGTCGGCTACGGCGATGCGTACCCGGTCACGACGACGGGCAAGGCCATTGGAGCGATTTTTCTGCTCGGAAGCCTGGGATTGTTGAGTTTTTTCATCGGCAGCGCGGCGGACGCCTTCACCGAACTGCGGGAGCGGAGAAAAATGGGCTATCGCGGAACGGATTTCACCGAACACGTCGTCATTCTCGGCTGGGACGGGTTCGCGCGGACAATCCTCGACACCCTGCTCGCCGCCGAGCAGTCGGTCGCCGTCGTGACCAACCGCAAGGACGACGTGGAACTGCTCCACGCGACCTACCGGTCGGACCGCCTGTTCGTCCTGTTCAGCGACTACGCGAGCGCCAACCTGATTGAACTCGCCAACCTGAAACAGGCGGCGGTGATCTACCTGAATCTGCCGGGCGACGCGGAGAAACTGGTGGCGGCGGTGAACCTGCGCGGAATGCACGAGGGACTCAACCTCGTCGTGACGCTCGACGACCAGCAGTTGCGCGAGACGTTCCGGAGCGTCGGCGTCACTTATGTGATTTCAAAAAACGAAATTGCCGCGCGGCTGGTGGCAAGCTATATGTTCGAACCCGACGCGGCGGCCTACGGCCAGGACCTCCTGACCTTCGACAAGGGAGGAGATGACGACATCGACATCCAGCAGTATCTGGTCACGGAGGAGAACCCCTTCGCCGGTCGTCGCTACGGAGAACTGTTCACGGAGATGAAGGCGAAGTACAACTGCCTGCCGGTCGGCATCGTGAAAACCGACGGCAGGACCCGGCGGACGATGAAACTGCCGGACGACGCCACCCCCATCGAACGCGGCGACTACCTGCTGTTCATCGTCGACGGTCGGCAACGCAAGCATCTGATTTCACTTTTCGGCGTCCGGGAGGGCGTTCACGTCGGGCATGGTCACGGATGAAACCCTGATGCGCGCCTTTCAGGAAGGCGACGAAACCGCGTTCGCGACCCTGTATACCCGTTACCGGATGCCGATTTACCGGTTCCTGGCGCGGAAACTGGGAAGCCCGGCGCGGGCGGAGGACCTGTGTCAGGAAGTCTTCGTGGCGGTCGTCGAACACGCCCGCGAGTGGCGCGGCGAGGCGTCGGTCAAGACCTACTTCTACCGGATCGCCTTCAACCGCGCGATCAGCGACCTGCGCCGCAGCGAACACAAGGTCATGGTTGCCGAGAAGGAAACCGACGACGAGGATGCCCCGCCGCGGTTCGAGGCCGTCAGCACCGACTCCCCCGAACGCAACGTCGTCGAGGCCGAGCGCGCCCGACTCGTGCGCGAGGCACTGGCGGGCATCGAACCCGATTTCCGCGACGCGATCATCATGAAAGAGTACGAGGGCCTCACCTGCGAGGAAATCGCCGAAATCATGGGCGTGGCGGTCGGAACGGTGAAATCCCGCATTTTTCGCGGCAAGGTCGAACTGAAACGGCGACTCGCTCCGTACTTCACGGAAGTTGAAGGCTGACCCGCCGCTCAGACTTTGCATTTGATTGCCACGACGGCATGGGTATACTCGGAATCTCTTTTTGACCTGAATCTTGAAGCCAGTCCCGTGACTTCCGCGCGCGGAATCGCCTCGCGCCGCCGCGTCTCGCGGTGGCCTGAAACCGGAAGGACCGACCCTCGGGCGACGGACAATGAAAATCTGTCCACAATGCGGCGCAACCTATCCTGACGAGTACAACGTGTGCCCGCAGGACGGCGCGGCCCTCCCGTCCAGTAAAGCAGCGTCCGCCTCTCGCATCGTGGACGGCAAGTACCAGATCGTCCGCATGGTCGGTCGGGGCGGCATGGGTGCGGTCTACGAAGCGATTCACGCCACCATGCAGCGGCGCGTCGCACTCAAGATTCTCAACACCGACCTCGTCTCGAACCCCGCCGCGCTCGAACGCTTCCGCCGCGAAGCCCTGCTGTCCGGGCGGTTGAAACACCCGAACGCCATCACCATCTACGATTACGGGATGAGCGCCGTCGGCGAAGCCTACATCGTGATGGAGTTCCTCGAAGGCCACAGCCTCAGCCACGAACTCCAGCAGGTGAAGGCCATGTCGCCGATGCGCGTCGCCTCGGTCCTCGCGCCGGTGTGCGACGCCGTCCACGCCGCCCACATCGAGGGAATCATCCACCGCGACCTGAAGCCGGCGAACATCATGATCGAGCGGCTGCGGACCGGCGAAACGGTCAAGGTGCTGGATTTCGGCATCGCCAAGCTCGCCATGAGCAACCCGAACCTGATGAACCTGACCGGGACGGGCATCATCGGGACGCCGCAGTACATGTCGCCGGAGCAGTGCCAGGCGCACAAGATCGACGCCCGGTCGGACGTCTACAGCATCGGCATCATCGCCTACGAAATGCTGGTCGGAAAACTGCCGTTCGACGAGCCGACGCCGCTCGCGACGGTCATCGCGCAGGTCAAGCACAAACCGAAACCGATCCGCGACACCCGCCCGGACGTTCCGCCCGTGCTGGAAGCGGTCGTCATGCGCGCGCTCGAAAAATCGCCGTCCAAGCGGCAGCAGACCGCCGAGGAACTCGCCAACGATTTCCGGTCGGTCATGCGCCAGATTTCGCCCGGACAGGCCGTCATTCCGACCCCGGCGGGGCTGGTCGCCCTGCCGGACGAGCGCCCCGCGCCGGAGGATTCCTCGGAACCGCCCGACCAGAAAATCACCCGGTTCATTCAGAAAGCGGCCGCCGCCCAGAAGGAAGGCGACGCCTCGGCCTCGCAGGCGATGCGGCTCATGCGCGATTCCGTCGGCGTTCCGACCGGGGTCGGCGGCGGCGAATTCGTCGGCCGGACGCCCGAACTCGGCGTCCTCATTGCCGCGTGGCACTCGGTCAACACCCGGCGCGGTCGGCCGGTCGTGATTTTCGGCGAACCCGGCATCGGGAAAACGCGCCTCGTCGAGCAGTTTCTGGTCCGGCTCGAAGACATCGAGGAAGCCCAGCCGCTCTTTTTACGCGCGAAATGCACCGAGCAGGGCCGGAAAATCGCCTGTCACGGCGTCATTGAAAGCATCCGTCCGTCGGCGCTCGCCTATTTCAACCCCGAACTGCGCGCGGTGCGGTCGTTCACGCCCGATGAAGAAAAGTTCCTCACCGGTGAATTTCTGCGTGCGCTCCGGTCGGACGGCTACGGCCCGACCCTCAACGCGCGGGCGCGCCAGTCGGACACGGCCAAAAAAGCCTTTTTCGAAGATCTCGCCCGCGCCTGCCTGCTGCTCGCCCGCCAGCGCGGGGCCGTTCTGTTCGTGGACGACGCGCAGGCCGCCGACGAGCTGACCCTTGAATTCATCGGCTTTCTGGCCCGGAAAATCGGCTCGGAACGGCTGCTCATCGTGGCCGCCAGCCGTCCGCTCGGGTCGCCGACCGAACTTTCGCCGCCGCTTCGGTCGTGGCTCCAGTCGCTCGACGACATCGGCGGGTACGACCAGATCAAACTTCCGCCGCTGTCCAACAGCGAAATCCGGCTCATGGTCGAAGGGCTGCTCGGCGCGCGGGTTCAACTGCCGGTCAACGTCGCGCTCCTGCTCGCGGAGGAAACCAAGGGCAACCCCTACTACGTTTCGGAAGTCGTCAACACGATGATCGGCAACGGCCAGATCGTCCACAGCGACGAATCCGGCTGGGTCTGCCACGACGTGGACGAATTCGACCTGCCGGAATCCATCATTTCGCTCGTTCGTCCGCTCATCGAACGACTCGACGAACGGGTCGTGGACGTCCTCGCCCACGCGGCGGTCATCGGCGAGGAATTCACCTTCGACCTGCTCCAGACCGTCACCGAGGATTCCGAGGACGACCTGCTGAAAGTCATCGAAATCACGCTCAAGGCGGGCATCCTGCGCGAAATGGCCTCGCGGCGCGACGACCGCTACCTGTTCGCCCACGGTCCGCTGCACCGCGTCCTCTACCGGCGCATCACGCGCCGCCGCCGCAAGCGGCTGCACGCGCGCATCGCCGAACACCTTGAAAAACGCGCGCCGTCGCCGGCGTCGTCGGCCTCGGCGCTGACGCGACTCGATTTTCTGGCGGGCGATCTCGCCTACCACTACTTCCGGGCCGACGAATGGCGGAAGGCGGTCGAGTACGGTCTCGAAGCCGGCTACGCGCGGTGGAACGTCTTCGCCTTCGCCGACGCCGGGAAGTATTTCGGCTGGTGCGCCCACGCCCTCGAACGGCTCGCCGAGACCGAAAAGAACAAACCGTCGTTTTCGCCCGAGGAACTCGCGCGTTACCACCTGACCTACGGCATGCTGCTCGTCGAGTGCGCCCACGTCGAGGACGCAGAGCGCGAACTTCAACGCTCGCTCGCGCTCTGCCAGGAAAACGATCTGCCGTGGCTCGGCCGGACGCAGGCGGTTCTCGGACGCCTCTGCAATCTTTCCGGCCTTTCGGAAGAAGCGCTCGAATACGCCCAGGCGGGCCTCGACCGGTTGCGGAAACGCAACGACTCGGTCGGCGTCGGGCTGGCGCTGATGGCCATCGGCGAGTCACACCTGATGCGGGGCCGCCACAAGGTCGCGCAGGAGGTGATTTACGAAGCCCTCCACGTCGCCGAAAAGGCGGGCGACCGACCGGGGCTGGCGACGGCGAAACTCGGGACGGCCATCGTCGAATACCAGCGGGGCAACTTCTCCGAGGCGCTCAACGACGTCAAGCATTCGCTCGCCATCGCCCGCTCGCTCGGAAACATCTTCGAGGAACGCCGCGCACTCAACCTGCTCGGCAACATCCATCTGCACCTCGGCCAGATCGAGGAAGCGCAGGAATGCCACGGCGGAGCGCTCCGGATTGCCTACGCGCTGGGCCACCGCCACGCCGAGGCCGCCTCGCTCAACCATCTCGGCGAGGTGTTCGCGAAAAAGGAAAATTACGGCGAGGCGCTCGAATACATCCAGCAGGCCATCGGCATCGCCCGCGAAGTCGGCAACAACGCCGCCGAGGCGCGCTACCTGCTCAATGTGGGCCGCATCCGGCGGCGGCGCGGCGACCTGAAGTCCGCGCTCAATACCCTCAACGCCGCGCTGCTCATCTCGGAAACGGTCGAAACCCGCCGCGTCGAAGCGGAAATCCAGCGCGAAGTCGGCGAGGTTCACCGGCTGTCGAAGGAATTCCAGCAGGCGGAATCGGCGTTCGCGGCGGCAGTCGAAGTCGCCCGCGACGTCAATTTCCCGCAACTGCTCTGGCGTACGCTCTACGGACTCGCCCAGTGCAAGCTGGAAAACCAGGATTTCGACGCCGCCCGCGCCGCCATCGACGAAAGCATCAAAATCATCGGGGCGCTCCAGAACGACCTGCCGGACGACGTTCCCGCCGGGCGTTTCCTCGTGGACAAGCGACCGGTTTTCGACTTCAAAACCCGACTTGAACGGGAAGCCGCGCTCGCGCCGCCGAAACCGGTCGCGCCGCCGCCCCCACAACCTTCATCTCCGCCGCCGCTTCCCCCACCGCCCCCGCCGGTCGCCAAACCGGTCGTCAAGACCGCCGCCGCGAAGGTCGCCGAACCCAAACCGGTCGAGACCGTCAAGCCTGAAAGTACGCCGCCGAAACCGGTTGAACCCGAGGCCACGCAGGCGCTGGTCACGCCGCCGAAACCCGCCGGGGCCACGACCCCGCTCGTCTCGCCGAAACCGCCGGAACTTGACGACGAGGGGCCGCTCGAACTGCCCAGAAGCCTCGACGCGCTCGACAAGGCGGGCATTCCCGAACCACCGCGGACACCGCGCATCGACACCGGCGAGTTCACGCTTGAAGAACTGCTCGACGACGTCGCCGAGTTTGCCGAACAGCTCGGGATGGGCAACCTGTTCACCGAAAAACTGAGCGACGTCCTCACGCCGGAGGAAGCCCCGGCGGCGAAAGCGACGGTCCGCCATTTGCCCCCGCCCGCCGCACCGACCACGCCACTGACGCCGCTCGCCCCGGTTCAGGACGTCGCCACCTCCCGGCGCGAAACACAGACCATGCCGCGCCGGTCGCTCCAGACCGTCATGCACAGCGTCGTTTCGCTCGAATCCACCTGGCGCGACATGCTTCAGACGGCGCGGGCCTCGGGCGACCGCGAAATCGAACGCAAAGGGCTGACTCTGATGGCCTCGGCCCTCCACAGCCAGGGCGAGGTTGCCCGCGCGCGCGACTGCTACCAGCGGGCGGTTCAAATTCTGCGCGAAGTCAACGAACGCAGCGGCGAAGGCGCGCTGCTCAACAACATCGGCGACACCTTCCGGCAGGAAGGCCGCTACGCCGACGCGCTCGCCTACTACCGGCTCGCCCTGCGGAGCGCCCGCGAACACAAAAACACCCGCGTCATCGAATGCGCCCTCATCAACGCGGGCCAGATGTACATCCGGACCGGCAACGTCAAGGAAGCCCTCGCGATGCTTTCCGAAGCGCAGGGCCACAACGAAATGACCGCCGATCCCCAGACCCGCGCCGAGGGACTTCAGGCGCTCGGCGAAGTCCGGCTGGTCCGCAAGGAATACGTCGTCGCCCTCGAACACAGCCTCGCCGCGCTCGAATCCGCCCGCGAGGTCGGCTGCACCGACGTCGAATGGCGCGCGCTCTGGGTCGTCGCCCGCTGCCGCTGGGGCCGCGGCGAACGCACCGACGCCGTCGCGAGCGCCGATGCGGCCCTCTTCGTCCTCGACCGGCTCATCGGCGAAGCCAATCCGCACGATGAAAAACGGTTTGTCCGCGAACGCAACGACCTTCAGGCCGTGGTGGACGAGTGGCGACGGATTACGGACGACTGAGGAATTGTCTGGAGTCTGGAGTCGAGAGTCTGGAGTCAAAACAGCAGCCTCCGGACAGCAGCCCGACCGTAAGGGAGGGCTGTCCGCCTCCACCGTTCAACTTCCGGCGGGCGCATCCCGTTCACCCGCCGATTCAAATGCGCGAAACCCGGTTTTTACCTCTCCGTCACATCACCCGCCCACAGTGCCGAAATGGGACGTCATCCCGATTTCCCGTAACCGTTTCGTAACACTCGGGAGGCAACACCGATGCTGCATCAGCTTGAGTTGAACCTTCAGAACCGCGTCCGGTCGGAGTTGAAACCGGGCGAAAGCGTCGTCTGGGTCGGACAGCCGGACCCGAAACGGGCGGTCTGGTTCGGATTCGCGCTCTGGTTCTTCTTCATTCCGTGGACGGCCTTCGCGCTGTTCTGGACCGCCGGGGCGGCGGGCTTCAAAATTCCCACCTTCACTCACGTCACCGACCTGTTTCCGCTGTTCGGCGTCCCGTTCATCCTCATCGGCTTCGCCGGACTGGGTTCGCCCTACTGGATCTGGAAAAGGGCGCTCAACACGGTCTACGTCATCACCGACCGGCGGGCGTTCTCGATGGAAGGCTGGCGGACGATGACGATTCGCAGCTACCCGCCCGAAAAACTGGGGAGCATCGTCCGGAAGGAACGCGCCGACGGCTCCGGCGACCTGATTCTCGACACGACGTGGTATAAGGACAGCGACGGCGACAACCGCCGCAACGATCTCGGCTTTTACGCGATTCCCGACGTGAAGCGGGTCGAATACCTGCTCGAACGGCTCGCCGCCACCGGTCGCCAGCTTCAGTAAAAGGACACGTTCCCGACGTTTCGCGATTTTTGAAATTTGCTTCGGCATCGGCTTTTCCGCCTCAATACCCGGCCCTCAAGGACCGGGCTACCCGAAAGCAAGCCTCGTGAACGAGGCTCACGGGTTGTTTTTTCTACTTTTTAGCCCCGTTCGCGGGGATTGAAATGGAATAGCCCGGTCCTTGAGGGCCGGGCGGTTCGCCGCCGAATCCAAAATTTCAAATCACGCGGCGGCGGTTCACCCGATGGACTCCCCTTCCCGCTTTCTCATCGTCAACGCCGACGACTTCGGCTTCGGTCCGGGCGTCAACGCGGGCATCGCCGCCGCCCACACCCGCGGCATCCTCACCAGCACGACCCTGATGGCGAATGGCGACGCCTTCGACGACGCGGTCGCCCGCGCGCGCGACCTCCCCGACCTCGGCATCGGCTGCCATCTCGTCCTGCTCGGTGGCTACCCGGTCGCCCCGGCGTCCGACGTCCGCAGCCTGCTCGCCCCCGACGGCACGTTTTCCAACGATTTCGGGGGATTTTTGCGCCGCCTCATCGCCGGAAAGCTCAAACAATCCGAAATCGTCATCGAATTTCGCGCGCAGGTCGAAAAAATTCTGAACGCGGGGATAAAACTCACCCACCTCGACAGCCACAAGCACTCGCACGCGCACCCGCTGGTCCTCGACGCCGCATTGCAAGTCGCCGAGGAATTCGGCATCACCTGTATTCGTAAACCATACGAAAAGCTGGGGTTCACGTCGTTCGCGGGCCTCGACGGCGGCGGGAAGAAGACCTTTGTGAAGCAGAAATTGAGCGCCGTCGTGCTGGAACGCTACGCGGGCGCGTTCGCCCGCCGCATGCGCGCGAGCGCCATCCGGACGCCCGACCATTTCTTCGGATTCGCCCATACCGGATTGCTCAATCCCCCGTTTCTCTGCTATTTGTTGAAACGATTGCCTATTGGTACGAGCGAGCTGATGTGCCATCCGGCGGAACTGGACGCTTCATTGAACGGCGCGCCCACCCGACTCAAGGAATCGCGCGTCCGCGAACTCGCCGCCCTGACCGCCCCCGAAGTCCGCGCCGAAATCGACCGGCTGGGCGTGCGGTTGGTGAATTTCAACGCTTTGGGAAAGGGATCAGAGGTCAGGAATCAGGGATCAGGTCGTGGCGCAACGTAATGCCATCCCTCATCTTTGGACTCATTCAACGTTCCTAGATTTCTATTTCTGGTCCCTGTTCCCTGACCTCTGATCCCCGACCTCTGGTCCCTGATCCCTTTCCTTCTGACCCCTGCCCCCTGATCCCTTCCATGAGAGACGAATTCGACGCTTTTTCGACCGAACCCGAGATTTCGGTTGTGGTTCCGATGCACAACGAGGAAGGCAGTGTCCGCAAGCTGTACGAACGGCTGCGGACCGTCCTCGAAGCGCACTATCCGTCATTTGAAATCGTGTTCGTTGACGATTACAGCCACGACCGGACCTACCCGCTGCTCGTGGAACTGGCAGCGTCCGACCCGCGCGTGACGGTGGTGAAACTCAAGCGGAACTTCGGCCAGACGCCGGCGCTCGCCGCCGGATTCGACCATGCGGTCGGGCAGATCATCGTCTCGATGGACGGCGACCTCCAGCACGCGCCGGAAGACCTGCCGCTGCTCGTGGAAAAGATTTACGAGGGCTACGATCTGGCGAGCGGCTGGCGGTTCAAGCGCATCGACAACCTCGTGATGCGGCGGATTCCGTCGCGCATCGCCAACTGGCTGATGTCGAAGCTGTCGGGCGTGGACCTCCACGATTTCGGGACGACCTTCAAGGCGTACCGCAAGGACACGATCAAGCGCATCCGGCTCTACGGCGAACTGCACCGGTTCATTCCCGCGCTCGCGAGCTGGAACGGCGCGAAAATCGTGGAAGTACCGATTCAGAACATCAACCGCGAGGACGGCGCGTCGCACTACGGCATCTCGCGCACCTTCCGCGTGCTGTTCGACCTCATCACCCTGCGGTTTCTGTTGAAGTACGTCACGCGCCCGATGCACTTTTTCGGCATTCCGGGCCTGCTCGCCTTCCTTTTCGGCGGCCTGATCTGGGGCTTCATCATCGTCAAGAAACTGATCTTTTGGGGGTCGGACATTTTCGTCGCCCACGGCCCGCTGATGATGATGGGGATGCTCATGATTCTCGCGGGCATCCAGTTGTTTTCGACCGGACTCGTGGCCGAACTGCTCGCCCGGACCTACTTCGAATCGCAGAACCAGACGATCTACACGGTGGAGAAAATCGTCCGCTACGCCGAACGGACCGACCGCGACGGCGACTCGGCCTCGGTGGTTTAGGCCGGATTTCGACACGCGACGAGGGTTTCCGATTCCCGGAACTTTGAAGATTCATTCATCGTACGCGCGCGATCCTATTAATACATGCGGCGTGGCGGCTCGATTCAACCGTCGGGCGGCGAGGAAACGGCGATGTCCACCGATACCCTTTCTCCCGCCGAACGCAGCGAACGGATGCGCCGGGTCCGTTCAAAGGACACCAAGCCCGAAATGGTCGTCCGGCGGCTTGTCCACGCGCTCGGCTATCGCTATCGCCTGCATTCGAAAAACCTTCCCGGAAAGCCCGACCTGATTTTCGCGGGACGACGAAAAGTCATTTTCGTCCACGGCTGTTTCTGGCATCGTCACGATGAAAACCGTTGCGCGCTCACCCGCTGGCCGAAATCACGGCTGGAATTCTGGGAGCCGAAGTTGTTGGCGAACAAACGGCGCGACCGGGAAAACCAGACCAAGCTGAATGAACTCGGCTGGCGGTTTCTCATCATCTGGGAATGTGAATTGCGCGACCGGGTGGAACTGACGCGGCGGATCGTCGATTTTCTGGAGGAATCGGAATGAAATCGGTTGAACTCTTCGCCGGGGCGGGCGGACTCGCGCTCGGCGTCGCGCGCGCGGGCTTCGCGCACGAGGGAATTCTCGAATTCAATCGCGACACCTGCGTCACGCTCCGCGAAAACCGGGCGCGCGGCATTTCCCCGGTCGCCGACTGGCCGATTTTCGAAACGGACGTTCGTCGCTTCGACTTTTCCGGGTTCGGCGACGGGATTGATCTGGTGGCGGGCGGCCCGCCCTGCCAGCCGTTCAGCATCGGGGGCAAGCACGGAGCCTACAACGACCGGCGCGACATGTTTCCCGAAGCGGTGCGGGCGGTGCGCGAACTGAAACCGCGGGCGTTTCTGTTCGAAAACGTGAAGGGCCTGCTGCGGGAATCCTTCGCGAAATACTTCTCCTACATTCAACTTCAACTGACCTACCCCGAGGTCGTCCGCGTCGGCGAGGAAGACTGGACCGATCATCTCTCCCGCCTGGAACAGCACCATACCGGCGGGAAAGAGCGCGGGTTGTTCTACCGGGTCGTGTTTCGCCTGCTCAACGCGGCGAATTACGGCGTCCCGCAAAAACGGGAGCGCGTCTTCATCGTTGGATTCCGGTGCGATTTGAACCTTGAATGGTCCTTCCCGGACGCGACCCACGACGCCGACTCGCTCCTTTGGAGTCAATGGGTTACGGGCGAGTACTGGGAGCGTCACCGGGTCGCAAAAAAGCATCGTCCGGAAATGCCCGCGAACCTCGGCGCGCGCGTCGAACGACTTCGCGACCGGCTCTTCGCCGGGAAACCGTGGGTGACGGTTCGCGACGCCATCACCGACCTGCCCGAACCGGAGGAAACCGAATCGGAGGGGAAAAACATTCTCAACCATCGTTTCGTTCCCGGCGCGCGGAGCTACGTCGGGCACACGGGCAGTCCGCTCGACGAACCGGCGAAGACGCTCAAGGCGGGTGACCACGGCGTCCCCGGCGGCGAAAACATGCTGCTCTATCCCGACAGGCGGGTTCGTTACTTCACGGTTCGCGAAAGCGCGCGGCTTCAGACGTTTCCCGACGACTATCTTTTCCCGGTTTCCTGGACCGAAAGCATGCGCCAACTCGGCAATGCCGTTCCGGTCACGCTCGGCCACGTCGTCGCCGACAGCATCGCGAACCGCCTTCAAAAGTAAAACCGCATGAAGCCTTACAACCCGCTCGACAAACGGAATCTCGGGGAGGACGTCACCCGAAGACTGCTCGAACGCCCGCTTGAACCACTGCCGCCCTCACGTTTCGAAGGGGCCGGGGTTTACGCCATCTACTTCACCGGTCGGCATCTGCCTTTCGCGCCTTACGCCCCGATCGCGGCGGGCAAAAAAACCGGACCGGACATCGTCCCGATTTACGTCGGGAAAGCCGTTCCCGAAGGAAGTCGCGTCGGCGGCATGCAATTCGACGCCTCCGCCGGGACCGCTCTTTTCAAACGGCTCTCCGAACACGCCAAATCCGTCGCCGCCGCGCAAAACCTTGATTCAAGAGACTTTGTATGCCGCTATCTGACGGTTGACGACATCTGGATTCCACTCGCGGAAAACATTCTCATCGAACGGTTCGCCCCCCTCTGGAACACCACGGTGGACGGCTTCGGCAATCATGATCCGGGAGGCCGACGCAAAGACCAGTATCGCTCTCTCTGGGATGTACTTCATCCGGGTCGAACTTGGGCTGAAAAACTCGGCGCGAATCCGATGACGAAGGAAATGATTGAATCCAAAATCGCTGAAAAACTTCGGGAAGTTGGCGCAAGTCCGACAGATGCCTAAAAGTCGGGGCCTGGAACAAAGCTAACCAATGTACACCGGCTATTTCATTGGCGAAGATTGCTATATCCACGATGAAAACGGCGCGACCGACTGGTATTACGGCGGCGACCGGCAGTTTTATTTTTTGATTCAGGGCCACCTTGAGAACCTTGGTTACTACTTTGCCCCCGAGGATGATGACTGGAGTAGTGGTCCGATTCTCCAGGAACCGGGGATTTGGACGGGTTATGTGATGGAAGCAGGACAAATTCACGGCCCCGACCGCGCGCTCCCGTGGAAAAAGAGTGATGATCGTTGAAAAACGAGGCTTTGAAAGAACGTGATGGAGACCGAACAACTTGAGGCGATGTACACCCTTGCCGTCGAGCGAATTCAGGAATTCGCTTTGAAGCATCCCGACGAAACGTTTTACGCCTTCGCCATTTGCGAGGACATGCTCTGCCTCAACTCCGAGGAAGAGTTTCAGATGCTCGCCCAAAGCTGGAGTTCGCCTCCTTCTTCTCCTGAAGAACTTGAAAAACAGCGGTTTTACACGGCGAACTGGTTCTATCAGGGGTTCGCCGAACTTCCGACGATTTCCAAATTGTACGCGGACCACGACGTTCTCAGTGATGAGGAACAACTTTCCAGCAACTATCGGAAACTTGTCGATACATTCCTTGAACGCCTTACAAAAGAACAGGACAGCGTCTTTGGCGGGTTAAAGCGATCTCCCGATTCCCGCATCTTCTATCAGGGACATGTGTATTGATTTCCGTCAGGGCAGTTTTCAATTGCGCTCAGCCGAGTCGCATCCCGGAGGGATGCAGAGAAATTAGCCGGTGGTCAGGTGACACCGAAGGTGTCTCCGCCACCACCGGAACCAAACCGGAAAAGGGAAACGCATCCCGGAGGGATGCACAGAATCAGGTACTTCTCCGCATCCCTCCGGGATGCGGACGGCTTCGCGGCCTTCAACCGGTG
This sequence comes from Blastocatellia bacterium NZW_1522, assembly GCA_039793685.1. Lineage (GTDB taxonomy): Bacteria > Acidobacteriota > Blastocatellia > Chloracidobacteriales > Chloracidobacteriaceae > JAAFHI01. The sequence continues at coordinate 42,925 of JBDRAL010000115.1, forward strand.
GTGGCGGCAATGCCTTCGGCATTTGCCTGACCACCGGCTATTTTCTGCACATCCCTCCGGGATGTACCGTGTGGTCGCGATCATTTGAAAGCTGACCTATGGGAACCGATCTCCTCGTCATTTTTGAAAACCGGCTTTCCGACGATGAATTTTTCGCCCTGCCCGAGACGCTCAACCACCGGGTTGCCGCGCTGGGCGAGGATTTTCAGGAATTCCTTGGAGATCCGTGGTACTGGACGCCCGACGGGATGGATGGAAAAACCCGCATTACATCCCGGTCAGCGTGGTCGCCTCAAACTTCATACATTGGGGGCCCGAAAAACCTGTGGCCCGAACACCATTTTCTCCAGATGTTCGGTACACGGTGGCGGTGGTTCCTCCAGGAACCCGAATGGACGCGAAAACTGTGCCGCGTAATCGCCGGTGCGCTCAAAACGAACCGCTGCCTCTACATACCGGACGAAAACGCCTGTTGTTCAATCGCACATGAATGGGTAGAAAACGAGTCTGAACTGACGTTCGATGAGGTCCTCCACAGATTGAACGAACGTTGCGGCCCGCCAGCGGTCACCCTTTCGGATATTTCAAGTGAGCCTATTCCCCACCGCCCGAATGGCTGGGACTACTCCGGATATTTCGTCGATACTTTCTAAAGAACGGATTTTTCAGTTCCCATGAGTCATTTGAAGATTTCCATTGTCGTCACGGTCCTTTTACTTGGACTTGGACTTACGCACAGCGAACTGACCACCGCGCAGATTCCGGGCGTCCGGGAATCGCACATTGACGGCAACGTCCCGGAGAAAAAGGACTTCGACCGATTTCTCAAGCGCGATCTGACGGCTTTCTTTCAGGAAGGCACGAAAGGGCGGGTGCGCGTCGAGTACGAACTGCTCCGCAAGGAGCCGACGCAGTCCGGCGTCGCGTTCCCGAAGTTTTATCTCTGGGTGAAGGCGTTTCAAGGCAGGAAACTGCTTGTGGAAGGCGCGGCGCGCGTGGCCGCCGTCGAGAAAAAACGCTTCGACGTGGTCAACTTCCGCGAAAAGGCCGAAATTCAAAAAGACCCCGACGCCGTCGCGAATGCCTTCCCAGCCGCACTCGTACCGGAAATTCTCCGGCGCGCGGGCGTGAAACCGGCGACAAATTGACCAACGAATTGACTGGCGCTCGCACCTTTTCACCCGCTTGGAACATCGTTTGCCTGCATCAAAAGCGCCGAACCAACGGCGTATTTCCACATTTCAGGATGGATTTTCGACCATGTTGACGACATTCAAAGCCTTTACCCTCGCCGCCGCACTCGGACTCGGTTTCGCGCCGATGCTTTCCGTCACTCCGGCGATCGCCGTTCAAAAGCCCGCCGCCCCCGCCTTTACCGGAGAAACCGGATCGAGGGAAGGTAAGGAAAAACTTTTCGACTTCCTCATGAAGTACGAAAAGAAAACCGTCACCCTCGACCTCACGCTGACGAAGGAGCAAGTCGGCGAACTCGATGAGCTTGAAAAGGGCAAGATTCTCTACATCAGCATCGCCTACAAGAGCAGCGAGGAATCCACGCTTTCGGACAGCGGCGCGGAGATTCTCATCCACATTGAAAAAGGCATGAAGGGGCTGACGCTCGACCGGGAAACCGGGAAGTTGCGGGGAACGCTCCGCGTGACGGAAATCGTCGGACCGCATCAGGGAATCATGAGCGTCAACCTGGAGCCGGTCGGGAGATAGCAGCTAGTAGTTAGCAGTTAGTCGTTAGTCGTTAGTCGTTAGCAGCAGCGAAATTACTAACTGCTAACTACTGACTGCTAACTACTTATCCCGGACAGCCCGAGCAGCAGGAGCGCCGCCCGGCGCAGGCTGGTTTCGCGGTTGACCGGGTCGTACCACTCATTGAGCGTGTGGCATCCGGCGCAACTTCCGCCGACGCCGATGGTGATGGCGGGGACGCCGCGCGACATCGGGATGTTGGAATCGGTCGAGCCGCAGTCGAGCAGCGAGCGGTGGCCGCAGAGCCGGGTCGCCTCGCGGGCCATGCGGACGAGCGGCGCGTCCGGGGCAGTCTCGCCCGACGGACGCCGTCCGATGGGGTTTACGGTCATTTCAATGCGCGTTTCGGAAGCCCGCGCGGCGTGATTTTCATCCTCGCGGGCCTGCCGCGCGGCGGCGTGGAGGAAGGCTTCCAGCCGGTCAAGTTCGACTTCCGACACCGAGCGCAAATCCACTTCGCACCGGGCCAGGCGCGGAATCGTGTTGACCGAGACGCCGCCTTCCACAACCGCCACGGTGTAGGCGGTGCGCGGGGCGGCGGGCGCGTCGTACCGCGCGAGGCCGTGAATGAATCGTCCCAGCGCCTGAATCGGATTGACGATGCCGAAATTGGCCCACGAATGCCCGCCGGGACCTTCAAATTTCACTTCAAACCGCCGCGAGCCGAGCGCGTGGTTGGTGATGCGCTCGATTCCCGGACCGTCAAACGCCACAAATGTTTGAATCCGTTGACTATAGGGATTGCGTTCGAACAGCGCGCGGACGCCCCGCAGATCCCCCGGCCCTTCCTCGCCGACCGTTCCGACGAACAGAATCAGTTTCGGCGGAACGATGTTCAGTTCGGTAAAGCAGCGGGCGACGGCGAGCATGCCGGTCAGTCCGCAGGCGTTGTCGGCAATGCCCGGCGCGTAAAGGCGGCTGCCTTCCCGGCGGACGGCGACGTTGGTGCCTTCCGGAAAAACGCTGTCGAGATGGGCCGCGACGGCAATCACGTCGCCGTCCGCCGGGCCGAGCAGGCCGAGGACGTTGCCCTCGTCGTCGATGTGGGCGTCGGTCAGATTGAAATCGCGAAACCGGGACAGGATATAGTTCGCGCGGTTGTGTTCGTGAAACGGCGGCGAGGGAATTTCGACGACGCGAACGAGTTCATCGGTCGTGGCCGCCACGTTTTCCGCAAAAAACCGGGTTATCCGCGCAAAAAGCGGCGACGCGGCGATTCGCGCCAGTTCTGTCTCCTCGGTTGTGGTTACGGACCAGGGAGGCATGGGGACTCCACATATGAGTGGTTAGTCGTTAGCAGTTAGCAGTTAGAGTTGAAGATGAAAATTGGTGGATATTCTTCAAATTTCAAAGCAGGACAGCTACATAAGCGAACCGCGAACGACTAACTGCTAATTCAGCGTTGCCAGCCCGCCGACGGCGGCCATCCGGGAAAACTCGACCGACGAACCGTATCCGAAGCGGGCGGCGTCGAGGATGAGCGGGGCCGCGCCGAAGGTTTCGGTGATGCAGTCGCGGACTTTTTCAATCGGAATCGGCAACCCGACCGGCAGGACTTCGAACTGGACCGCCTGAGTGGGATCGGCAAAGGTATCCGAGGCGGTGGTGCGTTCGCGGAAAAAGAGCAGCAGCCGGAGAAGCTGTTCGGTTGGGTCTTCGTCCACGAGCGGGAGCGCGCGAATGAGGATCGGTTCGCCCCGCTGGATGACCATGACGGAAAGATCATCGTCCACGACGCTCAAGAGCATCTGGTTCGGGAGCGCTCCCTGTCGCAACCAGAGCGACTCGCAAACCATTCTCGGCAAAAGCATTCCGACCTGCCAGCCGAGTTTCGAAAAGGCGGCTTCATATTCGCGGGCGACGCTTTCCGCCATTCCGGCGATGAGATAGCGCCAGTCGGTGCGCTGACCGATACGGGAGACGGTCAGCCGGAGGTCGGCCAGCGGGACGCCCATCAGCCGTTCCGCCTTCCATCCGAGCATGTCGGTAGCCTCGGACTCCGAAGACACATCTTCCAGCGTGACGACCTGAACCCGGGCCGTCGAACCGGGCAGCGATGCCGACCACCGGCGTTCGCGACCCAGCCCCGCCTGATTCGCGGCATCGGAAAGGGCACGCGCAAACCCGTCGGGGTCGCTCAGGTTCATCCCCTCGAACCGCGGCTGGATGAACCCCTGCGGCAATGGGAGGAAGTTCCCGGCGCGGCGGCGGGTGTCAAAGATGGCGATTCCCTCCGCGCTGACGGCGCAGGCGGCACGGGGCGGGCGGGGTTCGGTGAGAATGCTGAGGATATTGCGAAAAGCGCTCATGTGATTCCGTGTGTCGTAACGGCCGTCGGTCAAACGGCCCAATCGGCTACCACTCGCTGTAGGCCGTTCCCTCGGAGGAGTTTCCTTCGGCGCCGCTGGCCACGTCGAGAATTCCCGGTTCGGCAGTCGGTACAGCCGCTTCTTCCTCCAGCTTCACAATCCAGGTGTCGTTGCTCCCGGTCATCGGATCAATCGGGATTTCGCGGAAATACTTGGCGGTTTCGAGGTCCTTCAGCGTCCCCGGGGCCTTGTTCTTGTCGTAGGTGTAGCGACTGATGGCGTCCCGCATCTTGAACAGATTGTCCCGCAGGACGGCTTCGCGCGCCCGGAGCATGACGACCTGATAGATTGGCGCACTGGCGGCAATGACGATGCTCATAATCGAAAGAACGATGACCAGTTCGAGGAGCGTGAAGCCGCTTCTCCGTGACCGCCGCGTGAAAAATGCCTGTTTCATTGCTTTCCTGCCTTGAGTTCGTCTCACCACTCGTCGTAGCGCGAACCGTCGAGTCCTTTTTCAGACGATTTGGAGTGAACGTCAAAAACGTCCTCCTCATTCGAGGAAGGCGAATCCGGATCGTCGGTCGAGGAGCGAATTCGCCAATCCTTCTCGCCGGTCATCGGATCGACCGGGAGTTTGCGAAGAAAATACACCTTCTTGCCGTCCACCTTGTTGACCGGAACGAATCCTTCGTACAGCACTTCCAGGTTTTTCGGATATCCGGACTGGGTTCGCAACTCGATGGGAATCAACTGACCGCCCGTGGCGTCGTTGAATTCCTTGTATCGGTCAATGGCCAGCCGGATTTCGCGCAATCCCTGCCGCAGTTCGCTTTCGGCCCGGCTCCGGACCGTATTCTGAACCAGCGGAGCGACGGCAAGCCCCATCACGCAAAGGATGCTCAGCGTGATGATGATTTCCATCAGTGTCGAACCACGGGATGTACGATTGAAGATTGGCGATTGAAGATTGGCGATTGAAGATTTTCGGTTTTCGCGCCTCGGCGCGCCGCCGGGGCTTCGCACGCCGAATCGCAAAGAATTGAGGGACAACATCTTCAAGCTCCTTCACTGACCGAGGCCAATCGAAAATCTTCAATCCCCAGAGAATTTCAGATTGAAGATTGAAGATTGAAGATTTTCGATTGCGGAAATCCGTCCGGACCAATCGCCGTCTTCAAATCTTCAATCTGAAATCTTCAATCAAAAATTCCTACCGTTCCTCGCGCTTGGCCGTCTGCGGGGCAACCGCCAGAATCTGGGGTGCCGGGCTGGGAATGGCGGCGATGAACTGGTTATCCACGCCGCGCAGTTCGATGACTTCCATCCGGATGTCGGCCGGCCCGGGCGCAATGACCTGAAAATCGAAGATGGCGACCTGTCCGGTGGCGGAAATGCCGTTCGGGTTTCCAACCAGCAGCGCGGTGGCGAACACCTGACCGCCATTGTCGCCGGACTGGAAGTTTCCGGGCGAAAGCAGACCGCCGTCACGCACGCCGACGACCTTGAGCACCGCCGGGTTGTAGTGAAGGTAGATCGCCGCCGACGAAATCTTGGCGGCATAGCTGCTGACGATGGCCGAAACCGAGATGGTCTGTCCGACCTGCGGCCGGGCCGTCGGGGTCACGCTGAGAATGGCCGGGACGGGGTTCGTCCGGGGCGCGGCGGCGGCACCGCCGCCGGTGGAGGGGTTGCTCGGGGTTCCGGACGTGTTGCCGGGAGTCGGATTGAACGATCCGCCGCCGCTACCCGACGGAAGCAGGGAAACCGGCTGCTGACCGTCGGCGGGATTGATGGCCGATTCGCTCATTCCTTCGGATTTCCCGCCGGATTCAGGACGGACGATGCCATCCGTTGGCGACGTGTTCCGCGGCGCGCTGGCCGGGACCGTCGGAACGCTCCCGATGGGGTTCGAAGTCGGCGTGACCGTCGGCGGCAGCGCGGGCGCGTCGGTTTTCGGCTTCGGTCCACCCGAAACCGGCGTTTCGGAATTCACGCCCGCGTCGCTCAGTTCCTTGGCGTCGGCCAGCGCCACGATTTCATCAATGGACAGATACCGGCCGTAGCCGAGACCGCTCGGACCGATGACCGTGTCGAGCGGCCCGAACTGCGCCTTGAGTTCTTCCTCGGTCAGCGCGCCGCCGCGCAGGATGTGCGGGGTGACGGTGATCACGATGTTGGTGGCCTGCTTGTCCTGCTTGGGCGTCGCAAAGAGCCGGCCCACGATGGGAATCAGACTGAGAACCGGGATGCCGCTCGTTCCGGTGGCTTCCTGCCGCCGGACGACGCTCGCCGTCAGCGCCGTTTCACCGTCCTTCACGCGCGCCACACCGTTGATCTTGCGCTGGTTGATCGGCGGCGTGAGCTGGGTGGCCGTCGTGGTCGCGCCGAGCGAGGACGATTCGATCTTCATTTCCATCTGGACGATGTCGTCCGTGATGCGCGGCTTGATGGAAATGTTCAAACCCACGTCGCGGTACTGAACCTGATTGAACCCGCCGAGGAAGACCGGCTGGGTGGTGTTGTTGCCGGTCCCGGTCGTGTTGTTGAAGTTGGAGTTGCCGATCTGAATCGGAATCGAATCCCCGATGTTGACGGTCGCTTCGTTGCCCTCGAACGCCCGCACCTGCGTCGTCGCAAGCAGCTTCGCCTTGTTCTTGCTCTGAAGGAGGCTGAACGTAGATTGGGGCAATCCCAATCCGATCTGCGCCGCGCCGCCCAGAAGCGTGCCGAGGCCGGGCAGACCGGTGACGGTCGAGGCCTTTCCAATCGTGCCGGGCGGCACCAGCGACGACGGGCCACGCCCGAAACCGCCGAACTGACCCAGACTCAACCCGTCGCCCGTGTTGAACTGGTTGCCGATCTGGAGCAGGTCGCCCTGATTGATTTCGTAGATGTTGACGTCCATCAGGACTTCCGCCTGCGGACGGTCCACCATCATCACCATGCGCTCGATGATCTTGAGGTTTTCACTCGAGGCGCGCACGAGCAGCATGTTCGACTGCGGCACTGACTGGACCTGCTGCGCCATGCCGGGACCGAGCAGGTTCAGCACGGTCTTCACTTCTTCGAGCTTCGCGTTGCGGATATAGAAAGCCTTGACGTTCGAATCGTCGTACTTCTGGGCGAGCTGCGCGCTCGGGTTGCGGTTCATCACCAGCAGCGTCCGGGTGTCCACCTGGAAAAACTGCATGTTGTTGGCATCCAGCACCAGTTCCAGCGCCTTCGCCGCCGAAATGTCCTTGACGCTGATCGCGTACTTGCGCGACGGCAGCGAGGTCAGCGTGTTCGATTCGTAAATGATGTTGAACCGGAGTTTTTCGCTGAGGCTCTGGATGATGTACTCAAGCGGCTGCGTATTGAAATTCTGGCGAATGATGTACTTGGGGCCGGTCGAAGCCGGGGTCGCGGGCTTTTTGGTCTCGGCCGTCCGCTGGAAAGGCGACGCCTCGCCGCGCACATTCGATTCGATGCCCTGTTTCTTGAGCATCTCCTTCATCTTGGCAAGCGCGATCTCGTTGGTCGGGTCGTATTTGAACGCCTTGCTGAAGGCGTAATAGGCGCCTTCGAGGTCCCCGCTCGCTTCCAGCACCTTCCCTTCCTTCATCGCCTGGATCGAGGCATTGGTCAGCGCCCGCTGATAGCACATCTGGTATTCGATGTTGCCGGGGTCCTCGCTCAACGCCTGAGCGTATTGTTCGACGGCCTTTTCCCACTGCTTGGCAACTTCGAATTTCTGGCCTTCCTTGAAAAACTTCTTGCCGTTCCCGGCGTAAACGGCGGGCGCGAACATGACGGTCAGCATCAGGACGCACAACGCCTGGGCCAGCAGGCGGCGAAGGCGGGGGAGTGAACGGAGAGTCGGCATGCGGAATACCTCTTTGCGGGCTTCAGGCAACGGGCCTCAAGCGGAAGCGTTTGCACAATCGTTTTGACGACGCCTCCGTGGATTGCCGGGGCGGTTATTTTTCTGACGGCTATTCGACGAACGTCACGCGGTTGATTTCACGCAACGTCGTTACTCCGGAAAAGACTTTCTTGAGCGCGGACTCGCGCAACGAATTCAGACCTTCCTGACGGGCGGCGCGCCGGACCTCGGACCCCGGTTTCCGGGCCAGAATGAGTTCCCGGATCGGATCGGTCACATCGAGCAGTTCGTGAATCGCGGTCCGACCGCGATAGCCGGTCTGGTTGCACTCGGGGCAGCCGACCGATTCGTAAAACACGCCGTTGCGGTACTTGTCGGGATTGATGCCGGAATCGATCAGTTCCTGGTCGGACGGCTGATACCGACGCTTGCAGTGCGGGCACAACTGACGCACGAGCCGCTGGGCCAGAATGCAGTTGAGCGCGCTGACGAAGTTGTACACCTCAACCCCGATGTTGAGAAAGCGTCCGATGACGTCGATGACGTTGTTGGCGTGGACGGTCGTGAACACGAGATGCCCGGTCAGCGCCGCGTTAATCGCGATCTGGGCGGTGTCGGTGTCGCGGATTTCCCCGACCATCACCTTGTCCGGGTCGTGGCGCAGGATGGCGCGCAGTCCGCGCGCGAACGTCAGCCCTTTCTTTTCATTGACCGGAATCTGCATGACCCCGCGCAACTGGTATTCGACCGGGTCCTCGATGGTGATGATCTTGTCTTCCTCGTTGTAAATCTCGTTGAGCGCGGCGTAGAGCGTGGTCGTTTTTCCGGAACCGGTCGGCCCGGTGACCAGCACCATGCCGTACGGCTCGGCGATGAATCGCCGGAACTTGACGAGGTCGTCCGGGTCGAAACCGACCACGTTGAGGTTCAGGTCGCGGAACGACTCGTTGATCTGTTCCTTGTCGAGAATCCGGATGACGCAATTTTCACCGTGCGCCGAAGGAATGATGGAAACGCGGAAATCGATGGTGCGCCCCTTGACCTTGACCCGGAAGCGTCCGTCCTGCGGTACGCGACGCTCGGCGATGTCGAGTTCCGACATGACCTTGATGCGCGAAATCAGCATCTGGTGATAGCTGATGTCGATCGGGTTCATCGCCGCGTAGAGCGCGCCGTCGATGCGGTACTTGACGGTCACGTCGGCGTCGTGGGCCTCAATGTGGATGTCCGACACGCGGCGTTCGAGCGCGGTCAGCACGATTGTGTCGATGAGCTTGATGACCGGCGCGGTTTCATCGGCGAGACGGTCGAGGTCGAGGTCCTGCTCGCCCTGATCGGTTTCCTTGACGACCCGGATGCGGAACGACTCGGTGGCGTCCTGAAGGACGCGCTGGGCGGAATCGCCGCGCCGCAACGCGGCTTCGACCGCCGTGCGGGTCGCGACAACCGGCTTGAGCCGGACCTTCAACTGGGCGGAAAGCTCGTCGAGCGCATCGAGATTGGTCGGATCGACCATGGCGACGACGAGGCGGTTGTTCTCGCGCCGCAGCGGAATGAACTTGAACCGGGTCATCAGATCGACCGGGTGTTCATGAATCAGGTCATGGTCGAGTTCCGCCAGCGAGAGGTCGATAAACTCCATCCGATACCGCGCCGCCGTGTCGCGCGCGATCTGAATTTCCTGATCCGCTTCGGCCGCCGAGGGCAGCAGCGTACCGATGGTCTGGTTTGAAGCCGTTCCGTTGGTGGACATCCGTAACCTTTGAGAAAATCTGAATGAGGTTATTTGCGATTCAAGCCCGCCGTGACGAACTGGAGAATCGGCAAATATAGGGCAAGCACGACGGCCAGAACAATCGCGCCCATGACGGCCAGCACCAGCGGCTCGATGAGCGCCGTCAGCGAGGCGACCCGGACGTCAAGTTCGGCGTCGTAGAAATCGGCGACCTCGGCAAGCATTGTCCCGAGTGAACCGGATTTCTCGCCGACCCCGATCATATCCACCGCCATCGGCGGCAGCCAGGCGGCCCGCTCCATCGATTCGGTCAGCGGCTGCCCCTCGCGAATGTCCTGAAGCACCCGTGGCATCGTCGCGGCCAGCCCGCGGTTGCCAATGACTTCGGACGAAATTTCGAGCGCTTCGAGTAATGTCAGCCCGCCGCCCAGCAGCGTCGCCATCCCCCGCGACAACCTGGCCGTGGTGGCCTGCCGGATCAGGTCGCCGACAATCGGCAACCGGAGCAGCGCCCGGTCGATGACGCTTCTCCCCGCGTCGGTCCGTTGCCAGAAATAAAAGGCAATGGCCCCGATGAGAAGTGCCGGAAGCAGCCAGTACAAGTTGTTTTCCGCAACCTTCGAAATTCCGACGACGACAACCGTGATCTTCGGCAGTTCGGCATTCTGGGATTCATAAAGCGAAGCGAATTTCGGAATCACATAGGTCGTGAGCAATGCCACGAGCATCACCGAAGCCACGATGAGCAGGATCGGGTACGTCAGCGTCTTGACCAGCTTGCGACGAACCTCCGCGGAAACCTTCGCCTGCGCCACATAGCGTTCGAGGACCGTATCGAGTTCCCCCGATCGCTCACCCGCCAGCACCGACGCCGTCAGCAGCCGGGGGAAAATTTTCGGGTGCTGACCGTAGGCTTCGGACAGCGCCGCGCCGCCGCGAATCCGCCGCTCGATGTCCTCCAGCGTCGCCTTGAACGGCCCCGGTTTCTGCCGCCGCACCAGAATTCCCACCGCCTGCAACATCGGCAGACCGGCCCGCAACAGGGCCGCGAACTGCTGGTTGAACAGAAGAAATTCCTCCGGCTTGACGCCGCTTGATCCCAGCGCCGGCCGCGACAGCAAACCGCCGCGCGGATCGTCCACCGCGAAGACGCGAAAGCCTTCACTCTGGAGACGTTTTCGAAGTTGATCGACACCGTCGGCTTCAATCACCCGGGTGACGACATCCCCGCCGGGCGTCCCGAGCCGACACAGAAACTCAGGCATACTTCGCTCGAATGATGTTCGCGAAAAACGCGAATTTGGAATCGTATGTGTTCTGCGACTATAGCACGCCGGCCAAACCGAAAGTTTCAAAAAAATCGGGTTTCGGGAATCCGGATGCAACGAATCGAGATTTTCGGTTTTCAAGAGTTCCGGCGGAATGCTTTCATATCGGCCCGGCCGATGCCGAAACCCGCGAAACCCGTTTCCCTCCCCGAATTTTCAAACACCATGCCCGAAGAAGAAGCGCAAAACCCCGAATCTCCGCCCCGCAACCGACGGCTCGTCCGTCTGGCGAAAGGACTCGGCCTGACCCTGCTCGGCCTCGCGGGCGGCTACCTGCTCGCATCCGCCGCCGCCGCCGTGCCGCTTTCGACCATGCTCGTCCGGCCGCGAAAAAAGCGCCGCCGCCACCTCGCGGGCCGTCGCCTGCGCGACCACCTGCGCGAGCGGGGCATCCGTTTCAAGGAAGTGCATTTCAATTCGTTCGACGGGACGCGCCTCGACGGCTGGTTTCTCGAACATGGCTGGTGGCGGCCGACGATCATCGCCCTCCACGGCGTGACCGGCAACCGGACGAGCCTCATCCGCTTCGGGACGATTCTCCACGAAGCCGGCTTCAACGTGTTTCTGTTCGACGGACGCGGCCACGGCGACAGCGAGGAACGGGAAGTCACCTACGGCTTTCATGAAGTTCAGGACGTCGGCGCGGCCATCGACTTCATTTCACAGCGGTTCCGGCTGCGCCACCAGCGGTTCGGCCTCGTCGGACTCTCGATGGGCGCCGCCATCGCGCTTCAGACCGCCGCGCGCGACCCGCGCATCGGGGCCGTCTGGGCGGAAAGCCCGTTCGCCTCGCTGCGGCAGATTTCGGCGGAATACATCTCTGACTCGACCCGTCTTCCCCAGAGCGTACTCGTCCCGCTCACCTGGGCGGCGGAGATGGTCGCGGGCTATCGCGGCAACTTTACGGTGAGCGACGTCAGCCCGCTCGCAGCAGCGGAAAAGATCGCCTGCCCGGTCCAGCTCGTCCACGGACTGGCCGACGATTTCGTTCGCCCGCACCACTCGGAAGCGCTGTTCGACGCGCTCGTCGGCGCGCCCCACAAAAACCTCTGGCTGGTCGAAGGCGCGGCCCACACGCGGTGCTACGCGCTGGCCTCGGAGGAATACCGGCGGCGGCTGGTGTCGTTCTTCCGGCGGTATTTGGGGCGGTAGAGCAGTTTTCGTTTGCTTGCGGCCAATTTACCGCCACTCGGGTGGGTAACATATTGGGCATAGCCCGTAGCCGCAGCGTTTTTTGCGAGGCTACGGGAAACATGTTTCGCCCCAAAATCCAATGAAATCAATGGTTTTACACGATTCCCCACGTCCTCGCCAAAGCGCTCCGGACGTGGGCTATATCCAATATGTTCGCCATTCACGTCTCGGCGGGAGGGCCACACACAACTGAAAACGTCTCTACGTTTCGACGCGGCGCCCCCGCAGGAGCAGGTTCGCGCCGAACTCCGCCTTTGTTTCCCACAAAATACAAATCCATTCGGACGTGGAACTTTCACGAAACGCAAACCAAGTCGGTTCGGGAAGCGCGGCGGCGAGATCGGCCAGCGTCGCCGAATGTTTCAGAAAGTCGGCGCTCCGGGTCGCGGGCAGAACTTCAAAACTGAATTCTTTCGGGAAAAAGACGGCGCAGGACGCCGGATCGGCGGCGTCCACGAGGATGAGGTGCGCCGGGTCGGTCGCTTCCGAGCCGAGCGCGTCGCCGACCGCGTGCGCGAGCGCGAACACCCGCGCGAGGCGTTCGAACTGGGCGGCGGAAAGCGCCGTCGTATCGCGGGCGGGCAGCGGCGTGAAATGCATGCGCGTTACGGTTTCTTCACGGCGTCCGCCGGGGATTCCTTGCGGAGCACGCTGTCGAGCAGGTTGGCGTATTCCACGCTGCGCTCGGCGATGACGCCGTCGAGTTGCTCGATGCGGCGATGCGCCTGAAACAGTTCATCGGCGATTTTCAGCGCCGACAGAATCGCCACGCGCAGCGAATCGACCGTGTGCGTGCCGCTGACGACTTCGCGCATCTTGGAATCGACGTAAGCCGCGAGTTCCGAGATGTAGGCGCTGTTTCCGTCGCCGCGGATGTTGTAGACCTGATTGTAAATCCTGACTTCGACCGTCTGGGTCGTCGTCCCGGCGTCATTCGGTACTGACATGCGGAGCGGGCCTCCTCTAACCGGCCGTGGGGCGGTACGGCGTCCTGAATGTCACCCTGGCTGTTCCCGAGATTCCCTGGGTCCCCGAAAAAATCCCGCCCCCTGCTCCGCACGCGAAACCGGTCAGTTCCGGCGGGCGGCCTCGGCGGCGAGTTCCGGCTCGACGAGCGCAATCGCGTCGAGCATGGCTTCCACTTTCACCTTGATCGTGTCGCGCTCGTTCAGCATCTGGTGAATCCGCTGGTTGAGCCGGTCGTTTTCCTCGACGTGGGAAATCAGGTCCCGCCGCAGCGAGGCGACTTCCCGTTCGAGGGCTTCCTTCTCCTGCCGGATCGTCTTGATCTGTTCGACGATGCGGTAGAGCTTGTCTTCAAGGTGATTGAATTTCTCCATTCCGTTGAGCGTGGCTGTCACGATACCCCCTCTGGTTCGTTCCGGTATGAGCTTCTTTCTTGTTTCGGGACAGGACAAGTCGGACGGCTTTTTTTACCGTATCACCGCGCCGAGTTCGGTCGCGAGCGTCTCCAGCACGCGGGCGTGCCGGGGGGCGACTTCTTCATCGGTGAGCGTACGGTCGGCCGCACGATAGCACAGGTTCAATGTCAGCGCGCGCTTTCCTTCGGCAATCTGCTTGCCGGTAAAGACTTCGCGCAGACGGATTTCCGTCAGTTCGGGAATTGCCAGCGCCTCGATGCGCGCCCGGATCGTCCCGAACGTCACGGCAGTGTCGAGCATGGCGGAAATGTCGCGCTCGACCGCCGGAAATTCCGGCAGCGGACGATACGGCTCGAACGTCTGGACCTGTTCGAGCAGTGGCGCAAGGTCAAGTTCTCCGACATACACCGGTTGCTTGAAGCGGAATTCATCGGCGATTTCCGCGCTCACGCGCCCGAACCGCCCGATGAAACGCCCCTCGACGCGGACATCCGCCACCTGTCCGGGGAAAAAGCCGATGGCATCGCCCGGCGCGTCGATTTCGACACCCCGAACCTTGAGTTCATTGAAAACCGCCTCCAGCGCGCCTTTCAGCGTATGAAAACTTTCTCGCCGCGCGCCGCCGCGCCAGTCGTCGCCGTCGGGCGTCCCCGCGACCGCCACCGCCAGCCGTTCCCGCTCGCGCAGGCTTTCGGGATCGCCTTCAAAAACGTTGCCGAATTCGAACAGGCGGACATCGGTCGTCCCGAAGCGGAAGTTGTTCGCCACCGCCCGCAGGATTCCCGGCAGGAGCGAGGTGCGAATCCGGTCCTCGCCCTGGTCAATCGGATTCTGAATCGGGATGCCTTCCGGCGCGCCGACCAGCGCCAGCCCGGTCGCCGAGGCCCAACTGAACGAAATTGCCTCGTAAAACCCTGAACCGACAAGGGTTTGCCGGATTGCCCGCCGCCGGTTTTCGCCCGCGAGATATTCGCCCGCGCCGCCCCACGTCGGCAGCGTCGCCGGAATCGCGTCGTACCCGACGTGCCGGATGACTTCTTCCACGAGGTCTTCCTCGATGTTGACGTCCACCCGCCAGCTCGGCGCGACCCATTCCGAAAACCCGTCTTCCTCGACCACCAGTTCGCAACCGAGACCGGACAGAATTTCCGACGCCGTCGATTGCGGCACCTCCACGGCGGTCAGTTGAAGAATCCGTTCGTGGCGCAGCCCGATCCGCTTCGATTCGCGCGGCGTCGCGATGACGTCCACCACGCCGGAAACGATTTCCCCGCCCGCAACTTCCGCGATCAGCTTCGCGCAGCGGTCAAGCGCGAACCGGACCGCCTCGAAGTCCGCGCCGCGTTCAAACCGCTTCGCCGCTTCCGTGTGGAGGTCGAGCGCGCGCGCCGTCTGGCGTACCGAGGTTGGCGCGAACCACGCGCTTTCCAGAAATACATTCACGGATGATTCCGAAATCTCGGTTTCCGCGCCGCCCATCACGCCCGCGACCGCGACTGGCCGCTCGGCGTCGCAGATCATGAGCATGTCCGGCGCGAGCTTGCGTTCGACGCCGTCGAGCGTCGTCAGCGTTTCGCCCGGTTTCGGCAGGCGGACAACAATTTTCCGGCCCTTCAAGGTGTCGTAATCGAACGCGTGCAGTGGATGGCCCAGTTCCTGAAGGACGAAATTCGTCACGTCCACCACGTTGTTGATGCTGCGCTGGCCGACGGCCTCAAGCCGCTTGACGAGCCATTCCGGCGACGGACCGATTTTCACGCCGCGAATCAGGCGTCCGGCGTAGCGATGGCACAACGCCCCCGCCTCGATGACGATTTGTACGAGGCCGTTGATGTGGTCGTTGAGATCGACGAGCGCGGCGTCCGGCGCGAACGCCTTGGTGCCCGCGATGACCGCCGCCTCGCGGGCCATGCCGAAGTGCGACAGGGCGTCGGGACGGTTCGTCGTCAGATCGAAATCGAGCACGAAATCGTCATCGTGTGGGTGGACGGCGTCCACCGCGAGGCCGACGCGGGTCAGGCGTTCCGCGAGATCCTTCGCGGACAAATCGGTTTGAACGTATTCACGAAGCCAGTTGTAGCTGATTTTCATTTTTTTCTAGTAGTTAGCAGTCAGTAGTCAGTGGTCAGTGGCCAGTTGAAATCCACAACTGACCACGGACAAAGAACAACGGACAAACTTCAAAACTGCTCCAGAAACCGGAGGTCGTTGCCGAAGTAGTGCCGGATGTCGTCGATGCCGTAGAGCATCGCGGCCATGCGGTCGATGCCGAAGCCGAACGCGAAGCCGGAATACTCAGTCGGGTCGATGTTGCACGCCCGCAACACATTCGGATGAACCATCCCCGAGCCGCCGAGTTCAATCCAGCCGGAGTGCTTGCACACGCGGCAGCCGTCGCCGCCGCAGAAAATGCAGCGGAAATCGGTTTCCGCGCCCGGTTCGACGAACGGGAAATAACTCGGACGGAAACGCAGCTCGACCGGACGCTCGAACAGCTTCGTCAGAAATTCCTGAAGCGTCCCCTTCAGATCGCCCATCGTGATGCCCTTCGCGACGCATAAACCCTCGACCTGAAAGAACATCGGGTTGTGGGTCGGGTCCGGCTCGTCGCGGCGGAAGACACGACCGGGCGCGATCACGCGCAGGGGCGGCGTGCGCCGCTGCATCGCGTGAATCTGGACGTTCGACGTCTGCGAGCGCATCGCGCGTTCCGGCGTGATGTAGAACGTGTCGGACATTTCACGCGCCGGATGGTCGGCGGGAATGTTGAGCGCGTCGAAGTTGTAAAATGTTCGGTCGATTTCCGGTCCGTCCTCCACGGCGTAGCCCATCGCCGTGAAAATATCCTCGATCTTCTGGCGAATCTGGGTAATCGGATGGAGGCGTCCGCGCCGGACGCCGACGCCGGGCAGGGTGATGTCCACCGCGTCGCGCCGAGCGATTTCGGCCAGTTCGGCGGCCTTCACGTCGCCGTCGAGCGCCGCGAGCGCGGCTTCGACCTTGCCCTTGAAGGCGTTGAGCGCGGCCCCGCGCACGGGACGTTCCTCGGGCGACAACTTGCCCAGTTCCTTGAGTTTCTGGGTGAGCGCGCCGTTCTTGCGCGAGAGCCAGAAATCGGTCACGGCCTGGAAGGTCTGACGCGGCGACGGGGCGATCAGTTCGGCGGCGGGGAGCGTCCAGCCGGCGAACTCGGCGTGGAACGCATCGGCCAGCGAACGGTGGGTTTCAAGAATGGTTTCGTTGAGCATCGTCTTTTTTATCTTCAAACGCCTTTCTACGCTTCGCGCAGGGAGGGCGCCGTCTCGGGAAATTCGACCTTGTCGTAAATTTCGGCAACCGCCAGTTCAAATCCGATGGACGTCAGCGAGATCGTGTCTTCAAGCCTGTCGTAATCGGAAATTCCCCAACCGCCATCCGGCTGTCGAGTGTAGTGATCGATGCGGCAGGTTTCCTGCTCAATGATCAAGTAGTCCTTCAATGAAGAAACTTTCCGGTAGTGGTGCGCCTTGGGGCCGCGGTCGTAAGCGGCGGTGGATTTTGAAAGAACTTCGACGACCAGCGTCGGATTCAGCAATGTGTCAAACTCGTCGTCTTCAAACTTTGGCTCGCCGCATACGACGACCACGTCCGGATAGGTATAAAGCCCTGATTCCGAAATCTTTACCCGCATGTCGCTCGGGTAAACCCGACAGGGACGCTTTTTCAAATGCGTTCTTAATTCGGCCACCACGTTGGCGACGATCAGGTTGTGATTCCGGCTCGCCCCCGCCATCGCGAAAACTTCGCCATCGTAAAACTCGCTTTTGTACTCTGCCGCCCGTTCGTACTTCAGATATTCCTCGGGCGTCATCCGGTGTTTCGGTAGCGAAGACATGCCAACCTCCCGTATTCAAACAACTACTGCGGGACTGGCAGCGACGCGATGCCGTCGGCTTCGAGGCTGCCGAAATAGAGCGTGCCCTTGTACTCGATGGTGTTCGTCACCGGCGCGAACGACTGCGGCGACGGGTCCTGAAGGTTTTTTACAACCTTGCCTTCATTATTGACGCCGACCACGAATCCGTAGTGTTTCGCCTTCGGCTGGAAAATCTGCGGCAGCCGGAGCGCGAACGACCGCCAGAACGGGCGCGGCAGCATCGAGTCGAGGACCGGATTCCGGCGTGAAAAGAGCGAAATCCAGTAGATTCCGTTACTTCCGGTCGAAATGCCGTCCGGGAAACCGGGCAGATTTTCAATGAACGTCTCGGTTTTGCCCTTCTTTTCGCCCGCGATCCAGTAGCGCAGCACGCGGTACTTCGACGTTTCGCACAGCAGGAGCGACTGCCCGTCGGGCGCGACGGTCACGCCGTTGGCGAAGTAGGACTTTTCAATCAGCACGCGAGTCGATTTCTCCATCGGGTCGTAGGCCAGCAACCGGCCGTTCGGACGATGCTCCATGAAATCGAGGCGGTAGACCGGCTGGTCGAACTTCGACGAGGCGTCGGTAAAGTAGATCGTGCCGTCCGGTCCGATGTCGAGGTCGTCAGTGAACTTGAACTTCACGCCGTTGGCCTCGGTCGAAAGCGTCGTGATGGTCCCGTTCTGAGCGACCGACAGCAGCCCTTTCTTGCAATCGGCGACGATCAGGTTGTCGTTCTTGTCGCATTTTAGACCCAGCGGACGCCCGCCGGTGTTGGCGAAAAACTCCGGCTGCCCCGTGCCGCCCGCCGGGAAACGAAAAATCTTGCCGTCGATGGACCCGGCGTAAATCCGGCCCTGCGAATCCACCGCCACGTCTTCCGCGCCGGAAAACGCGCCCTGTCCGAGCCGCGTCACCTTTGAAAGCGCGTCGTTCGGGGCGTACTGCCCTTCGAGCGCGGGCGCGACGGGGGGCGTCCAGGCGTCCGGATCAATCGGCGTCGGCCAGAAACAGAGATAGGCCACGCCCAACGTGATGATGTCGAACAGGATGAAGGCAAAAATCAACCGCCGGTTTTTCATGGGGCCTCCCGGAAGGGGAAATTCAATCTGGCGTTCGGCTGAAAAAAATGTGGAAGAAGAAAAACGGCAACCGGCGTTTTGAATGCCGCTTGCCGTTCTTCGCTCCAAACCGTGTCGGGGAGTTATGCCTTCCCGATGGCCTGCTTGGCGCGGTTGGCCAACTCGATAAAGCTCGGTTCGTCAGTCGCGGCGATATTCGCCAGCATCTTGCGGTCGAGCGCGATGCCGGCCTTCTTCAGGCCGTTGATGAACTGGCTGTAGCTGAGTCCGTAGCGGCGGGCGGCCGCGTTGATGCGGACGATCCACAGCGAGCGGAAATCGCGCTTCTTGTTCTTGCGTCCGACGTACGCGAATTTTAACGCACGCTCAACCGACTCTTTTGCTGACCGGTAGAGCTTGCTCTTCGTCATCTTGTAGCCTTTGGCAAGGCCCAAGATCTTTTTGCGCCGCTGAAGGCGCTTGTTCCCACGTTTTGCGCGAGGCATGGCTTTCTACTCCTCAAAATCGCGGCGGGAATTCCGCTTCCAATCGAAAATCTTCAATCTCAAATCGAAAATTCTCAATCTTCAATCGAAAATCCGTCCGCACTGTCGGCTGCCCGACCGGAACTAGCTCCGGCCGTAGGGCAGCATGTTCAGAACCTTCGCTTCATCGGCGGTCGACACCATCGTGTCGATGTCCAGCAGCCGTTTCCGCTTTGACGTCTTTTTCGTCAGGATATGGCGACAGTGCGAATGTCCGCGCTTCACGCGCCCGCTGGCGGTTGTGCGAAACCGCTTCGCCGCTCCCTTGTGGGTTTTCAACTTCGGCATCGGTAATTCTCCTTCCCTGAGCGTCCGCGGAGCCGAAGCTGCCGGTCGGGTGATTGTTTCGCACATTCGACGACCGACGCGCGGCGCTCACAAAGTACTTGAAATAAAAGCGTTGGCGGTAAAACCCGCCTTTGGCTATTTCTTCGGCGTGAAGATGATAAACATCGTCATGCCTTCCATCTTCGGTCGGACTTCCACCGTCGCAATGTCGGCGAGGTCCTTTTCAAGCTGCAACAGGACGCGCTCACCGAGTTCGCGGTGGGTGATTTCGCGGCCGATGAACCGGCACGACGCTTTCACCTTGTCGCCGTCCTTCAACGCCCGAATGGCGTTGTTTTTCTTGAATTCGTAATCGTGTTCGCCAATCGCGGGACGAAGCTTGATTTCCTTGACGGTGATGACCGTCTGCTTCTTCTTCGCTTCGTGCTGTCGCTTTTTCTGCTCGTACTGCCACTTGCCGAAATCGATGATGCGGCAGACGGGCGGATTGGCCTGCGAAGCGACTTCGACGAGGTCGAGACCCCGTTCACGGGCGATGGCGAGGGCCTGCTGCGGCGTCATGATGCCGAGCTGGTTTCCTTCGTCATCGACGACACGAATTTCGCGCGCGCGGATGCGTTCGTTAATCGGAACTTGCGGACCGCGGTCGCGTCCTCCTCCACGAAAAGGCGGGTTTGCGATACGAATACCTCCTGGGCTGTGGCGAATGTTCCTCCGAACGCATCGCCCGGTCAGATACTTCCGCGTTTTGAAAGTTACGCGGTGAGAACGCGCCGCCGGACTTCCTCCGTCGCGCGCTGCATGAACTCCTCGACGGTCATCGCGCCAATGTCACCTTCGGCGCGGGTACGAACCGCGACTTTGCCTTCCTCGGCTTCGCGGTCGCCGATGACCAGCATATACGGAATCTTCTCCAATTGCGCGTGCCGAATTTTCGCGCCGATCTTTTCGCTGCGGAAATCGCCCTCGACCCGCAGACCGGCGGCGCGCAATTCCTTCACGACCTTCTTCGCGTAATCGTTCATCCGGTCGGTAATCGGCAGCACCACCGCCTGCACCGGCGAAATCCAGAGCGGGAAACGACCGCCGAAATGCTCGATCAGCACACCGAAGAACCGCTCGACCGAGCCGAGAATCGCCCGGTGAACCATGATCGGCGCGTGCGGCTGGTTGTCGGCCCCGATGTATTCCAGTTCAAACCGGTTCGGCAGGTTGAAATCCACCTGAATGGTGGCCAACTGCCACGTCCGGCCGATGGCGTCCACCACCTTCACGTCGATCTTCGGTCCGTAAAACGCCGCTTCACCCTCGACCCGGATGTAGGGCAAGCCGACCTCGTCGAGCGCGTCCGTGAGCGCCTTTTCGGCGATTTCCCAGACTGCATCTTCGCCGAGGTAATTTTTCGCGGACTTTTCGGCGTCGCGGACCGAAAGTTCAATTTTGTAATCGAATCCGAAGGTCGAATAGACGTCGCGCGCGAACTCGATGCAGGCCACGATTTCCTCGTGGAGCGTTTCCGGCGTGCAGAACAGGTGCGCGTCGTCCTGAGTAAACCCGCGAACGCGCAGCAGACCGTGCTGGACGCCCGACCGCTCATAGCGATAGACGGTCCCCATTTCGGCGTAGCGCTGGGGCAAATCGCGATAGCTGCGCTGCTGCGACTTGTAAATCTGGACGTGCATCGGGCAGTTCATCGGCTTGAGCCGGTATTCGACTTCATTGCCCGGTTCGTAGACTTCCGCGTCGTCGAAATCCATCACCGGGAACATGCTTTCCCGGTAATTTTCCTCGTGTCCGGAAATGTTCCAGAGCGCGCGCGAGGCGACGTGCGGGGTTTTCACCAGGCTGTAGCCCTGCGCGAGCAGCTTGCCGAAGAGGTAATCCTGCAACAGATGCAGCATCAGGCCGCCCTTCGGATGGAAGAGCGCCAGCCCCGAACCGACGGTTTCGTTGAAGCTGAACAGGTCGAGTTCGCGGCCCAGCCGACGGTGGTCGCGCTTCGCGGCTTCTTCCTTCTGCTTCACCCAGGCGTCGAGGTCTTCCTGCGAAAAGAACGACGTGCCGTAGATGCGCTGCATCTGCGGATTGCCTTCCTTGCCCAGCCAGTAGGCCCCGGCCACCGACAACAGCTTGAACGCCTTGATCTTGCTGGTATTCGGCAGGTGCGGTCCGCGACAGAAATCGATGAACTGGTCGCCGAGGGTGTAGAAACTCGGGTTCTCCCCGCCCTTTTCGCCGATGAAGTAGCACTTCAGCTCGTCGGCGCTGAACTTCGCGAGCGCTTCCTCGCGGGGGATTTCGACCCGTTCGTACTTCACGTTCCGCTTGACCAGTTCGCGCATCTTCTTTTCGATGGCGGCGAGGTCGTCGGGCGTGAAGGAATGTTCCTGGAGAAAATCGTAGTAGAAACCGCCCTTGGGATCGTCCTTGAGGGCCGGTCCAGCGCCCAGCTTCGTGCCGGGGAACAGTTCGAGCACCGCCGCCGCGAGCAGGTGGGCAGTCGAGTGGCGATAGATTTCGAGGGCTTCGGGGTCGTCGGGCGTGACGGCCTCGACCACGTCGGACTCAGCGACGACGCGCGACAGGTCGATGATGTCACCGTTGACGCGGGCGGCGATGGCCCGTTTGGCGAGGTCCCGGTCACGCGCCTGCAACGCGCGGAACGCGGTGAGCGGTCCGGCGGCGGGTTCGGCGGCTGGCACTGGCGCGACGGTGGGTTCCATGTCGTCAAACACAACAAAAGCAGCCGATTCGTCGAACGTCCGCGAAGCGTCTGCCTTCGGAAATGCTGTCTGTTTTCTTTTGACGGTTTCCGTCGAAATCTCGCTGTCGTCGGGGATGTGGTAGGCGCGCGCGGATTTGAACCGCGGACCCCTACCGTGTCAAGGTAGTGCTCTACCCCTGAGCTACGCGCCTTCAAATTCCCGACCGATACAAGATGCAAACATCAAACCGTTACGGTTCAAAAGAGAACGCGAAGAATACCCAGCCCCTGAAAATCCGTCAAATGAAAATTTTCCACCGTCTTCTCCAAAAGCCATTTTTCGATTTTCAATTCGGGGACGGGACGGCATAATCGCCGCCGTATCGTTCATTTTTCCGCAAGGACCGCGCGAATGATTCTGGCACGCATCTGGGGAACCGTCGTCGCGACGCGCAAGGACCCCCGCCTCGAAGGACAAAAACTTCTCATCGTCAATCCCATCTCGCTCGACGGCAAGGATGAAAGCGGCTTTCTGGTCGCCATCGACACGGTCGGCGCGGGCGCGCGCGAAACCGTCCTCGTCGTCCAGGGCAGTTCCGCCCGCCTCGCCCACGGCCTCAGGGAATGCCCCGTGGACGCCGCCATCGTCGGCATCGTGGATACCGTTTCGGCCAGCTAAAACCAAAGGTGTCGGGTTTCGGGTGTCGGGTTTCAGGTTCAAACCAGTTTTGAGTTTTCAGTGTTGAGTGTTGAGTTTTTCGGCTGAAATTGTCTTTGAACTCAAAACTGAAAATTCAAAACTCTGCCTTGACCTGAAACCCGAAACCCGACACCTCAAAAAGAAAAATGCCCTGCAAACCGGTTGCAAGGCAAAGGGTGGATGGTTCGAAAATTCGAACAGCCTAGACTTTCGTGACGTTTTCCGCCTGCGGTCCCTTCGGACCATTCACGATTTCATATTCGACGTTCTGGCCTTCGGCGAGGGACTTGTAGCCTTCTTCCTTGATCGCGGAATAGTGGACGAACACGTCGCTACCGCCCGGATTCTCGATGAATCCATAGCCTTTGCTGTTATTGAACCATTTCACTTTGCCTACAGTTCTCGACATCGGTACTTCCTCCAAAAAAAAGAAACGTGCTTAAAATTCAGCGCTTTAGCGCCATTGGTCACGCGAAGACACGATTGCTCGAGGCAGGGACGGACACGCTCATTCAATTGAAAGTGAACGCGAAACGCACATTTCCCCACGGCGCGGCCCAAGGGGTAGGGCCGACCGAATAAGCCTGATGCGGGTTGATCAAGTAGGTAGATGTGTGAAAAACCGTCGTGTGAAGGAATGCTTCGAGGAAAGATTGCTTCACGCGAGACGGCGCGAAAGTACAGTACGAAAATTTACATGTCAATCTCTTTTTTGTCAGCTTCCGTACAAAGAAAAAACGCCCGGCGTCAGTCGACACCGGGCGTTTTTTCGTGCCTGAAAGCGGCCCCGAACTAGAAGCCGAGGAACGCCGCGAGGAACGTGAACAGCACGAGCGTTTCGATCAGAACCATACCGATGAGCATGGTCGTGAAGATCCGCTGGCCGGCGCCGGGGTTGCGGGCCGTGCCTTCGCAGGCGGCCGCAATGGCCTTGCCGTCGCCGAGGCCGCAGCCGACGGCCGCGATACCGACCGCGAGCGCGCCGAGAGCGATCTTGTAGGTGCCGCCCTTGCCGCCTTCGGCGGCGCCCTGCGCGAGGGCCGGCATCGACATGGCCGCGAGGAAGGACGCGGCCGCAATCATCTTCATGGTGAGTTTCTTCATGATTCCTCCAAAAGGATCGGTTGAAAGTGGAAATTTCCGGAGGAATGTCGCGGCGACCGTCGCGGTATGAGGCCCCGCCGACTCGGGATCCGCCTGCCTCGTTTGGGACGGACAGGGTGCCGGCAATCGGCGGTAACGGTATGAGTGCGAGCCGTTCGACTCGACGTTCCGAACCGGGTTGGAAAAGAACTGAAGCGAGTAGTTAGTGGTCAGCAGTTAGCAGTTAGTTTTAAGCTGCCTTGTACTAACGACTAACTGCTATCGACTAACTACTTGCTTTCAAACTGCCGCGCGGCCCAGGCGAGCGTCCCCCAGAGGACGAGCGCCACGCTCGCGGCGATGATGACCGTTGTGGGCAGTGGAGCGCGACGCGCGAGACAGACGACGGCGGCGATGCCGCCCGCAAGTCCGGCGTTGAGCGCAATCAACACCTGCTGACGGGTACGAATCTCCATCAGTGCGCGTGCGCCGCGTCGCCGTGTCCGTGTTCGTCGTGGTGATCGTCGTGCGGGACCGTTTCACTCAGATAGATGATCGACAACTGAATGAAGATGAAGGTCTGCACCACCGCCACGAACGTCCCGAGCGCCATCGCGGCGCAGGGAATCAGGAACGGGAAAATCGCTCCGAACGCGCCGCCCATCTGCTCGTCCACGAACATGTTGATCAGCAACCGCAGTCCGAGCGTCGCCGGACGCAGACAGTTACTGAACATTTCGAACAGGAAGATGATGCCGCCCATGATCGCCATCAACCCCGCCGTGAGGCCGCCCGTGAAGTGCTTCAGGTAGCCGAAGCCCTGCTGGATGAACCCCATCGCCATGTAGTAGAGGAAGGTCATCAGCCCCAGCGCGAGCGTCACGTTGAAGTTGGCGGTCGGCGATTCGAACAACGGGAACAGGCCCATCAGGTTCGAGGTCAGGACGAGCGCGGCCAGCGGCAGCAGGTACGGCAGATACTTGAAGCCGTACGGCCCGATGGCCTGATTCACCATGTCCTTGACCTGAAGCACGATGATTTCCACGACCTGCTGGCCCGCGCCCGGCTTTTCAACCGAAAGGCTGCCCGCGAAAACGCGGAAAATCACGATGCACAGAACGGCGGCGATGAGCAGCATGATCACATGCGGCGGCAACTGCTCCGCGTTCAGATTCGTGACGTGGTAAATCTGCTCGATGAGCCACGGATGATGGTGCGCCGCGCCTTCGGCGGCGTGTTCGGCGGCAGGTTCGCCCGCCGTTTCACCGGCGAACGCAAGAACGAATGACAAAAGCGTACTCATGAGATTCCAGAAACAAGAAGACGAAACGAAGTAAGTACTTGCGGAACATTCACTTCGCCGCCCGGCGTTTTCCGTTGAGGTAGGCCACCTGGAAGAACGTCTCGACCATGACGGTCAGCGGCAAAACAAATAGGCCGCAGACTACCGCAACGACCGAAAGCCGCGCAACCCGGCTTGCAAAAAAAAGTACGCCCGCGATGACCAGCCAGCGCAGAAAGAACTTCGCCAGTTGAAGTTTGGCCGGGGGTTCGCCGCCGCTGACGGCGATGATGTTGCTCAGACTCGCGTGCATCCAGCGGTAGTTGAGCATGCCGAGGGCGCAGCCGATGGCCGCGCTGAAACCCACATCCGTGCCCCAGTTGACGAACGCCAGCGCGGTCGCCGCGACCGACAGCACGACCAGATTCCGCCAGACGCGCCGCCGCGTCGCCGCCGGACTCGCCTCGCCGGTTTCCGGTTCACCCGCCGATTCCGTCGCCTGAGTTATCGCTTCTTCTTCATTCATCCTTCATCCTTCATCCCTTCCGCCGCTTCCCATCATCTTCCACAGCCGGAACAGCAGCAGGCCGCCGCTCGTCAGCCCGCCGAGGCCGCAGACAATCAGCAGCCACGGCGACGTTGCGAGCCATCGGTCAGCGTAATACCCCGCGACGAAAGGCGCGACGACGCTTGCCGGAATCGACATCGCCAAGCCGAACGACTGCGCCATGCGCGAGGCGGCGTTGTCTTCTGGTTCGGGCGGGATCGGGTTCATCACGGGTTCACGAACGGGCGGGAATTGACCCGATTATGCCGGACGGAGTACAAGCGCGCCATTCCCGAATGTTTTTGAAAAGGAACGTCGCCGCCATGCGTCTCGCCGATTTCCGTCAGCTTTACGACTACACCGAATGGGCCAACGACCGCGTGTTGAACGCCGTCGCCGAACTCACCGACGAGCAGTTCAACCAGATTGTCGGCGGCAGTTTTCCGTCGCTGCGGGAAACGGTCGCCCATCTCGTCGTGGTGGAATGGGTCTGGCTCGCTCGTTGGAAGGGAACGAGTCCGGGTGGTGGCCCCGCGTGGATGAACGCCGACACCCTCAAGCCGTTTCGCGACGCCCTGCGCGCCGTCGAAGCCGAGCGGGCCGAATTTCTCGCCGGACTGACCGACGACGACCTCGAACGCCCCGTCCATTTCACCTTTTTGAGCGGCAACACCGGCGAAAACCCGCTCGGCGTCCTGATGCAGCACGTCGCCAATCACTCGACGTTCCATCGCGGCCAGATCGTCTCGATGATCCGGCAGGTCGGCGGCGTCCCGCCCGCGTCGGATTTTCTCGATTTCATTTCCCGGTAAACGGCGACCATACCCGAAACCCATAGCCTCGCCCGAGCGCTCCGGCTATGGGCTATCCTCTTGGAAGACAGGAACTTACGAAAGGGCGCGCCATGTTTCCTCGAATCGGTCTTCCCTGCCCCCGTCTCGCCGATTTCGTGGATTTTTACTGGTTGTACGAAGACCCGTCGCCGCGCCCGCACACGCTCGAACGCCTGCTGCCGACCGGCACGATGGGTCTGATCGTCAATCTCGTGGAAGATGAAGCGCGGTTCTACGACGAGGAACGGCCCGGCCACGTCACGCGGATGCGCGGCGCGGTGGTGAGCGGGGCCTATGCCGGGACGTTCGTTATCGACACCGCCGCCCAGCACGCGGTCGCGGGCGTCCAGTTCAAGCCGGGCGGCGCGTTTCCCTTTTTCGGCGGTCCGGCCAACGAATTTCGCGAATGCCACGCCGGGCTGGACGATGTGTGGGGCACGCGGGCCTACGAGTTGCGCGAACGCCTGCTCGCCGCGCCCACGCCCGAGGCCAAGTTCGCCGTGTTTGAAACGATGCTGCTCGCCCGGCTCGGCCCGAACGAACGCCGCCACCGCGCCGTGACCTTCGCGCTCGATGAATTTCGAACTTCGCCGCACATCCTCACCGTCGGCGGCGTCACCGAGGCCGTCGGACTCAGCCAGCGCCGGTTCATCGAGCGTTTTACCGAAGAAGTCGGGCTGCCGCCCAAACTCTACTGCCGGATTCAACGCTTTCAGGCCGTTTTAAAAAGCATTCACGCGGGGCGCGCACCCGTCTGGGCCGACATCGCGCTCGGCGGCGGTTACTACGATCAGGCGCACTTCATCCGCGACTTTAAAACTTTTTCCGGCTTCACCCCGACCGAATACCTCGCGCGCGCCAACGCCCACCTGAACCACGTCCCGCTGGGCTGATTTTCAATTTTCGATTGAAGATTGAAGATTTTCGATTTCAATCTTTTTCAGAATCGGCAGCCAGTTTGAAAATGGTCGGCGGCCTGATTTTCGATTCAATCTTTTTCGGATTCAGAAGCCGGTTTGAAAATGGTGAGCGGAACGACCATTGCCTGTTGATTTCCCGGGATGGGCTTTGGCTTTCAATCGAAAATCTTCAATCTTCAATCGAAAATCCCCCGGGTCAATTTTTTACAATACGCCGGTAACCTCTCGGGCGCAGAATCGGCGCGTTCAAGGCTTTCGCCCTTGAATCGAAAATCTTCAATCAACAATCGAAAATTTCAGGAGGATGCCCCAATGTCAGTCAAACCGATTCCCGACGGATTCCCGACCGTCATTCCCTATCTGGTCGTGGCGGATGCCTTCGCCCAGTTCGAATTTCTTCAAAAAGCCTTCAACGCCCAGGAACTCCA
>JBDRAL010000116.1:0-38646 GCA_039793685.1 Blastocatellia bacterium NZW_1522
TGCAAAAAAAGGGGGGTGGTGGGGTGTGTTTGGGGGTTATAAAAAAAAAACCATCCCCCCCCCCACCCGACTCCAGACTTCAAGACTCGCGAAGCGCGCAAGCTTCGCACACCCGCGCCTCACGGACGATCTGCGTACCGATCCCGCCGGGATCGTTGCGCACCTCGCGTTTGGTTTTCTCTTTTTTCGGATCGAATTTGTTGAAGTGGTACGCCTGAAATCGCGGTGGGAACTGAACCTGCCGGGTTTCAAGCACGATGGTGCGAGACTTGGTTCCGGGCGGAACCACGGCCTGACAAAGCTGGCATTTGTACATCGAATCAGCCGAAGACGGCGTTTGTGTTTCGGGTGGCTGAAGTCCGAGAACCGCCGGAGTGACCGAAATGGATTCGGTTCAATGTGAAGTGGTCGTACGGTAGGCGCGGCTCCGTGCCTTGTCAAGTACGGGTTCGGCACAGGACAGCCCTCCCTGACGGTCAGGCTGCGGATTCACGCTATTTCTTTTTCTTTGCGAGCCAGCGCGCGGGTTTCTTCATCCGCATCGCAGAGACATTCTAACCGGAGGTCCTCTGTCAGGATTCCGGCTGTGACCAATAATTCAACCGCTTTGGAACGACAATTCATGCAGGGCGTGTTTTCATAAACCCATTCCAGCAAACCGCCAACGTGTTCCGAAAGATTGGCTTCGGAGACATAGAGAAGATTCCAGGCAAGACAGTGAGCTTCATCCGAATCGGGAGAAAGGTGCTCCAAGCCGTTCAGAATGATCGCCACATCATCCGACCTGAAGTTCCGGATAAAGAGCGTGAGAACTTCAAAGGCGTCCGCCGTAAATTTCATTGATGAAACAAACGTACGCCCGAAACGACCGACTGCATCATCCTTGAATTGCGCCAGTGCCCGCATCGCCGCGTTTCGCCATTTCGAATCACTCGATTCAGCGAGCGTCCACAGACTTGC
This sequence comes from Blastocatellia bacterium NZW_1522, assembly GCA_039793685.1. Classification (GTDB taxonomy): domain Bacteria; phylum Acidobacteriota; class Blastocatellia; order Chloracidobacteriales; family Chloracidobacteriaceae; genus JAAFHI01. The sequence continues at coordinate 961 of JBDRAL010000116.1, forward strand.
ATGAAGTTCAGGCATCGGAACACGGTCGAACACCCACAACCACCGCAGCCGGACGGCATCATCCGTCTCGGCCAGATACTTTTGAAAAATCAGCTTTTGTTCTTCCTCGGTTGAATATTGGCCGAAGGTACCGAAAATACCTGGGAACTCACCTTTTGCAGCCGCCCCATCTTCAAGAATTCTCTCCAGTGGAAACCTTGCGCGTGAGCGTTCCCGTGCCTTGGCTTTTCTTTCTTCAGGGCTTTTGAGTGGAATCGGTTCGCGATCTTCAAGACCATCTCGAACCAGATCGCACCACGCGCGAACGTTCGCGTCGTTCGTTTCCGCTTCGAGCAGAGCGGCGCGCTGGCTTTCAAAAAATTCGTCGTCAATCAGGTCGTACAACACCGGAATATGAAAATCGGAGACACCCGCCCGTAACTGCACCCCGAAACGACGCGCGAGTTCAACCAGCGCGGGAGCGCCTTCGCATCGCACCAGCGCGGCACAGCCGATATCTTTATCGGTTTCCTGATCGACTTGCCGCAGCACCCGGATTCGCAACGCACGGAGGGCAGGTTCATCGCCCCCTTGTGCCATTAACGCGGCGAGATCGCAGAGTTGCGAAAGGTCGTAGGGGTCTACAACTTCCGCCGATTCCAGAGATTCACAAATCGTCTTTGAAAACTCGGGATAGTCCGGCGCGTCGCGGAACATCTCGAACAGCCACGTCGCGCGCGAATCCTCGCACTGGACATCGTAAGTCTGATTGTGAAGGCACGCTTCAAGTACCAGATCGGCAACGCCTGCAAGGCCGAATTTGCGGACGTGCAGCAGCGCCCGGCCCTGTCCGCGACGAAGCGCCAGCGCGAATCGCTCACGCGACAACGGCGCTTTCAGCAAGGACTGTCCATCAAAATCGAAAATCACCATGCTTGAATCAAAAAAAACATTCAGGAGGCGTAACAAGCCATTCGCCGGGTTTCTTCCGACACGTCGCACAGGCATTCCGCAATCAATTCGTCGTCAGGAATTTCAACCTCCAGCATCCGGTAAACCGCCATCTCACGACACATCGAACACGGCGTCATTTCATAAACCCAGTCGAGCAGTTCGCATGGGTCGGAGGATTCATTTTCATCGAAAATATTCAGTAGCTGCTGCCCCAATGCGTGCGCGTTGTCGTCGGTCGGGTTCAATTGCCTCAGTGTTGCCAGAATCAATTCCACATCGGCCGGTTGAAGGTTGCGAGCAAACAGGCCCAAAACGTCCGAATCGTTTTCGGTGAATCGCCCGGATTGCAGGAACGCGCGTCCGAAGTCGCCGACCCGGTCGTCCCTGAGTTGTGACAAGGCTTGAAGTGCAGCGGAACGCAGTTCCGCGTTTTCGGATTCGACGAATTCCCACAATCGCGGATGAAGTTCCGGCGGGGCCGTCCTGAAGAAAACCCACAACAGTCTCAAGCACACGGCCTCATCGGTTTCAGTCAGCAGTTTCTGAAAAAGGGTTTCCAGTTCCTCAGGCGTGGCACTCTTCCCAAATCGCAAATAATAGCCCGGATAATCCGCGGCCAACCCCGAGGCGTCATCTAAAATTTTTTCAAGCGGGAACTTCTGACGGAAGTTTCTGCGGGCTTCCGCCTGGAGTTCTTTCCGATTTTCATCGGTGACTTCTACAACTTTCGGACGGATTCCCTGAATATGCTCGAAATAGGCCCGAATCATTGCGTCTTCAGCCGAATGCTCGGCAAGCGCCTGCATGGATTGCGGAAGAATGTCGAGATCGCCAATCAGATACTCCAGCGGACGCTCGGAAAATTTTTCAGAGTTCTCAAGCAGGCGTTTCCCCAGACGGCGCGCCAGTTCAATGACGGCATCAACACCATCAACCATCACCAAATTCTCGAAACCGGCACAATTCGGTGAATCGCTCTCGGCGTGGCGAAGTACCCGTTCCCGAAGCACCCGACGCGCGTCGGTGTCTCCCTGTTTGGCCATCAACGCGGCAAGCTCCGAGAGTTCACGAAGATCCCAGTTGTCCCCGACATCTTCAAGCGCGGTCTGAATCGCCTTTGAAAATTCGGGATATTCCGGCGTATCGCGGAACATTTCGAACAGCCACGGCGCGCGCGAATCCTCGTATTGCGGGTTGTAGCTCTGATGACGCAGACACGCTTCAAGCACCAGATCGGCAACGCCGGAAAGGCCGAATTTATGAACGTGCAGCAACGCCCGGCCCTGTCCGCGACGAAGCGCCTTTGCAAATCGCTCACGCGACAACGGCGCTTTCAACAAGGACTGTCCATCAAAATCGAAAATCTTCAATCTGAAATCTTCAATCTTTCCGCGATCTGTCCGACGACCCGGTGCGGGACGGCGGTCGCGTTTTTCATGTGCAGTTCGCGCGTGAGGTGGCCCGCGACGAACAGCCCCGGCACGGTGGTTTCATTGGTATCGGAATCGTAGACGGGGCGTCCGTCCGCCGCGATTTCCGCGCCGGATGCCTGCAACAGCGTCACATCCGGGTCGGCCCCCAACATAGCAAAAACATGCGCGCAGGGCACGCGGAGAAGTTCGTCACTCCCCGAAATCTTCAACAACGCGGCGTCGGGCAGCACTTCCGCGCAGGTCGCGTTGTAGACGATGTTCAATGTACCGCGCTCCACTTCACGGTAGACCGGCTCGCGCACCCACGGCTTGATGCCGACGCGGTCGGATTCCTCCGGACGCGGATCGAGCGACGGTCGCCGCACCGCCCACGTCACGCGCGCCGCGCCTTCGCACAAAAACAGCGAGACTTCCGCCGCCGAATTGCCGCCGCCCACGACGAGGATTTCCTGACCGGCAAACGGGAAGGCTTCCTTGAAACGGTAGGAAACGCGCTCGGGCGTCTCGCCGGGCACGTTCAACTTTCGCGGCACACCGAACCCGCCGGTTGCGACCAGCACGAATTTCGCCGCATAGGTCTGCTTGTCGGAAACGATGCGAAAGCCGTCGCCCGCGCGTTCGACGGCGCTCACGCGCTCATGCGTACGCACGTCGAGCGGATGCTCGCGCAACGCGAAGGCGTTGTAGTAGGCGAGCGTTTCCTCGCGCGTGGGCTTGTGTCCGTCGCGCGGCTTGAGCGTACCGGGGATGAGTTCGACTTCGTTCGGCGTCGAAAACAGCGGCTTTCCGATGGGGTAATCGTAAACGGTCTGCGCGATGAGGCCGCGTTCGATCACGACGTATGACAGATTCGCCTGACGCGCGGCGTAGGCGGCGGCGAGACCGGCGGGACCGGCACCGATGATGAGCAGGTCGAGCATCGGCTCGGGCGTTGAAACGGGAGCGGCTGACATTCGGCATTCCTCCGACAAGAACTTCATCGGGGAACATAGCAAGTCCGCTTCGCGATGCGAACTCGAACGAGCCGGACCATCATTTCCTTTCTTCCGATTTCCGGCTTCTTTCCACGTCTTCCCTCGCCAGTTTTACCAGCGACAACATGGATGTTCGGTCCTTTTCGTTTTTCAGGTTCATTGAAAAACGTTCGACTTCATCGACGATTCTTGAATCATCACGAAAACAGACGAGCATGACCCACGCAACATCACCTTGTTCGAGATACGGTGTACGGGTGTCATTCAACCTTCGAACCAAAATCGGTTTGGCCCGATCTCCCATCTCCTTCAACTCAAACTGGGCCGCGTCCTTTTCGCCTCCGCCCAATCGATATGCGTTCAATAAACGGTCAACCCTTTCCTCGTCCGTTTCATGCGCCCGCACTTCCGGTTTTTGAAGGGAATTCGTACTCATCGCCACAAATACACCGATGAAAAGAATTGTCCCGACGCAACAACAGATAACCAGGAGTCGAAGAAAAGAATGCTTCATTCTTCACGTTTACCGATCCGCCGTTCGGGCGACGGACTGCCCGTTTTTCATAAAAGCCCCGTCATACGAAGCCAGTTCCCGCAGGAAGGCATCCTTGTCGAGCGGCGAGATCATCACCGAACGCTCGCTTCCGGCCCGGCGATAGCGGATTTCAAGGCGGTCGAGCGACATCGCCGGACTGCTCAGCGGATTGTTCGTCGGATGAACGGACACAATGTCGCGAATCGGAATATTGATGCGAAGCAGCCACCCGGCGCGAATGTCGAGCCGCGCGGGCGAAAGGTCGTATTCCATCGGCAGCGCCACCGCGAACACCAGCAGGATGTAGAACACCACGACCCCGATCAGAATCGGCAGGGCCTGCGGCGGAATCCCGCCGAAAAACGTACTCACAATCATCAGTCCCGGGATCATCAACCCGATGAACATCATGGCAACCACCCATCCGTCTTTCTTCGTCGGATGAACCATGGCGCGCTCCTTTCCCGATACATTCGAAGGCCCTGAAATGATGCGCTTCCGATGCAATTCAGGCGAGAAATTTTTCTGTCTTCAGCCGCCCTTGACGATGTACGAAACGAGCCACCAGACGCCCGCGACGACCATGGCGAGAAGCAACAAAATTCCCGCGAACGTCAGCAGGTAAAGACCGAGCGGGAACAGCGCCACGCATCCCGCGACCTGAAGCAGACGCGAGAGCGGGTTCGGTCGCCCGAACGCCCGCTTCGCGCCGGTTGCGCCGAGCAGGCTCAACGTGCCGCCGAGCGCGAGCAGCGTGACGAACTTGTCCGGTGCGAGCGGGACGTTCGCCCGGACGCGTACCGGGCCGACGTAGGTCGTGCGGCGGCGGTAGTCGCCATAAAGATTTTCACCGGGCGGCGTCAGTCCGAAGCGGATCAGATAGTACGCCACGAGCGCGGCGGCCATTCCAGCCAGAATCAGGACATGCGCGCCGCCCGCGCGGGCTTTCAGGGATTCGATGAGCTTTTTCATCGGATAAATGACTGAAAGGAAAGGGATTCAAACAAAAACGTATCCTATCCGCGCGGCGCGCGGACGGAAAGACGCGGCCTCCGTGGCCGGACGACGGAGGCGCATGCAACGTCCGCCGTTGAACATTCATCCTTCACCCGGCGTACAGAAACGCGCGACACATTGCTTGCTCCACCGGAGGACACCATGAATTTTTCTTCGTTCACTCAGAAATACGGAATCCACCCGCTCACGGCGATGGGCATGTTTGCCGTCGATTCGATGCTTTTCCTGGGCGAGGGATTGTCGGGCGGCGTGACCTGGCCGATCTCGGTCGGCATCGCGGCGGTGTTTGCGGGCGCGGCCTTTCTGTTGCAGCGCGGCCTCTATCGCGACGACGACCAGGCGGCGCTCGGCAAGGCTGTTCTGCTGGGACTGCTGACGGCCATTCCGACGGCGCTGCCCACGGCCCTGATGCTGCCCTCCGCCATGCTCGGTGTCGCCGGAGCGTTCCTTCCCAAGCAGAAACCGGTGACGGTGACGACGGTCGAGTAACCAATTTCACCTGAAAGAAAAAGAACGGAGCGATCAAATGATGGTCGCTCCGTTTTTTGTTTTGTCGGCGCATGTGCCGATTATTTGGTAGCGCCCGCCTCGAGGAGAATTTTCGCAACTTTCTTCAGCTTGTATTGGCGGGCAAGCGATAGAGGGGTATCCCCGTTCTTCGTCCTCGCGTTGACATCCGCGCCAGCTCTGACAAGATTTTTTATCAGTCCAAGATTTCTACTCTCTCCGGATCGGGTTTCAGCCAGAATTGGCAGGATTGTAAATGCAAGAGTGAGAGCGGTGTGACCATCATCCCGTGCAAGATTTACGTTCGCACCGGCCCGAATGAGGATTTCCACGCTTTCTTCGCTATATGTCAAAGCGCACCCCATCAAGGCCGTCTGTCCATATTTGTCCTGGGCATTCACATCGGCGCCGGCTTTCAGAAGGGCTCGTAAAACGCAGGGCGACCCGAATTCAAAGAGTGCCGTATGACCACTACCAATTCGTTGATTGACGTCCGCGCCGGAAGCAATGAGAAATTGCACGACTTCACAGTGATTGTTGTGAGTAGCAAGGGACAAAGCAGTATTTTCATTCTCACTCTTCTCCGCCGCATTCACCCGCGCTCCAGCGGCGATCAGGACCTTGACGAGTTTCAGGTGCCCGAACTGCGCCGCATACATCAAGGCTGTTCGTCCAATCGTGTCTACTGCCTCCAGATCGGCTCCCTCCTTGATTTTCGATTCAACCGTCCCAAGATCCCCAAAACTGGCCGCATAAATCAACTGGTTTGCCTGTTGGGGTCGGGTTACATCGACCATCTGTCCATAGGCCACCCCCGTAAACAGGAAAGCGGCAATCGACCAACGCAATAACAACGATGGAATAGCTCCCGACCTGGTCATCAGAGTTTTCCTTTCCCCACACAAATCTCGTCCGTGTTTGCTCGATCCGAATTCATTATTCATTTTTCCTTGTTCATCGTGAGCAGTTCGCGTCCGCTGCGGATGAAGATCAGGCCACGACTTTCACCGAACGGTTTTCCTTCCGCGTTCACGAGCTTTTTCAACGGCAGCGATGCCAATCGTTCATCAAACGCCACATACACCCGCTTTGCATTCCCGGTCAGTTTCAGCGCCGGGGCGATGAACCGGCTTTCCAGGACAGCCGTCGCCGCTTTCGATTCGTCATCCGCGTAATCACGCGCTTCATTCGCCAGCAGAATCGCCGACCGATCCACTTCGCTTACCGTACCGCCGTCGAACCACTTCGGCTCGCCCTGCGGGTTCAAAACGTAAACGGCATATCGCTCCTCGCCTTCCGTCGTTCCCGTCTTCGGATTGAACGGCGCGTACCGCACAATCTCAACCAGCGCGGTATCCGCGGGCAGGGATTTTTGTACATCGTCGAGCGACACCGGAATCGTCGCCGGTTTCCATTTCGGATGACGAACCAGCAGGGACTGGACCATTTCCCAAAGCGGCGAAACCTGTGAACTCGCCAACAATGTCGGTGATTCCTGAAGATGTATTTGCTTCAACAGCGGTTCATACCGACGGTGGAATGTCCAATCCTCGGAATTGCTGGTAAGACCTTCCATATCGGAATTTCCCGTGTCGGGAAGCGACCAGAAGTCGAGATGGTCGCGCAAGGTCTCTCTCACCCATAAAGTCGACCGCGCGGTTTCACTGTACAGAACACGATCCGATATTGATTTATCCTCTGGTGTCAAAGGCTCGTTTAATTTCAAACCTGTCTCTCGAATCATGGCGAGGGTCCGGTTCCGGCGGCGCAATGCGCTCTCCAGCGCCATTCGACAGGCAGGCTCGCTTTTCGGCGCAAACAGGGCGTGCAGGGAAATCGTCCGGTCAAGTTCACCCTCCAGATCGAGCGTTGAATCGACCGACGAAGGCGGGTCAAAAGCTTTACAAAAAATTCCTTCGATCTCCTGCTCGTCACCGTAGGGCGTCGGCTTCCCGAATACGAGCGGATAAAATCCGGCTTCGATGAACCGCTGCTCACGCGTTCCGTTGACCTTGGCTTGAAGTTGAATCGCTGCCTCAATGTTCCCGGCTCTCCATTCGGCAAGGGCGATCTGATCCGAAACGGAAACCGGCACCGTTGCGGGCGACTGTCGCTCCAGCGCGAGGAGTCGGCCCTGGATTCGCGCCGTTTCCGGTGCATTTCCGACTGCTTCGTAACACCGGAGAAGTTGAACGTAGAGATACTGAAGCGCCGGCGCTGAATCCGGCTTTTTCTCGAATTCGGCCGTGATGCGTTCGAGAAACGCCATGCCTCGGGCCGGGTAGCGCAGTTCCTGAACCAGCCGCGCATAGAGACCGATCGGACGCATCGGCTCGGTCCACGCCACATTGCCTTTCAAACGTTGCAGAATCAGGCGTTCGAGGATCGGCACGGCTTCAGGATATTTTTCCACCCGAAGGTAAAACCCCGCCGCGTAACCCAGCGCCGGATCGAACTCCGCTCCCTCGCCCGTCGCCGCCAGCATCCGCTGAACAAGCGATTCGGCGCGTTCGCGATTGCCAAACTGCTCATATGTTCTGGCGTGGTACATCAGCCAGTTGGCTGCCCACTCACGGGACGTTTTCACCTGTTCGAGAAGATTTGGAGTGACCCGGATATTGATGGGAAACTCTTTCCGGTATTCGGCTTTGGCGGCTTCGAATTTTTTCTCGTCGCCTGAAGCCGCGGCGACCCAGATCAATCCTGCAAAGGCTCTTTCAACCCCATCATCTCCCCATGAGCCATCCTCGTCGCGCTTCAGCACCTTTTCCACTTCAGCCACAAAGTTACGATAGGTCTGTTCGGCCCCGGCATAGTCCCCCTGCCGCTCGTGAAACAAGGCCCGCCGTAACGCGACCCGGCCAATTGCCCACTCGACATGATCGCCATCGGCAGGAATGGACTTGCGGGCCTCCTCGTAGAGCGCCAGCGCCGCTTTCTCATCCCCGGCCAGATCGAATCCCACGGCATAGGTTAGCAAAATCCCGAGTGGATCGTCCTGCTTCCGATCAATTGCCAAACCCCTTTCCAGCGCTTTCCGGGCCCCTTCAGGATCGTTCTCACTCATTCTGAAACGGGCATACTGGATGGCAAATCCATTGGCCACCCCAGGTCTCAAGACATCACCGATGTGTTCATCCGAATCACTGCCGGGCCTCAGTTTTTTTGTTCGCAGCGTTGATGGGGGCGACGATTCGGCAAGTCGAAACATCGACTCGCCGATCCGCAACAGATACTGCCGAGTCTTTTCTCTCCTTTTCTTCACCCTTGGCAGACAATCTTCCCTTTTGTCCGACTCGTATCCACGGAGGAATCCATCGAATAACTCCGATAGCCCTTCGATCAGTTCGGGGCCGTCAAGCACTCGAACTTCCTCGCCGAAAGCGATGAGGCGATCAATGGATTCAAGCCCATCCGGCCCACCTCCCTGTCCCAACAGCTCCGTCAATACGAAGGCATAGTCAGCCTGCGCCGAAAGCCGATCCTGCTCGCCCGCCACCCGGGCCCGTTCATAAAACTCCAGCGCCCGCTTACGGTCGGAGTCCATTCTCTTTTCCCTGACACGTTGCGCTTCCTCCACTGGCATGGTGGAAAAGAGTTCTCCATCAAGGTCCGGCCCCCGCCAGCGCCGGTCGAATGCCTCTCCGAATGTTCGAAGGATTTTTACCTGCGCCGCACGGTCAGCCGCCGTACCGCCCTGGTGCAGGGCAAGCTTCCGCTCGACCAGCCAGTTGATAGGCTCCGGCGGGCCATCGGCAAAAATCCCGACAAACACCTTTATGTCATCCAATACCTTGGGATGCAGATCGCCGAGCCGGTTTTCCAGTTGCTCAAAGTGTTGTTTTGCAAAAGGGAGCGACTTCTCCGGCGCGCACTTTTCATAGAAATGAAGAAGCTGGCGAACCTCCCGTCGATTGGCCCAGGCATACTTCGGATCGGTTTCGGCGATTCCTTCCAGAAGCCCCAACTGCCGAAGTGACACTCGCTCGAACTCGATCTTGAACTCACACTCCCCCGCTTTGGAATACAACTCGCGGGCAAATTCGAGGACATCGCAAAGTTCCGCCACCGTGTGATCAGGCAATTTCTCACGAGCCTCCGCAACGCGCTCAAGCCACGCGGCGGCCTTGATCCACTCTTCCTTCCGGCTGGCGACCCGCACATAGAGCACGAGGGCCTGAAACGTATTGGGATCATCAAACCCATTCGCGGGAATGAAGACCGAAAGCGCTTTTTCCGCGAGATTCAGTATCCCCTGAGCCTTCCGCGGTCCGGTGAAGTACTCATTCAGCCCCGCCCTGAGCGTCTTCAAAGCCTCGGCCAACGCGCGGTCCCGCTCGGTCGCGGTACGCCGAGCGCTGACCTTCAGAAGATATTGCCCGGCAGCATCCGACCGGCTTTCCCCGGAGGAAATCCACACCTTCACGAAATGAACCCCGGCGTTGGGGGCTACGAAATAGACGACCTCCCGTCCCTGCTTGCCGGTCGGCGAGTTCACCCTCAACGCCGGCTTCCCCATTGGGTCGATGACCTCAACGACGACATCGAGTCCGCGCTTCTCGACGACGACTTCAAGAAACTCGCCCGCCGCCAGTCTGACTTCGTATTGATGCGCTTCATTCGCGTTCAGGCCACGCTCGGCCGTTGCCCCGACCGCAGGCAGCGCGCAGCGCGCACCAATAACCGATGGTCCTGGACCAATGAACGACAGTTCTGTCCGTGTCTGGGCCGACACCGACACAAATCCGAGAAGGAGGAAAAGAAAAAGAAATGCGGGAATCACTCGGGACAGTCGCATCAATCACTCCGGCATCGCTGGATGACATTGCCATTTGACAGGCATCCTAGCGAATCCGGGAGCGACCCGACAATCACCGACCGTTCAACTGCGACCAGCGCGCCGTGATGACTTCAGCATAGGAATCGTCGTCCAGACCGTACGACCCGAGCGAAAAGCCGTCGTTCAGTTCGACCAGCGCGGTTTCACCACCGGCAAGCACACCGAAGTCGATGCCGTATCCCGCCGTGGCCTGTCCCGACGCTTCGAGCGTCGCCACCGCGTCGTTCACCACGTTCATATCGGGAAGAATCGCAGGATTGCCGGAATAGTGGCCGACGCCGAGGATGCGTCCGCCCGCGACGTACACCCGATGCTCGCTCGTCCACTCGACGACTTCCGAGCAATAGACTTCGGTGTCGTTCCCCGCGCCGGAAAGAAAGGCGAGGTCGTGCCACGATTCGAACACCCGGCCCGTAAAGCGTTTCAGGCGACCGCTCGGTTTGATGAAGCAGGGCGCGGCGACATCGTAAAGCCGCTGTTTGACGCGCCGGACATCGCTCGTCCACACGCGGCGTTTGAGAAACGCCGTCAGGCAGTCGGGGTAGTCGTTCGGCGCGGGAGGTTCGATGCCGAGCTGTTTGAGCGCGGCGAGGACGACGGGGATTTCGCCCGCCACGAGCGTCTCGGGCGCGAGCGCGACGCGGCGACGCATGAGATGCTTTTCAAGAAAAAGTTTTGTCGGAATGCCGCGTCGTTCAAAGGCGCGCCGCAGACTTGCGATTTCGGAATCAAGCCGACCGTTTCCCTTTTCCTGAAGCAATGCGGCGGAGATCATTCGTCCTCGGATTCCTCGCGCGGGAGTTCCGCGAAGTACTTCACGATTTCCTGCGCGCGACGTTCGCCGACGAAGGGCGTCAGTTCCGCGACCGACGCGCGACGAATCCGGTCGAGGCTGCCGAGATTCCGCAACAGGCGGTTCTTGAGCTTTTCGCCGACGCCGGGAATCGCGAGCAGTTCCGAATCGAAATCCCGCATCTCGCGCCGCCGCCGATGGTAGGTCACGGCAAAACGGTGCGCCTCGTCGCGAATCATCTGCACCAGATGTAGCATCGGCGAATGATGGTCGATGCGGACCGGGTCCTGTTCGCGCCCCTTCACATACAAAAGTTCCTCGCGTTTCGCGATGGACGCCATCGGTACGGCTTCAAGGTCGAGTTCGCGCATGGCCCGCGCCGCGAACGACAACTGGCCCTTGCCGCCGTCAATCAGCACGAGGTCCGGCATCGGCTTCCCTTCCTTCAACAGCCGCGCGTAACGCCGCTTCACCACTTCGTGCATCGAGGCGAAGTCGTCGATGCCCTCGACCGTCTTGACGATGAACTTGCGGTACTCATCCTTCGCCATCTTTCCGTTTTCGCAGACGACCATTGAGGCGACCGTCTCCGCGCCCTGAAAATGCGAGATGTCGAAACATTCGATGCGGGCCGGAAACCGCGGCAGTTCGAGCGTGTCGGCGAAATCCTCCAGCACCTTTTCCATGTCCGGCTTGAGGACGCGGAACCGCTGGTCGAAACAGATGCGCGCGTTGCGCTCGACGAGGTCGATGAGGTCGCGCTTGCGTCCGCGCTGCGGATCGTGGATGTAAACCCGCTTGCCGCGCCGTTCGCTCAGAAAGCGTTCCAGCACGTCGCGTTCCTCGAAGTCCGACGGGACATGAACTTCGTGCGGGACGTAGTTTCCCAGACCGTAGTACTGCGTGAGCGCCTCGCGCAGAAAATCGCGCGGATTGAAATCGTCCGTCGGCAGGTCTTCCCAGTAAAACTCGCGCCGCCCGATGATGCGGCCCTCGCGCATCGTGAACAGTTGCAGCGCGAGGCGCGGCCCTTCGCGGTAGTAGCCGAAAATGTCGATGTCGGCGGCGTTCTTGAGCATCATCTTCTGCTCGTTGCCGAGCCGTTCGATGAGCTTAATCTGATCGCGATAACGCGCGGCCTGCTCGAAGCGCATGTCTTCCGCCGCCTGCTCCATCCGCATGTACAAACTGTCGAGCAGGTCGCCGTTCTTGCCCTCGAAAAAGAGTTTTACGTCCTTGACCGCCTCGCCGTATTCCTTCTTGCCGCAGAGGTCCTTCACGCAGGGACCGAGGCAGCGCTTGATGTGGTATTCGAGGCAGGGGCGCTCGCGTTTGCCGTCGATGTCGATTTCGCAGGTGCGCAACTGGAAAAGCTGGTTGATGAGTTTCAGCGTCTGCATTGCCAGCGAGGCCGGCAGGTACGGCCCGTGATAGAGCGCGCCGTCGTTGAGCACGCGCCGCGTTTTCATGACGCGGGGGAAGGGTTCGTTCAACGTGAGCTTGAGGTGCGGATACTGCTTGTCGTCCTTCAGCATCACGTTGTAGCGCGGCTTGTACTGCTTGATGAGATTGCTCTCAAGCACCAGCGCCTCGACTTCGGTATCGGTCACGATGTACTCGAAGTCGGCGATCCGCGCGACGAGTTGCAGCGTCTTCGGATCATGGTTGCGGCTCTGCTGAAAATAGCTGCGGACGCGGTTGCGGAGGTTCTTCGCCTTGCCGACGTAGATGATTTTCCCGTGCTTGTCCTTGTGCAGATAACAGCCGGGATCGGACGGCAGGGTCGCGATTTTGTCTTCGAGCGTCATGGCGGAAATGCTGAAACGGCGAACTCTTTTGCGCTCTTTTGCGCCTTCGTGTCTTTGTGCCTTCGTGATGAAAATCAGGCGTATCCGAGCAGGTGTTCGATGAGGATTTTCGTCCCGATGCCGATGAGGACCAGCCCGCCGAGCAGTTCCGCGCGATGGGCGATGCGCGAGCCGAGCCGGTCGCCGAGCCAGACGGCAGGCAGGCACAGCGCGAAGGTCACCGCGCCGATAATACCCACGGCAATCACAATCGGAATGTCGAGCAATGAAAAGGTGAGGCCCACGGCGAGCGCGTCGATACTGGTCGCGACAGCGAGAATCGTCAGTTGGCGGGTTTCGAAATTGCGCGCGCGGTCGGGGTCGTCCTCGTCCTTTTCAAACGCTTCCCAAATCATTTTCCCGCCGATGAAGCCGAGCAGGATGAAGGCGATCCAGTGGTCGATCGCGTTCAGGTACTTGTGAAACGCCGACCCGCAGAGATACCCGACGACCGGCATCGCCGCCTGAAACGCGCCGAAGAAGAGCGCCATTTTCAGCGCCTGCGCGCGCCGCACCGGACGCGCCGCCATCCCGCTCGAAATCGAGACGGCGACGGCGTCCATCGAAAGGCCGATACCGGTGAGAAAAACAGTGGGAAGGGATGACATTGTGGGGGATTACAACTCGAAAAGCGTTTTGAACCAATTGACGAATGGCTGGGCTTTCGGATGGGTGGGATTGAGAATTCTTTTGGCTACCGCCATATGAAGCTGTGGCCCTGGTTCGTCCTGCCATGCTAGCCAAGTATGAATCCTGGCTTTATGCAAATGAGAAGGCTTAAATGGAGCACCTTTTGCCTTCGCCTCATCAACTGTGGCTTGCGCGAATTCCCACAGCGGCTCTTTTTTATCGTCGATGAGAAAAGCGAGAAATGTTTCCAGCATCCCGAGTTCGAGGTTATCAGGCATTATCCAAACGCCAAGGCGAACACCATTGTCGGCAGTGGTAATGAAACCTTCACTCCCTATCTTTTCAGGTACATCCGGAACTTTTGGATCATCCAGATGATTCAAGACATTCCGGATGCCCTCCCAACGTCTGGCCACACTTTCATCCGCGTCAACGACAATCCCGAATGCCTGCCTACCTGAATTTTTCAAAGCCCTCGAAAATTCGGCGGAATCGCGAACGAATTCTTCTATCTCAGTGACCCCTTCAAAATTATCGACGAAGACCGGCTCTGAACCTCTCTGCCAAGGAATCCCATTTGCTTCCATAAGCTCTGCAATCGCGAAAACTTCAGATTTTCCTTCAACGATGAGAACATTCGGATGGTCTTTTTCAGGACGACTCTTTCTTGGCATCACCGAACCTCTCCCAGTCGTTCAGCCGCGATGACGATTTCCCTGCCGGTAAAGTTGATCGCCTTGGTTTTCCCTTTTTCGATACGCTGAATCGAAACACCCTCGGTCTTGGCATCGTCACGCTCGGCAATGGTCGCAAGGCTACGCCAGCAATCATCGCTGTGGGTCGTGGCAAAAACTTGAACGTCCAGTTTCTTGGCCGTTTCCCAGACAAGTTCCCACATCTTTTCCATCGTCGAGTAGTGAAGACCAGTATCAATGTCGTCTATGAAAAGAAAACCGCCTTTCACGGAAACCAAAGAGATTGCGATTCCAAGCATGCGGGAAACGCCTTCGCCTAGACTTCCTAATGATACTGGTTGCGTACCCTCTGAAGTCAGAACTTTGAACTCACCTAAACTTGAATTAGTGGCAATTCGCTCAATTCCTGAATCAATTATCTTTAAGGCTAAAACAATATCGTTTTCTTCGGGCATCAAAGAAATCGATTCAAAAAGTGCAATTAGATTTTGACGATCTAGTGACGAGGCCGGGACAAAAAGACTTTTCTCCTTGAACAAAGGACGAGAGCGAGAAAATGAAGGCACATATGGTCGTCTAGGACTATAAACGTCACCTCCGATCACCCCACCCACTGAATTAACGCCTAATTCCCGAGAATTCTTTATCGAAGCATTTCTAAAATTTATAGAAATAATTTGGTCAAACTCTTTCTCAATTTGAATAGATGTTGGGAATAATCCATCTTTGTCACTTTCAACAACAGCTTTAAATTCAAGGACTATCCCTTTTGCATTGATACCATTTATACAAAATGACTGGCCTTGCTTTAAGTTTCGTCCATGAAATAAGCAGCGAACGTCGAACTGCTGGCGAGATACTCCACGCCCATCTCTAATAATTTCAGGTTGGATAAATTCCCTCCGAAACCCCAATGCATCAAAAATTGGATTGAGACTATCTGTTCCCTCACAAAGTAATCGAACTGCCTCCAACACTGATGTCTTTCCACAATTATTTTTTCCGACAAGCAGATTTACTCGCCCAAGCTTTTGAAGCTCAAGCCGTTCAAAGCAGCGGAAGTTTTCGATGGTGACGGAAGTAAACATGGCGTGATGCCTTTCGTTAAAAACCTGCCCTGATTCTACTTCAATCAATCTTCGGCTGCTTTTTGTGCCAATCGGTCGCCTTCTGATACGCCGCGGCAATAGCGCAGAGCCGCGCTTCGCTCCAGACGCGACCGGTGAACTGGATGCCGGTCGGCAGGTTGTTTTCACCGAAGCCGTTCGGGACGGAAATCGCGGGCTGGCCGACGATATTCCCGGCGGGAATCACCGGCGGACCACCGCCCACGCCCGGATAGGCGAGTTCGAAACGCTTGTTGACCGGATAGCTAACCGTCCCGCGCGAGGGCGCGATGAGCGCGTCATATTTTGAATAGAGTTCTTCCATCGCGCGCTTCATGGGCGTACGCAGGCGCATCGCGTGCAGGTAGTCGCCCGCGAGCGTCATCGCGTTCGAGTAGCCGCCCCAGCGGTCATCGGGGTCCTGCAACTCGCTCGATTTTCCGCTTTCAATCAGGTCGCGGAAGGCGCTCGCCGCCTCGCCGCTGACGATCAGTCCGACCGACGCGCCGAAGGGCATGTCGGGAAATTGTACGTCGGGCACGATCTCGGCAAAGCCCTTCAACACTTCAATTGCCGCCTCGAAATTCTTCTTCACTTCCGGCTGAACCGATTTGGCCGAATCCTTGATGATGCCGATGCGGAAGCGGCGCGCGCGTTTGCCCTTTTCAATTTCGGGATAGATGAACTGGCGCGTCGAGGTGGTCGGGTCGAGTTTGTCGCGGCCCGCGATGGCGGCCAGCACGAGCGCGCAATCATTGGCCGTCCGGCACATCGGGCCGAGCTTGTCGAGCGTCCAGCTCAGGGCCATCGCGCCGTGGCGGCTCACCCGTCCGTAGGTCGGACGCAGTCCCGACACGCCACAGAACGCCGCGGGCGTGATGATCGAACCGGACGTTTCCGAACCGATGGCGAACGGCACGAGCGCCGCCGCGACCGCCGCGCCGGGTCCCGACGACGAACCGCCCGACCAGAACTCCGGATTCCACGGCGTCCGGCCCGGTCCGGTGAACGAGGCATCCGCCGTGTTGTAGCCGAAGCCCCCGGCGAGTTCGACCATCGCCAGTTTCGCGACCAGCACCGCGCCCGCCGCGCGCAGTTTTTCAACCACGGTCGCGTCGTAATCGAAGACCTGATCCTTGTAGGGCTTCGCGCCCCACGTCGTCGGAATGCCCTTCGTCGCGAGGAGGTCCTTCACGCCGTACGGAATGCCGTGCAGCGGTCCGCGAATTTTGCCCGCCTTGAGTTCCGCGTCGGCCTGCTTCGCCTCACGCAACGCGAGTTCGCGCGTGATGGTCACGACCGCGCCGAATTTCGCGCCGTACTTTTCAAGCCGCGCGAGATAGGCCTCGGTCAGTTCCACCGATGAAACCTTGCGCGCCCGCAGCAGCGCGCCGAGTTCGGCAATCGAGGAATAGAGAATCTCTTCCGGAAAATCTTTTTCCATTGGCTTCAGCTCTCGAAATGTGCCCCGCGCCATTGGGCGGGAAGCACGGCATGGTTCTATTCGATGTCGGCGGTAAAGGTAAAAGCCGGTTCGTCGCCGTTGGCGAGTTTGACGCGGCCCACGCGCTCGGCGGCGGCCAGCGTGCCGTCGAGGTCCTGCGCGAGTTTGGGCAGGTCGTCCGGGTTGATGTGCTTGCCGTAACGCGCCTTCGCGGCATCGGTCAGCGCCTGCGCCAACGCCGAGGGCGGTCGCGTGCCCTGCGGCAGCGGCGGCGCAACTGGAACAGCGGGCGCAACCGGCGTCGCCGGACTTGAAACATCGGCCACCAGCGGCACGGCGGCAATGGCCGCGAGCGACTTGGCGAACGCGCGGCGGGAGGTACGGTCGGTCTTCTTCATCGCGTCCTCACACGAGTGTCGTCGGTTTTTCGGGGAGTATGGTCGTCGGTTTGCTGTCTTCGTCCATCGCGACATATACCACGTCGGCCTCGGTCACGCGGACGATTTTTCCGGGTTCCTTCATCCGCTCGGCCTCGACGATGACCCGAACCGTGATGGAAGTCCGCCCGACGCGATCAACCTTCGTGTAGAACGTGACCTGATCGCCGACGTAGACCGGCGCCACGAAAATCACTTCCTTCATCGCGACCGTGACATAACGATGGACGGCGACGCGACGTGCCTCGACCGCGCCCGCAAGGTCGATGTAGCTGAGAATAATGCCGCCGAAAATTGTGCCGAGCGCGTTGGTGTCGCGGGGCATCATCGTCGTGCGAATTGCCGGATAACCGGGATCAGTCGTGGTTTCGCTCATGGTTTTTTTCCGGGATGGCCACGGATTACACAAATTCCGGGCCGAAAAGGAACGCGCCGGAACATCGAGGATGCCCGGCGCGTCGTTTGAAAAATTGGACTCGTCGGGGTCAGGCCGTGTAACCGGCGAGTTCCGAGACGAAGCGGTCGATGGCTTTCCGCGAGATGTTTTCGGTCACGCAGACGAGGAGGTCGTTGGGACGATTCGCGTCGTACTTCGCGAGCGGCAGTCCGGCGAGCAGATCCTTCGCGAGCAGATCGTTCACGATGGTTTCGGCGGGAACCGGCGTGGTCACCACGAACTCGTTGAAGAACGGCCCCGAGTAGCGGCGCGCGTAGCCCGGCAGCTTTTCGATTTCGCTCAGGGCATAGGCCGCCTTCTGCATGTTGCGGAGCGCGATTTCCTTGAGGCCCTGCTTGCCGACCGTCGAGAGGTAGATGCTGGCCGCGAGGGCGCACAGCCCTTCGTTGCTGCAAATGTTCGACGTGGCCTTTTCGCGGCGGATGTGCTGTTCGCGCGTCGCCATCGTGATGACGTAGCCGCGATTGCCGTCCTTGTCGAACGCCTGGCCAATGAGACGGCCCGGCATCTGGCGCGTGAAGCGCTCGGTCGCGGCGAAGAATCCGAGGTGCGGACCGCCGAAGCTCGGCGCGATGCCGAACGACTGCCCTTCCCCGACCACCACGTCCGCGCCCGCGTCGCCGGGAGCGGCCAGTACGCCAAGCGAAATCGCTTCCGCCACGCACACGACCGACACCGCGTTGACCTTGCGCGCGGCGTCCGCGAACGGCTTGATGTCTTCCACGCACCCGAAGAAGTTCGGTGACTGGATCAGCACGCAGGCGGTTTTGTCGTCCACCGGCAGGCCGTCAATCGCGGTCGTTCCGGCGTCGGTCACGTCCACCGTCACGATTTCGACACCCGCCCGCCGCGCGTAGGTATCGCACACGGCGCGGTATTCCGGATGAATCCCCGCCGACATCACCACCTTGTAACGGTTGGTCGTCCGGACGGCCATCAGCATCGCCTCGGCAAGCGAGGTCGCTCCGTCGTACATCGAGGCGTTCGACACGGCCATTCCGGTCAATTGGCAGATGAAGGTCTGGTATTCGAAAACCGCCTGCAACGTGCCCTGATTGATTTCCGGCTGGTACGGCGTGTAGGACGTGTAGAACTCGGACCGCGAAACGAGCGTGTCGATGATGAGCGGACGGACGTGGTCATACACGCCCGCGCCCAGAAACGACGTGAAGGTTTCGGGATTGCGGTTCTGTCCGGCGATTTCGCTGAAGGACTCGATGAGTTCGAGTTCGCTCTGCGCGGGCGGCAGGTCGAGCGCGCGGTTGAGCCGCAGATGCTCGGGAATGCCCCGGAAGAGTTCGGCGATGTTCGCGACTCCCATGGCTTCGAGCATGGCGTCGCGTTCGGCAATGGCGTTAGGGATGTATCGCATGGGAAGGGATCAGGGATCAGGAGTCAGGGATCAGAAAAAGCCGTTGTGGAAAGAGGGCGGTAAAACCGAAGACACGCGGCCCGGCTTCAACCTGTTCCCTGATCCCTGCCCCCTGATCCCTTGTTCCCTACTTTTCGTTCAGAAAATCTTCATACTCCGCCGCCGACAGCAGCGCGTCGACTTCGCTCGGGTTGGAAAGCTTGATGATGATCATCCAGCCGTCCTCGTAGGGCGTGGAGTTGACGAGTTCAGGGGAGTCGTTGAGCTTTTCGTTGATTTCCACCACTTCGCCGCTGACGGGCGAGAAAAGCTCGCTCACCGCCTTGACCGATTCGACCGAGCCGAACGGTTCGTTGGCCGTGACCTTCACGCCGACTTTCGGCAGGTCAACGTACACGACGTCGCCCAGCGATTCCTGCGCGTAGTAGGTGATGCCCACGCGGCCGCTGTCGCCGGAGACGCGGATCCACTCGTGGTCTTTGGTGTACTGCAAATCATCGGGATAGTTCGCCATGACTACTTGCCTCGCATTTGAACGTTCGAGCCGCGCGCCACACTCCGCGAGCGGCTGGTTGCGGGAGCAACCGGCGACCGCGGCCTGAAACGACGAAGCTACTTTTGTCTTTTATAGAACGGGGTGGCCGCGACGCGACAGGGAACTTCGCGCCCGCGCACCACCGCGGAAATCGCCGTGCCGACCGCGGTCAGTTCGACCGGAAGGTAGGCCAGACCGATGTTTTTCTTGAGCAACGGGGACGGACTGCCGGACGTCACCCGCCCGACTTCCTTTCCGTCGGCCACGATCGTGTAGCCGTCGCGCACCGGGGCGCGGTCCTCGACTTCGAACCCGACCAGCTTGCGCGTCACGCCCTCGGCCTTCTGCTTCTTCAGAATGTCGCTGCCGAGGAAGTCGCCCTTGTCGAGCTTGCAGATCCAGCCGAGGTCGGCTTCCAGAACCGTCGTCGTGTCGTCGATTTCGTGACCGTAAAGCGCCATCTTGGCTTCGAGGCGCAGCGTGTTGCGCGCGCCCAGTCCCGCCGGAACGAGTCCCGCGTCGCGGCCCGCGTCGAGCAGGCCGGTCCAGATTTTTTCCGCGTCGTCCGGCGCGCTGTAGATTTCCACGCCGTCCTCGCCGGTGTAGCCCGTGCGCGTGACCATCACGTTCAGGCCGAACAGCGACACGTTGCGGGCAAAGCGGTAGTACTTGAGCGCCGCGAGGTCTTCCGCGATGAGCGGCTGAAGAATCTCGATCATGCGCGGTCCCTGCAACGCAATCTGCGAATAATCCGCGCTCGCGTTGACCACCTCGACGTCGAATCCGTCGGCGTACTTCAGGAAATGCGCGTAATCCTTGTCGGCGTTCGAGGCGTTGACGCAGATGAAATAGTCGTTGTCGGCGAACTTGTGAACGAGGATGTCATCCACGAACGTTCCCTGCTCGGTCATCAGCCCGGAGTACTGAATCTGTCCGTCAACCAGTTTTGAAACGTCGTTGCAGGTGACTTTTTGAAGGAACGGCAGCGCATCCGCGCCGCGCACCGTGATTTCACCCATGTGGCTTACGTCAAACAGACCGGCGGCGGTCCGGACGGCCATGTGTTCGGCGACGAGTCCGGCGTATTCGACCGGCATGTCCCAGCCGGCAAAATCGACCATCTTGGCGCCGAGCGCGCGGTGGGCGGCGTTCAGGGGCGTACGTTTGACGGTTTCCGACACGGATGCGGGTTTCCTTGAAAAAGGTCGTATTTCTTGGGGTCGAACGAAGAGGGCGAAGCTAGCACGCACCCCAAGGACCGTCAAGCAAGGCCTGTTTCTTCGCGCCGGACCGGGGAATTTTCGATTGAAGATTGAAGATTGAAGATTTTCGATTGGTTGCGGGATCGACATCCGGCCCCCACGAAACGCTTCGGAAAAATTTGTCCCTAGATTCGCCAATTCAGATCTTCAATCGAATCTTCAATCGAAAATCTGCAATCTTCAATCTTCAATTCCATCCGCCTGATTTCCCTCAATCGAAAATCTTCAATCTGCAATCTTCAATTCTCTCGTTCCTCAGCGAGGCGGCCGGTGAGCCAGAATTCGCCCTGAACGATGTTTCCCGGTTCGAGCGGGCGCGCCAGAAGTTCTCGGTCGGCAACGATGTCGTATTCCCCGCCGTAGGTTCGGACGCTCGCCCATTGAAAAGGAATATTCGTAAAAGGATTCACGATTTCGCGGGCAGCGAGCACGGTTCCCGTGAAAAAAGCGACCGGATGAGCCTCATTGCGTTCGACCTCGCCGTCTTTATTGACTTCGTCGTCCCCTCCGGCGTCTTCGTCACCCGGCGAGAACAAGCCGAGCGGCAGAAACGACTCGTGGGCCCAGATCGGCTCGTCCTCGGCTTTCCCTTCCCGCATCTTCCGACCGTAGTCGTTTTCATCCGTGAACACTTCAAGGGAATGGGCAAATCCAGTGATTCCAAAGGTTTGAATTGAAGGAAATTCCAGTGAACGAAGATGGCGGTCGGGAATATCGAAGACGAACGGGTATTCGCCCAGATCAGGCTGGCCCTCCGGTGGACTCGCCCATCCGCGAAGGCATCCATCCAGCGGCCCGGCAAGCCCCTCGGTTTTTTCCCCCAGGACGCCCACCCGAATCCGGGTCACGCCCGAGAAATGCGGATTGAAGCCGCAGATGTAGTTTTCAGGATCAATGTGAACCCAAAGTTCGATACCTTCGCCGACTTCCCAGAGAACGTACGTTCCAAGACCTGGAACGGGAAAGCCCTGCCCGGCCTCGATGGCCTGATTTCCGGTACGCTCGAAATCAGCTTCATCGGCAATCGGAAATCCGATAGACGAAAAATGACTCGCCATGGTCGTCCCCTTCCCTTGCGATTTCTTCTTTCGCGAATTTTCGATTGAAGATTGAAGATTTTCGATTGGAGAAACCCGCCCCGTATTTTTGACTGCCGGAAATCCGGCTCATCGAACAGATTTTCGATTGAAGAAATCTGCGCCGTATTTTTGACTGCCGGAAATCCCGTTCGTCGGCCCGATTTCCAAAATCTTCAATCGAAAATCTTAAATCTTCAATTTCTTCGCCAGCTTCGTCACGATTTTCCACTCCTCCGGCGTGACCGGCTGGACGGAAAGCCGCGAACCACGCTTGGTCACCATCATGTCCTCAAGTCCGGCGGTGGCCTTGAGTTCTTCGAGCGCAATCAGGCGGGGAAAAATGCCGACGAGCTTGATGTCCACCATGTACCACGTCGGCGCGCTCGGTTTGCTTTTCGGGTCGTAGTACTTGTGGTCCAGGTCAAAGGCGTGCGGATCGGGATAGCCCGCGCGGACGATTTCGGCGATGCCAGCGACGCCCGGCGGCTCGGCGTTGCTGTGGTAGAACAGCACTCCGTCGCCCACCTTCATGTCGTCGCGCAGGAAGTTGCGGGCCTGATAGTTGCGGACGCCTTCCCAGCTCGTCGTCTGGTTCGGCGCGTTTTGAAGGTCCTGAATCGAAAAGACGGACGGCTCGGATTTCATGAGCCAGTAGCGTTTCGGCACGGCTGACATTCCTCGAAAAAAGATGGATGAATGAAGGAAGGGCGGTGTGTAGCGCATCCGGCGGCCCCGTGCCAAGCCGGGCCGACCGGCGGGACGGCCACGCGCCCTTGCGCCGCCCCGTTCGAAAACCGTAGGATGCCGCGCCAATACGTCCTTCCCGGTTCTTCCTCCGACGCCCACCGCGTTTTCGAACCGGAACCGAACGAATTTTCGATTCCAGATTTCAGATTTCAGATTTTCGATTTCAGGCCACGGAGACTCGGTTCTCCGCCAATCAAAAATCTTCAATCTTCGATCTTCAATCAAAAATTCATAACCCTTCCACAGTGGACTGAGGCCATGAGCATTCGAGAAATTCAGGAAGCGCTCACGTTCGACGACGTGCTGCTCCTCCCCGCCAAGAGCGACGTTCTTCCCACCGAAACCGACACCACCACCGTTTTTTCGCGCAACATCCGCATCAACGTTCCGATCGTCAGCTCGGCGATGGACACCGTCACCGAGGCCGCCATGGCCATCGCCCTCGCGCAGCAGGGCGGCATCGGGGTCGTTCACAAAAACCTCTCCATCGCGGGCCAGCGCGACGAAGTGGACAAGGTCAAACGTTCGGAAAGCGGGATGATTGTCGATCCGGTGACGATGACGCCCGACCGGCTCATTTCGGAAGCGCTCAACCTGATGTCGCGCTTTCACATTTCGGGCGTGCCCATCGTCCGCCCGGAAGACGGCCGCCTCGTCGGCATTCTTACCAACCGCGACCTGCGCTTTGAAACGCGGCTCGATCTGCCGATTTCGGAAGTGATGACGAAGGAAAACCTCATCACCGTTCCGGTCGGGACGACCCTTCAGGAAGCGCGCGGCATTCTTCAGAAGCACCGCGTCGAAAAACTGCTCGTGGTGGATGAAGAGTTCCGCCTCAAGGGCCTCATCACGGTCAAGGACATTCAAAAGGCAATTCGGTATCCGCTCGCGACCAAGGACGGCCTCGGCCGGCTGCGCGTCGCCGCCGCCATCGGCGCGACCGGCGACTATCTCGAACGCGCCGCCGAACTCGTCGCGGCCCGCGTGGACGCGCTCGTCATCGACACGGCGCACGGACACTCGTCGCGCGTCCTCGCGGCGGTGGCGGAAGTGAAGAAGAAATATCCGGAAGTCGATCTCGTCGCGGGCAACGTGGCCACCGCCGACGGCGCGCGCGAACTCATCGACGCGGGCGTGGACGCGGTCAAGGTCGGGATAGGCCCCGGGTCGATTTGCACCACGCGCGTTGTCTCAGGCATCGGCGTACCGCAGGTGACGGCGATTCTCGAATGCGCCGGAGCCGCGAAGGACGCGGGCGTGCCGATCATCGCCGACGGCGGCATCAAGTTTTCGGGCGACGTCACCAAAGCCATCGCCGCCGGCGCCGATTCGGTGATGATCGGATCGCTCTTTGCCGGTACGGACGAAAGCCCCGGCGAACTCATTCTGTATCAAGGCCGCAGCTTCAAGAGCTATCGCGGGATGGGTTCGATTGCAGCGATGAAGGAAGGCAGCAAGGATCGCTACGGCCAGGATCAGGAAGCGCTCGAATCGAAGCTTGTGCCGGAAGGCATCGAAGGCCGCGTGCCCTACAAGGGGACGCTCGCCGCGATGGTCACGCAACTTGTCGGCGGCGTGCGCGCCGGGATGGGCTACACCGGATGCCGCACGATTCCCGAACTCAAGGTCAAGGCGAAGTTCGTCAAGATTACGTCGGCGGGCCTCAAGGAAAGCCACGTCCACGACGTCATCATCACCAAGGAAGCGCCGAACTACCGGCTTGAATAAACGGTGTTCCACTTCCCCATCCGACCCTCGAACGGCGGCCCCGGTTTTCCGAGGCCGCCGTTTTTATGGCACAAATCCGTGTTCCGTCCGCATTGCGGCTGTTAAAATTTCCGTCAAACGTACTTCATTGCAGGAGACCGGCGATGAGCAGTCCGAAACCCCGACGACATTACACGCTGGAAGAATACTTCGCGATGGAAACCGAAGCGGTCGAACGCCATGAATTTCTTGACGGTCAGATTCTCGCAATGGCTGGGGAAAGTCCGTCGCATAGCCTTGTGAATGTCAATTTGATTCGTGAAATCAGCGCCCAATTAAAGGGTAAGCCTTGCGCGACCTACTCGCCGAACATGAAGGTCTGTGTCTCGCCGAAGGGCACGATTGTTTACCCCGATGTGACCGTCGTGTGCGGACCCGCTCAATTTTTTCAGAAGCGAACCGACACGCTGACGAATCCGACGCTCATCGTGGAAGTCCTGTCGCCATCCACGGAAAATTACGATCGCGGCGAAAAGTGGATTCGGTATCAGCAGGTCGAATCGCTGAATGAATACGTCATCGTCGCGCAGGACGCGCCGCGTGTTGAACGTTTCTTTCGAAACCCCGAAGGCGGATGGTTTTACGAGTCGGTATCGGGAATTGAAAGCACGATTCGTTTCGAATCCATCGACTGCGTGTTGCGACTCGCCGATATTTTCGACCGAATCGAGTTTCCGCCCGTGGATGAAGAAGAATCGGTGATTGACGAACCGCCGCCGAGTTGAACCGGCGGCGGTTTTTCATTTGCGCGACTTGATGACGATGCCGTCCGTGTTGTCGTCGAGGTATGACGTGCCGGAAACAGGTTTTTTCAACGGTTCGGCGGGTTCGACGGTCGGGTTGTCGGGATAGGTTTTTCCGTCGAATTTGAGAATCGCGTGGCCGGGTTCGATTCCGCCGCCGCCGACCGGCAGAATCAGGTCATGCCAGCCGTTGGTGCGGTGTTCGCTGACGACGAGCGGATTGCGCGCGACCGAGATGCGCGTCACGAGGCGGTAGGCATCGCCTTCTTTCTGAAAGACGAACGTGTTGCATCCGCCGGAGCCGCAGACGGAGCGCGCGGTGATGCCCATGACGACCTCGGGCGTCCCGTCTTCATTCAGATCGACCCGGTTGTACCAGTAGGTCACGGGGCTGGCTGGCGTCCCGTCTTCTTCATCGAGTTGGGCCAGCAGGGCGGTTTCGAGCGCGGCGTCGCGTTTTGTTTCCGGCGGAACGGTTTTGGTGATTTTCGGGGCAACATCGGCCACGGCGACAAACGAAAACCCCAGCGTCAGCAGACCGGCCAGCAATGCGTTCTTCATCGGTTTCTCTCACAAAATCGCGTGATGCGGTTCATCCCGAAGGACGAACGGAGTTTCAGTCAACTCCGCCCGTCGGATTCGGACCTTTCGGTACGGGAAAGGCGTTTCCCTTCCATAAGCGAGAAACCGGCCATTCCGGTATCACCACGCAAAAAATTCTTTTCGAATGTGGGCGATGAGTTCGTCGAGGTCGGCGGCCATCGGAATGGCATGGCGGCGGCAGACGATGTCCACGTTGCCCTTGCGCCAGTAGCCGTCGGGGCAGCACACGACTGCGCGCTTGCGACCGGCGGCGAGGCCGAGTTCGAGCAGCGTAATCGGCGCGCGGGTGTCGGGCGCGAAGTAGAAAACGATGAGTTCGGCGCGTTCCTGCGCGTCGAGTTCCCACTCCACCTGTTCGCGAAACGGTCCGAAATCGGCGTCCTGCGGCCAGGAGGCGTCCCACGCATCGCGGCGCGGATTGAGGATGACAAGGTCGAGATCGGCGAGCGCGCGGGCGATGACCGCCTGCCAGTCTTCCGCCGCGCCCATTTCAATCGAACCGGCCAGAAAGACCGTGAAGGAATCGAACGTGGGCGGAAGCGGCTGGGGTGGTTTGAGTTCCTTCACGGCGCAAAAGCCTCGTCTTTACTTGTTTTTCAGCTTGAAACAGCGGTCTTTCGCATCCCAGACGACGTTGTCGCGATACTTCGCCCATGCCTCGGCACACTTCTTTTGAAGCGACTTGCGACCGTATTTCTCAAGGTGGGCATAGTAGTTGTTAAACCAGGGTTGGTCTTGATCTTTGTCTTCCACAAACGCTTCAAGGGAAATTCCCGGCACGGTGGAATGCTCCCACGAGGCATCAGTGAACAAATAACAAAAAAGAAGAAACGCCACGTCTCCGACCCGGACAACCGGCCAGAAATCAAAAACCTGAGTTTTCGTTTTCCGGTTGTCACTGATTTTTGAAATCAGAAAATCAATCCCTTCCGGTCCGCGCGCAACCAGCCGATCAATGGCCGGTTGAAGGTCAGGGTTGTAGTACGCGTCCTGAAAACGACCTTTCGGCGCGACGTGGCGAATGGCAACCAGATCAATCGGATCGCCCTTTGGTTTTTCGACAACCGGGACCGGTGGCGCGGATGGCTTGTCTTTTGAAGTTTGATCTTTGTGATGACAACCGGCGACGGCCAGAAATCCCGTGGTCAGAAGCGCGGCCTGAAAGACGCATACGGTCTTTTTCATGAACGTCGAACCTTTCCCGTGAAGCGCGGCTCACGCCAGCGCGAGAATCCAGAGTCCGGCCGCCACGCCGAGGCATAGCGGCGAATAAAACCGTGTATCCATGCGGGCGAATTGCGTCCCACGGACACGTTTGAAAAACCCGACGTATTTGAATTCCCCAACCGCACGCAAGGTAAACGCCGTGGCGATAAGCGAAGTTCCAACCGTTGACCAGACACGCGGGAAAGGGAGTGAAAACGCATTGACGCGCCATAAAACCATCGCGCCCATGCCGAGCAGCGCGATGCCGACCGCAACCGTTGAAAGTTTCGACGGCACGAACAGCGGCTTTTCCCCGACGTGCGGCACCGCCGCCGTCTTGCCCGCGCCACCGCCCGCCGCCCAGTAGAAATGCAGCAGCGCGGTCGTGAGGAAAAAGACCAGCAACAGCACGGCAATCACGAAGTTCATCGGAAATGCCTTTCTTCAATCAGGCCAAGGCGTGAGGCCGAGCGCACCCGGATCGAAGCCTTCCGGCCATTTGGTTCGAGCATCGTATTGAACACTTTTAAATGAACAGTCTTGAAACGATGCCCGACTCAGGTCCGCCCCGCACAGATAGGCGCCCGTAAAATTCGTCCGCAGGAGTTGGGCATCCGCCATCACCGCGCCGCCGAGGTCGGCGTAATGGAATTCAGCCTCGGTCAGATTGCAATTCTCGAACGTGACATCGACGAGCACTGCCCGACCGAATCTCGCTTTGGTGAGATCGCTGCCCATAAAGGTCGCCCCGGTCAAATCGGCGTATGTGAAGTTGGCTTGTTCCAGCGCCATTTCCGAAAGATTGGCGTCCGGTTGATTGCAGCGAACGAACGAGGCACGACTCAGATTCGGCGTAGCTTCGCCACGGAGCCGCCAGCGATTCCAGCGGGCGACGGATTCGGGGCCTTTCGATAAAAGATACAAGGCGCGGGTGCGGTCCATGGAAATTCACTTTCGATACGTTGAGGCCGGCTTTTACCTACCGCCATATTTTGACCGTTGAATCCGTTCCACGATTTCCTGAATTGGTCCGGATGTAAGCCATGCGACGATGGGTCGTTGAGCGTCACGGTTGCCGCCCCAGAAGGCGTTCTGAAGCTTGCCTTTCGTGATTTTGGCTGAATTCAACAGGTAGTATTCAAACAATGCTTCCTCGTTTTCCGGCTCCGCGAGCATCGCGAGAAACGGCGTCACGTCGGCATCGGCGAGTGCAAGTCCGCAAAGCCAGGCGTCAATGTTTCCGGCATCGGCCGCGGCTTGCGGAAGTTCATTTCGAAACGCTTCACGGATAACGCCGATGACGGCTTCCCGCTGCCCGTCTTCCCAGGTTTGCCACTCGCCAAGCCGGAGTTTGCTTACGACAATTTCTCTATCCGGCCACCAGCCAGACTCGTGAATGGAAATATCAAGCAGTCTGGGAAAGAAATATCGAAAGTCTTCAACGCCGCCAACCGTCAACAAGACGGATGAGCCGTAGCTGGAAAGCTGGTCTGAACTCAACTCACGAAGCGGGGTATTGAGTAATACCTGTGCTTCTTCCGGCGACAGACAGCAAGGACAGGTGCTGACCTGCCGAGGTTTGGGTTCATTGGCGAACGCCTCGTAAAGGCGTTCAATGGCAGCGGCGAGTTCCGACATACGCCGGGCACGGTCCATTCGCCCCCCTCACTTGGGTGAAATTTCCTTCGTGATCTGGCCCTTGGTGTAGTCGAAATCCTGAGTTGCCGTGGTGTTTGCGGCAAGCTGAAACGGCTTCCCCGTCGCGACGCTGTTGAATGGGGCATTCTCGAAGTAGCTGATGACGAAGTCACCCTTTTGGAAAACCATGATCGGCTTCTTCAGCTTCGGCGACAGATTCCACGCGACAACCAGCGCATAATGACCCGGCTTCAGGTTTTCAAACCGGTACACGCCTTTGTCATCGGGATTCACCGGACCGATGTCGGTCACGCATTCCGAAAGCTGTTCCATGACTTTCTCGGACTGCGTATGGCTCAGGAAAAGCTTGACGCATTTTTCATCGCGGAACGAATTCAGCGTGACCTGAGCATTGACGATGGGGCCGTTGGCGTCGTTCAGCTTGCCCGTGACGACGGCGTTCGCGGCAGTGTTGCCTTGCGCGAAAACCGGGCGTGACGCCCCGGTGAACGGAGCAACGAAAACGAGGCACAGAAAAAATGAAACGGAGATCGAGAGAGAAAGAAGTGTGGAGATTTTCATCGGGAATCCCTCGTGGATGGTGTTGGTTCGATTATGGGTTCCCCAACATAGGCAAGGGCGAGTATCGGCCAAATTTCTTTTTACGGCAAGGTCGAATCACTTCTTTTGTACATGAAAAATGCCCGCGCACCGGTCGGACCGATACGCGGGCGAAAGAGGTTCTCAAACCGATTGTTGTTTTTTTACTTGAGAAGCTGTTCCTTGAAGAACTCGACCGCGCGCGGATCGCCGGTCTGACCGAGCCAGAAGTACGCCTGCTTGCGGACCGCCGTTTTCGGATGGGTCTTCGCGACCTTGATGAGAATCGGCACGGCTTCATCCTTCGGACGCTGGCTGACGGCGAAGACGGCCTGTTTCTGCACTTCCGTTTCGGGATCGTTGTCAATGGTGTCGGCCAGCGCGTCGAGCGTCTTCTTTCCGGCTTTCTGGCCGAGCCAGAAAATGGCCTGCTTCCTGACGTCGGTATCCTTTTCGGTCGTCGCCGCCTGAATCAGAAAGCGAGCCGAG
Organism: Blastocatellia bacterium NZW_1522; assembly: GCA_039793685.1. GTDB lineage: Bacteria > Acidobacteriota > Blastocatellia > Chloracidobacteriales > Chloracidobacteriaceae > JAAFHI01. The sequence continues at coordinate 30,650 of JBDRAL010000116.1, forward strand.
CCGTCGGCGTCATGGTTGACCGACGCGGCGAAGATGATCTGCTTCCGTACTTCGCGCGACTGCACGCTCCCGTACAACTGCTCAAGCATCCCGATGACGCCGGGGTTTTTGCTGACGCCGAGCGAAAACGCGGCCTGTTTGCGGATTTCCTGCTCCTCGTTTTCATTGCGGATGAGGTCCGTCAGAAACGCCTGTTCGCCTTCGATCTGGCCGAGCCAGAACACCGCCGAGCGACGGATTTCCGATGCCTTGCCGGGCGCGGCGAACGATTTGAGGATTCCCGCCACGCGCGCGTGGTCATGCACGCCGATGGCCATCACGCCTTCGTCACAGACCTTGCGCCCGTTTTGTTCGTTGACGGTCCGTTCGAGAAAATCGAGGCTTTCCGCGTTCGTGACCTGCCCCAGCCAGTACACTGGGTACTCGGATTTGAACGTGCGTTCGAGATTGTGAACATCGAGCCGGACAATCTTCTCGCCCGCCGCGTCATAGCGGATGAAGACGCCGAGATTGCGCGTTTCATAGCGGTTGTCGTCCCAGACGCCGCCGGTCATGACTCCCCGTTTCCCGTCTCCGTCAACCCACTCGGCTTCCACGACCACGCCGGGTCGCGGCGTGAACTGATACGCCACCCAGAATTCATTCCGGTTTGCGGCGGCGCGTCCCCGGGCAATGGCGGCCTGCCGTTTCGCTTCGAGGTTCGTGCCCTCGACGGGCGTGAAGGTTTGTACTTGAAGCGGCTTCGATTCCTGCCGTTGAACCGGCGGGTTCGGCGTGGGCGTGACGGCGGCGTTCGAGATGCACCCGTCGGCGGACCAGGCCAGCGCGAGCGCGACAACGAGGGAAAGCGTCTTCGGATCCATTGTGATCTCCTTTTTTCGGCAACAGTCATCCCGGCGACGAACCGTTCGAGGCCGAAGCTTCGATTGGTTCGCGCGGGAGGCGTGCCGTTGCGTTTGTTGGGTAAAAAGTGTCGGCGAAGAAAAAAGCGCGGAGCGTTATTTCAAAAGGTCTTCCAGAAACTTGGCGGCTTCCGGGTCGCGGCTCTGGCCGATCCAGAACAGGGCTTTCTTGCGGAGTTCAGGTGAACTGTCTTCCCTGGCGATCTTCATCAGCTTGCGGAGGGCGGCCTTGTCACTGCACTGGGAGAGCGAGAAAACGAGTTGATCCTTGATTTCGGGGGTTTTCTCGCCGTCGTAGAGTTCGATCAGCAGCGGGACCGTGGACGAACCGCGTCCCTGACCGAGCCAGAAAATGGCTTTCTTGCGAACTTCGATGCTGCTCGTTCCACGCGCGATTTCAAGCAATTTGGCGTACGACTTCTCGTTGTGCGACTGGCTGATGGCGAACAGAATCTGGTCGCGGACGTCATCGTCGCGTTCGCTGTCGAAAAGCCGTGACAGTTCATCGAATCCGCCGTCGCCGCCGTTCTGCGACAGGGCGAAGATGGCCTGCTTGCGGAGCGCGACGCTGCTCCCGGCCCGCGCGACTTCGACGAGTTTGGTGCGCGCGAGCGGGCTGCGGTTCTGCGAAATCGAGAACAGGATCTGTTTCTTCAAATCCTCGTCCGACGATTCATTGTAGATTCCCATCAACGCCGTCACCGCTTCCTCGCCGCCCTGCTGGCCGATCCAGAAGACGGCGTTCTTCTGCATTTCCTGATCCTTCTGGGTCCGCGCGATGTCGAGCAGCGCGGCGCGCCCGGACGTCCCGCCGTAGATGCCGATCATCGACACCGCCGTCCGCTTCAGTTGGAGGCTCGCCTTCGGCGATTTCAGCAGTTCCAGCGCGACTTCCGTGGCACGCTGCGGGTTCGATTGAAAGAGGCTCTGAAGCGCGATCTGCTTGGTTTCGCTTTCACCGTCGAGGCCCTCTTCGATGACCCGCCCATTCCCCAGTTTCGCCGCGACTTCGGCGCGCAGGGCGCGGGCGTCCTCGGCCCAGCGCGAGTCCGGATTGCTTTCGATCAGCTTCTTCGCCGCTTCGTCGGCTTCAGGGAGCTTGTCCAGCTTCTTGAGCGAAAAGGCGCGCCAGTACATCGCGGCGTCTACGTTTTCATGCTTCGGAAAATCGCGGATGAACGTCTGAAATTTCTTTTCCGCCTGCTTCCAGTTTTCGTTTTCGATGAGTTCGCGGGCTTCCCGGAACAGGTTCATCGCGGAATCATTGGAATTGCTCGCCTGAACGAAGCGGTTGAATTTCTCCACCTGACCGGCGTCGGCGCTGGTTGTTTTGACGAACGGCAGGCCGGGCGTCAGGCAGAGGCAGCCGACGAAAAACGCGGCGGAAAGCGACGTGCGAAGAAGAGTGGTGCGATTCATGTTCATTGTTCGTTCTCCCGAGGAAAAAGCGTGGAGTTTATTGGCCGATGGATGACGGATTCGGCGTGTCGTTCAGGCGGCTGTAGGTCTGGAGCGTGGCGATGATTTCCTTGCGCCGCATGCGCTCGCGAATTGCCTGTACCTCTTCCTTCGACGGCTTGTCGGGAAGGTTGGCGATGTCGATGAGCAGCGGCTCAAGCTGGTTGAGAACGTTGCTGAGCGGGACATTCCCGCTGCGCTCGGCTTCGCGCCGCAGCACGATGTTGTGCGTGAGCAGACCGCGCGAACGCTGGCGTTCATAGGCGATTGTTTCGGCGACTTCCGCGTCCGTGCTGTTGCGGAGCGTCCGCAGTACGAACTGCGCCTTTTCAAAGTGGCTGACCGTGTCCGGCGCGAATGCCGGGGTCGGCAGCCCCACGGCAAGCAGCGGGAGTTCGGTCGGGCGCGTAGTTTCAGGCGTAATCCCTTCCGGCGCGCGACGGTGCGGCTTCGGGGTAGCCGGGGAGTTCTTCCGCGTAGGCGGTGTTTTCACCGGGATCGGTGTCGGCGCTTCTTGCGGAATCCGTTCCGGCATCGGGCGTGTTTCTTCCTTGCGCGGGGGCGCCTGCGTACCGGCGGTTTCCGGCAACGGATCAATAACTTTGATGATGCTCGGGGATGAACCTCCCGAACGAAGAGCAACCCACAATCCGCCGCCAACCAACCCGATGATGAGCAGCGCCGCCGCGGCCTGCATCGGCGTGAAACGGAAGCGCGTGCCCGGAAGGCGGAACATCAGTACGTTCGTGCCTCCGCCACCGGTCGCCTCGGCGGTGATCTTTTCACGCAGCCGTTCGTGATAGCCCGCCCAGAAGGATTCTTCCGGCAGCGCCGCGTCGGACGCGCGATCGAAGGCGCGCAGCGTTTCCGCCAGCGCGGCGTGTTCGCGGCGACAGTCGGCGCAGGCTTCGGCTTCCGCCGCGACCAGCCGGGCTTCCGCCGGATCGAGTTCGCCGAGCAGAAGGTCAACGAGTTGTTCTTGTGTCTTCGCGCAATCGTGCATGACCGCTCCCTTCCGAGTCTCCGATGCCGAGAAAATCCCGCAGGCGATGAACCGTTCGAAAAAGCGACTTCTTTACCGTGCCGGGCGACACCTCGCAGGACCGCGAGATTTCCTCGCAGGTCAGACCCTCGCGATGTTTCAACAGGAAAATCAGACGTTGCTGCGGCGTGAGTTCGCTGAGTCCGGCGAAAACGCGCTCGACCAGCATTTTCTGGTGCAGCGTGTTTTCGAAGTCCTTGCCGAAGCCGTCGGTTGAGCCGTCCGTTTCATCAAGGACGGCCAGATCGTCCAGCTTCACCGCCATCCGCTCCTCGCCTTTGGTCACCACCGTCTCCCGTTGCCGGTTGAGAAAGGTGTTGATCGTGATCTGGCGCACCCACGTATAAAACCCCGACTCGCCGCGAAACGTCCCGATAGCGCGAAACGCCTTGAGCCAGACTTCCTGCGACAGATCCTCCGCGTCGTGGGGATTGCCGCAGTAATGGAGCGCCAGCGCGAAGACGCGCCGCTCGTACTGCCGGGCCAACTGACAGAATGCGTCCGGGTCGCCGTTTTGTGACTGCTGAATCAGACGCTGTTCTTCGCTCACGAGGCCGGTCCTTTCTTCCTGCTGCCGTCATAGACCCGGCGCGCGGAATTCGGTTGGCACAAAACGAAAAAAATTTTCCGGAAAAAATGCGAAGGCCCGGAAGCAGATCGGAAGCGGGGTGAAATGCTGCCGATTTTCCGGGCGAAGTGGCGAAATGGAAAGGGGTTTGTTTTTCACCACGGAGGCGCAGAGAAGTCACAGAGGTTCACTGAGAAGTTCAAAAACTCCGCGGCCCTCTGTGTGATCTCTGTGCCTCTGTGGTGAAAAAAAGCGAAGCCGACCGATTCGGCTACTGAGTGTAGGTCCGGCTGCCGAACAGCGCCGTGCCGACGCGGACCATCGTCGCGCCTTCCTCGATTGCGACCTCGAAGTCGTGGCTCATACCCATTGAAAGTTCATTGAGCGGCGTTTCCGGAAAACGTTCGTTGATGGCGTCACGCCACTCGCGCAGTCGGCGAAAAAACGGGCGGACGTCCTCCGGATTTTCAAGAAAGGGTGGAATCGCCATCAGTCCCGCGACACGCAGATGCGGCATTTCGCGGGCTTCCCGAAAAACATTTACAAGATCCGTTTCCTCCATCCCCGACTTGCTTTCCTCATCGCCGAGCTTGACCTGAAGCAGAACCGACAGCGTGCGTCCGGCCTCGCCCGCCAGCCGGTCGAGGCGCGCGGCGAGCGCGGCGGAATCGACGGATTGAACGCAGGCGAAGTTCTCCGCCGCCGGCTTGGCCTTGTTGCTTTGAAGATGGCCGATGAGATGCCAGCGAATGTCAGCATCGGCAACGAAGGGAATCTTCGTCATCGCTTCCTGGACGCGGTTTTCGCCGAAATCGGTCACGCCCGCCTCGATTGCTTCCAGAACCGCCTCGACGGGATGGGTTTTCGAAACGGCGATGAGCGTCACCTCGCGCGCGTCGCGTCCCGCGCGGGCGGAGGCGTCCGCGATGCGCGACTGAATTTCGGAAAGGCGCTGGGCAAAAGTGGACATGGTGGCGCAAAAGTCAAAAGGCGAATGACGGGCATTCGCCTTCGAAGATTTTGTTTGAAAATGGCTTATTCGCTGACGAGGCCCTGTTCAAGTTTTTCCTGATAGGCGGCGGTGTAGCGCGCCCACGGAATCGCCTGAAGCCGCTTGACGGGAATGTCGTCGCCCGAGCCGAGGCACACGCCGTAGGAACCGTCTTCAATACGCCCAAGCGCGTCTTCGACATCCTGCAACAGCGCGCGATACTGTTCGACTTCGCGGGCGACCAGTTCGCGGTTGGTGTAGGTCACGGCCGCGTCAAGCGGGTCCTTGACCTCGTCGTCCGAGTCGTTTGACTGCGATTTGAGGTTCAGCGAGGCGTAGAGTTCCTTGCGTTTGGCGAGCAGCTTTTCCTGTTGTTCGGCGATGATTTTCTTGTCCAACATCCTGTTCGTTCTCCTTCAGAAAGGCTTTCCCGAAAACGGCCGATTTCACGAATTCCCGCATGGATAAACGGCTTCATCACGAAATCGTCCCGCGGGAAAATGAAATACCGTTGAGGACGCGAAACCATAGTGACGCGCCCCCAGCTTGTCAATTCCGTTGCAGAGTTTTCGGGAATGTCGGATTCCGCAGATCGCCCTTATCGACGCGTCCCCTCGGTCCGGCGCAGGACTTCCCACCGGATCGTCGCGGATTCGTTCGGCGTGTGCGCAATGCAGACAAATTTCACGACGAGTTCGAATCCCGGGTCGTGTCGGTCGGTAATTCTTGCCAGATAGATGTGCCCGGCGATTGCCGGCGATTCGCCATGTTTCTTCTTCGGGTCCGGGACGGACAGTAAATCCCCGGCTTCCTTGAGGGGTTGAAATTCGCCGGTTCGGTAATCCTTGAGCGTGACGAGCTGGTCTTTTTCGAAATGGAGTGAGGCGTATCCTTGTCCGTTTCCGACAGTTTCCTGGAATCCGTTCCGTTTGGCGAATTCCTCAGCCGTGCCGAGATCGATGAGGGTGCCGTAACGGCCGCCCTCGATCCCGACCGAAAATCCATCCTTGAGGTAATTGCCGAAATTGATGTCGCTGTTACGGTTGAACCTTCGATTGTTCAGAATGACATGTCCCGGCTTCCCGTCGGTGAAACTGAGGGTACTCGACAGCGGATCAAGTGCGTAAAGGGTCGAGACCCCGCCGTAAATCATTGAATCGGTATCGGCGGCGGGTTGCGTCCGGGCGATGGCCGGAATCAGGCAGGCGAGCAGGCCGAGGACGGCGAGAAAACGAAGCAGGTTGGCACGCGGGTTCATGCGAAAACTCCTTTTGTGACGGTTGAAAATGAAAAGCGGACGATACCTGACACGGTAATCGTCCGCTTTGGTTCCCGCGAGTAAAAAATTGGCTATGACTTGAGCCAGCCGAAAAGACCGCGAATCGTCGTCTGGCGGCCCAGATCGGCGATGGATTCGGTGAGCGGAATCTCCTTCGGGCAGGCTTTCACGCAGTTCTGGGCGTTGCCGCAATCGGTAATGCCGCCTTCCTTCATAATCGCATCGAGGCGTTCGTCCTGATTGAGCTTGCCGGTCGGATGGATGTTCATCAGACGGACCTGATTCAGCACCGCCGGGCCGATGAAGGGCGATTTCTCGTTGTACTGCGGGCACGACTCCATGCAGACCGCGCAGGACATGCAGGTCGAGAGCAGGTAGCGCAGGTCGGCGGTTTCCTGATCCATGCGCGGCCCCGGTCCCATCGCGTAGGTCCCGTCAATCGGAATCCACGCCTTGGCTTTCTTCAGGTCATTGAACAGGCGGCTGCGGTCCACCTGAAGATCGCGCACGACCGGAAACTTCGACAGCGGTTCGAGCGTGATCGTGCCCGCGTCAAGTTTGTCCACCAGCGTGCTGCACGACTGCTGCCCGCGTCCGTTGATCACCATCGAGCAGGCGCCGCAGACGTGTTCCAGACAGCTACAGTCCCACGTCACGGGCGTGGTCTTCTGGCCCTGCGTGGTCACCGGGTTCTTCTGGATTTCCATCAGGCAACTGATGATGTTCATGTTCGGCTTGTAGGGAATCGAAAACTCCTCCCACCGGGCCGCCTTTCCGGGACCTTCCTGGCGCTTGATCTTGAGAACGATTTTTTCACGAGACATGGCGTTTTCTCTTTTCGTCGGTGACGGAGGCGGGGGCCTCCGGAATCATCAGTTGTTCGATTCGAACTCGTTGCGGAACTTCATCCATTTCGACTCGGCGTACTTCAGGAACACCGGCGCGGCCTTGAGGGCGGCGTCGGGGGTCATCCCGCCGCCGTACTCGCCGATTTTCGTCTCGCCGCGCATGGCGTACTTGTTGGCCCCTTCGTACATGATGAGCTTCATCGTCGCCGGACTGACGTCGCTGCGGCAGGCCGTTCGATAAAGCACCCAGACTTCCGCCACGCCGTCGTCGTCGAGGTCCGTCACCGAAGTCGCCTCCTGAACGAAACTCGCGCTCACGTCGAACTGGCAGTTGCGGTTGAAATCGACGATCCGCCACGCCTGCCTGAACCCGGCGGGGGTCTTCGTGAACAGGTAGGCGTAGATTTCGGCGTCGTGATCCACGAGGTCGGGGCTGTCGGCGCGCTTCTGGGTCGGCGACTTGAACTCGCCCGTTTCCGTGAGGATGAGCCAGTTTTCGCCGTTCCGGTCGTTCCAGCGCAGGCCGCCGACAAACTTTCCCTTCACGTCCACGCCCTTCGGCACGTCGGTGACGGGCTGCGTCGGAATGTCGGCCCGCGCCTCGGCGGCGGTCAGCAGAACGCCGAGAACGGCGCACAGGAAAAACAACATCCGCTTCATTTCGAATAGTCCCGTTTGCGAGGCTCGATCAGGTTCGTCTGAACCGGATCGTAGGTCAGTTGCGGCCCTTCGGGCGTCCACGACGCGATGGTCGTCTTCATGAAGTTGTCGTCATCGCGATCCGGGAAGTCCGGCTTGTAGTGCGCGCCGCGCGATTCGTTGCGGTTGAGCGCGCCGAGCGTGATCGCCCGCGCCAGATGCAGCATGTTTTCAAGCTGCCGCGCGTGCGGAATCGCCTGCGTCGCCCAG
>JBDRAL010000117.1:0-45899 GCA_039793685.1 Blastocatellia bacterium NZW_1522
CGATCACGACCGTGTCCCACGGCTCGGAAATCTGTTGCAGCCGCTTGGGGAGCGCGAGCGTCGCAACGGACGCAACCACGATCCGCCGGTCGTGTTCGTTGCGGTCCGCCGCGACAACGCCGATGTCGGCGCCGGGCAACACCATCCGGATTTTGTTCACGGCCTGCGAGATCAGCTCGTCACGGTGCGCGAGGACGAGCGTCCGTCCGCCCTTTCGAGAGATCAGCACCGAAAACACGATGGTCTTTCCGGCGCCGGTCGGAAGGACGACGATCACCGTGCGAAGGCCTCGGCGGTAGGCCTTGGCGATGCCGTCGATGGCTTCGACCTGATAATCACGAGGAACGATCGAAATCATTTTTCTCTCCGGGAACAAATGGGGCAAAGCCTAGGCGCGTTCTTGCGGTTCTTGAGCTTTCGTTCGAGCTGGCGCCCGCCGTCCCAGGTCCGCACGACCTCGAACTTGATTCCGGCGGCAACCACCGCGCGCAGCAGCCGGGAGCCGGTGCCGGCGCGGTGGTGACGGAGGCGCGCGTCGAGGTCCACGGCACTGCCCAGGTAATGACGGCAGTGCCGGAACGAACGCTCGAAATGGATCAGGTAGACCACGTTCGTGCGCATCAGAATGGAATCCCCGTTTTGTCTTCGATCAGTTTCGCGACGTTGAGGAGTTCACCGACTTCAGCCGTTGGCAGCGCTTTGAGTCGTTCGTGGTCAACATCCGAAAAAATGGCCTGTCCTTTGGATTCCAAAAGGCGTTCAGCGTCGCCCTGAATCAATCGGACAGTCTGGCCATGCAGCCCGGCGAGGTATCCGGCCCATTCAGCCGGCCCCCAACTATCCGTTCCCTTGGCGGGTTCCGGGTTTTGTGACTGGTCTTTCAAGAACCTGAACAGTTGGCGGGCACTTTCTCGATACCCTTCACAGCGGCGCTTTTCAGCGTCGCTGGCGTGAAGCGGCAACGAAGGCGCGGAGGAAGGGGTTTCGATGTGCGGCGGTTCGGGCGGCGGCGCCGACGTAACCGGAGCGGAAACGAGCGGTTCGGTGTAGTAGTTGTCCGGCGGTTCCGGCGGCGGGACACTCGACGAACGGCGCGTCGCCGGCGCGTCATCGAACTCGTCGTCCGGAGCGGCGTAGGACGCGAGGTTTTGCAGGAAACGGGCGTGCTCCTCGCGGGTCCGGGCGGCCTCGACTTCGTCCATCAGGTGGGCGACTTCGAACTGAGCGACGGCGTACGGGTCTTTCTTGTCGGTGACGGCCTTGAGCGTGAGCCGGGTGACAACGCTCGAAAAATGCCGCCGCTTCTGAAACAGGGCGAATCCGAACTGTTGCCAGGCACGGAGCGATGTCGAAGGAATCGACACCCGGATCGGCAGAATGTCGCAAGGGCGGACGATATAGATGGCGATTTTTTCCTTGCAGGCCTTGCCCTTGCCGTCAGACCCCCACTGATTCAACCGGCACTCGTGACAGTTGCCGCCGGGCGTGCCTTCGCCGAACTGGCCGTCATTTGAACGGCAAAGCGGCTTCTTGTCTTCCCGGGTCTGGAAGTAGGCGCGCGTCTGGTGCCAGTGCAGGATCACACCCTCGATGGCGCGCTGGCTGTCGATGCCGCCGGGCGCGGTGACGTCCGGGATCTCCCAGGTGGTACCGCCTCCGGAGGGGAACTTGATTTTGGTGATCATCGAGGGCGACAGGCCCCCGTGGCCGAGGTTGGCGGCGAGCAGCTCCAGGGCGGCTTCGGCGTCCTGAATCAGCGAGTAGTTGGCGAGCGGTCCCGAGGTGACGGGCGTAAGGGCGGTGTTTGAATTCATGGCGTTGCTCCTGTGGTGACGTGGTCAGGCGGCGAGGCGTTTGGCGCGTTCAATGGCGCGGTCCAGCTTGTATTTCTCCTCCAGCCAGACGTGGTGATGTTCAATTTCCTCAATCGTGTCCGGGCGTGCCGTCTGAAGCCGGTAAAGGGCGAGGTTGACGCGGCGGACGCGGTGACGAAGGACGGTTTCGATTCGGGTTTTTTGTTCGTTCTGCATGGCGGTTCGTGTGTGGGTAAAAGGGTTTTCAGGCACGGGCCAGACGGCGACGGACGCGGTAGGCCAGAATCAGGCGACGGCAAAGTTCGCGGGTGGACAAGCGGCGGTGTCTCCTTCCTTCTGCCTCGTGAGATCCGCGAGCGAATCCCGCGAGTAGAGAATTTTTCGCGAGCAGCCGGAGGGCCGGAGGAATGTGATCTTCCCTCGACTGCGCATCCCGGCGAGGGTCGTCCGACTTAGTCCGGTCAGCTCGCAAAACTCCTTTTCAGTCCAGAGCAGTTTTTGATTCAAAGGAACTTTTCGTGTTTTCGCTTTGGACATCGGCTTTCCCTTCGTTCTCGTTCGTTACAGGTACTTGCAGGACTCCCAACCGGGAAAATGTTCCTGCATGGCGTGTTCCAAGTCCGTCATCTGTTCAGGCGTCCAGTCAAAACGGTTGACGAGGATTTCGATGATGTGGACCTGCTCGGCGGTCAGGGTGTCGCAGTCCTGACGGAACTGATCGCGCTCGGTTTCAAGTTCCTGATACCGCTTCTTGCAGGCATTGAGGAGCGCTTCCTTGTCCTTCAATTCGGACCGAAGTCCTTTGATGACGTTGGCCGAAGAACACTTTTTCAGAAATGCGGCACGGAGTTCCTCGGCGAGGGTTTTTGAAACTTCAAAAGGGGAGTAGACGAGGTTCCGGTTTTCGAAATGGCTTCGGTATCCGGTTTCGGAAATTTCACCACGAAACTCGAAATGATCGAGGTGGCCGCCGGTCTGGAGCGGATGTTCGTCGGGTGTGTAGCTGACCATCACCTTTTCGCCGGTGACGAGCGTCACGAACCACTCACCCTTGACGCCCCATTCCGGCAACGGTCCTTCCGGAAGCTGCGACGCGACTTCGGCATAGAGGGCCTCGACGAGTTCGAGCAGGCCCAGCCAGCGCGCGTCATTCGCGTTCGCGGCGTCGTAGGCCTCGAACTGGGTGAGGATTGCCGTGTGCCGCTTGAACTGGTCCGGTGTCATGAACGAGGTTTCCAACTCGTCGAGTTTCTCCATCAGTTCGTTCAAACGGCGCTTCTTCGCGCTGTCGAACACGGTCGGCGCTGGAGCGGCTTCCGGGGCCTCGGCGGGGGCGGGTTCTTCAATGGCCACGGGTTCCTGGACGGCCTGAGCGACCGGTTCCGTAGCCGTTTCTTTGACCGTTTCGACGGGTTCGGCCGGAACGTCGATGATCACCGGCGGTGCGCTCTTCGCGGCGGCTTCCTTCGCCTGCCGCTCCAGGAACGCGATGGCTTCCGGCGGAAGCGGCACGGGGTCGGGATTGGTCGGCGGCATCAGGTTCCCGTCGTGGTCGTAGGTCGGCCACGGCTCGCCGATGTTGTAGTGATACCAACGGTTCAGCGCGTAACGCTGCTGGTTCAATTCCTCGGCGTGTTCCGGCGAGTTCGGGACCGTTTTCTTGATCCTGTCGAGGTGTCCCAAGTACGAGGCGTACTCGTAGGTATTCCGCTTGACGTACTTTTTCGCTTCCGGTTCGGGCTTCTTCGGGGCAGGCGGCGCGGGCGGAAGAGAAGCGCGTTCCTTGACCGCCTTGTGGTCCTTGATGAGCGACTTCGCCCGCTTGTGCGTGACCTTTTCCCCGGCGGCGGCAATCGCAAGTGCCTGTTCCCGAACGGGTTCCGGCGTGGACGGCTGGGCGAGGGCAAAAAGCGCCCACTTATCAAAAGCGAAGATGTCTTCGCTTTTGCCGTCGCCGAACTGCTTCGCGACGTTCATAAAATTTTGAGCCGTTCGGTCAGACCACTCGAAATTTGATTCCAGCCATTTTTCCCACTCGCCGTGCTTGCAAAGGGATTTGGCTTCGATAAGCTTCTGGCCGATCTCGACGATGGATTCGTTGATCGTGTCGAGCGAGTACTTGATTTCCTCGGCGAGCCGGTTGAGCGGGTTCTGCTTGGCGCGCCCGATGGCGACGGCCGTGTCGAGGTTTTGCAGGAATTCCGCCTTCGATATGGTTTTCGTTTCGGTTGGCTTCGGGGGCATCAGATCACCCCCTTGTCCTGCGCCTGCTCGACCGCCGTGGCGAGACGCTGGAGCGCCTCGACGAGCTTGAGCCGGTGCGTCTGCGTCGAGCTGTAGGACATGTCGAGGCTGATGGCGGTAGCGAATTCGTAACACTCGCTGGCGACCAGATGCGCGCGTTGGGCGATGGCGCGGATGGCGTCGATGTCAGTCGGCGCAACTGGCGCGACGGGCAGGTGGTCCGGTCCGTATTCCGGAGAAATCACCCGCTCGGGGAAAATAGGGTCGTTGATAAGTGATTCCGGCATGGGGTTTCCTTTCGGGGTGAGCTATCCGACCCGCCGCAAGGGCGTGGCCAGGTCGTTGTTGAGGCGGGCGATCTCGGCCTGCGCGACCGCGACCACGTCGAGAAGTTCCTTCAACTGTTCGGCGCGAGGCTTTCCTTCGAGTGCGGACTGCAAATACTCACCCCACTCCTTGTTGAGGCTGGCGAGACTCGCCTGGGCGCTTTCGGGCGTGATTCCGCGTTCGTGCTCGATTTCCCGGACGATCTCGGCCAGCCGGGCGGACACGACGTGGAACGAGTTCGGCGACACGAGCGCGAGCGCATTCAGCAGCATTTCGATTTCGTCGAGCGGCGAGCGTTTCCCCTCGGTCCAGTAGCGGACCATCCGCTCGTCAATCCGGCGACCGGCGCCGGACAGGTAGTGGGCGACGTGCTTGGCGGCGCCGCGCGGTTCGAGAGCGTTTTTCAGGGTGTTCGCGTTCTTCATTGTTTGGCCGACAGCAAAGCCGTTTCCGGGCAAGGCCGAAACGGAAGTGGACATTCCGGAAAGGTTCCGTACCCTTGGGCCGAAACCAGTTCAGGGAGAAACAACATGACCGACCGTTTTCCAGTTACCGGAATGCCCTGGTACACACCGGAAACCTACGGCCAGCTACTCGCCATGGTCGAAGACGCAACGGAATTCCCCGCCACGTTCGAAGAGTGGCTTGCACGCGCTGAAAAGGAATTGGACGAGTTCCAGATGCGCGGAATCCGCGTTCTGAGGATTCACTTCGACGCGAATGCGTTCAGCGCCTGGACGAGGGAGTACGGTCGTGAAGCCAATGCCCACAACTACCGACTCATGATCGAAGAGGCAGTTGTTCGATTTCTCGTGGCGGAAGGAAACGAACGAAACTGACTCGGGGCGCTCGGACCCAAGTTCGAGCGTGTTGAAAATCATTCGATTTTCCATCGGCAGAGCCGGGCGGATACGGGGAAGGAATTGCTCCAAAAGTGTCTTTCCGCTCAATCGCCACCGTAAAAATCCGCGCCGGAATTCCAAGTACGGCGTCTCGAACTGGAAAAACGAATTCTTGGATAACTGCTCAGTGGCAGCGGGAATTTGGCTGAGATTGGTTTCGATGACGACGGATGACATTGGGTGTTCCTTTTTGTCGGCATTGTCGTCCGCCGGCCGGTGCCTACCGCTCCCGTCCCAAAGGGAAGAGCGAGCGACCGGCGGACAAGATCAGGCGGCAACCGCGCCGCCGGAGTTTTCAGAAGAGGAGGCGGAAAGCGCAGCGCGTTCGAGTTCGACAATCACTTGCTGAGCAAGCGACCGGCGTTGCGCCGTCGCAATCGAAAAAAGTCTTTTGTGAACGTCCTCGGGGACATCCACGCTCACACGAACAGTTTTTTCGGTAGGGCGTTTGCTTCGCATTTGAATCTCCGAAATAGATAATATGTCTGCATTATGCAGACAATGATTAACTTTTCAACTGTTTTGTGCCTGTTAATATCTGCCTATGTCTGGAACTGGGAAAAAACAGCTTTTCGAAGAAATGGATTCCGTGCGGATTTCTGCGGACATTCCGCGTGAGTTGCACAAGCTGTTAATCAAAGCCGCTCAAGACGAACGGCGATCAGTCGCTCAAGAAATTATTGTCCTCCTTGAAAGGCAACTGATTGGCCAAGATAAGTTGTTGAAAAAGATGATTTTAGAAGCGTTAAGGGAAGCCAAGGACGAGGACGTCCCTGAAGTAGTTGCCCCATCTACTATCCCCGTCCTTTACATGGACGCCGACGCTCGAATCGAAGAAGAACGACGACTGGAACGAGAAAAAAAAGGAAAACGCTGATGCTCGCTTTGAAAGTTTGCGGAGGGCGCGCGGTCGATCTCGACTTTGCGGTGCGCCGGTTCCGGCGTGGCGCCCGGACGAAATTCTGTTTTATCGACGTGGTAGGGGATTCGATGCTGGGGGACGGAATCCGCAACGGCGACCGGTTGTCGGCTCGTCTGACGAACGAGTTCCGGGAAGGACGGATTTCCGTGTTCGGCACCCCCTACGGTTTAACGCTGAAACGAGGTTTCCGAGGGGATGACGAGACGGTTATCCTGCGCTCGTCCAATCCGGCCTACCGCGACCAGGTGTGGTCGGCGGCCGAGGTGGTGGTGCTCGCGGTCGTTGACCAGCAGGCGCTGAACTTTATGTGGAATTGAGGAGGAGGCTGCTTTGAAAATCAAAATTACGATTTTGATGTGTCTTCTTTTGTTTCTTCATTCACAAGCTTTTCCTCAAGTTCAAAAGGAAGCGGAGAAGCAGCAATCCAACATTGAAAAATTTTCTGCCAAGTCTGGCACCCTTACGGAGAAACGATTTATTGACGTTGGAAAATATCGAAACATCACGTTTCAAATTCTCGTCCTGACTGATCTTTTGTCCAAGGCCAAGGTTGCGGGTGTTCGCATTCAAGGTGAGGTGTACGACTCGACTTTGCGGCGCTCGGATACTCACATTGCTTTCCTTGATCCCGATGAAGTTGACGGGTTGATCAAGTCAATCGGAATTCTTCGAGTCATCGTTGCACAGCCCCCACCCAAGGAATATACCGAAATTGAATTCGTTAGTCGTGGCGGATTCCAGTTCGGATGTTTCTATGGGGAAAAAGAAGGTAAGTGGAGCGCGTACTGCCAGATCAGGCGATATTCAAGGGATTCGCTTGTTTTCCTTGATCAGGGGGCCATGGGAGAAATCGAAGGAATACTAAAAACCGCACAATCGAAACTTCCTGCGTAATTTGGGGCGTTTGAAGCCATCGGAACAGTTGGTGTTTTCTACTTGTAGGAGAAATCCATGAAATCTTGGTGGATTGCTTTTCCTGATGGTCGAAAGTTCAACCTCGATGAAGCTGAACTTCTGAGGGGAGTTGAATCCGGTCAATTCCCGGGATGGATTCAAGGAAGTTACCAGGGCGGTCCGTATGTCCCTATTTCCCAGTCTCCCGCCGTTCAAGCCGTTCTACAACGAAAGAACGCTGTCGAGGCGGAAGCATCGGCAAAGCACAATCGGCATCGGCTTTATGTGATCGGGGCCGTTGTAGGCACGTTCGTTGTGATCCCTTGTGGTCTCGCTTTTCTTCAAAACTTGGGCGTATCAAAGCGGCCGCCGGTCGAAGCTGCGCAGCCGGAAATTTCTCAAAAAGCTGAAACCAAAGCGCCGCTTTTGGAATTTGAAATCAAGCAGACGAAAGAATTCAAAGAGGGCTACAAAATTGGGTATGACCTTGGTCAAAACCATGGCCGACTCAAATATGGTTACCCGACTGACGACGGGTTTATTTTGATGTCGAGGGGAAGAAACACGGACGCAGGGAGAACCGGTGATCGCGCTCAGTGGTTTTCAATGGGCATCCGGGCGGGCTTTGACGCGGGTTACACAAAAAAGGGCGGTGTCGTCCCCAATATGAACGAATTTGAACCTCTCTCTTGGGGGAACGCTCGGCCCGGTGTCGTTTTGTTTAATGGGGCAGAACCGGACGCGACCATCGTGTCGGTTCAAAAATCCCAAGGTCTGATTACTGTTCGATATAAACAGTCCGGCGCAATCGAACAAAAAGACCTTGAGGCAGTATCCCGATTTTGGAACGTCAAAAAGCAATGAGAGCCGCCCGCTGTTTGGCGGGCCTCGGCTTTAAGAAAATTTTTTGGAAACTTTTATTTCATGGGTCAATGGAGTGAGTAAGGATTTATGAGTAAACCGCCGAAAACCCCGAGTCAGCCTGTACCTTCTCATCCTCCGCGTCCCTCGACCTTGCCTGGGAGCGGAACCAAACGCGACCCAGAGATTCTACCAATTAAGGTGCCGCCGCCTTACCCGCCGCCTTCACCATCCACGCCGCAAGAAACCCCGCTTCCAGCAAGAAGAAAATGGTAGAAGCCGTCAAAAGACGAGATTTTCTCAAAAGCGATTTTCGATTTTCCTCGTGAAACTCGCCAATTGAATAAATGATGTCGGCCTTGAACTGAGCCTCGGTTTTTCGAAGCCATCCATCAGCGTGAAGTTTTTGGGGGTCAAGGAGCATAATGACGCCTTCCAATCGGGCGTACACGCCGAGTGCTCCGGCTATCAAAAAACAGGCAATGGCACAGTAAAACCAGTTTGAATTCAAAACGATTCCGCGAGCCGTAGCAAAAGCTGGAAGTGCGAGCGTGGCGGTCATTCCAAAAGTCAAAATCCCTTGAATCTTTGATTCCATCGCATCGCGCCCTTTGATGTCGTTTTCCTGAGTAGCTAACGAAATCTGATATGCCGGGTCGATACTCGGGTAATTCTTTTGAATCTGTTTTGCGTCCATAAAAGCCTCATCGGGAAAATGTTACTTGGTCATTTTACCCGCATCCCGAGACTTTGGGGAACCGGTCGCCTGCCCCTTCTCGACGTTATGCCGGTCGAGGTTGTCCATGGCCTCGACGAACCGGTCGGTCCCGGGGTTGAGGTAGCGAAGGAACGTCCCGATCTGGGTGTGGCCGCTCATCTTCATCACTTCGGTGTGATTGACGCCGGAGGCGATCAGGCGCGTGATGGCGGTGTGCCGGAAGTCGGTGAACCAGACCCGCGCAATCTTGGCCTCGTCGCAGGCCGCAAGAAGTGACTTCTTCACGTCCACCGGTCCGAACACGTAACCCTCGGGATCGTCGGGCGTCACCTGCTGGAGTTCCCGGAGCAGCTCGACCAGGCGCGGGGTCATCCCGACGATTCTCCCCCGGTCGGTTTTCCCGGGCGCGACCCGCAAAATCCGCTCGTCGAAGTCCACATCCTTCCATTTGAGCCGCCAGAGTTCGCCGCGTCGCATGGCGGTGTCGAGGGCGGCGATGACGATTCCGCGTGCATGCCGGCGCGGCCCTTTCTCCAGGGCGGCGAGCAGCTTCGCTTCGACCTCGTGCGACAGGACGATTTCGCGTTTGTTTTCGAGCTGGCGCTGAATGATTCGATCCGCCCCGTCGAAGGGATTCCCCTTCACGAGCTTTTCCTTCTGGCACCATTTGAAGAACGTCCGGAGCCTCGACAGTTCCTTGTTGCACGTCGCGATCGTTACGAAGCGTTCGGACCCGTCCGGCTGCTTGTGGGGCGCGAGTCGCCACCGCCGGAAGCCGAAGAGGTCGGCCTCGGTGATGGACGCGAGCGGGCGAGTGCCGAAGTATTTCTGAAGCGTCTCCATTTCGCCCCGGATCGTGCGCGGGCTTTTGACGCCGCTCACCCGGACGGCGCCGGAGTAGACGGCCGGACGGCATTTCCATTCCACGTAGGCTTTCGCGGCGGTCGAGAAATCGGACTGGATGACGGCGCGTCCGTCCTCGCCGGCGGCGGCCGCGTTTTTCATCCGCTCGATCTTGAGGGCGAGTTCGTTGCGGAGGTCGAACGCTTCGCCCTGGGTCGGGGCAATCCGGGTGATTTCCTTGCGTTTTTCGGTGACGGGGTCGGTGTAGGTGATTCGAATCTCCCACCGATTTTTGCCGAGCTTCTTGATCGTCCCGGTTGATTTTTTTCGATTGTTGGGCATTTTTGGCCGGACTCCCACATTACTCCCACATTTGACTTTGCAAACGGGAACAAACCGTTACAAAACAAGGGGATTGTAGGCCGAAAAACCCTGATTTCAAGCCATTTTTTGAACAATCGGGAACAAACCCGGACAAGGCCGATACCGCCTGTTAAGTGGAAGGTCGCGGGTTCGAATCCCGCCGTCGCAGCCAGAACAGAGATTTTTGATTGAAGATTGAAGATTTTCGATTTGATGCAATCCCGAAATCTTCAATCGACAATCTTCAATTGAAAATCCGGCCTGGTAGCTCAGTGGAACAAGAGCACTTGATTTCGACTCAAGCGGTCGCGGGTTCGAGTCCCGCCCGGGCCTCCACCATATTTTCGATTGAAGATTGCAGATTTTTGATTTGGGGCAAGCCTGAAATCTTCAATCGACAATCTTCAATTGAAAATCCGGTCCGGTAGCTCAACGGAATCAGAGCAATTGGTTTCTACCCAATCGGTTGCGGGTTCGAATCCCGCCCGGGCCTCTACCATATTTTCGATTGAAGATTGTTGATTGACGATTCAAGGATTTCCCCAATCGAAAATCTTCAATCTTCAATCGAAAATTCAACTTCAGTTCCGGGCGGCGCGCCAGAGTTTGACCCGGCTTTCGCTTCCGTAGCTGAAAAGCGCCTGTCCGTCGGGCGTGAAGTTCAATCCGCGAATCAGTTTTTCATGCGCCGTAAAGGCCAGGACCTGCTGTCCGGTAGCCGTGTCCCACAGGTGAATCACGTTGAGTTCACTCGCGGAGGCAAGCCGTTTGCCGTCCGGCGAGAAGGCGAGTGCGGACACGCTGCCGCTGCTGCCGGTGTACTTGGCGAGCAATGCGCCTTTGGTGGCGTCCCAGACGCGGATGATGTCGTCGCCGCCGCCGCTCGCAAGTTTTTTTCCGTCCGGCGAAAAGGCGAGGGCTTCAATCGGCTTGACGTGATCGCGCAGGGAAAACAGTTCGCGGCCGGTGGCGCGATCCCAGATTTTAACGACCGAATCGAGGCCGGCGGTGGCGAGCCGGGTGCCGTCCGGCGAGAAAACCACTTTTTTCAGCAGTTTTGAATGTCCGGAAAGGGTGGCGGTCTCGCGGCCGGTGGCGCTCTCGATGAGTTTGACCGAGCCGTCGGGACCGGTGACGGCCAGAACCTTTCCGTCGGGTGAAAAGCAGAGATCGAAGCCGGTTCCCGGAAACAGCTTGAACCGCCGGATGACCGCCCCGGTGGCGGCTTCGTTCATGATCAGCTCGCCGGACGCGGTCAGGCGGGCGAACAGGCGGTTGTCGGGAGAAAGCCGAATGACCGGGGCGCCGTTGTCGGGTGGAGTTCGAAGTTCGACGTTGCCGGTCGCGAGGTCGGTCAGTTTGAAAAAAGTGAGGTCGCCCTGCGGGTGTACGGTCAGAAGTTTCCGGCCGTCAGCGGAGAGGTCACAGGCGATGACCGGATTTTCGTTGTACGGGCCGGAATCGAGTACCTCCGACAAACGCCACAGGCAGGACGAAAAATCGGCGGCGGCGGTGGCCATCAGCGCGCCGTCGTCGGTGAACGCCATGTCGTGAATCTGGCTCGCGTGGCCGTGGAGTTCATCCGTGACCCGTCCGGTTTCAAGATTCGTCACCTTGATGGTCTGATCCCAACTCGCCGAAAGAACCCGCCCGCCGCTGGTGACGAACACGGCCTTGATCGGGCCTTTATGGGTAGCGAACCGTTTTCGAAGAATGCCGGTCAGGGGATCAACGATGAGCATCGCGCCTTCGAATCCCCCGCCAATGAACAGTTTGCCGTCGGGCGTGAAGGTCCCGGACCAGACGTCGCCGAATTCCTGAAGGTCGGGATTGGTGGCGGTTTTCGCGGTCTGTCGCCAGCTTCCGACTTCATGAAAGGAGATGAGCTGCGAGCCGGCCGCCGCCAGCGTTTTTCCGTCGGGGGAGAAACAGACGAAAAAGACCTCGCCGCGCTGAAAGGGAATCTGGGTTTCCTCCGCGCCGGTTTCCGCGTTCCAGATTCGAATTGTCCCGTCGCGGCTGCCGGTGGCGATGCGTTTTCCGTCGGGTGAAATATCGAGGCCCCGGACGCGCCCGCCGTGTCCGTTCAGGGAAAAGACTTCCTTTCCGCTCGCGGTATCGAAAATCCGGACGACGGTATCCACCCGCGTACTGCCGACGACGGCGAACTTCGTCCCGTCGGGGAAAAAACGGATGCGCCAGGCGCTCCCGACGGGAATCGTTTCCGCCCGTTTTTGACCGGACGGCACGTCCCACAGCCGGACGATTCCTTCATTGCCGCCGGTCGCCAGGGTTTTCCCGTCCGGGGAAAAGGCGACCGACCAGACCACGTCCGGATGGCGGAATGTTTTCAGGAGCGCCTTCGGCTGGGAAAAGTTCTTCAGCAGATACCATTCGAACCCGCGGAGGTCGTCCTCGCCGGGTTGCGGGACCTGTTTTTCGACCAGTTCGCGCAGGCGGACGAGGTTGGCGTCCTCCCACGCCTGGGCCGCGAGGACCATTTCCGCAGCGTAAGCCTCGCGCCGCGTCGTCCGCGCGGTTTCCCGCGCCGTCCGCGCCTGAAAAACGGCGGTGATGAGCCACCCGACGAGGAGAAACAGAAAAACCGAGGCGGCGGCAAATTGTACTTTGTACCGCCGGATGAATTTCCAGGCCCGGTAACTGAACGTCGGTCGGCGGGCATGAATCGGGACATCTTCAAGAAACCGGCCCAGATCTTCCGACAATTCTTCAACCGTGCCATAGCGCTCGCCCGGCTCCTTGGCGAGCGCCTTCAGGACGATGGCATCGAGGTCACCGACGAGCAGGCGGGCCAGTTTCGGCTCGTCGTTGTGCTGTGCCGTGACGCTCGGTGGCGTGGCTTCGCCTTTTTCAACCGCCTCGATGATTTCCGGAAGGGACCGGTTTCGCATGGAAAAGGGGCGCTCGCCGGTCAGGAGTTCATAAAGAACGACCCCGAGGCTGTAGACATCGCTTGCGGTGGTGATGTCGCCGCCGAGAACCTGCTCCGGGCTGGCGTATTCGGGGGTCAACACGCCAGCGCCGATGGTCACCGCCTCCGCCGTTTCCTCCGGATCGGGCTGAACGAGCTTCGCGATGCCGAAATCGAGCAGTTTCGGGACACCTTCGGCCGTCACGAGAATGTTGTTCGGCTTCAAATCACGATGGATGACCAGTTTCCGGTGGGCGAAGGCGACCGCGCCGCAGATATCGAGAAAAAGCCGCAACCGCTTGTCGATGTTGAGATTGTTCCGTTCGCAATAGGTCGTGAGCGGCAGCCCGTCCACATATTCCATGACCAGAAACGGGACGCCATTTTCAGTTGATCCGCCGTCGAGCAGGCGGGCGATGTGCGGGTGTTCGAGGCGGGCGAGAATCTGGCGTTCGCGTTTGAAGACGGCTGCGTTGGTTTCGTTCTTGAACACCGGCGAGGTTAGTTTGACCGCGACTTCCTTGCGGTAATCGTCGGCCCTGGTCGCGAGGTAAACCGCGCCCATTCCCCCCGTACCGAGCAGTTTCGTGAGCCGGTAGGCACCGACGCGCGCGCCGATGAGGTGGTCGCCGAGCGGGACGTCGAACGCTTTCGACAGCGACGGTCCGGCGGGCGTGTCGATGAAATCCTCGGCGTTTTCAGCCGCTTCAACGAGCGATTCGAGGTCGCGCCGGAGTTCCTCGTCTTCCCCGCAGACGCGGGTGATGAACGCCCGGCGTTCGTGCTGGGGCTGGTCGAGCACGTCGTCGAGCAGTCGGTCGAGTTGTTGCCAGCGTTGTGCGTCCATCGCGATCAAAATTGAGAATTGAGAATTGAGAATTGAGAAAAAGCATGTCGCCGAATCACTTCTTTTTAGCCCGGAATTCTCAATTCTGAATTCTCCATTCTCAATTCTCCCCCGTAATCGCTGTTTCGGAGATTTCCTTGTAGAGCCATGCTTTTGCCTTCAGCCATTCGCGTTTGACGGTGATGGCCGAGACATTCAGCACTTCGGCGGTTTCCTCGACGCTCAGGCCGCCGAAGTAGCGCAGTTCGACGAGGCGCGATTTCCGCTCGTCATATTCGGCGAGCCGTTTCAGCGCGTCGTCGAGGGCGATCAGGTCGCGGTCGGGTTTCGAGGAAAACACGGCCACGTCGTCGAGCGAAATGGTGGTCGCGCCGCTGCCGCGCTTGGCGTACTGCTTGGCCCGCGCCCGGTCAACCAGCAGATTCCGCATCACCCGCGCGGCGACGGCGAAAAAGTGCGCCCGGTTCTTCCAGTCGGTTTCCCGCTGATCCACCAGCCGCAGATAGGCTTCATTGATGAGTTCGGTCGTCTGGAGCGTGCCGCCGCCACGCTCGCGGTTGAGGTATCGGCGCGCAATCAGGCGCAGTTCGCCGATGACCAGCGGAAGCATGTGCTCCAGCGCGTCCTGGTTTCCCGCGCGCCAGTCGGCGAGAAACCGGGTGACTTCCCGGACTTCACCGGTTGACTCGGTATCCCTGAGATTCATCCCCTAAAAATCCTTCATCCGGCGTGAAAAATTTTTTGCGCGACGATGATACCACTCGGCGAATTTTCTCGCTTGTGGGAGTGGCGAATCTTCCGGGCGGGTTCCGGGAGGGCCGATACAACCTTATTGGAGACAAAAATGAAGAAAGTTCTGCTTCCGATGACGATGTTTGCCGCGCTGGTCGCTTTTGGCGCCCCGATGGCTTCCGCTTCCGTGGTTTCGACCGGTTCCGCCGAGTGCGCGGTGGCGAGCGTCAAGATCATCAACGACACCGACGGCGACATTCAACTGCACACCGGACACGGTTTCGTCGAACTCAACAAGGGCGCTTCGACGAGCATCACCTGCGAGCCGGGCACCAAGATTTCGCGCGCCGACAAGGGCAAGAAGGGCGCGGTGATCTTTGAAATCGACGAAAGCATGTGCGGCAAGGTCGTCAAGCTCTCGAAATATCTCTAATTCTTTATAAATTCAGGAGTTACACCGTGAAAAAGGCACTTTCAATCGTCTGTCTCGGGCTGGCCGCGATGTTCGCCGGTTCGGTGGTGACCGTTCCGTCGGCCAAGGCCGCAGTACTCGCGCAGGACGGGCCGTACACGCCCAAGCCGGGCAGCGCCGACCGCGAGATGATCTGCGACGCGGTTCGCCTGCATCTCAAGCGCAACCGCAAGTTTGTCGTTCATTACCTTCAGGTGAATGGCGAATTCGCCTTCTTCCGGGGCAATGAAGTGGTTCCGGTGAAGGGCGGTACGAAGGAAACCGATTTTCAGGTGATGGCTCTGCTCTATCGGGTGAAGCGCGCGGGGGAAACCTTCTGGTTCGTCTCCGCGCACTGCACCCTCGACGACCAGGCCGGGTACGACAGTTTCAAGGAACAATGCAAGAAGAGCGTTGCCGAGGACGGAGTCCCGATGGACATCTTTCCCGCCGGAATCGTCGAATAGTCGGTCCTTTATAAATTTCGAACGGGCGACGGTTTCCGTCGTCCGTTCAAGGTAAAACGATCATGAAAAACATAGTTGTCGGATTGTGGCTGACCGCCGCCTGCGTGGGCGGGCTGGTCGCGGGCGCGGGGCCGTCGGTGCTGGCTGCCCCGAGTGAACCCAAAACCGCGCGCGAATTCTTCATGAACCTTCCGACCGATTATCTGAAGGTCGAAGGCGACGCCCGCGCGAAGATGATTTCCGAAAAGGCGGTCGAACCGGACCACCTCTACTTCACCGCGCCGGTCGAAGGGATGGAAGGCTGGGGCGAACTCAAGGTTTTCAAGAAGTCGGACGGCACGCCGGTGATCGCGATGGTCGTCAACGGCTGCGTGGACGGCCAGTGCATGGGCCAGCCGCTGTTTCTGGCCTATGAAAACGGGCAGTACCGCGACATTTCCGAGGAAACCGCCCCGTCGCTCGATAACGCCGCCATCGTGGCCGAACTCCGCAAGGCGGGCGCGGACGTTCCGGCGGACGCGGGGGAAGTTCCTCTGACCATCACCTTCAACGAAGACCTCATCTTCTTTCTCGCCGGTCAGAAAACCGCCGCCAAACCCGGCACGCCGATTCGCGCTTACCGCTGGACCGGAAACGGTTTCGCGAAGGCCATACCCTCCGAATAGGAATCTCAAAGGTGAAATCGACATGAACCGACGAATTTCCGTCCTTTTTCTGATGGTCGCCGTGTTTCTTGGGTCCGCGCTTTCCGCGCGCGCGACCGGATTCGACGGCGCGAGCGTCGCCCGCGAACGCTTTCTGGCCCTTCCCGCTGACCTGATTCCCGTCACGGGCGACGCGCGGGCGAAGCTCGTCACCAAGGAAAACGCCGAGGAAATGTTCCTCGCGTTTCGCCTCGACGCCGATACCTGGGGAGAATTGAAGGTCTATATCAACTTCGACGAACAGAAACTGTGCGCCGTGACGGTCAACACCCGTCACGACGGGAAGTATTCCGGAAAGCTCCGGGTGTTCGAGTGGTCCGACGGCAAATGGGTGGACACGACCGCCAAAGCCCTGCCCCCGTTCGACCCCGCCAAGGCCGCCAACGGCCTCGTTTACCGGATTCCGGAGACCGAGCCGGTCATCGAATATCTGACCGGACCCACCACGCCCGATGGCAAAACGGGCAAGCGGGTTCACTGGCTCGGCTTTGACGGGGAAAAGTTCTTCGTTCAGCAATAAACGATTCACCTGATTTCGCCCGTGAGGCATCGGGAAGCGACCATCCAAAATAGAAAGCCCACATCAATGAAAACCCTTTTTCCCGCGCTCGTTCTCAGCGCTGCGTTCTTCGCCCCGGTTTTCGCGGGTCATCCCTCCACGCGCATTCCGGTCCCGGCCGTCGAGGCGTACACCGTTGAGCGGGCCTATATGGCGCTTCCCATCGGCGCGCTCCCGATGGACCCGTCCGTCCGACGGCGATCCATTCTCGAAAAGGAACCCGACCTCGATTTCCTTCGCTTTCGCTGGACCGAGAACGGCCAGGAAGGCTGGGGCGACGTCAAGCTGCTGGCCGGTACGGACGACACGCAGTACATCGGGCTGACCCTGAACGTCTGTCCGGACGGCGGATGCCACGGGGAGCTGAAAGTTTTCAAACTTCACGCCGATGAATGGACGGACGTCACCGCCGAGTTCGCGCCGAAGCTCGATCTGAAGGCGCTCGGGCAACTGGTCCGGCAGGTCGAAGCCATTGCCCCGCTGGTAAAAAAGGACGGTTCGTTCCCCTACGCCTATCGGTTCTGGCAGGGAAGCAACCTCGAAATCACCGTCAAACCCGACAAAAACAGCGAAAACGGCCACGTCATCGCGCAGTACGTCTGGAACGGCCACGGATTCGAACTCACCGACCGGTAGGGCGGTTTTCGTTGAGTGCGCCCCTCCGCCGAGACGTGAATGGCAAACATATTGGAAATAGCCCACGTCCGCAGCGCCTGGGCGAGGACGTGGGGAATTATATGAAACCATTGATTTCATTGAGTTTCACGGCGAAACATGTTCCCCGTAGCCTCGCAAAAAACGCTGCGGCTACGGGCTATGCCCAATATTCAACCTACCCGCGCGGCGGTGAATTGGTCGAAAGCAAACGAAAACTGCCCTAAACACCGTCGGCCCGACTTCTCAAAGGAAAAACCATGAAAAGCTTCATTCTCGCGGGGGCGCTCTGCGTCGGCCTGCTGGCCCCCGGCCTGTCCGCCGCCAATCCCGTTCCGGTTCTTCAGGACGCATACACCCCGAATCCAGGGAGCGTCGAGCGGGAAGACATCTGCGACGCGCTCCGCAACCACCTGAACCGGAAGAACCAGTTCACGATTCATTACCTGAAGGTGAAGGACGGCGGCCGATTCCGGTTTGCCTTCTTCCGGGGCGTCGAAATGCTTCCGACCAAGGGCGGGAAAACGAAGTACGGTGATTCGCAGATTCTGGCCATCGCCTACCTCGACAACGCGGCGGGAATTTCGGGCTTGCAGAAAGGCCCGGATACCAAGTGGTACGTCGTTGAATTTGCCCGCCTCAACGATCCCCACGAATACGAGGCGTTCAAGAAGAACGTCAAGGCTCACATCGCCGAGGACGGTTTCCCCGCCGACCTCATCGATCCCGGTTTCGTCGATTAAACCTTCCCCCATTGCCATTCAGGGCGGGCGGCCCCGCGCGGCCCGCCATTTTTATCCCCGGCTTCAACACAAGAGAATTCAATGAAACTCAAAACATTCGCGCTTGCCATTTTGGCGGTGCTGGCCACCGGCCTGTTCGTTTCCTCCGCTCAGGCTCAGTCATTCGTCTATGGGGTAAATAACCGCAACAACCTGCCGACCCGCGTCTATGGATACGCGGTCAATGAATCCACCGGCGTTCTGACGCCCATTCCCGGCGTCAACCCGCTGCTGACCGGCCAGAACGGCGACGGCGGGACCATCGGCGAGCGGATCGCGATTGATTCGGTCAACCGCCGGTTGTACGTCATCAACGGCGGGCTGGCCCGGTCGCTTTTCGTCTACTCGATCAACGGCGTCACCGGCGCGCTGACGCCGTTGCCGTTCAGCCCGATTGCGCTCCCCGCGACGTTTACCTTTCCCAATTCCGTGACTGTTCACCCGAGCGGTTCGCCAGTGGTCGTCACCAACGGCAACCAGGTCGCGAGTTTTCTCGTCACCACCGCTTCGGCGACGCCCGCCGCGGGCAGTCCCTTCGCCGCCGGGACCGGAGTCGTCTCCTTTTCGGGAATCTTCAGCCGGGACGGCAACTTTTTCTACTGCGGCGGAACGAACGGCTCGGCGTTCGCCGGGTTTTCGGTCGATACCGCTTCCGGTGTGCTGACCGCGCTCGCCGGTTCGCCGTTTTCCACAACCACGATCGCCAACACGGCGATGGCGACCGACGCGGCGGGACGCCTGTTCATCGGTTCCAATCAGAACCAGTCCCGCGCGTTCACGACGACGGCGGGAATTCCGACCGGTGTCACCGGAAACCCCTTCGCCAACGGGTTTTCCGGCCCAAATCTTTCCGTGGACGGTGAAATTTCGCCGGACGGTCAGTTTTACGCCACACTCGACCGGTCCGGCGCGCGCCTCGCGATACTGCGGATTGACGGTTCCGGCGCGGCCACGACGCTGACCGCCACCACCGGCTCGCCCTTCACGGTCAACGGAAACGCACCGACCGGATTGAAGTACAACCTTTCCGGCAACCGGCTGTTCGTGGTGAACGGCGTGGGACGGAATTTCCTGTCGTTTTCCGCCGACCCGGCCACCGGCGCGGTCGCTCCGCTCGCGAGCCAGCCCGCCGACACCCTCGGAACCGATGGAAACATTGTCGGCATCGGCTACTTCAATTCCGGACTGGTCAACGTGGACAGCCAGGTGTCGTTTGTGACCACCACCTCCGGGCTGACCGGCATCACCGGATCGTGCGCCACGGCGGGGTATTCCAATCAGTTCAACATCAACGCCGATCTCACCAACATCGGCCCGAACACGCTCGGCAGCCCGCAATTTCAGGTTCTCGAACTTCAGGCCGCCAACGGCACGCCGCCCGCCAACCCGTTCCGTCTGCGGACGGCCGACGATTTCAACGCGGTCGATTGCACCGGCGGCCTCGTCGGCGCGTCGCAGGCAATTCCCGGACCGATTGCGCCGGGCCAGGTCATCCCGGTCAACTTCCAGATCGCGATGCCGCAAGTGCGCCGCTTCCGGTTCTTCGTCAGCGTTTTCGCCATCGTGAACACCCCGAATCAGCTCCGTGCGACCCAGACCCGGGTTGGGCGGCTCGCCATCGAGGCCACCGGTTTTGACGCGGCGGGCATCCCGAGGCTGTCGGCGACCTTCATCCCCGAACCCGGTGCGCCGGCCACCTTCCGCGTCGAACGGGTGAGGGCAACACGCTAAAGAGTCGGGAGTCTGGAGTCTGAAGTCGAGAGTCCAAAATGGACGCCAGTCTGGGGTTTCAGAAAAGGACTCCAGACTCTCGACTCTCGACTCCAGACTTCTTCAAAGATGAATCATCCCGTTCAGGGTGACCGCCGTTGCGGCGGTTCGGGCGGTGCGGTCAGGGTCGGGATCGAGCCGGAGGCTGCCGGATTCGAGCGTGTCGGCGATGAACCGGACGGGCGGTCCGAGGCGGGAGAGGCCGAGGACGGCGGCGTTTTGGGCAAGCGAGCGCCAGTCTTCGCGAAGCCGGTCGTCCGCGCCGGTCAGCCCGGAATGCAGCAGGTCGCGCAGGGATTCGGATAGGTTTAAACGAAAGGCTTCCGCCGGATCGGGCGCGGGGGCCATTTCGAGCGGTTGGTTCGAGGTTGAAACTTCGGCTTCGCCGGGGCCGTCCACCCACGGCTGGACGCAGTATTTCGCCCGTTCACCCTGAAAAACCACCGCCAGCGGGGCGATTTCAAGCATTCCGTTCCGTAAAACCGCCTCGCCCGAGACGAATTTGACGGACTCGGGGTGATGTGTCAGTTCCGCGAGGAGTCGCTCGGCCCCGTCGCGCCCCCGCAGGAAAAACGGATGGACGAGCAGCGCGCCTTCGCCCGCTTCATCCCGGACGAGCGCCCGAACTTCCTGCCGCGCGCCGTCGAAGCGTACCCACTCCACTTTGACCACCGGGCAAACCGCGAGCCGTTCGGCCAGCCGTCGCGGACCGAGCATCGTCGGGGGACGGTTTTTCAAATGTTCCGTCAGTTCGGCGAATGACTCTGAAAACAGCGGCGCGCGCAGGTTTTCCCACGCGAAATTCTGCGGACTCGCCGCCGCCTGCGCCCGTCCCACGACGAAGGAACCGTCCGGCAGCCGTTTGCCGCCCTTGACCACGGCCTGTCCGCCGCCGAGCGCGGCGAAGGTCGCGCCCTTCATCGCCGAGGTTCTGGCAAGTTCAACAAACGTACGCGGCGTTGCGCCCGCTTCCGTCGGGTCGGGGAAGTCGCGCCGGATGGCCGTCACCGCGCCGGAGTCGGCGTCCTGAAAGTAGGCGGTCAACACGACCCCGTTGCGGCGGGGTTTGACGCCGCAGCCAAGGCCGATCATCCGCGCCGTCCCGATGTCGGTCGGTTTTTCCGAGGCATCGCCCTGAATGAACCGGCGGGGAATCGCTTTTGTATGTGTACGCAGCGCGTCCGACCGCACGCGCAGTTCCGCGACGAGTTCGGCCACTTCCGTCGAATCGAACCGGGCGTCGTGTCCGGCGTACCGGTCGAATTCCAGAAAAAGGTCGTGCAGGGCGTCCGCGTGCCAGATCAGCCCGGCGGCGCGAGCGCGTTCGGCGAGCCGTCGCAGCGCGCCTTCCTGCGATTTGCCGAGGTTGGCGAAACCGGTTTCAAACAGCCCGGCGAGCGCGGCGTCGAGTTCGTCGAGCAGTTCGACCGGCGGCGGCGCGGGCGATTCAATCGCGATGAGGCCCGACTGTTTTTCCTCCGGAAGCGCCCGGAAAGCGAAGACGGCCAGCGGGACATGGCGGCACGGCGACGTTTCCGCGCAGTCACAGTGGACGTAACGCAGGTCGTCCTGAACCAGAAACCGCAACGACAGCGACAGATCGTGAAAATAGACGCTCGGACGAACCCCGACGCGGACTTCCGCCACGCAGCCCGTTTCAAAGTTTTTTTTCGCCCGTTCGAGGTCGCGTTCGGAGTACACGGCGGCCAGTTGCGCGTCGGTGAATCGGCCGGGATTCCATGGCCCCGGCGGAGCGGGGGGCTGCTCTCCGGTTTGCGACGCGGATTGAACTTTTTGGTACGCAAACACCGACCGCACGATATGCCGACAGACCGAGGTCGCCGGACAGGTGCAAACCGCCTGATGGAGCGTCGCGTTGGCCGGAAATGTACAGGTTGCGTCATCCGACCAGCCGACCGTGACCTTGCCGTCGGCGTCCACTTTTATTTCAAAGGTCAATGTTGCGTCATCGCTCTCGGCCCGCGCGCGTTTGACGATGCCGCGATTGGCGAAGGTCGCCAGATCGTCGTCGGTCAGTTGGAGAAGGTCGGATCGCATCGGAGTTATGAATGATGAGTTATGAATTATGAATGATGAGGGAGTTGGGGACACCGAGCCGCGTCAGTGGTGAGGGGATGTGATCCATCCTTCAAAGACTCTTTCCCGTCTAGCGGCTGTAAAAACGTGGTGAAAAACAGGCGATTTTCGGACACTTTGAGATTTTCTTTCCTTTTTCTCAACAACCCGAATAGAAAATTCAGGAAACCCAATCGGGAATTCGGCTTTTCAGCCCGCGGAGCGGGCGAAATATCGTTAGCCTCGGATAAGCGAGCCTAAAGAAATTGAGAATTGAGAATTGAGAATTTTTGAAAACGACGACGATTCGTTACCCGGATTGCCAGCCCGCGGAGCGGGCGAAATATCGTTAGCCTCGGATAAGCGAGTCTTCGAGCGCTATCCGAGGTCCGCAATCCGGGTTTCGTTGCAAACCGGGTTTCGTCGCAATCCGGGATTTGTAATCCGACGTTCATAATCCGAGGTTTGCAAGCCGTGATTCGTCATCCGTGGTCATCGGACCGGAATCCGGGAAAAAGGGGTGGGGGATGAGTCAAAAACGGTTCGTGAAAGGTCGAGTACTGGTTGTCGGGCTGGTTGCGCTGCTTTTTCTGTCGGCGATGAACGTGTCCGGGCAATCCGACCGCCGTCTCGGGCGCGACGCGGGCGCGGGAGCGGAAAAACGGGTGGCGCTGGTCATCGGAAACGGTGGTTATAAAACCGTCCCGCTCTCGAACGCGGTCAATGACGCCACCGACATGGGCCGCGCGCTCGAACAGACCGGTTTCGCTGTCACCGTTAAAAC
Organism: Blastocatellia bacterium NZW_1522; assembly: GCA_039793685.1. Taxonomy (GTDB): domain Bacteria; phylum Acidobacteriota; class Blastocatellia; order Chloracidobacteriales; family Chloracidobacteriaceae; genus JAAFHI01. Next base: position 22,647 of record JBDRAL010000117.1, read on the forward strand.
CGACCTCGACCAGAAAGGGATGAAAATCGCGATTCGGCAGTTCGGCGAGGCCATCCGGAACGGCAGCGTCGGGTTGTTTTACTTCGCGGGCCACGGCGTACAGGTCGGCGGGCGCAACTTTCTCATCCCGGTTGACGCCGTGATTGAAAAGGAAGGCGATGTCGATGTCGAAGGCGTCGATCTGAACGCCGTTCTGGCCCAGATGGAACAGGCCGGAAACCGGTTGAACATCGTGATTCTCGACGCCTGCCGCGATAACCCTTTTTCTCGCGGTTTTCGCTCCGCCACCGGCGGGCTGGCGGCAGTGGATGCCCCGGCGGGGACGTTCATCGCGTACGCCACGTCGCCCGGACGCACCGCGAGCGACGGAACGGGCCGCAACGGGCTGTACACGGCGGAACTTCTCGGGGCCATCCGTCGCCCCGGCCTGCCCATCGAGGAAGTGTTCAAACTGGTACGGGCCAACGTCCGCACCAAAAGCAACGGCAAACAGGTTCCGTGGGATGCGTCCTCCATTGAAGGCTCGTTTTTCTTCACGGCGGGGAACGGAAGCCAGCCGCCGGCCGCGAACAACCCGCCAGCCACCGGCCCACAAGTTTCCGACGACGGAGAGGAAGCCGCCTGGAACGTCGTCAAGGACAGCAAGCGCATTGGGGAAGTTCAATCGTTTCTGAAGTCCTACCCGAACGGCCGTTTCGCCACCGCCGCAAAGCTCAAAATGCGCCAGATTTCCGAGGATGCGCGGGAAAGCAACCCGACGCCGGGCGACCCCGCGGAGTCGGCCTCGATTTTGCGTCGGCTGGAAACCTACAAGGCCCCGCCTTACCCGAAAGAACGCTACGGCGGCCTGCTGGAATATGAAACCTACGATTATCGGCTGAGAAGCGGCACACCCGTCCCGCCGACCCTGACCGACACGCTGGTGTGCGACTTCTGGATCGTCCTGCGAAAGAACTTCAAATTGAACCCGGCCCCGTCCGAGGCGACCGAGGACCAGATGTTTCAGGTGATCGAGTTCTACCGGTCCGAGGATTTTTCAAAAGCGCCGGGGTATCGCCCGTGGACGCACTGGAACTTCATCCGCGGGCTTGACGAAGCCGAACGTCAGCGGCTGGTGAAGGACATTCTGTTTTACATCCGGGCGAAAGGCGTCCGGGACGTCAATACCCGCTGAAAACACGCCATTTCGTGAACTCCGGTTTTTGAAACTTTCCGAAAAAAACGTCGTACGCGCGCGCGATCCTTTATATATGGGGTTTTCAGGAGTCGTGATTCGCCATGTCGCTTCATATCGGAATCGTCGCCTGCTCCGCCGAAGGCGCCGCGCTCTGCTACCGGACCATCTGCGCCGAGGGAACTGCATTGTTCGGTCCGCACGGACACCCGGAAGTCTCACTTCATTCCCATTCGCTCGCCGAATACGAAGCCTTGCTTGAACAGGGCAATCTGGACGGCGTGGCCGGGCTGATGCTGTCGTCGGCGGAAAAACTGGCGCGGGCCGGGGCTGATTTCCTGATTTGTCCCGACAACACCATCCATCAGGCGTTCGAATCTGTTGCCGCCCGGTCGCCGCTCCCGTTTCTTCATATCGCGGAAGTCGTCACGGACGAGGCCGTCCGGCGCGGATTTCGGAAACTCGGGCTGACCGGTACGAAATGGCTGGTTGAAAGCGACGTGTATCCGGAAAAGCTGAAAAACCGGGGCATCGAGTGGCTCCGGCCCACTCCCGCCGAACGCGACGAAATCAATCGAATCATCATGACCGAACTGGTTGAAGGCGTTTTCAAGCCGGAAAGCGTCGAATACTTCCGCGAAGTCATCGGGCGGATGAGGATTGCGGGCTGTGACGCCGTCATTCTCGGTTGTACGGAAATTCCGCTCATCCTGAACGATTCCAACTCGCCGCTTCCGCCCCTCGATTCCACCCGGTTGCTCGCCCGCGCGGCGCTTCGACGGGCGTGGACTGGGGAAGGGGCATAGCCGTTCATCGGCCATCCACTTTTGCCTACATCCCGAATGTTTCCCGGATGAACTGGCCGAAGGTCTGACCGGTTTTTTCAACTCGCCCCGAGACGTGATCAATTTCAACGACCTCTCCCGTCTTTTTTTTAAAACCCGCCGGGTTGCCGCCAAAACCATCGCCCCAAAGGCAAATTTCTTCATCAAGTGAGGCCATGCCTTCGCCAAAAACTGAAGTGAGTTTTATTGGGCCACTGTAAATGGCGTAGGTGCAGTCGAGGAACGCGCCCCAGCCGACTTCCTTCAGAAAGAGAAAATACTCTTCTGGGATGTTTGGAAATTCGTCAGGGAGGGCCTTGAGGTTTTCATTATCAAGTTTTTCGCGTTCATTGGACGCTTCATTCGGGTCTTCGTTCTCGATGAGAAATGCAATCACGTCCTCGTACATTCATTTCTTCTCCAATTCGGCTTTTGGTTTGAGGTTTTTTGGGGGGCATCGTTGAAACCGATGGGCCTGAAAACGCCCTAAAATCATTTGGTTCTCTTTTGCTCAAAGCCCATTCTTTCCCGGATGAATTTCCCGAATGTCCCTTTGACCTTCACGATTTCTGTTGAAACGTGGTCGATTTCAACGATTTTCCACGTCCGGCGGTCGAAGGCGTAGGCATTACCTGAAAAATTATCCCCAAAGCAAAGAATGAACTCGTCGAGGTGAGCGAAGTCATCGCCAAAGATAAAGGACGGTTCAATGAATCCGTTGTAAACCATGAACCAGCTATTCAGAAATGACCCCCGGGCCAACTTCCTTTAGGTATTGAAGGTACTCTTCCGGAATTCCGGGATACCGCCGCCGCATCCCCGCCACCTTCCGGCCATCCATTTTTTCCCGATCATTGGTTTTTTTCTTCCGGTTTTCCCTCTCTTGAAGAAACGCAATAACGTCTTCGTACATTTTCCCGATCCCCTCAGTTTTTTGTGGTTTGAAAAACATTTCCTTCTGGTCGGGTCAGTGTCAAACGAAAACCGGGCGCGGAGGTAGAGTCTCCGCGCCCGGTTCGTTTCAGCAGGTCGGCCCCGCGCGGGCCGTGAGTGACCTATGAGCGGATGATTTCGACCGAACAGTGGGCGCGGGCGACCACCGCCGCCGACACACTGCCGAGGAGGAATCGGTCCATTCCGCTCAGCCCCCGCGAGCCGAGCACGATGGCGTCTGCCTGCCAACGCTCGGCCTCGGTCAAGAGGACCGTCTTGGGGTCGCCTTCGAACACCTCGCACGACACGTTCAGTTTTGTGTCGCCGAAGGGGTCGAGGACTTCCGCCTGAATCTTCTGCGCCTCGCCGACCGCCGTTTTGCGGAGTTCGGCGACCGTTTCGTACGGCACGGCGTTCACGCCGCCGAACATGTCGGTGGCGTAGTAATCGAACACCCCCGTGGCCGTCACCAGTTTGACTTCCGTACCCGCCGGGAAATCGCGGTTCATCACCATTGCCAGCGCGGACTTCGACTGCGGCGTGTCATCCACCGCGACGATGATCCGGATCGGCTGGGTCGGGATGTGGACGCGACGACGTCCGACGCGGACCGAGCCATGCGCCTCGGTCACAATCTTCTGGGAAATACTTCCAAAGAAAAGCCTTCCCAGCGCGGATCGCCCATGCGACCCGATGACGATCAGGTCCGGCTTCCATTCGTCGGCGAACTTGATGATTTCCCTTGAGACCGAGCCGATGCGGATTTCCTCCGTCACCGTCCAGTCGGGAAAATGATGGCGCACGATGTCGCCGGCGCTCCTCGCCCAGAACCGGGGCGATTGCAGGTGATTTTCGGTCACTTCCGTGAAGTTCGTATCGACCATGCCGATGCTCCGGGGAATCGGAATCGGCTGGTCGGCGACGGCAATGACGACGCATTCGACCTTTTCGGGAAGACCGGCGTGAACGAGGTCGGCGACCGCTCCGAAGCTGGCGTGCGATCCGTCCGTGGCGATAAGAACCTTGGCGATTTTGGCGTCGGTAAGCATGGTGAGTGACCTCCGTGGGGGAGTAATGCTTCCTGCCACCAATGTACATCGCGGAACCGGGAAAAAAGCAGGGAATTTTCGTTTCCGGCAATTTCGGTTTCGGGTAAAACCCGCCTTCGCCCGCGGGGGCGCAACCTTCACCAAGGACAACCACGCATGCGTTACAAACTGCTCGGAAAATCGGGACTTCGCGTCTCGGAAATCTGTTTCGGAGCGATGGGCTTCGGCAAGGACTGGGAATGGGGCGCTTCCAAGAAGGAAAGCCGGAAGATTTTCGACGCCTACGCCGAGGCGGGCGGGAATTTCATCGACACGGCCAACTTCTACACGAAGGGCACGAGCGAGAAATTCGTCGGTGAATTCATCGCCGACAACCGCGACCGGTGGGTGGTGGCGACCAAATATTCGCTCGACATGGGCGACGGCGACCCGAATATGAGCGGCAACCATCGTAAAAACATGGTTCAGGCCGTCGAAGCAAGCCTGAAACGGCTCGGAACCGACTACATCGACCTGCTCTGGCTGCACATCTGGGATTTCACGACGCCGGTTGATGAACTGATGCGCGCGTTCGATGACCTCGTCCGACAGGGGAAAATTCTTTACGCCGGAATTTCCGACACGCCCGCGTGGATCGTCGCCCACGCCAACACGGTCGCGGAATTGCGCGGCTGGACGCCTTTCGTCGGCCTTCAAATCGAATATTCGCTGCGTGAACGCACCGTCGAGCGCGACCTGATTCCGATGGCGAAGCACTTCGACATCGGCGTGACCGCGTGGAGTCCGCTCGGCGGCGGGGTGCTGACCGGGAAGTACAACAACGTCACCGAAGGCGCACCCGCGCCGGGCCGCCTGAAAAATACGCAGGAACGCGACCGCAACATCGCCGCCGTGGTCGTCGAAATCGCCACCGAAATCGGACGTTCACCGGCGCAGGTGGCGATCAACTGGCTGCGGCAGCGTCCCCAGACGGTGATTCCGATCATCGGCGCGACGAAACTCGACCAGTTGAAGGACAACCTCGCCAGCCTCGAATTCACCCTCACGGCCGAGCAGATGACCAGACTCGATGAAGTGAGCGCCATCGAACCCGGTTTCCCGAACCGTTTTCTCCACGCGGAAACGGTCCAGAAATTCGCCTTCGGCGGCTCGCTCGCGAAAATCGACAACCACCGGAAGTAAAAGTCTGGAGTCTTGAGTCGAGAGTCTGAAGTCCAGAACTGCGGCCAATTCCACAACTGATGGACTGAATTCAGACTTGGAATTTCGGACTCCAGACTCTCGACTCCAGACTCCAGACTTTTTTGATTTGTCGCACTGGGCGGCGATTCGCTATTTTGGCGGATTCGTCCAATTCGGAATTGTTTTACAGAGGAAGTTTTTCCCGGATGACCAGTTTTAAAGATGTGTACCCGATGCCGATCGTGGAATCGCGTGTTCCGCTCGGCCTTCGTTCCGTCCGCCCGGCCCCCGCTTCGAAGGAATCGGTCGAGGCGACCATCGAACGTTCCCAGAATTACCTGCTCGGCAAGCAGTATCCCGAGGGGTACTGGTGGGCCGAACTCGAAGCCAACGTCACGCTGACTGCCGAGTACGTCTTTTTGCACAAAATTCTCGGCACCGACGGCTCGCGCGCCACGCAAATGGCGAAAATCCGCACCTACTTGCGGAAGGAACAGCGCGACCACGGCGGATGGGAACTCTTTTTCGGCGACGGAGGCGAGCTTTCGACCACCATCGAAGCCTATTTCGCCCTGAAAATTCTGGGTGACTCGCCCGACGACCCGCATATGAAAAAGGCGCGGGAGTTCATTCTGGCGAAAGGCGGCGTCACCAAGGCGCGCATTTTCACCAAAATCCACCTCGCCCTGTTCGGTGCGTTTCCGTGGGAGGGCTGCCCGACCATGCCGCCGTGGATCATGCTGCTGCCGGACTGGTTTCCGTTCACGATTTACGAACTGGCGAGCTGGGCGCGGAGTTCGACGGTGCCGCTCCTCATCGTCTGCGACAAAAAGCCGGTGACAAAGGTCCCGAACGGCCACGTTGACGAGCTTTACGTCGAAGGGCGTGACAACGCGAATCTCGCGATGCCCAATCCGGCGGGGACGTTTTCGCTCGGCGGAGCCTTCATCGGCGTCGATAAAACATTGAAACTGATGGAGAAATACAACTTTTCGCCGCGCAAGGAAGAAGCGCTCGCGCTGGCTGAAAAGTGGACCATCGAGCATCAGGACGAAAGCGGCGACTGGGGCGGCATCATCCCGGCCATGCTCAATTCGCTACTCGGGCTGCATTGCAGGGGCTACCAGCCGGACCATCCGATCATGAAGAAGGGCCTCGACGCGGTTGACAAGTTCTGCATCGAGACCGACGAGGATTTCCACACCCAGCCCTGCGTCTCGCCCGTGTGGGACACCGGCCTGATGATTCTCGCCATGCTCGATTCGGGGATGGCTCCGGACCACCCGGCGCTCGTCAAGGCGGGCGAATGGCTGATTGAAAAGCAGATTTTCCGCGACGGCGACTGGAAGTTCAAAAACAAGACCGGTCCGCAGGGCGGCTGGGCGTTCGAGTTCTGGAACGATTTCTTCCCCGATACCGACGACACGAGCGTCGTCATCATGGCGCTCCATCGGCTGAAGTTGAAAAACGAGGAAGACAAAAAGCGCCGGTTGAAGGCCGCGACCGAGTGGGTACTGTCAATGCAGTGCAAGGGCGGCGGCTGGGGGGCGTTCGATGTCGATAACGACATGGAAATCCTCAATGAGATTCCGTACGGCGATTTGAAAGCCATGATCGACCCGCCGACCGCCGATCTGACGGGCCATGTCCTTGAAATGCTTGGGGTTACGAAATACCCCGCGCCGAAGGAGAAAATCGACCGGGCGGTGGCGTTCATCCGCCAGAAGCAGGAACACGAAGGCTGCTGGTGGGGACGCTGGGGCGTGAACTACATCTACGGCACGCACATGGTGATTTGCGGCCTCGTCGCGCTCGGCCTCGACCCGCGCGAGGCGTACATCATGCACGCGACCCAGTGGCTCAATTCCTGCCAGAACGAAGACGGCGGATGGGGCGAAACCTGCCTGAGCTACGGCGACCGCAATCTGATGGGACAGGGCAAAAGCACCGCGTCGCAGACCGCGTGGGCAGTTCTTGGCCTGATCGCCGGCGGCGAAGGGAAGTCGGAATGCGTGCGGCGCGGCATTGAATACCTCGTGACGACGCAGAACGACGACGGAAGCTGGACCGAGCCGGAATACACCGGCACGGGCTTCCCGAACCACTTCTACATGAACTACCACTTTTACCGGAACTACTTCCCGCTGATGGCTTTAGGGCGTTTCCGGGAATTCGCGAAGTGAAGAAGGGAACACAAAGACACGAAGGCACAAAGACACAAAGAAAGAAAAACTTCGTGTCTTCGTGCCTTTGTGCCTTTGTGTTCAAATACAAATCATGACCGACATCCCCCGCCTGCTCCTCGGCACGCTGACCAACCGGCCCTACGTTTTCGCGTTTCTGGTGGTCTATCTGTTTCTGGCGATCTCGAAAATCGGCTGGCGGCGGACGCTCGTCTACACGGTGATGGCCTACCTCATCGCGTGGGCCTGCGAGTGGAGTTCGGTCCATAACGGCTTTCCGTTCGGGTTGTATTACTACATCGACAAGACCAGCCACCTCGAACTCTGGGTGGCGGGCGTGCCGTTTTTCGATTCGCTTTCCTTCGCGTTTCTGGCCTATGTGAGCTATGAACTGGCCGTGATTTTGCGGTCGCCGGTCCGGCTGGGCGTGCCCGGTTTCGTCGCGGTTGACGAAACGCCCGCAATTCGAAGTTCCTGGGTAACGACGATTTACGCGGGAATCCTCATGACGTTTCTCGACATCGTTATCGACCCGCTCACGCTTCAGGGCGACCGCTGGTTTCTCGGGAAAATCTACTACTACCCGAACGGCGGCCAGCATTTCGGCGTCACGATCACCAATTACATCGGCTGGTTTTCCCTGAGCGTGTTCATTTCGCGGGCTTTCCTGCTGGTCGAGAAGTTTTTCCTCGCGAAATGGCCGGTCGGCGGCTTCGATTTTCCCTTTAAATCGGTCGCGCCCATCGGTTTGTACTTCGGAATTTTAGGTTTCAACTTGACGATGACCTTCCGAATCGGCGAAATAACGATGGGCTGGGCGAGCGCGTTTCTGGTCATCCTTCTGATTCTGCTCGTGTTCCAGCATTTCAACTCGCCGTACCGCACTTCGGGAGAGCGTCCATGAGCGACGAAGGCCGCGTCAGGGTACTGGTCGCCGACGATCACGAAATCGTCCGCGAAGGCTTGATTGCCATCATTGCCCGCCAGAAGGACTTTCTGGTCGTCGCCGAGGCCGTCAACGGCCAGCAGGCGGTCGAGGAATTTCGCCGCCACCGGCCCGACATCGTCGTCCTCGACATCAACATGCCGGTGATGGACGGCGTCCGCGCGACGCAGGTCATCCGGACCGAATTTCCCGACGCGAAAATCATCGTTTTAAGCGCGATGGCGGGCGATGAAGACATCTTTCAGGCCCTTCAGGCGGGTGCGCGCACCTATCTTTTAAAGGATACGCTGGCGAAAACGCTGACCGACACGATGCGGGCAGTCCTCGCGGGCGGCCGCCCACTTGCGCCCGAGGTGGCCGAACGGCTTGCCCAGCGGTCTTTTATGACCGATTTGACCCCGCGCGAACTCGACGTCCTCCGGTTGATGAGTCGTGGAAAGAGCAACCGCGAAATCGGAGACGAACTCTCGCTCACCGAAGGGACGGTAAAGGGATACGTCAGTACCATCCTCGACAAACTCCACGCCGCCGACCGTACTCAGGCCGTTCTCCTCGGCCTCCAGCGCGGACTGATTCACCTCGATTTGAGAAGCGGCGATTAAAACGCGCCGCGCCGTATCGACGGTTTTCGCCGACGGGTGTATGGTTTCGCGTTGGTTCGATTTCGTACGTTCACTGCCGTTCCCATGTCTTTTTCCGGTCAATCTCGTCAATCCGCCTTGAATCTGGTCCTTTTGACGGGCGTTTTTTCGCTTGTCGGCCTGTTTCTGGCGCTTGGCGTTGGGGCGGACCGGGCTGATCGTTTTTCAAAGACCTGTTCGATGGGCATGGCCTGCTGCGTAGCACCGGGCCGGGGAAATGACTGCACGCATGTTCATTCCGAATCCGGTCACGATGTACCGCCGGGATTTCGGCGGGGCGTCCGGTTTGAACTTGAAGCCGCCTGTGGCTGCCCGGCGTCCGCATCGGCCTTTCTTTATAGAAACGATAGTCTGATAACGCCTTTCGAGTTCTTGAGAACTCGATTTGGGGTAAACCGGGACGTTTTTTTTAAAGGCGTTCCGGGTTTTGCTTCACTTCAGGCTTTTCCGGTTTCCCTGCGCGCGCCGCCATCATTCTCCTGAATCAGTTTAAAGTGTGGTTTTTCCGCCCTGTTTCCTGAACGGCGGCTGACGACTGGCGACTGAAACAAGGAGTTTTTGAATGGTATTTCTTATTGCCGCATTTCTGCTCGGCATCATCGAACGTTTACGCATGCGGACGAACCAGCTTGACCGGTTCGATCCTTCCAAACTCATGACCTTCGGCCTCGGACGGGTGGCCGGACTGACCGCGCTGGGGGCTTTGGCCGGGCAACTTGGTCTGTGGTTTATCGAAGCGGCCTATCTCATCGGTTGGGGAAGGTATGTTTTCTTCATCCCCTGTACGATTCTGGCCCTGGCCGCCCTTGCGCTCCCGCTGCGGCTATTCCGAAAAAAGTCGGACCGATTCGAACCGGAATGGTCAAAAAAACTGACCGGGCATCTTCTCGATGCCGAAAGCGCGGGTGGGCTTTTCCTGCGCGGGGCATTTTCGGTTCTTCATCCGAATATTCTCGTCCTGGCTGTTTTTATTCTCGGATTTACGACGTGGGAGGTGAGGCAGGGGGCGATTGCCATGGCCTGTTTCGGTTTTGGGGGGTTGCCGATTCTGACGGCGCAGCAGGCGTTTCCGGCTGTCTTCGGACCCAAAACCGTTCGAACCGCTGCCGCGGTCGGGTGCATTCTGGGACTGTTCGTCAGTTCGATTTTTGGAGCGGGTGCGTTCGGTTTCGATCTCCTGAGTGGTCGAACCATCGGCGATGACTTTGAACACGCCGGACACGCCCAGTCCGCCGACGAAGCGACGATCGGTTTGAACGAGCCGGCCCCCATCGTTTCCCTCACCGATCTGAGTGGAAAGGTTCACAAGCTTTCGGATTACAAAGGGAAAACGGTCGTTCTGGTGACCGTCGGCACCCGGTGTCCCTGTGTCGAAGCCTATCGTTCGCGGTTGAATGAACTGGCGAAGACGTATGGCGAAAAGGGGGTCATCTTCCTCGGCTTCAATCCGAATGCCGATGAACCTCCAACGGAAATCCGGAATCGGCAGCAGGCACGGCCCTTCATTTTTCCGATTTCCGTGGATACCGGTCACGCGGTTGCCGACACGCTTGGCTCGATGTGTATGACGGAAACCTATTTGATTGATTCAAAAGGGTTTTTGCGCTATCACGGGCGTATCGACGACAATACCTATCACCCGGACCGGGTAACCCACCGGTCGTTACAGCTTGCGCTCGATGCCGTCCTTGCCGGTCAGCCGATCTCCGATGGATGCCGTCCCGCGCTCGGCTGCGCCATTGTGAGGAAGTAAGGCCCTTTGAAGAAACCGGTCCCCGGCCGAAGAGCGAGGCGGGGACCGGGCAATTCAGCCCCGCAATCCGATGTCCCGGTTTTCAATACCCCTATCGGTGGAAAACACGACGGCGGCCGCAGCTTCCGGCTGGGTCCGCTGGAAACCTTCACGGATGCGATCCAGTTCGGCGGTGGCCTCCACGCAGGCCAGCAGCGTATCGCCGAGGGCTTCCTCCCGGCGCGCCAGAAGGTCCGTGTAACGTCGTTGGGCCACGCCGAGCGCGGCGCGCAGGAGGTGCAGTTCCGCCTGCGCCTGTTCCGCCGCGGCGAGGGTCGTCGTGAGGGTACGGGCGAGTCGGTCGCGTTCGACGGTTTGTTCGTAAAAGCGTTCGCGAAGCTCGACCAGAACGGTGATGCCATTGACGGCGGCGGGATCACGTTGAATCGCCAGATTCACAAGCCAGTTGCACAGGCGCGCCAGCCATCCGGCTTTGGCCCGGCCCGGCTCCGCCGAAAAACCGCCCAATTGAGAAAAGTCGATTCCGGAAATTTCCGCTGGAATGATTTCGAACATGCGGTCCCCTTTTTTTCAAACGCCGATTCAGAAAATCATGCCGACCTGAACCAGTCTGGAAAACATGTCGGCCACTTCCGCCGGTTTCGAAATATCCCAACTCCCGAAAAGGGAGGGTGGAAGGTCGAGTGACCTGGCGAAGTGATCGATGACGGAGGGCTGCACGTCAAAGGCCTGATTGAAAAGGTTGATCAGGCACGGTTTATCGAAGCGATTGGAATATTCGACCCACAGACGGTTGATGACCTCGGTCGAAACCGTCCGTTCAGCGTCGAGAAAAAGAATGGTGGCCAGAAAGGACTCCAATTCGGGAATCCTTTGGGCTGCAACCGGGTTACTTGGGTACCCATGAACCGAAAGGCTCAATCCGGCCCGGAAGGGAATTCGGGCGAGTTCGCCGGTTTCGGTGGCCGGTGTTTCGGGCGCCAGTTTCAAATGATGGTTTTGAGTTGCGGCCAGATGACGAAGACTGCGCGTCAGGACCGTCTGCCGGGTGGGCGTCAGTCCCCAGAGGGCGACACTGGCGTTTTTCGGTGGAATTCCGAACCGGATCGACAGCGTCTGGGCCAGTAGAATGGCGTCGCTCGGCGTGAAGAACGGGTGATCTGGAATCGGCTCGGACGGGGCGTCAGTCAGTTCGGCCGGTTCGGTTTGGGGTTCCGGAGTTGGCGGCTGGCTCGGCGGTTCCTTCGGTGACTTGAGGGCGAGGGCCGCTTCCGGGGTGTTTTCCCGCAGCAGATTGGTCGAGGCCAGTCCGGAAACCAGAAACCGCAGGGCCGATGCCTGATTCGGAATTCGTTTGGTAATTTCCCGAATGGTTGACTGGCCGTCGAGAAACGCCAGCAGGCTGGCGGTCTGCTGCGGAAGTTCGCCCTTGTCGAGCCGAAGCTTCAATTCCGGAGCCAGTTCGTAAATTTTGTCGAGGTCGGCGTCACCGTTCAAAAGCGTGTCCGCGAAGTTCAAAATGGATTCGGCGGTTTTTTGGGTTTCCGTCCCGCCCAAAACCGGTTTTTCGGACTTGTCGGGCGTTTCCTCCGGCTGCCCCGGCTCCAGGACCGCTGAAAGCGACAGGGAATCCTGTCGCCCGGTCTTTCCGGCGTACTCCCGCCATTTTTCCACCGGCGGCTGAGGCGGGGTGAATTTCGGCAGCGACCCGGTAATGGTCGGCAGGCGCAGGCCGGGGCGTCCCCCGGAAAAGCCGTCAGAGACATTGACTCCGTATCTGGCGGGACCGACGGATTCAAGCGGACCGACTTTAAAGGACGGGTTTTTGCAGCCGAGCAGGGACAGAACGGCAGGTTCACCGTACGCGTCTCCCTCGGCGGCATCCACCAGTACGCCGTTGTTAAAGAGGAGAAACCCCTGTTTTTCGTTTGAAACAACCGAAACGGCGCAAGTCTGGCGTTCGTTTTTCAGGAGCCGGACGAACGAGGCAAGCGTGTTGGCCGTGGCGGGCCGTTCCTCGGTGGCCAGCTTCATCGCGGCGACGAGCGATGAAAAATCGAAGGGCTTTCTCAGAAAAACGTATTTCCCGATTCTGCCCACTTTGTTCGGCGAAAGACTGTTCTCCGATTCCTCGGCTTCCGACAGAACGATGGTCGGGAGTTCGGGCGCGGTTTCAGCCACTCCCGCGAGCAGTTCGAATCCGCTCAGACAACCCATCGGGAGCGAGGTCAGCAGAAGATGTGGTTGGGAAGTCCGGATGAGTTCCAGCGCCTGACGGCCATCCCATGCCTTCAAGAGGGTGATGTCCGCCTGAATTCGCCGCAACCACTTGGCCGTATTCTGGTGGGTGGAGGCGTTGTCGTCGACAAGCACGATTCTGATCATGGTGATGGACCAGAAAAAACAAACTTCATGCTGTCAAGAGGCGGCGCTACTCTGCGACAAAAGCCTGAGGCAAGTCAATCTTTCGGCCCACATGAATATTGTAAAAGTATTGTGGAATCCTGATTTTACGGCGAATTTTGTGTTTTTTTTAACGGTCTGGCCGGAAAGGTCCGGGTGGTGGAGGTGTCAATCCTTGCGTTTGAGAAGGCGACGCCGGATCCGGTGCAAAAAGCGTCGGGTGGCCGCCTCCCGCGGAGAAAGCGAAGCCCCCTCGACTTTTCCGAGAATCTGGTCGGGAAGAATGGTTTCCGTTTCGGTCATGGCGTCACCGCGCAGGAGGAACGTTGGATTCTCCGGGGTTGGACATCGGTGAATGCGGTGGGCAATCAGACGGTCTTCAATCCGGAAAAGCACCACGTCCCCCACGGCGAGTTCAGCGGGAGACACGGGATGGACCGCGATGGTTTCACCGTCGCGGATGGCGGGGTCCATGCTTCCGCCGACCGCCCGGAACTGAACCGGTTTCCCCTCGCGGAGCAACGCGACGGCAATCTCGTTGAATCGCGCACCGAGATCCTCGGCGTAGCTGCCGAAACCCGACTTCATGGCGTTTCAGGCCGCGTACAGGCCGCGGACGAAGTCCACGACGGAGCTATCCGGCAGAAAATGCAGTTCGCGGCAGGGAACGTTGGTGACGAGGGATTCGAGAAACGCGGCGGTGGCGGCAAGGCTCTCGGGATTGTGGAGGGGAGGGAAGCTGCGGGCGAACAGAAGCGCCGACGCGAGGCTCGGCCGGGTTTCCGTCACTGAATTCGCCGGAGCTTTTCGAAGAATGAAGATTCCGGAAATTCTGGCGCGTCCCGGAACCGCCGCGAGCTGGTCCCCGTGCCACGGTGTTCCGTGGACGAAAAACCCGTCTTCGTGGCGGCGGATGATGACCCGTTCATCCGTCAGGATGGTCATTCCCTCGCGGGCCGCCCAGATACGCGCGGTCGTGGACTTCCCGTCTCCGGATTGCCCGACGAAAACGTACGCGTTCCCGTCCGGGTCGGTCACCGCGCAGGCGTGCAGGAGAACCCCTTCATTTCCCGGCAGGGTCAGCAGGTTGGCGACGAGGAGTTCGTCGAGCGGGAATGCGAGTGGAAAAAGGCAGTGTTCCGGAACGCCCGCTTTCGGATTGATGAGGAGGCGACCGGTGGAAAAATCGTTGGCGACTTCAAGAAAACGGTACGGGATGTCCCCGAAAATCGGGACCGTGACCGCGTACACCAACGTTTTATCCTCGCGGTAGAGCTTCCAGGTCCCGCCGGAATCGAAAAACGGCTTTTGACTGGCCAGTTTTTCGAATTCCGCCGGATCGCCTTCGCCGACTTCGAGCGTGATGGTCGGGGTGACCTCCGAATCCACCAGAAAGCGCTGGGAAATCGGCTCAATCAGCGGTGCGGAAGCGCCCGACCCGATCAGGCGGATGGTCAGACCACCGAGACAGAGGGTTCGGGTCGGGGACGAGGGGTTTTCAGGTCCGGCAAGCGCCGACGCTGCGTTCATGGGCATCATGTTCGCCAAGCGTTTACGACCCGAGGGACGAGCAGCTCAGGGTGCTGCAAGACGGCGACGCGGGACCGGCTGAACTCGAAGTCTTGCAGGCGCCGAGCAGCGCTTCCGTCGGCCGCATTTCAACCGATTCGATCCGGGGCTTGAGATAGGTCCGCTTCACGGATTGGGTGATTTCCTGATTGGCGCTGCTGTGGTTCTTCTGGTTGTTCACGGCAAACTCTCTTTCGATTCAATAGTGAATTTCGTCGGAGGTACTAAAACGAAATTGAATGATTAACCTTCGGCGACGGCGTAACGATTGAAGCCGTTGCAGAAATCGTCAGTCTGTGGCGGCGGTGTCTGAAAAACCGGCAAACTGCGGCCGTGCGGCGTGGGGGGCGTCCAATGACCGTATTCTTCAGCCTTACGACGCAATTCCGCCACCGAAGTTTGTATTTCTTCATAACGTTCGCTCCCCGGACGGTATTCGCACAGGGGGTTCGGTTTCAAGTCCAGACCGAGCAGATAGGCCCGAATATGGTTGGTCCGGCAGAAGAAATCGACCGGAACCTCCTTGTCCCCGTATTCCAGTTCGCTCATCGCCGCGCATCCGGAACACATCGAGCGGATTTCGCAACTGTTGCATTTGACCGGCTGCGTGCGCTGGAGCATCCGGACTTCCTTGAGGAAGTGGTGCCACCCCTCGCGGGCGGGACCGTTGCGCAGATCGAACCGGTCAACCTGTGAAAGGACGCAGATGGTCATCTCGCCGTACGGGCTGACCGCGCACGAGGCGATGCCGCCGCCACAGGAATACACGGTTTCGCTGACCAGCGGATTCGACAACGCGGCCCGGTAGCGGCCGTAAAGCTGATCCCATTCGGGCATCCGGCGCGCGTCCTTGAGGTCGAGTTCGACCACTTCCTCCGGCGTCAGCCGCACGTCGAGCGGACTTTGCGAGCAGTCGATCCGGGGGTTCATCATGCTGTCGAACTTGAAATCGAGGCCGAGATTCTCGGCGAACGCCCGCATTTCGTAAATTTCGTCCTTGGTGATCGTCGTGCCGACCGTTTTCAACGTCAGCGGAAGTCCCCGATCAAGAAGTAATTGTATGCCCCGGTGGCAGCGGTCGAAGGAACCGGGGATGCGGGTCAACTTTTCGTAGGTTTCGCGCGTGTGGCCGTAGAGCGTGATTTCAATCGCGAACGGACGGTATTCGGCCAGATAGTCGGCGATTTTCTCGTTAATGAGCGTCCCGTTGGTGAAGAGGGTAATCAGGAAGCCGCGCTTTTTGGCCTCCGTGTAAATTTCGAGAAAATCGGGCCGGGCGAAAATTTCGCCGCCGGTAAACAATACCCAGAGCGTGCCGAGTTCGGCGAATTCGTCGAACAGACGCTTGTATTCGTCGAGCGTCAGTTCGCTGCGCCGGGCCGGGTCGTTCATCGGCAGGTTGTTGTAGCAGTGCAGACAGGTCAACGGACAACGTCGCGTAATTTCAAACGTGACGTCGAGCGGCGTCCGGTCGGTGAAGACCGACCCGTGCAAGCGCCTGCTGAACTCGTTGTATCCGATCTGTGGAATCATAGAGGGTACGAAATATTTTGAAATCAGACTGTTGCGGTGACCAGCCCGGCTGAGGCAAGCAGCCCGACGAACTCCGTCACGTCCGCTTCAGCTTCCTCGCCCGCGACCTCAAACGTATCGCACATCAGGGTTACGATTCCGTGAACCGAATTGGTCCCGTCGATATTTTCCCAGATGAATTTGCCGGTTTCGTTCAGAACGAAAACCGAGTCGAGTTGGGCCACGTTGCTCCGAATCGGAATGAGCAGCGTTTCTCCGGCAATGTCGCGCACCACGACCTGATCAATGCGTGACAGGCGCGCGTCCGGCGGAAGCGTCTCCAAATTTGACCCTTGTTCGGGGGCAATACTCATTCCTTCACCTCGAAAAAAGGCTGTCGTTGTTCCGGATAAGATTTGAACTTGCGGGCGAGTATGGCAAAAAGCTTCGTCTTTGGCAATTTGAGGAAGTGAAATTACGGGTTGGTCCGGGTTTTATCCAGTCCGGGGTGAGGGTTTTTCGTGGCCGCCCCAGCGAAAAGTCAACGCTCCCGTAAGAAACGTCCTAGGACTTCCCCGGCGCTGAGTCCAGTACCGCCACAGTTAGCCGGCTCACGCAGACGAGTTTCCCGTCCTCCGACCTGATTTTTATCTCCCAGACCTGCGTCCGCCCGCCGATGTGGAGCGGAGTCACCGTCCCGATGACGAAGCCCTCCCGGACGGCGCGAATGTGATTGGCGTTGACTTCCAACCCGACCGTCGCCTTGTTTCCTCCGGCCACGATATGCGCCGCCACGCTTCCGAGCGATTCGGCCAGCACGACCGACGCCCCGCCGTGCAAGATGCCGTAGGGCTGGCGGGTGCGGTCGTCCACCGGCATCCGCGCGGTCAGAAAATCCGGGCCGACTTCGAGATATTCGATGCCGAGATGTTGCGTCAGCCCCTTGCTGAAGGAATTCAGGTACTCCGCCGTCAGATCGGCGGGGAAAATCCGTTCGCTCATCCGCGTTCTTCCTTTTCGCTTTTACTGCCTGGCCGGTTTGACCCGGCAGGCGAAGCATTTATACGCCTGCTGGCCCGACAGATTGTCGTAATTGGCGTCATCCACGAGAACGTTCGCCGCCGCGTAGCGCGGCACGCCGAACTCGTCGCCCGCCGCCTGCGCCGGTCCGAAAGAATTCTGGACGAACACCGAATCCTCGCGGATGCCCTTCCACAACAGCGCCGTCCCGGAAATCGCCCCGCGCGGACTCTCCACCACGACCGTCTCGCCGTCGGAAATACCCGCCGCCGCCGCCGTTTTCGGGTGAATCTGAATCAATCTGACCCCGTTCAATTGCTTGCCGAGGTAGGTCCACTGGGTGACGCCCGCGAAATGCACAACGCTCGCCCGTCCGATGATGCCGGTCAGCGGAAATGCGGCCCGCTCGTTGAAACCGGATTTCGCGCCAATATTGACCTTTGACGTAAATGCCTGCGGATTCACCGGGTTGGCGACAAGTTCATTCGTAAAAACGACGCTCGGCTGGTCCCCCGCGACCTCCGGATGCGTATAGAACACCGGCAGCGCGGAATGTCCGGCGACGGCCAGCTTCGCGTCGAGCGCGGGGGTGAACAGTTCAATTTTTCCGCTCGCCGTCGGAAACCGCTTGCCCTTGTTGGCCGGATTCAATGATTCGAGCGCGCGGTACCATTCGGGATGATCGAGGTACAACGTACTCGTGCCCGGATGCTTTTCATCGGGACAGGGAAACCGCAGCGGCGTCGCGCTCGCGGCCAGCCGTTTGCGGGTCATCCCGCCAACGCCTGGCGTGAGTCTCGCGAAAATGTCCCAGAGATTTTTGTAATCCTTCCATTCGAGCGGGAAATTGGCCGTCCACTCGGACGCCGCCCGCTTCCCGTCGCGTTTCGCCATCGCGTGCGCGAGGTCGATCCAGATTTCGGTGTCGGTTTTCGATTCCCCGACACGCGGCACGGCCTGGTTCTGCCAGCGGATCGCCCGGTCGTCGCGCCGCATGTAGACGCCTTCAAACTCCAGCCCGCTCGCGACCGGCAGGATCACGTCGGCGTAGAAAGCCGCTTCCTCCATCACGAGGCCGGTGTAGACGTAGAATTCCAGCTTTTTGAGCGCGGTGGCGACCTTGTTGGTATTCGCCGAGCCGATGAGCGGGTTTCCCGAAGAAACGTAGGCCCGCACCGGGTACGGTTTTCCGGTCAGAATCGCGTCGGCGAGGTTGTCCGGGCCGACCGGCAGCGCCGGATGCGCCTTTTTCGGGATTTCACCCGTCATCGGCGGAAGATTCAGGCCGCCGGGCCAGGTGTTGTGCATGAAATTGCACCCGCCGCCCGGTTTGCCGACGTTGCCGGTCACGGCGGCGAGCATCGCGAAGACGCGGTAGGTCTGGAAAGCGTTCATTTGATGGGAGATGCCGGCGTTGCAGAAAATCGCCGCCGGTTTCGCCTTCGCGTAGCCCTCCGCCAGTTCCACGATCTTCTTTGCCGGAATGTCGGTCGAGCCCGCCGCCCATTCCGGCGTGTATTTCCGTTCCAGCAGGTGTTTTTTGAGTTCATCGAAGCCGACGACCCATTTCGCGACGAATTCCCGGTCGTAAAGGCCCTTTTCAATGATGTGATGGAGCATCGCCAGTCCGAGGGCCATGTCGGAATGTGGACGAATGGCGAGCCATTCGTCGGCTTTTTCACCCGTCGGCGTCAGGCGCGGATCAACCACGACCAATTTCGCCTTCGTTTTTTCGCGGCTTCTTAAAAGATGGGAAAAGGTGACCGGGTGCGTTTCGCCCTGATTCGTGCCAAGAAAAAGATAAAACTTTGAACTTCCGAGGTCTTCCTTGCCGGTGATGGCGTCCACGCCGTAGCCGTTCGTGAAAATTCCCATCCCGAACGTGGCCGCCAGCGCATTCCCGCCCGCGTCGTTGCAGACCGGGCCGACATCGGTATCGTTCGGACTGCCGAGCAGGGAAAAGAAGCGGTTGATGACGGAACCCGTTCCCCGGAGCATTCGTCCGGTCGTCCGGTTGACGATGGTGTGGGCCTCGCCAGCGTCGCGCAGCGCGAGAAATTTGTCGGCGATCAGTCCGAGGGCCTCGTCCCATGAGATTTTTTCAAACTTCGAATCGGGCGAACCCTTCGCGCCCGCGACGCGCTTGAGCGGATGCGTGAGCCGGAACCGGTTGTAAACCAGTTGCGGCATCATTTCCGCCTTCACGCAGATTTCGCCCGCCTGAACCGGGTCGTCCTTGAACCCGTGAACGCGAATCACCCGCCCGGCTTTCTTCTCGATGTTCAACCCGCAGTTGGAATTGCAGAACTGACACGCCGTTTTGACCGTCGCGTCGGGTTGGAGCGCGGCGGAAGCTTTCGAGAAATCGTCCGAAACTGGTGTGGAGGCGGGCGCGGCGGCGTCCGTCCGGACGTCGAAGGAAAGACCGAGCGCGCCGACCGTGACCGACGCGCCCTTCAGAAAATCACGACGAGATTCGGGAGATTTTCTTTTCATGTCGTTGTAAATGAATCGGTTATGGTTTGACGCCGCAAACGATGGCGTAGCCCAGCGTACCGTTGTTGATGGCCTCGACCGAACTCTGCGTCACCCGTTTGGCCTTCGCGAAATCGACGCCCGGAAGGTCGAGTTTCTTGAGGCCGACCATCAGTTCAGCGCCCATCAGCTTCATTCTGACGCCGTTGACCATCTCTCCGAGCGCGTTGTTGTGCGGTTCGAGAATATCCACGTTGAAGCCGCCGCCTTTCAAAAGCGCGCCATATTCCTCGATGGGTTGCGCGTCGGCGATGCAGGCGACCCACGCCAGCAGCGTTTCAAGGTCTTCGTTGAGCGCGCCGTTTCGGGTGAGGTCGCTCAGGCCGACCCGTCCACCGGTTTTCAGTACCCGGAAGAACTCGGTCGCGGCTTTCGGCTTGTCGGGAAAGGTGCAGTAGGCGCATTCGCAGACGATGGCGTCGAACTCGGCGTCTCCGAACGGCAGGTTTTCGGCGTCGCCCTGAATGAACGACACCTTGTCGGCGAGGCCAAGTTGCGCGGCGCGTTCGTTGGACTCACGAACGTTTTCCTTGCCGAAATCAACGCCGATGACCGAGCAGCCGAATTTCTGGGCGAGATGGAAGGCGCTCGTCCCCTTGCCGGAAGCGACATCGAGGACTTTCGAGTCGGCGGTGAGGCCGGCCACCACGCCGAGGCGTTCGGTGAGGGCAAGTCCGCCGGGGTGAAACGAGTCGCCGAACAGAAACCGGACGGCTTCGCTTTCGTAAAAGTTGGCGCAGCAGGATTTAACGTTTTCGGGCGACTGTTGTTCGACCGCGGAAGTGCTCATCGGAAACTCCTTTTGATGGAACGCAAAGACGCCAAGTCGCAAAGACGCAAGGAAGTTTCAACCCTTTGCGTCTTCGCGTCCTTGCGCCTTTGCGCTCATTTCTTGTCTTTGAACGAGAACGTCACCGGGCGAACCTCGAACGGCTTGCCCTCTTTCTTCGCCAGTTTGCGTTCCCATTCCATGTCGTCGAGCTGTTCGCGGGCCTGTTCGCGGTAGCCGATCGTGTTGTAGGAACAGAACGGCACCTGCTTGCCGCCCGGCAGCAGGAATTCCTTGCAGCACTTCATCAGGTTTTTCTGATTGAAGGTATGCGGGTCCATGAAGTCCTGCATCATGATCATTTTCACGTTCTTGGCGATGTCGCCGATGCTGAACGACTCGAAGCCGCACGCCTGGCAGGAAACCTGGAAGTCCTCGGCGTTTTTCTGCGTGCCCGGCGCGGTCGAGGACGACCACAGTCCTTCGAGCGCGATCTTGATTTCCGAACTGTAGTCCGGCAGGACCTTGTTCGTGATGTAGTCAAGGTAATCGTAGACGTTCACCACGCGCGGCAGCGGCGTGACGTTGCCGTTTTCGATGAAGGCGTAGGTCACCGAATTGCAGGTCGGGAAACAGCAGGGAACGGGGATGAAATCGCTCTTTTTGAACATTTCCTCCGTCTGCGTTTCGATCATGCCGACGATGTCGGGAATCGTCATCCGCTGCATCGGGTCGTGATCCATGTGGCGTCCGGCGTGGAACGCGGGCTGGAAGTTGACGCCGCGCACCGCCGGGTGCTCCATCGCGAACTTCACGATTTTGCCGACTTCATGGTCGTTGACGCCGCGTTCGATGGCCGGAACAAGCACCACCGACATGCCTTTTTCGGCGAGCCGGTCGAGCGCCTTGAGCTTTTCTTCAAGGATGTTTTCCTCGCCGCGGATGATGCGGTAGGTCTCCTTGTCGAAGCCGTCGAACTGGAAGTAGATGGCGGGCCGGATTTCGGCGAGTTCTTCGAGGAACTGGTCGTCCTTGGCGATGCGCTTGCCGTTGGTGTTGAGCATTACGAGGTTGATCGGACGCTTCTTGGCCTCGCGCATGAAGTCGAGAATCTGCGGGTGGATGCTCGGCTCGCCGCCGGAGAACTGCACCACTTCCGCGCGGCCCTCGGCCTTGACGAAGTTGTCGAGAATGTCCACGACTTCTTCCATCGTAAGCTGGAATCCCGGACCGGCTTCGGCGAAGCACAGCGGGCAATCCATGTTGCAGTAGCTGTTGACTTCGATGATGCCGAGGCAGGTGTGCTGCTGGTGATCGGGGCAGAGTCCGCAGTCGTGCGGGCAGCCTTCGACGACTTCGCTGTTGTAATGCAGCGGAATCGTTCCCGGTTTGTTATAGCGGACGTTGTGAATGTAGGCGTTCGCGTCGGAATAGATCAGCGATTCGATCGTCTTGCCCCCGGTCGCCTCGCAGTCGCAGCGTTTCCGCATGTAGACCTTGTTGTTCCGGACGATGACGTGGGCGTCCAGCACCTTTTTGCATTCCGAGCAGATGCTGCGCGTCAGTTCGAGAAAAACGTAATCGGCGTCCTTCTTTTTCGGAGGCGGCGGGGCCACGGTCGGCTCGGCCACGGCGGTCGGTTCACTCATTGAAGCGGCTCCTTGTGAATCAGTGGTTAGCAGTTAGTAGTTAGTGGTTAGTAGTCAGTGGCTGGTCGCCAGTGGTCGGTTTTTGAATCATCCTCGCAAAACGTCAACATTTGAAATACGAACCGCCAATCACTAACTGCTAACTACTAACTGCTGGCTTAACGGATGATTTTCGAAAGACTTCGGACGATTTTGCCCGCCGTCCCGGTGAGGAAGTTCTCGACCGCGACCCCCGCCGCCAGTTGTTGAACGGCGGTCGAGTAGGTCGGGTACGCATGAATCGCATTCGCCAGATCGGCCACCTTGAGGCCGTTTTTCAGGGCGAGAATAAACTCGGTAATCGCCTCGCCCGCGCGTCCGGCGACCATCGTCGCGCCGAGCAGCGTGCCGTCGGCCTTGGTGATGACCTTGATGAAGCCGTCGCCGTCGTTGTCGCAGAGGGCGCGGTCGGTCCGGGCCATTTCCCAGCGCGTCACCTTGATTTCGGTCCCGATTTTTTCAAACCGGGCGCGGGCTTCGGCTTCGGTCAGTCCGACGTGGGCCACTTCCGGGTCGGTGAAGGTCACCCACGGCACGACATCGGTAAAACCCGAGGTGCTGCCGACGAGCAGCGCGTTCCGGACCGCCTGAAACGCCTGCCACCCGGCAAAATGGGTGAACTGGTGGCTGCCGACCACGTCGCCCGCCGCGAAGATGTTTTTGACGTTGGTCCGCAGGGTGGAATCGACCGGAATGCCCTTTTCGGAAAAGTTCACGCCCGCCTTTTCGAGATCGAGACCGTTCACCGTCGGTTTTCGCCCGGAGGCGACGAGCAGCATGTCGCCGCGCGCCTCGCCCGCGTCGGTTTCGACCACGATTTCCCCGCCGTCCATCCGGGCCGACGTGGCGCGACCTTTTAAAAACGCCATTCCCTCACGTCCGCAGACGCGCTCGATGACTTCGGAAACCTCGGGTTCTTCTTTCGGCAAGAGCCGCCGGGCGATCATCGTCACCTGTGAGCCGAGCCGCTGGTACGCCTGGGCCATTTCCATTCCGATTGGCCCGGCTCCGACGACGAGCAGGCGCTCGGGAAGCACGTCGTTGTCGAAAATCTGTTCGTAGGTGATGTAGG
>JBDRAL010000118.1:0-17279 GCA_039793685.1 Blastocatellia bacterium NZW_1522
TGCGGAATGCGGAATGCGGAATGCGGAATGCGGAATGCGGAATGCGGAATGCGGAATGCGGAATGCGGAATGCGGAATGCGGAATGCGGAATGCGGAATGCGGAATGCGGAATGCGGAATGCGGCGAATTGTATGCCCTCGCCTGACCTGTCAAGCATTTTCTTTAATTTCTGTTTTTTTTTTTCCGAATTATATATTCAGATTTCCGCATTCTCTTCCCGGCGCCCCAAGGCTTGGTCGAAGTCAGCGGCGGTGACGACCTGCGGATCGAGCGGAGAGGCGAGGCAGCGCATGAAGGCGACGCGGGCGGCGCGGGCGCAGAGTTCCTCGATGTCGGCGCCGGAAGCGTCGGGCACGGCGTCGGCGAGGTCGTCGAAATCGACGTCATCGGCGAGGCGCATCGGTTTTGAAAACAGTTCGAGCAGACGGCGGCGTCCGTCACGCGACGGCGGGGGGAAAGCGATTTTTTCCGTCAGTCGCCCCGCGCGCAGCAACGCCGGGTCAATCAGATCGAGCCGGTTGGTGGCGGCGAGAATGAACACGCGGTCGTTCGGACGAATGCCATCCATTTCGGAGAGAAACTGGTTGACGACGTGGTTGGCGTGGGGCGCGGCTTCCGCCGCTCCGGACGAACGCGTCCCGAACAGCGCGTCGGCTTCATCGAGAAAGATGATGCTCGGACGATTCGCGCGGGCACGTTCGAAGATTTCCGTCACTCGGCGTTCCGATTCCCCCGCCCATTTCGAATAGACGTCGCTCGGCGTCACGGCGTAGAAGCTGCACTGGGCCTCGTGCGCGAGCACGCGCGCGAGCGTGGTCTTCCCCGTTCCCGGCGGGCCGTACATCACCGCCCCGCGCGGGGCTTGCAGTCCGAAGGCGCGGCCCGCGTCCGGGTCTTCGAGCAATCGCTGCACCAGCGCGAAGGAATCACGAATTTCCGGCTCAAGCACGATGTCGTCCCACGAACGCGCGGTTTCATGCAGCCGTTCGTTGGCCTCGAAGCGCCGAATCGCTTCCGCCAGATGACGTTCGCCGATCGTATCGTCGCGGTTGAACGCCGCGAGCGCGGCTGCGTTCACGATGCGCGTGAGATCGGCGGCGGAGCAGCCTTTCGTACGCTCGGCCCACGCGGGCAGGTCGAGTTCCGCGACGGGTCGGCCCGTCAGCAGATGTTCAAGCACGGCGAGGCGTTCTTCCGTGTCGGGCTGATGCAGCGGAATGTGCCAGTCGAAGCGTCCCGGACGAATCGCGGCGGCTTCGAGGGTATCCATCCGCGACGTCGCGCCGACCAGGACCACGCTCGGCGTCGCGCGAATCTTTTCGACGTGCTGCACGAAGGCTTCGAACAGCCGCCGGTTTTCCATCGTCGCGTCGCCCTGCATCTTGCCCGCGAGGCTGTCGAGATCGTCGAAAAAGAGCAGCGTTGGTGTCCCCCCGGACGCCCGGTCGAAGACCTGCTTGAGTTTTTCGACGCTTTCGCCCGCCCATTTCGACGTGATGTCGCTGATGCAGACGCGGATGAAGTTCAAATTGAACTCGCCCGCCGTCGCTTCCGCCAGAAACGTCTTGCCCGTCCCCGGCGGGCCGTAGAGCAGGATGCCGTTCATCCCGATTTTGTACTTGCGCGCCCGATCCGCCTCCAGCACGAGCTTGACCGCCTGCGAGATGATGCGTTTCGCCTCGTCGCAGCCGCCGACTTCGGAAAAGGTGACGCGGGTCGTCCCGGTGGTTTCCTTTGTTTGCGGGTTTGAATGGGTGACCGACGCCGGTTTCGGCTTTTGGTGGGAAACGGTCGCGAGCGATTCCTGAAACCGTTCGTTTTCCGGCTCCCTACGGCAGGATTCCTGAAAATGCCGCCGCGCGGCTTCGAGATCGCCGAGGCGGAAGTAGGCCATCCCCAGGTTGTACTGAATCAGTCCCGGCGACTCCGGATAGACCCGCACGAAGGCTTCCAGTTGCGCGGCCCGATGGTAGGCCGTCACCGCGCCCGACCAGTCTTCCAGCCGGTACAACACGTCGCCCAATTCGTTGTGGTAATTGGCCCGGCGCGGTTCGCGCGCGAGCGCTTCGCGATAGGCCGCCGCCGCGTCGGTCAGCTTCCCGCTCAACGACAATGCGTAGCCCAGATTGGCGAAAATGATGCCGCGCTCGCGCGGATAGGCGAACGCATCGGGATCCTGCCGAACGGCAACCTGATATTCGGCGATGGCGGCGTCATAATCGCCGCGCTGGAGGCATTCATTGCCGCGAAGGTTTGCCTCGCGGGCGGATTCAAGGTCCATGCGATTGAGCACAAAGAAGTTCGGAATGAACGTACGGGACTTCTTCCACTATCGCATGCGGCTTTGGAAGGATGAAGGATGAAGACGGAGGGATGAAAAAACTTTTCCGGACCTGGGCCAAACGCCGAGAATCAGCTTCCTTCCCTAACGGTCGGATTTCCATACCGGTGGCCGGGAGGTTTCGTTCATCCACCGGTATGGAATCCCGAGCGTCAGCGAGGGGAATTCCGTCAGAGGTTCAAACGGCGGACGAGGTCGGCGAAACGCGGGTCGTCGCGCAGGCAGGCGAAGTCGGGTTCGACGGCGAGGAAGACGAGGCTGCGGCTGCGCGACTGAAAGGCGCGTTCGAGCCACGCAAACGCCTGATCGAAGTCGTTCAACGCGGCATAGACCAGCGCCACGTCGTAGCCCGGCGCGGAAGGTCCGGAGAGCGACGCGAGGGTGTCGCCGATCAGGCGCAGCGCTTCAAAACGGTTGCCGACCGCGGCGTACGTTTGGGCCAGCCAGAGACGCGGCAGAATCGAATCCTTCGCCAGCGCCACGCAGCGGTGCGCGGCGGCGAGGGCATCGGCGTTTCTTCCCTGCCGCAGGTGGCATTGCTTCAAAAAATGGTGCGTCAGGTAAAGCCCCTCGTCGAGTTCGCGGGCGGCGTCGAGTTGCGCCGTCGCCGCGTCACACCGTCCAGCGAGGAACAGGGCGCGTCCGAAATTGGTTGCGGAAAGGGCCGAGAGCGGCTCGATTCGATAGAACCGTTCGGCGAGGGCGACGCTCTCGTCGAAACGTTTTCGCGCGGCCAGCAAATGCGCGTACCAATAGGCCGCCGGGCCGTAATTCGGCTTGAGCGCGAGCGCGCGGGTGAAGCTCTGTTCGGCGGCGTCCCACGCCCAGTCGTACGAAATGCCGATGTAGCCCATCGTGGCGTGGGCTTCGGCCACGTCGGGGTCGAGTTCGAGCGCGCGCCGGGCGTATTCCTTCGCCCTGGCGATTCCCTCGTGCGCGGGAAGCTCGGTGTAGTAACTGAGCAGCGCGTAGGCGTCGGCCAACCCTGAGTAGGCGCAGGCGTAGTCGGGATCGAGTTGAATCGCTTCGTGGAAGTATTTCATCCCCGCCCGAATGTCGGCGGGCGTGCGCTTTCCGACGAGAAAACGTCCGCGCAGGTACGCGAGTTGCGCGTCGGGATTTTCGGTCGGGTGATGCGTCAGCCGCTCGGCCTCGCCCGGTGTCAGATGCCCCGCGAGCGCTCGCGCGACCCGTTCGGAAATGCGGTCCTGGACGGCGAACCAGTCGCCCGCCACGTCGTCAAACTTCTCGGCCCAGAGCGGACGATCCTCGGCGACATCCACGAGTTGAACCGTCACTCGCAACCGGTCGCCGACGATTTGCAGGCTGGCTTCGACGACCGCCTCGACCTTCAAGGCGCGCCCGGCTTCGGCGGCGCTCCAGTCGATTCCGACGAGATGACGCACCGTTCCGGTGGAACGAACGGCGATGCGCCCGACGTTGCAGAGCTTCGTGATGAGCGCATCGGCCATGCCGAGGCAGAACGAGGCCGCGTCGGCGATGAAGCGCGAATCGGGCGCGGGCGGCGCGCCGATGAACTTGAACGGAAGCACCGCGAGGGTACGAATTTCCTCGACCGCGTCGGATGGCGCGGTTTCAGTTTCAGTCGCCGACTCGACGACGACCGGCGCGGCAAAACAGTAGCCGTGTCCCGCGACGGTGCGGATGAACTGCGTGCCGCCGTTCGATTCCCCGAGCGCTTTTCGCAACACGGAGATGTTGCGCGCCAGCCCGCCTTCCTCGACGAACACGTCCTTCCAGACGTGGCGCAGAAGTTCGTCTTTCGACAACGTTCGGCCCGCCTGCTCGACCAGTACGCGCAACGTGTCGAAGGCTTTGGGCGTGAGTGGAATGTCTGAAACGCCCGCGCGCAAGCGCCGGGCCTCAAGGTCAAGCACGAATCCGCCGAAGCGATAGCGGGGACGCATCGCGTTACCTCATGAGGCTGGATTTTTGCGGGCAGTTACGTCGAAAGGAATTTTCAATGTTTTGTAATCGGGCGGTAAGGACTTTACAAGCCCTTTTCGCGCAGAGTGCGGCGCGTCAGGGAGCGAGGCCATCGCCACCGACGCCAACATTCCCAACCGAAAGGATTGCTCTCATGGTCTTCACCAATCTTACCAACATTGTCCTGAACTTCGTTTTTACCGGACTCATTTCAATTTCCGGCTCGGCGGGTCCCGGCGGCGCGAGCGGCACGGCCTTCGCGATCAGCGGCCCGAACGTCACGACCACGACGACCGCGTCGCAAACCTATTCCTATTCAAATCCGAACGGGTCGTACTCGACGGTCACCGTCTCGGCCACGTCCGGCCCCGGCTACTCGTCGTCGTCGGTTTCGGCCTCGTCGTACCACCCATAGGAAAAAGTCTGGAGTCCGGAGTCGAGAGTCTGGAGTCCAATCTCCGAGATTGAAAAGTCCAAGGTCCAAAGTCGGGGGAAGTTACTCGACTTTGGACCTTGGGATTTTTGATTTCAGATTTCAGATTTTCGATTGTGGACTTCAGACTCTCGACTCCAGACTCCAGACTTCGAAATCACACTTCTTCCGTCACGCGCAGCCGGCCGGAAGCCTGGGCTTCGGCGACGATCTTTTGCGTCACATTGGCTGGAACTTCGTCGTAGTGCGAGAACTCCATCGTGTAACTGCCGCGCGCCGAGGTCATCGAATTGAGTTTCGGCGCGTAGGTGAGCATTTCCGAGAGCGGGACGCGGGCCTTGATGACCTGCGAACTTCCCTTCGCCTCGATGCCTTCGATGCGTCCGCGACGGGTGTTGAGATCGCCCATCGCGTCACCCGAGCATTCGTTCGGGACGACCACTTCAACCTGCATCACGGGTTCGAGCAGAACCATTTTGACCTTTTCCATCGCGGCCCGGAACGCCTTGCGTCCGGCGAGCTTGAATGAAAGTTCGTCGCTGTCCACCGTGTGATACGAACCGTCGATCAGTTCCACCTGGAAATCGACCATCGGGTAGCCCGCGAGCGCGCCGGTCTGGGCGGCTTCGAGAATTCCCTTTTCGATGGCCGGACGGAAGTTCTGCGGCACCGCGCCGCCGAAGATGCGGTCGATGAACTTGAAGCCGCCGCCGCGCGGCTGCGCGTCAAAAATACATTTGCAGTCGCCGAACTGTCCGCGACCGCCGGTCTGTTTCTTGTGCCGCCCCTGCACTTCGACGCGGCCCTTGAAGGTTTCGAGATAGGCGACCTTCGGGGGATGAAGCACGACATCCACGCCGAATTTCTTCTTGAGCTTTTCAATCGTGATTTCGACGTGCTGCTGGCCACTGCCCGAGATGACGAATTCCTTCGTCTGGGCGTCGCGCAGGTAGCGCAGCATCTGATCCTGTTCGAGCAGTTTCGTGATGGCCGTCGAAAGTTTGTCTTCATCGGCGCGCGACTTCGGTTCGATGGCGAAGGAAATCGCGGGTTCGGGGAACACCACCGGCGAGAATTTCACCGGCGATGCCTTGTCGCAGAGCGTGTCGCCGGTCTGGGTGTCCTTGAGTTTGGTGACGGCGACGATGTCGCCCGCGTGGGCTTCCATCACCTTGTCGAGATTTTTTCCTTGCAGCACGTTGAGCGGCGCGAGTTTTTCGAGTGTGCCGCGATTGGCGTTGAGCACGAGCGCGTCAGTTTTCAGAACGCCCGAGACAATCTTGAACAGCGTGATGCGGTTGAACTGATCGTTGAAGGTTTTGAAAACGTAGGCCGAAAAGGGTTCGTCGTCCTTGAAATGACGCGGTGTCACCATGTCGGCGTCGGTCGGCGAAGTCCCGACCCAGCCCTGGACGTGCGCGGGATCGGGTGCATAATCCACGATGGCGTCGAGCAGTTGCGCCACGCCGATGTTCTGCGTGGATGAACCGAGGAAGACCGGCACGATGGCGTGCGAAGTCATCGCGCACTGGATGCCGTCGAGCAGTTCCTCGTCGGCCAGCGTTCCCTGTTCAAAGAATTTTTCGAGCGAGCGATCGTCGCTTTCGGCGACCCGTTCGATGAGATGTTCGCGGGCTTTCGCCGTGGCGTCCCGCATGTCGTCGGGAATGTCCGTTTCGGTGAATTTTCCGCTGCCGTCGGCGTTATAGATGAATGCGCGTTGCCTGATGAGATCGACGACGCCGCGGAAATTCTTTTCCGACCCGATGGGCAACTGAAACGGAACGACGTGCGGATCGAGGCGTTCGTTGAGCGTCGCGAGACATTCCTCGAAATCGGTCTGTTCCTTGTCCATCTTGTTGATGAACACCATGCAGGGCAGGTTGAATTCCTGCGCGTAGTTCCAGACCTTTTCCGTACCGACTTCGACGCCGCTGTGGGCGTCCACCACGATCACCGCCGTGTCGGCGGCACGCAGGGCGGCGCGGGCATCGAGAATGAAGGCGTTCGAGCCGGGCGTGTCGAGCAGGTTGAGCTTGCAATCGCGCCATTCGCCGTAGGCGAGGCCGGTCTGGATGGAAAGTTTGTGGGAAATCGAGATTTCGTCGAAGTCGGTTACCGTCGATCCGTCGTCGACACGACCGAGTCGGTTGGTTGCACCGGTGGTGAAAAGGATGGCGGAAGCGAGGGAGGTTTTCCCGGCGTGGCTGTGTCCGACGAGACCGACGTTGCGTAGGTGCGCTGTGCTAAAGACTCTCATATAGCTCATGTCTCCTTACCAATCTGAACCGCGATTGACGGGTCGGCGCGTCACGCGCAGGGGTGGCGCGTCGGTGAAGGTGAGCGAAGCAGTTTCCCAAAGCGCGTCACGAAGGCAGGGGTGACGCGGGTCGAGTCGGTGCTGAAAAGACCAGTGTGTGTTTACAAACATACGCCGTTTTTTCCGTGTCGGCAAAAGAAAACATGGTCGCTTTTCGTACTTTTTTCGGAAGAAACCGGGGAATCCGGCTGACCCAAAAGGCGTTCGGGAGGCTAGACTGGGAAGTCTTGGAGTCTGGAGTCGAGAGTCTGGAGTCAGGATGGCATTCAGGACGGCAATGGCTGAAGAAATGGTGGTCGAGGCGGAAAACGAGGGGACGATCAACGGCGCGGGGCTGCCCGCGTGGAAACGCGCGCTGTTTTTCGTGCCGGGAAAGCTCTATGAAATGGGCGTCCGGCTGCGGATCGCGCTTTACGAAACCGAATATCTGAAACCGAAGGAATTGACGAAGCCGGTCATCAGCGTCGGCAACCTTACCCTCGGCGGGACGGGAAAAACGCCGCTGGTTGAGTTCATCGCGCGCTATCTGACCGAGGAAGGCCATGAAGTCGCGATTCTCACGCGGGGGTACAAGCGCGCCGACGCCTCGCGTCCGCGCGTGGTCGTGAGCGACGGCGCGGGCGTGAAGGCCACGCTCGCCGAAGCGGGCGACGAACCGCTGATGCTCGCCCGGCGATTGCCCGGCGTGAAGGTCGTGGTCGGTCCGAACCGCCACGAAAACGGCCTTGCGCTGGAGGAAAGCCGCGACTGCGACGTGTTTCTGCTCGACGACGGCTTTCAACACATTCAACTGAAGCGCGATTTGAACATTCTCGTGCTGGACGCGACCGATCCGTTCGGGAACGGAGAGATGGCCCCGTTCGGACCGCTGCGCGAACCGCTCTACGCCCTGCGCCGGGCCGACGCGATCGTGGTCACGCGCGCCGACCGGTCATTCGATCAGGACGAGCTTCAATCGGTGCTGGACGCCTGCGAAGTATCCGCGCCGGTGCTGTTTTCGTACCACGAGATGACCGGACTGCGCGATCTCGCGACCGGCAAGCCGCAGGCGCAGCGTTCCCTGTTCAATCAGAAAACGGGCGTCTTTTCGGCGCTCGGCAAGCCGGTGATTTTCGAGGACGACGTCGCCAACGCGGGCGCGAACGTGGTCTACACGAAACGGTTCGGCGACCATCACCGCTACACGCAGGCCGACGCCGACCAGCTCGTCGCCGAGGCGCGCGCGGCGGGCGCGGAACGGCTCGTGACGACCGAAAAGGACGCCGTCAAACTTGAAACCCTCGATTTCCAGGGCTTTCCCGTCTCGGTCGTCGAGATCAAGGTCCAGTTCGAGGATGAAGTCGGCTTGAAAAGTTTGTTATTGCGGACGATAGTCCGGAAGCAAGGGAAGTATTACAAGAAGCCAAAGGATGAAGGATGAAGGATAAAGGATGAATTCGGTTTCGGGCATTGGTTCCTTGGGTTTTGAGATTTGATTGTGTTCTGGGTTAAGCAATCCCAGAAACTCAGCACCGAATTCATCCTTCATCCTTCATCCTTCATCCTTCATCCGAAGCGATGAATCCGAAGATTGAAGAAGTCGCCACCAAATTGCTCGCCGAGGACCGCCAGAAACTTTCCGAAGTGGAAAAGCGGTTCATACGGCGGCTGGCCGAGCGCCGTATCGTCAGCGCGAACGTGGTTCGCGAGTATGAAGAACATCTGACGTTCGGGCAGCGCGTCGCCGACCGCATCGCGGAGTTTGGCGGAAGCTGGACCTTCATCATCATCTTTCTGACCTGCCTGATCGGCTGGATGGTGCTCAATACCATCCTCCTGCGCGGCGGCTTCGACCCCTATCCGTACATTCTGCTCAATCTCGCGCTCTCCTGCGTTGCGGCCCTTCAGGCTCCGATCATCATGATGTCGCAGAACCGGCAGGCCACGAAGGATCGCCTGCGCGCCGAGCAGGATTATGAAGTGAACCTCAAGTCGGAATTCGAAATCATGCAGCTTCACGAAAAGGTGGAGGCGTTGCAGGCGGCCTACATCGAGGAACTGCGCGAACTCGAACGACGTCAGACCATCCAGCTCGAAGAAATTCTCGCCCTCCTCGAAGAACGCGAAGAAGAAAAAACGCGTTCTTCATCCAAAGTCGAATCACCAAGCTTGAAATAATTGAGAATTGAAAATTGAGAATTGAGAATTCCGGAACGCGCCGTTCATGGTGAATCATTCCGACCCTCGACTCTCAAGTCTCCACTCTCAATTCTCAATTCTCAATTGTCTTATGTTTACCATTCAGGCGTCGCTCCGGCGCGTGTACGAAGTTCCCGTTTCGGTCGCCCGGCTCTGCGACTTCTTCAGTCATCCCGACAGCTTCGCCCGCAACATGCCGATCATCGAGTACGTCGTGCCGGTCGAGGATTACGATGTGTCGCGCTGGCACTTCAAGGTCAAGGTTCCGATCATTTCCCCGATTGAATGGGACTTTCTCATCCGTCGCCGGGTCAGCGCCGAAACGGGCGAAATCTTTTACTCGGCCGATGAAGACGCGGCGGACTTTTTTCGCTGCGAAGTTTACGTCCGCGAGAATCCGAACGGCATGACCGACGCCGACGTGAGCCTCCAGATGCGGGTCGTCCGTGAGCGGGCATCGGAGATTCATCCACTGGCCGGGATGGTCGGCGACCAGTGGATCAGCCGCATCGTCCATGAACGAATGGACAAGATGGCGACGACGTTCGTACAGAACGGCCTCGATGAAATCATGCGGACGCCCGAGCGTCCCCCCATGCCTTCGCCCGAACCGATGGTCCTGCTCGGCCCACCGCCGACCGACACGATTCAGGTCGAACCGACACCCTCCGAACCTTCCACAACTGATATTCCCGCTGAAGCTACCGCTGTTTCGCCTGAAACCGACGAGGTATTCGCCCATGCCGACCAATCAGTGGAACGCGGCGCTCTATGACCGCAAGCATTCGTTCGTGTTCGAGTACGGCAAGGACGTCCTCGCCCTTCTCGCGCCGCAACCCGGCGAGCGCATCCTCGATGTCGGTTGCGGCACGGGCCATCTGACCAAATCCATCGCCGACGCGGGCGCGACCGTGGTCGGCATCGACAGTTCCGCCGACATGATCGAAAAGGCGCAGGGCGCGTATCCCGACGTGGAATTTCATGTCGCCGACGCGCGGGATTTTTCTTTCGATGAACCGTTCGATGCCGTTTTTTCAAACGCCGCATTGCACTGGATTCTCGAACCCGAACGCGCCGTCATCAGCATGTCGAACGCATTGAAGCCGGGCGGACGCTTCGTCATCGAGATGGGCGGCAAAAACAACGTGGGACGCATTTTGACCGCACTGGAAGCGGCCATGCGCGAACTCGCGGGCCGGGAAGTCTCGGCGCGCAACTTCTTTCCGTCCATCGGGGAATACGCGCCGTTGCTTGAAAAACACGGCCTCGAAGTCGAGCAGGCGTGGCTGTTCGACCGTCCGACCCGACTGGACGACGGCGAAAAGGGCGTCCGCAACTGGCTCGCGATGTTTCGCGGAAGCGTCTTCGAAGGAATCTCGGAAGAAATGAAAGAAGCCGTGCTGTCACACGTCGAGACGACGCTCCGTCCCGAACTTTTCCACGACGGCAAATGGACCGCGGACTATCGGCGGCTGCGAATCACCGCGCGGAAGAAAGGGATGAAGGATGAAGGATGAAGGATGAAGGATGAAGGATGAAGGATGAAGGATGAAAAAGCATCGCTGTCTGTCACCTTGCGTCAAGTCTTTTTTCACGGTGCACGCTTTCAATCAACCGGAATCAGACAGTCCGAATTGCCAAAACCGATGACTTCCCGCATTCTTTCTTTTCATCCTTCATCCCTCATCCTTCATCCTTTCTTCGGAGGCCCCAATGCCCAACGTCGGCGACAAAGCGCCTGATTTCTCGCTTCCGGCCAATGACGGCCAGACCTATTCGCTCGCGCAGTACAAAGGAAAGAAGAACGTCGTTCTCGTTTTCTATCCGGGCGACGACACGCCGACCTGCACGGCGCAGTTGTGCGACTACCGCGACGGTTGGGACCGGTTTCAACAGTTCGACGCGGCCATTCTCGGTATCAGCACCAACGACATGGCGGCGCACCAGAAATTCGCCGACAAGCACTCGTTTCCCTTCCCGCTGCTCGAAGACGAAGGCAAGAAGACGTGCAAGGCGTACGGCGCGCTGATGCTCGGCGGCCTGCTCGGCGTGGCGAGCCGCGCGGTCTACATCATCGACAAGGACGGCATCGTCAAGTACAAGCACGTCGAAACCGTGCCGATCTTCAAGCGGACGAAGGAAGAACTGTTCGAGGCGCTGAAGAAAATGCAGTAAGCCTGTTTCCCAGTACCATGCAGGAATACCCCGCGACATACACCGACGTACACGGCTCCGAAAAAACCGTCATTACCAACGACGGCAAGACGTTGCGGATGGTCGTGCGCGGGGTTGAATTTTCAGGAATCAGTTTTGATCTGTTATCTCCGAGTGCCGAGATACCGCAAAATCAGCTTGAGACCTTTACTCTGAATTCGGAGTGCCTTTGCGCCTGCCGAATCGAATGGCTCATGGCCGTTCCGATTTTTGATTTGGGAAATCAATCCATCGGAGAACTTCAAAACGCGCTCATTCTCGGTAATCCGCAGCCGAACGGTTGCCTTGATAAGGAAGACCTTTTCATCACGCTGGTTTACAAAGACCAGCGATTCTCCGGAAAAGGAACGAGCGGTTGGTTCGAGGATGAACTGCTTGACGTCCAGTCAAAGCTGCCGGATGGCATTTACATGCGGGCTTGCATCAACTGTCTGTATTCCGACTACAGTGTTTACGGACACTGTCTATTTGGAGACATGTTGTGCTTCCGGAATGCGAAAGCGAAGTACCTGGAAGTCAGAACGAAACTTCAATATCTGACGATGCCCGTCGGCCCCGAGCGGGATGTGCAGGAGACTTTCCTCTGCCCCGAGTTTGAGCGCAGAGTGCCGGGAACGGGTTATCGCGGGTAGGACCGCTCCCGGCGCGGACCTGCCGAGCCGCGTAGCCGCCCGCGCGGGTTTTGGGTAGAGTGCCCGCCAATACGAATTCAGATTCTTGATTGAAGATTTTCGATTTCGGGCGAAAAAGGTTGAGAACAGCCCGGAAAATCGAAAATCTTCAATCGAAAATCGAAAATCATACACACGTCTTCAGAGGAGTTTCCGAATATGCCTTTCGAATTACCTGAACTGCCCTACGCCAAGGACGCGCTCGCGCCGTACATCAGCGCCAACACTTTCGACTTCCATCATGGGAAGCACCACAAGGCGTATGTCGATAACGCCAACAAGCTCATCGACGGCACGCCGCACGCCGACAAGTCGCTTGAAGAACTGATTCAGGCGTCGTGGACCGACAAGAACGCCGGGCTGTTCAACAACACCGCGCAGATCTGGAATCACACGTTTTTCTGGAATTCGATGAAGCCCCAGGGCGGCGGCGCGCCGACGGGCGACCTCGCGGACCGCATCAACAGCGCGTTCGGCAGCTTCGACAAGTTCAAGGAAGACTTCAAGCAGGCGGGCGTCACGCAGTTCGGCAGCGGCTGGGCGTGGCTCGTGCTCGATGGCGGCGACCTCAAGATCACCAAGACGCCGAACGCGGAACTTCCGCTCGTCCACGGCCAGACGGCGTTGCTCACCTGCGACGTGTGGGAACATGCCTACTATCTCGACTTCCAGAACCGCCGGCCCGATTTCCTCCAGACCTATCTCGATCACCTCGTGAACTGGGAATTCGCCGCAGCCAATCTGGCGAAGGCGCAGGCGTAAGTTTTTCGTAACGCAAAGACGCAAGGGCGCAAAGACGCGAAGAAGTTTCATTTCGGAACGTTCTTCAACTCTTTGCGCCCTTGCGTCTTTGCGCCTTGGCGTTTCTCACCTACATATCGCGTTTTTCAAACCGAACCACCGCGAACAGAAAAACCACCGCGATATGCCCGACGGCCCACCAGATCATGAAGGGCGAGGGCGAGGAAACGTAGGCGAATGGCGACAGCCTCGCTTCGCGCAGGAAGGCGGGCTGCATGAGCGTCGCGGCGTATTGCCACATGGCCTCGCTCGGGACGAGCAGGCTCGCCGCGATGCCGAGGTTGCGCGCGGTGGCGCTGCCGAAGGTCGTTCCGATCTGTTCCATCCAACCGCCGATGAAGGCGATTCCGTACAATCCGAAAACCAGAATGCCATTGGCCAGCGTGCTGAGTTGCGTCCCGCCCGCGATGGAAAGCGTGAGCAGCACAAGACTTTCGAGCCACAGCAACCCCAAGCCCGCGAGGACGTTCGGCGGCGTGTAGGCCGCCTCGAACCGCGCAATCGCCAGTACCCCGCCCGCCATCCCCGCGAGATAGAGCGTGAGAATGCAGGCGTTGCCGAGCCACTTCCCCACCACGACTTCAAACCGCCGCATCGGTTTGGTCAGCAGCGTGTGCATCACGCCCGACGCGATTTCACCCGAAAGCGTGTCGATGGGAAGCAGGACGGCGGTGGCGGTGACGAGGAAATTCACGGCGTACAACCCGACCAGCGTCACGACATTCCACTGAAACCGCAGTTGCGCGGCGGGCGCATTGCTGCTCGCGTTGCCCATCGAGTGATAGCCCCACGCGAACAACGCCAGAAACACCGCGCCGAGAATCATCGACAGCAGAAGGATTTTCCGTTGCCGCGCTTCACGGATGGTCAATCGGGCGATGGTCAGGATGCCGGTCATTGGGGGAATTTTCGATTGAAGATTTTCGATTTCAGATTTTTGAATTCATACCGGGAACGTCAACCGGTTTTGCAATTTTTCATCCTTCATCCTTCATCCCTCATCCTTTCTTATCCGGCTCGTTCCTCGCCGCCCATGACCTCGATGAACTCGGATTCGAGCGAGCGTTTGACAGCAGCGACGCGATAGATATTGACGTTGTTTTCGACGAGGCGGCGCGTGATTTCGGGGACGCAGTTCTCGTCGGGAATATCGAGAACGAGCGTTGCCCCGTCGCGGCGGGCGAGCGTACCGAACGGTTGAAGCAGTTGAAGAACGTCGTCATCAACCGCGCTGAGTCGGAGTTCCAGTTCAATCCGGTCGCGGTCGGCGAGGCGGCTTTCCTGAATGATTCGTCCGCGCCGGAGAAACACCACGCGGTCGCAGATGGCCTCGATGTCGGTGAGGATGTGCGAGTTGAAAAAGACGGTCACCCCCTCCGCGCGCAGTTTTAAAACGATGTCGCGGACCAGAATGCGACCGATGGGGTCGAGGCCGGAGGTCGGTTCGTCGAGGAAGATGAGTCTGGGCCGATTGAGCAATGCCTGGGCAAGACCGATGCGTTGCTGCATGCCCTTACTGTACTCGCGGAGCTTTCGCCCGGCGGCGTCCGCGAGATCGACGCGGTCGAGCAATTCCTCGATGCGGCGGTTCAGTTCGCGCCGTTCGATGTTGTGAAGTTGTCCGTGAAAAACGAGGAATTCGCGTCCGGTCATCCAGTCGTGAAACCGGAAGTGTTCCGGAAGGAAGCCGATTTCGCGCCGGGCGTCGAGATTGCCGACCGGCCGTCCGAGAACCACGCCGTTTCCCGACGTCGGATGAACGAGGCCGAGCAGCATCTTCATCGAGGTCGTTTTTCCCGCGCCGTTCGGGCCGAGAAAACCGAAGACCTCGCCCGCGCGTACGCGCAGGGTCAGGTCGGCGACGGCGACCTTGCTCCCGAACGCCTTGCGGAGCCGGTCGGTTTCGATGACGAAATCGGTCATTCGGAAGAAATCGTTTCTATTCGAGTGATTCGGCGACTGTCGGCACGGGTTGAAGCCTCCGCCGCAGCACCGTCGCCATGATTCTCAGCCATTCCACGCCGAGCAACAGGCTTCCGAGCGTTCCCACCAACAAACAGCCAAAAACAAAGCCCATCGGGAACGGGAAACGGGTGGCGAAGAAAATCGCGATGCCGGAGACCGCCAGTAGGACGAAGGCGGCGCGTTCGAGTTTCGAGAAGGTCCATACGACGCCCGCCGGTTCAAGAACGGTCCGGTCGCGATAGCCGAGAATCGCCACGGCGGCGGCGCGGATGCGGTCGTAATCCCAAAATAAAAGGTACGTCGTGGCCAGCAGCATCAGCGACGTGACGACCGGCGTGCCCTTGAAATCAATCGAAATCGTGATGATGACGATGTTGAGGATGGTCGGGAAAAACAGTAGCGCGCCGAGCGTCGCGGTGCGCGGAATCAGGAGCAGGGCACAGGCGACGACTTGAGCCAGTCCGAGAAATCGCCACCATCCGCCGGTTCGGTACATCGCCTCGAAGAAAAATCCGATGTCGGTATCGAGGCCCATCCGGGTGAAGCGTTGTCCGAGAACCTTGACCATTCCGGTCGGGATGAACCCCATCGCGAGCAGAATGCGGGTGATGACGGTCAGCCGTTGAAAGATGAACCGGTCGCGGATGAACCGATTGAATCTTCCGAGGTGATCCAGCGCCGAGGCGATGTTCCCTGAAATTGGCTGGCTGACCGTCGTCACGCGCGCTTCCCCTTTTCAGCTTCTACTGAAGCGAGTTGGCGATTTGAAGCATGTCGTCTTCCGACAGCGGGCCGTTGAGAGCGAACACCTTGCCGTCCTCAATCCAGAACAGTGCGTTCATCGGCGGCAGTTCGCTCACTTCGCCCTTTGGTGAGCGGAAACGAGTGGGCTGTTTTCCTGAAATGAACAGAGCTTCCTTACCGCGCACGATGACATTTTTGAACTCGGCGGCCTGGGCGGGCACGGGCACGATGAAGGTGCTGCGCCAGTCGGTCCCGGTAGCCAGCGTGCGGGCTTCCTCGATGTCCTTCCCGATGAGGCGAAGGAAGGTATACCCGAACTGATCCAGCGCGACGCCGCTCGGCAGCGAGATTTCAGGGCTTTTCGCCTGCGTCAGCGTCACCGTTTCATAACCGCGTGAAAACGAGGTCACGACCTTGGCGGGCATGTCGAAGGTAAAGGTCTTGCCGTTGAACGACTCGGGAAGGCGCGCGTCGGGCAGTTCGAGAAAATCGAGCATGTTGTTGACCAGATTGACGTCGGCGGTCAGACGTACGGCATCGCGGTCGTTCACGCGAAAACCGGCCGCATTCATTCCGTCCGGCAGCCATTTCGGAGAAAGCACCGGAATACCCGCGATCTGACCGGCTTCCTGCGCGGTCGCGGCGGTTTTGGGCGCTTCGGCTTTATGAAGTGTTTCAACCTTGTCGGCGATCAGTTGTTTCAGATCGAGATTGGCGTTTCTCAACCGCAACGCGCGTTCCTTGATCTGCTTCTGGTCAACGGAAACGGCGGTGATGCGTCCGACGCGGAACAGGTCGAGAAACTGCTGGCCGACGGCGCGGACCGAAGGCGAGGCGACGAACAGTCCGACCGCCGCGATGCCCGCCGCCGTCGCGCCCAGCGCCCACCCGCGTGTACGAGAACGAACGGGCGCGACCTTCTCCGGGGCGTTCAATGATTCATAAAGATTCGCGGCGAAGTCACGCTTCGGCGCCTGCTGGTGGTCTTTCAGAAATTCGTCCATTGGAATCCTCTCTTTTTTAGTTGCCAGTGGCCAGTCGTCAGCAGTCAGTGATTGGTCGTCCGGGCAAAAGGTTTTACTGGCGGCTGGCGGCTGACGACTGGCCGCTCCCGTCCCACTGTTTCCGCAGCGCGGCCACCGTCCGGTGCAGGATGGTGCCGACATTCGATTCGCTGATGCCGGTCAGTTTCGCGATTTCGCGGTTGGTGAGATCCGCGCCGTATTTGAGGGCGACGAGTTCGCGTTCCCGATCGTCGAGCGCGGCCAGCAGTGCGTTGAGGCGTGCGGCCTCGGCGTTGCGAACGGCGTCGCGTTCGGGCGACTGGTCGGACGGACGTTCCAGCAGTCCGTCGAGTGAAATTTCGTGGCGATGGGAGCGGGCGTGGTCGATTCCGACGTTGCGGGCGATGGTGTGCAGCCACGTCGAAAATCCGGCGAGGTCGCGGCGGTAGCGATTCCGCGCGCGCCAGGCTTTTTCGAACGTGGTGGCCGCGAGGTCTTCGGCGAGGGCGTCGTTGCCGAAGCGGTAACGAAAGTAGTTGTAGATTTTCGGCAGTTCCGCCCGGTAGAGCGCTTCCCAGTCGGTTTCGCTCGCGGCGGAAAAAATCGGCAGCCATTTCATCGGATACGCCTGTACGCTCATCAACTCGCCGTCCCA
Organism: Blastocatellia bacterium NZW_1522; assembly: GCA_039793685.1. Taxonomy (GTDB): domain Bacteria; phylum Acidobacteriota; class Blastocatellia; order Chloracidobacteriales; family Chloracidobacteriaceae; genus JAAFHI01. Next base: position 17,275 of record JBDRAL010000118.1, read on the forward strand.
TCCGT
>JBDRAL010000119.1:0-4945 GCA_039793685.1 Blastocatellia bacterium NZW_1522
TGTCCAGGGCGAACCAGCTCGTCGGGCAGCACCGTTCCCGACCGTCAATCTTCACGATGATCTGATGTTCGTCGAGCGGGCGAACCACGGTGGTTCGAATCTGCTTTTCGAAGACGCTCAACTCACCAACGGTCGAGGTCTTCAGGACGTCACCCGTCCGGAAGGGGCAACCGGTATCTGATTCGAACACCAATTCCGGCAATCCCGCATCCTGGGTAACCGCCTTGAGGAGCGGAGCGGCGCGCCGAGTGCGTCGAACCGGCGGCGCGGTCGGAAACTGGATCAGGTTCGAGGGGTCGGGGATCGGAAGGTCCTCAAAGACAATTTCAGAAAGCCGGCCGGGAAACGTGGTGTCCATTTTTGAAAAGGTGGCGTCGCTTTTTGAAACGGGCTGGCGGCAATCCCATCGGATGAACCATCGGATGGTCATTCCCGGCGGAAGAATCCCCCAATCGAGTTGAGCGTTATCCGCCATCTCAAGAAACAGGCGTTCCAGGAACTCCGGATTACCCTCCGGATGGAATTCAGTCGGCGGCCGCACCGGTCCCCGGCCCTGGCTTGGCTGCGAAAAAATGACGCCCGCCTCGCTTGAAGAGAACGCGACCACCCGCATGCGCGCGGCCATCACCACCCCCGCGGCGTAATTCATCGGGAACACCTCATCCGACACAATGTACGGATATTCCATCGGGACTCCCTTCATCAGTGATCAGTCGCGCGACCATCGGGAACGGGAACGGCGTCGAAGTCATCCCCGCCGAACTTTTCCAGGCGCGACCGCTTTCTTTTTTTCCTGTTCCCCGATGCGCTTCAGGACTTCCTCAAAGCATGGCGTACGGGTCTGGATCACCCGACCGTGGATTTTCTTTTCCATGCGTTTGCGAAGCGCCACGGCGCGGTTGAACGCGGCCGCTTCGCCGTCCTTGCCGACGAAAAAGGATTTGGTCTCGATGACATTGGCGGCTGACCGCCACGTCACGCAGTAATAGACCCTCGGTTCAGTAGCGCCGTCCGGAGATTTCCGGTGGCCTTTCACGAACCGCTGGACGCCGGCGACACCCGTCACGCCGCGCGCGCCCTGGGAAACGACGATGCGATCGCTTCGAACTTTTCCCAGACTCTTCTCGATCTCGTCACGGCATTTCACCGCTTTTCGGAAAGCCTTTTCCTTTCCTCCGTGGGGACCGTCGCCGAAATACCGCGTCTGGGATTTCCGGTTGAAATAGACCCGCACATACCACCCGTGAACATTCTTCACGTCGTCATCGATTCGGGTGATTCCCTTGGGACCTTTGGAAGCTCGGGGCATGAGTCGCTCACTCCCTGAATGATTGTCTTCGTCATTCCCCAATTCAGTTTGAGGAAGAGGCGAGGCGGTTTCCGAGTTTCATTGAGCGGCCCCGAATTTTTCCTTTCGCCGGGCGCGAGGCGGCTTCGAATCGGACTCGGCCATCTCGGCGAGCAGGGCCTGAACTTCCTCCCGAATGCGCCTCGCGCGACGAGTCTCTCCGGCCAGTTCGTAGATGAGTCCCTTCATCGCCCAGAGCAGCATTTTGGGGTTTTCTGGAGCGGGTTGTTCCCGTTCCCACCGGGAGACGGTGTTGTTCGCCAGTCCGAGGCGGTCTGCGAGTTCCTTCTGAGTGAAGTTGAGTTTCTTGCGGTACGCGCGAAGTTCGCTTCCGGTCATTGAGGGACCTCCACTTCAAAGGGTGTTGAAAGATGGGTTGCATCGAATTAGTATCTTCGTGGAAAGGAACGACATCCGGTTTCCCGGATGCCATTCCCGGTAGGAGTTAATCGCTCAACGGTTTCGTGCCACAATTCCGTTGAACAACCGATTCGAGACGCTCAAGGCGTTCGTTCAGAAGTGCCACCTTCTGTTCGGACGCCTTGACTCTTTGAGACAACACCCGAAGGGCATCCCAAAGCGCCTCGATCCGTTCGCAAAGCGAAAGCCGCTTTGTTTCCACGGTTGAGTAACCTCCTTTCCACGAAGATGCAAAATTATACTCCGGGTAGAAGTTTTCCGAAAGAAAAGCCTCCAAAAATTCGTTGTTTTTCAATTGTTTGCGGGGAAAAGGAGGCGAATGTTTGAGAGTACACCCTCGACCCTCAAAACGGGCGGGTGGAAACATTTTTGGGGGGCGGAAACCGCTCTAATTCCTGACGGAATGGAGATTCTGAACCAAACAACAGGTATAATCCTCCCCGACACTCGAAAAATCCTTTTGAGCCATAACACATGACACTCTTGGACAATCGGTATCAGGTGACGCGGGAGCTTGGCGAGGGCGCGTTCGGAAAAACCTACATCGCTGTGGATACCCGTTCCCCGATGAAGCGGCAATGCGTCGTGAAGCAATTGAAGCTGGTGGCGACACCGGAACAGAACCGCTTCTACCAAGGTCTTTTTGAACGCGAAGCCGAAGTTCTGGAACAGATCGGCCAGAAGGCCAATGGTCGCATCCCGAATCTTCTGGCCTACTTCACCGAGGGTGGGGATCACTTTTTCGTTATGGAGCTGGTTTCGGGGCCGACGCTTGCGGACTCCATCGCCAAGGTAGGGAGACAAGACGAGGCGACAGTTCGAGGCTGGTTGATGAGGATTCTCGAAACCCTCGACTTCATCCATGGCGTCGAATACACGGACACCCAGGGCAAGAAATTCCGGGGCGTCATTCACCGCGACATCAAGCCGGGAAACATCATCGTTCGGGAAAGCGACGGCGCGCCGGTTCTGATCGACTTTGGCGTGGTCAAGGAAATCGCGGCGCGTTCAACTGTCCGGAACGACGGCACGATGACGATGACCGCCGGAACGCCCTTTTTCATGCCGCCCGAGCAGGAAAAGGGCCAGCCGGTGGTGGCAAGTGACCTTTACGCGCTCGGCGTGACCGCAATGGTCGCTCTGACCGGGAAGCAGCCAATCGAACTGTACGACCTGACGGATTTGAGTTTCGAGTGGCGGAAATTCGCACCTGAAATCAGCACGGAACTGGCGGATGTCCTCGACCGGGCGACACAGACCAAGGCGAAGGACCGGTTCCAGTCCGCTCGGGAAATACTGGATGCATTGTCGCCACGTCCACCCGTAACGGTTCCCCCAATACCGCCGTCGAGTCCGACGCCCCTTCCACCGACACTTCCCCCACCCGCGCCTCCGAGCGTGTCCGGTGTCATTTCTCGCCTTGAAGAAGAACGTCAGGGCCGGAAGTCGGCTTCTTTGAAGAATCCCTTCCTTTTTGTCGGTGTGGCGTTGCTTCTGGTTGTTTTCGGCGGGGGCGGGTTGGCGACGTGGTACGCGGTGACGAATTCCAACAAATCCGAAAAAGTCTCGCCAACGGCGACTCCGGCCCCCAAAGATGAATCGAAACCCCCTCCCACCGCTGGCAAAATCGGGGATTCACTCAAACTGCCTTCAGGGATCGAGGTGATGTACATCCCCGCAGGAGAGTTTTTGATGGGGTCACCTGAAAACGAAGCCGAGCGCTCATTCGTTGAAGGTCCGGTTCACAAGGTCGTCATCACCGAACCGTTCTGGATGGGAAAATACGAGGTGACGCAGGCGCAGTGGGAGTCGGTGATGGGGACGAATCCGAGCATTTTCAAGAACTGCCCGCAATGTCCGGTTGAAGAGGTGAGTTGGGACGATTGTCAAGAGTTCATCAAAAAATTGAACGCCCGGAATGACGGGAATGTGTATGCGCTGCCGACCGAAGCGCAGTGGGAATATGCCTGCCGCGCCGGGACGACCACGCCGTTTGCATTTGGTGCGACGATCACGCCAAATCAGGTGAACTATGACGGAAATTACCCTTACGGAAACGGTGCCAAAGGACTGTACCGGAAAAAGACGATTCCGGTCGGATCGCTCAATAGCCCGAATGCGTGGGGGCTGCACGACATGCACGGGAACGTCTTGGAATGGTGCGCGGATTGGTATGACGGGAACTACTACAAGACCAATCCGACGAACGATCCGAAGGGGCCTGGAAGTGGAACAAGCCGCGTCGTGCGCGGCGGTTCGTGGCGCGGCAACGCCGGGGGCTGTCGCTCGGCGTGCCGGCGCTACGGCCGACCCGACGGCCGCAGCGACTACGTCGGTGTGCGTGTGGTGGTGTTTTCCGCGAGGACAAATTAAGGTTCGTACCCTTTTGCCCTTTACCCTTGCCGCGCCGCTTTTTTGGCGCGGCTCCGAAATTTTTGGCGAATTTGAGAATCCTTCACACATTCGCCGGTCAGGTTCTCTTGTCACTCGGATGGCCGAGGACTTGGGATCGGGATACGCTCAATTCGTCGTGCGCGGCGGTTCGTGGAACAACAACGCCAGGAACTGTCGCTCGGCGTACCGGAACAACAACCAACCCGACAACCGCAACAACAACGTCGGTGTGCGTGTGGTGGTGTTTTCCGCGAGCACTCTCCAATCGCCGGAGTTGCCGCAAGGGATTGCGGTGAGCGTGCGGGAGAGAGTCCAGCAGCGTGTTCCGGCGACATGGGCGACCGTGTCCGAAAATCAAACGGGACGGCCGGTTTGGTAGGTTTCGACCGAAGACCCGGCCGTTCTCCTTTTCATCCTGCTTTCCAGGCCGGTTTCCGGTGTCTTCCTCCCCGACCCCCCTTCCACAAAGGAGCCTGACCGATGACGTGGTACTTCGAGCCGACGCCGAAGAGAAAGCCCAAGGCCGGGAAAAAATCCGCCGGGAAATCCGCGTCGCCCGGCGGCAAGGCCGCGCCGCCTCCGAAAAGAAAGCACCCGGCAGGCTCGCCCGTCGTGACGTTTGACCTCTTCGACGACCCGACCAAAATGATCAACCTCTACGCCGGAGGCGAATGGGAGATGGTCTGTCCGCACATCGTCCGCGAGGTCCTCCCGATGGATTGCTGGCGGGGGGAGCGCGGGGCGACGTTTCCGGAAATTGTCTTCGTTCCGGTCAAGCGGTCC
>JBDRAL010000120.1:0-34617 GCA_039793685.1 Blastocatellia bacterium NZW_1522
CAATCTGATTGACGTTCTGGCCGTCCCAGTCACCCGCAATCGGAATGTCGGTGGTCGTCCCGTACGCATACACCACGTCCGCGAACCCCGTCGTATTCGTGTTCCGCAAAAACCACTGGTTTCCGCGTACGATTCCGATGGTGTCCACCCCGTCGCCGTCCCAGTCGCCCACCACCGGACGGTCGTTCGCCGTTCCGTAAAAGAATTCCAGATTTGCAAATCCCGTCGTGTTGGCATTGCGCAGATACACAAACCCGTTCGATGGACGGTACGCACCGATCGTATCCACCCCGTCCCCGTTCCAATCGCCCGCAATCGGCACGTCGCCCGCCACGCCGTAGGTGAACGTCACATCCGGCGCGCCGGTCGTGTTGCTGTTGCGGAGAAATACTGTCGTCCCACGCACCAGACCCACCGTGTCGATCCCGTCGCCGTTCCAGTCCCCCGCAATCGGCACGTCTCCCGCCGCCCCGAACGCAAACTCGACATCAGCGAAACCGGTGCTGTTCGAATTTCGAAGGAAGAATGTCCCGTTGCGGAAAATTCCGATGGAATCCCGACCGTCGCCGTTCCAGTCGCCCGCCACCGGGACGTCGTTGCTCGTGCCGTAGAAAAACTCGTTGTTGGCAAAACCCGTTTCATTCGAATTCCGCAGGTACACAAACCCGTTCGACGGACGAAACTGACCCGGCGTCGAGGCCGTCCGCGCCGGCTGCGTCACCGTCACCGTCTGTCCGGCAACCGTGAGCGTTCCCGAACGCGCCTGTCCGTTGTTGTACTTCACGGAAAACTGAACCGTCCCGTTGCCCGTTCCGCTCGCCCCCGACGTAATCGTGATGAACGGCGAATTGCTCACCGCCGTCCACGCGCAGCCCGGCGTCGCCGTCACGGGGATGGCGGTCGTTCCGCCGACCGCCGAAAACGGCAGCGACTGAACGGTGATCGTCGGCGCGCAGCCTTGCGCCGCCGGAGTCGGTTCGGCGTTGACGCGAATGACGCCGAACGGCAGCGGAATCACGCTCCACGCCAGAAAAAACGCAAAAAGTCCTCTGAACGGACGAATGAACGAGTTCATGCGACCTCCCGAAGAGAGGGGAACGACCCTCCAATCACTTCAAGGGAAAATCGTTGCCCGAAATTGTGGTGACCAATGTCGGAATCTCCGGTTGGGAAGACGTATTCCGGAAAACTCCTGAAAAAACCTTCAAAAAAGCCGTTTTACCCGCGTTCGCCACGGAGTTCGTCCGGTCACGCCTTCGAACGGAATCCCGACCAGAGCCGGTCGAGACTGAACCGGTCGCCACCCGGTTCAAGTCCGATGATGAACAGCGCCAGCGCGAGATTGGCCAGCGCGTAACTGTGCAGGTCGCCCGAAAGGTCCAGCGGATCGTCGAGCATGTGACCGAACAGAATTTCCATCAGAAAGATCGTCACCCCGACGGCTGCCCAGCGCGTCCGCAACCCCAGAATGAGGGCCAGCCCGCCGAGGACCTGAATGGGCGGATTGGTCACGCCGGCCAGCCACAAAAGGAGCTTCGGAATTCCCTTCGAGGCAAACGGATCGACGTAAACCTTTTGGGCGAAGCCGACCAGACCGTACTTCAACACGCTGTTCAGGCCCTGACGCAGGAAAACGCTCCCCAGAATCAGTCGCAGCATCAGGACCGTCCAGTCATGTCCGCCAGGGCCGCGAGTTTTCGCGATGAGGCCGAACCACCGATCCACGCTGAAGTGGTTTTCGGTTTCCCCCAGCCACAAGACCATCGCCAGCATGAAAAACAGCGGCAGGATGTGCGAAAGCAGGTTGTAAAAAGGGTTGGGAACCAGTTGCTCGACGGCCACCACCGTCAGGAAAGCCAGCCCCGCCCGCGCGGCGCGCTGTGTCTGAAAGCCGAAAACCAGCAGGCCGCCCAGGAGAACCGCCACAACACCGTGAACCAGCCGCAATCCCGGACTGGACGCGGGCATCCAGATCACCGGAACGGTCGTCGCCCCCGGAGGCGGCGTCACGGTCAAGGGCAGAAGCAGCCTCACCCCTCCGGCCCCAATCCACAACCCCGAAGCGACGTGAAGGATCAGGTGCAGAAACGGCCGCGAAAATCCGGTGGTGGAACCGGCGTCCAAACGAGAACTCATTTCCATCAATTTTCTCCGCCTGACGGATTCGCAATCAGAAACTTTTCCGCAAATACTCGCGAAAACGCGGGGAAGCAGGTTTGTCCGGCCTGCCCGCTCACCCTTTGCTCCCAACGGGTTCCTCGACCAGCGATCTTCGGACCTCGCGATCCAGCCCGAAGTTTTTCAATCGCGACATGACGGTTGTCGGAGGAACGCCCAGCAATTCCGCCGCGCCTCCCTTCCCGTAGACCTTTCCGCGAGCCAACGTCAGAACCCGGTGCAGGTTTTCGCATTCGATGCGACGGAGGTCATTTTCCCGCAAAAACGCCTCGGGGTCGTGACGCAGAATCACATCCGGCCCGGCAGGTCGTTCAGGTGACGAGTCCTGAAACTTCAGGCGGCCTCCGTTCGACAGGATGAGGGCGCGTTCCAGACGATGTTCCAGTTCGCGAATATTCCCTTCCCATTTCAGCCCGAGAAGAAACCGGCAATGGTCCTCGTCGAGTTCCGGGACGGCGCACCCGTATCGGGAGCAGAGCTTTTCAAGAAAATGGGCGGCAAGGAGTGGAATATCCTCGATCCGCTCCCGGAGCAGCGGAAGTTCCAGCGGAAAAGCGTTCAGCCGGTAGTAGAGATCCTCACGAAAACGCCCTTCGGAAACCATTTTCGGGAGGTCGCGATTGGTGGCCGCGATGATCCGGACATCCACTTTCCGCGATTCATCCTCGCCGACGCGTTCGAAAACGCCGGTTTGAAGCACCGTCAGAAACCGGCTTTGTAATTCGAGGGGAATTTCAGCGACTTCGTCGAGAAAGAGCGTCCCGCCGTCGGCGAACTGAAAACGACCCGACCGGTCCCGCCAGGCCCCGGTAAAGGCCCCCTTCACATGGCCGAAAAATTCGGATTCGAAAAGATGGGGCGCAATCGAACCGCAGTTGACGTCGACGAACCGCTTTCGGCGGCGGGGACTTCGCTGGTGGATATGGCGGGCCAACTGGCTTTTTCCCGTCCCCGACGGCCCGGTCAGAAGAACGCAGGCATCGGTTCGGGCGACCCGCTCGGCCCGCTCCAGAACCGACAAAAAACGCCGGCTTTTTCCAATCAGGGCCGCTCCGTCCACCCGGCCGTCACGGTCCGAAACCGCCGGAAACGGTCCGGGGAGGGTCGTGACCGCCACCGCCGCCTGGTAGGCCAGGGTCCGGCCCCAGCGTTTTTCATCCTCGTTCAGGGGATTTTCGGTCCAGACGGCGAGGACTCCAAGCGGCTTCCCATGAAACTTGATCCAGAAACCCGCAAACTCCCGACTCCACTTCCAGAAGGATTCCGGAAAAAGGCCGACGGGGGCGGACGGCGATGGCTTCCGAAGCAGAACGGGATTTCTTTCGATCAATTCGGACAGTGCGTTCCGGGTCGGCGTCCATTCGTCATCCCGCCGACGTTCCGTCGCCGAATCGGGAAACAACGCTTCATCGAAGGATTGGGCCATTGGAACAACACCGCCGTGCCGGGAATCCGCCGGGAGTCGCGGAGAATTGGCCACTCCGGTTCCATGTTCGGGAAACAACCAGATTCCGACTCGTCGCGCGGCCGTTTTTTCACGGTACGCGCCGACGATTTCCCCGAGGGCCGCCTCAAGGGAGAGTCCGTCTCCAATTGACTTCAAAACGCGCTGAAAGGCTTCGGGCTTCATGTTCCAGACTCAGGGGAACGCTCGTCGGATGTTTCCATCGGACGGAAAATGGTTTTCAACCACGCCGAAAGTCGTTCATTTCGAGGATATAGGCACTGAGCAAAAAAAGACCGACGCCCCAGAGGATGGACGCGCCGCCGAAAAGGACGTGCTGAGGCTCTCCGCCGTAAAGGCCCGGCGTCCAGGTCAACGCCACGGCATCCAGAAACGTGGCGGTGGCCAGCCCGACCGTCACGCCGGAAATGGTCTGCCCCTTTTGCAAACCGCCGACCCACCGGATCGCCAGAACCGAAATCCACGAAACCGGAATCAGCACCAGAAAGGTCAGCACGCCGTTGGTCCCGCCGAAAATGCCGATTCCCTTCACTGACTGAATGAAGATCGCGGCGACAAACCAGAGCAGAACGGAAAAGGGAATGACGCGCAGAAGCTGAGAAGACTTCAAAAACAAAGAGGTTTGACCTGAATTCCAATGGTCAACCGAAACCGATTGCTGTAGGGTTCGAACTTTCGGATTCATCGGGGCCTCCTCCCGGAAATTTCCTGTAGCACTCGCTACACTTCTTTATGTAGCACTCGCTACACGAAGAAGGCAAGAACTTTGAAGGCGTCATGAAAGGGCAACCCGCAAAACGTCTGGAAGTGCTGGAACAAATCGCCGATCACATCCTGAACGTCGGTTTGACCGGCCTCAGCCTGCGTCCGCTGGCCGCCGCCATCGGGACCAGCGACCGGATGCTGCTCTACTACTTCGCCGACAAGAACGAACTCATCACGGAAGCGGTCGTCCATGTGACGACCCGGCTCATGGTCCGTCTTCAGTCGGAGCTGTTACAGCCGGAGCCGTTCGACGCGCTGCTTCCGAAGATCTACGCCCTGTTCATTCAGGAAGACTATAGCCCGTTCATGCGGATCTGGTACGAACTCGTCGCCCTCGCGGCCCGCAACGAGGAGCCGTTCAAAACCATTTCCTGCCAGATTATGGACGGCTTTCTGGAATGGGTTTCCGCCCGCCTCGTCATGGAATCCGAGGCGGACCGGTCCGCGCGGTCGGCGCTTCTGCTTGGGACCATCGAGGGATTCCTGATGCTCTACTACACCGGACTGGGGAACATTCCCGCCCTTGCCCTCGGGCTGGGCGACTCAAACGCCGTCACGCAAAACTGACGGACCTGTCCTTTTTTGGCGGCCAGCCTAAAAAAACGGAAACCGGAACGCGCGGCTCCGCCGTATACCCACGCACCGCTGCCTTCGGGGAGCGGCGATTTTCAAAACACATATTTCGGAGACACCAAATTTTATGAGCGCACCGCAAACCGCGCCGGCCACGCCGACGATTCCGCCGCAGGCCGTCATCACGCAAATCGCGACTTCCTTCTGGGTTTCGAACGCCATCCGGACCCTCTGCGAATTTCAAATTCCCGATCATCTCGTCGAAGGCCCCAAATCCATCACCGAACTGGCCGAAACGACCGGCACGCACGCGCCGTCCCTGTACCGTCTGCTGCGTGCCGTCGCCAGCATCGGCCTGCTCGCCGAATCCGGCGACAAGGTGTTCGAACTCACGCCGATGGGCAACCTGCTCCGCAAGGACATACCCGGCTCGATGTGGGGGCTGGTGATGTTCATGGGTGAGAAATCGCACATCCTCGCCACGCTCGACCTGCCGGAATCCATCCGGACGGGCGAAACGTCCTTCAACCGCAATTTCGGGAAGCCGTTTTTCGACTACCTGCTTGACCAGCCCGAAGAAGCCGATCACTTCAACCGCGCGATGTCGGCGATGGGCGCCCAGAACGCCCCGACGCTGGCCGCGAATTACGATTTCACCGGCGTCAACACCATCGTGGACGTCGGCGGCGGGCACGGCACGCTGATCGGCAACATTCTCCGGAAAAATCCCCATATGCGGGGCACGGTGTACGATCTGGAACCGGTTGTCGCGGGCGCACCGGCCAACATCGAAACCTTCGGCGTGGCCGACCGCGCCTCCTATCAAGCGGGGAGCTTCTTCGAATCCGTCCCGGCTGGCGCGGACGCCTACACCCTGTCGTACATCATTCACGACTGGTCCGAACCGGAAGCGCTGAAAATTCTCCGGAACGTCCGCGCGGCGATCCCCGCCCACGGCCGTCTGCTGCTCGTGGAGAACATCATCCCGATGGGCAACGTGGAGCACTTCGCCAAGTTCCTCGACCTCGAAATGATCATTATGGTCGGCGGTCGCGAACGGACCGAAGCCGAGTTCGCCGCCCTGCTCGAACAGGCCGGATTCAGCCTTACCCGGACCATCCCGATGACGCCGATGATGTCGGTCATCGAGGCGAAACCCGTCTAGGAAAAGTCTGGAGTCCGGAGTCGAGAGTCCAATCCGGACTGAACGGACAGGAAGACCTGGAGTCTGGATTCCAGAACCAAAAGCAAGAAAGGAGACTGGCCGACACATCGCCCAGTCTCCTTTTCTTTTCGTTCGAAAGTCCGGATTTGACTCCAGACTCCAGACTCACGACTCCAGACTTTTTACTTGCGTCGAAAAATCTTCTTCAGATCCGGGCCGAATTCGAGGATGAAGTTGTTGAGCAATTGAACGGCCATGCCGACGTTGCCGAAACGGACACCGTCACCCCGGACGTTGAACCGGTCGGGCATCCAGGCAATCTGGGTGAATGCGCCGCCGTAGATGCCGCCCACCTTGGCAAAGGCGGGGCGGATCTTTCCTTCATTGTTGTAGGTCACGAAAACGAACGCCAGCGCATGCCCGGTCCGTTTCAGAAATCCCTTGCTTGAACTCCGGATGTAGCGCGGATCCTGTCCCAGCAAGGCCGCTCCGCCGTGCTGGTAGGTTTCGGTCACGGTCCGCGCGCCGAACCGGGAGGCCGCCCGGCGTCCGAATCCGGCCATTCCGCCGCCCCACTCCGGCGGATTCCCGCCCGCCTGATCCCCGAGGGCCGGAAACAGCGTTCCGAAGACCACGCCGGGACTGAAAAACGTCGATTTTGCGTACAACTTCCATCGCTGCTTGCCGGTCAAAGGCTTGAATTTGTCGGCATCCACCACCCCAATGGCCAGAAACGGGTCGATCTCGACGTTTTCACCCTTTGCTTTCGTCGAAACATCACCGCCACCGGCCTGATCGGACTGGGCGGCAAGGGCTTCCAGAACCGGGACCGCCTGGGCGTGAGCTTCCGTCGAAAACAGACAAAAAGCCGAAAAAACGAGCGCGAGGAAAGCAAAAGTACGGATGGACATACGGATGGATGATGAACGGATGGAGCGTAAGTGCGTTAAAAGGGGGATTCGGGTCGGGATTCCGCCAAGAGATAAAATCGAATTTCCCACCTTACCCGAAAGTTGAACGGGGGTCATCCCTTCCCGGATGAACCCCGAAAATTGTGTGTAACCTCTCACTGGCGGGTCGGCATCGTCGGCTAAAAGGGAGAGGATTCACAGAGCGAACTGGAGACGAATATCGAATGGCCGCCACGGCTCATCATTCCGAAGACCATTCTTCAACCGCGCATTCGCATGACCATCCGACGCCGGGCGTTCGGCTGTGGCGGATGCTGTACCTCGACCGACGCGATCTGGTGACGATCATTCTGTACACCATTTTCGCCGGACTGCTGACTCTTGCGGTCCCGCTTGCCTCGCAGGCGCTCGTCAGCAGCATCGCCCAGGGCCAGTCGAACCAGCAGTTGGTCGTCCTTTCGGGGGCCGTCCTGTTTTTCCTGTTGTTCTCGGGAATCCTGCAACTGCTTGAACTGCAACTGGTTGAACGACTTCAGCAGCGGATCTTCGTGCGGGTCACGATGAACCTCGGGGAGCGGATTCCGCGCATCCGGCAGGACGCGCTGGTCGGCGAATACGCCCCGGAACTCGTCAACCGCTTTTTCGACGTGCTGACCATCCAGAAAGCCTTCGCCAAGCTGACCCTCGACGGATTCGAGGCGCTCCTGAAGGTGTCGGTCGGCCTGGTCCTGCTCGCCTTTTACAGCCCGATTCTGCTCGGCTTCGATGCCATCCTCATTGTGTTCGGGGCCTTTGTGGTCGGCGTGCTGGGGCTTGGAGGGCTGAAATCGAGCATTCAGGAATCGAAGGAAAAGTACAACGTGGCGGCCTGGCTCGAAGAACTCGCCCGGTGCCACACCACCTTCAAAATGAGCAACTCGCTCGATTTCCTGCTCAACCGGACCGACGATCTCGCCGTGCGCTATGTCCTGGCCCGGCGGTCGCACTTCCGGGTGCTGTTCCGGCAGGCAATCGGGAATTACTTTTTCTACGCCGTGGCGAATGCCGGGATTCTGGCTGTCGGCGGGTGGCTCATCATCAACCGCCAGTTGACCATCGGTCAGCTCGTGGCGGCGGAAATCGTGGTCGTCACGGTGCTGGCGGGCTTCGACAAGCTGGTCAAGCAACTCGAACATGTCTACGACCTGCTGACCGGCATCGACAAGGTCGGACACGTCGAGGACCTGCCCCTTGAGCGCGAACTCGGGACGGCCATGCCTCCCAGCGAAAACGGCGGCGCGTGGGTCGAATGCCGCGGCCTGCGGTTTTCCTACCAGCCGGGCATCGAGATTCTTTCGGGAGTCGATCTCAAGTTGAAACCCGGCGAGCGCGTCAGCCTCGTCGGCGGAAGCGGGACGGGCAAGACCACCCTCGCAATGCTGATTTGCGGAATGCTCGATCCGGGGCATGGAACGGTCGAGATCAATGGCGCCGACGTTCGCGACGTCAACCTCGGAGACCTTCGCCAGGTGGTCGGCTTCGTCGGCGACCGGGAAGAAATTTTCGAGGGAACCATCGAGGAAAACCTGACGGTGGGCGCGGACGGCGTGAGCCGGGAGGCCATTCGCTGGGCGCTCGAAGCGACCGGGCTGACCGAGGAAATCGCGGCGTTCCCGGACGGCCTGCAAACCCAGCTCGTCAGCGGCGGCCGCAATCTCTCGCGGGGCCAGGTGCAACGCCTCCTCATCGCCCGGGTGCTGGCCCGCCGCCCGCACCTGCTGATTCTCGACGAAGCGTTCACCGGCATCGACGAGCGGACAAAGCTGAAAATACTCGACGCCATCTACGACGAAAACCTGTTGTGGACGATCATCGACATTTCCCACGATTCGGAAGTGGTTGTCCGCTCGGCGACGATTCACGTTCTTTGTCACGGAAAAATCGTCGAGACCGGAACGCCCGAGGAACTCTCCTGGCGACGGGGCGGCGAATTCAGCCAGCTCTTCCCCGAACTTGCCCGCCAACTGATCGGCAAGCGAGTCCCGACCAAAGCCTGAACCGGACCGAACCGCGACGTCCGTTTTCCGGAGGATTTCACCATGGCCGCGAAAGCAGCCCTGAAAAGTGTCAAGCCCGGCGAGGAAACGAACCTCCCCCGGCGTACTTCATCCAAGGCCCTGCGGCTGGTCCACACGCCGCGGTCGGCCCGCCCCTTTGCCTTTACCCTGACGATCTTCATCGTCCTGGTGACGGTGTGCCTGATCCTCGTGCCGTGGCAGCAGTCGGTCAACGGCGCGGGCCAGACGATCGTGTTCTCCCCGATGGAGCGCCCGCAAAACATCGAGGCGCAGATTTCGGGCCGGGTCAAGAAATGGCACGTCACCGAGGGCCAGATGGTGAAGGCGGGCGACCTGATCGCCGAAATCGCCGAAACCGACCAGAAGTTTCTCGATCCGAACCAGCTTGACCGGCTGGAGGAACAACGCAAAAACCTCATCACCCGGCGCGAGGCCGCCGAATTGCGCGCGGCGTCGCTTTCCAATCAGATGGAATCGCTGGGTCGCGCCCGAAACGCCGCCATTCCGTCGGCGCGCGAACGGGCGAAACAGGCGCAGGACCGTCTCCGGGCCGCCGAGCAGTCACTCGCGGCGGGTCAGCAGAAACTGCTGGCCGACAAACTCAACTTCGAACGTATTCGCGACCTCAACCAGGGGAAGAAAAACGAGAAAGGCGAATGGGTTATCCAGCCCGGACTCCGTTCGGACCGCGATTTCGAACTGGCGCGTCAGACCTACGAACAGTCGAAAAACGATGTCGAACGGCTTCAGGCCACGCTCGAAGCGGCCAAACGCGACATCACAACCGGCAATTTCGACGCCGAACGGGTTGAAAACGACACCGCCGCCGGTCTGAGCAGCGTTCAGGCATCGCTCGCCTCGGCGAAGGAAACCATCGCCTCCATCAACAACGACCTCCAGAAAATCGAGATCGACATCCGCAACTTCAGCGAACGCATCGGCCAGCGAACCGTCCGCGCGAGCCGCGACGGTCAGGTCACGCAGTTGAAGAAGGTCGGCGACAACGAAACGGTCAAATCCGGCAGCGTATTGTGCGTCCTCGTTCCCCAATTGAAGGAGGAAGAGCAGTCGGTCGAGATGTACCTCTCGGATTTCGACGCGCCGCTCGTCCGCGTCGGCGACCCGGTCCGCATCCAGTTTGAAGGCTTTCCCGCGATTCAGTTCGTCGGCTGGCCGTCGGTCGCCATCGGTACCTTCGGCGGACGCATCGTCACCATCGATCAGGTGGACGACGGGGCGAACCGCTTCCGGCTCATCATCAAACCCGACCTCGACGCGGTCGCTTCGAAACGCGATGACCCCTGGCCGAACACCTCGTTTCTCCGTCCCGGAACGCAGGCGACCGGCTGGGTGATGCTGCGGACCGTCCCGCTCTGGTACGAACTCTGGCGTCAATTCAACGGCTTCCCGCCCAACTTCGACCGGTCGCCCATCGAGAAGCGCAAACCGAAGGACAAGAAGGATAAAAACGGGTCCAAGGAAAAGGACAAAGGCGAAAAGGACGACGGAGCGAAGGATGAAAAGTAGAACTTTCACGTCGGCGGTGCTCGCGCCGAGGCGCGGGCACTCCCGGCGAAGCCGTGTCATCCGCCTGTTGCGCGGGCTGGCGATGGGCGTGGCCGTCGCGGCGTGGCCGGTTGGCGCGAACGCGCAGAACGCGCCGGAGGATTCCCCGTCGGGAATCGTCCGGGTTGATCCGACGGCGGATGAAGCGATACTCCGCAACGCCGCGGCCCAGGCAGCCGCCAACCCGCAATCCGGCGGTCTGCCGACCGGTGGCGCACTTCCCGCCCCCGGCACGCCGCTCACGCTCGACACGGTGCTGCGGCTGGTCGAAAACAACCACCCGAAACTGCGCGGCACGGACGTCGAACGGCGCATCGCGACCGCCAAGCGGGTCGAAAAACAGGGCGCCTTCGACCCGGTGCTTTCGGTCACGAGCGATTTTCTGCGCTTCAACAGCACCTCGACGCGCGGAAAGCTCAGTGAAGGCTTCCAGAACCAGATTCAGGTGGATTTTCTGACCCGGTCGGGCATCAAGCTGTTCGCCGCGTCGCGCTACAACATCGGAAACGTCAAATCCCCGCTCTCCTCGACCGGCGATACCGGGGAATATGTCGTGGGCATCAAGGTTCCACTGTTCCGCGATTTCCGGGTGAATGAAAAATCAGTCGGCGAACGGCAGGCCTTCATCGGCGAGTCGCAGGCCGACGTGAACTTCTCGTCGGTCCGGCTGGACCTGTTCCGGAAAGCCGCGAACGATTACTGGGACTGGGTCGCGGCCAAACGGCGGCTCGACGTGGCGCGCAACCTGCTCGAACTCGCGAAAATTCGCGCCGAGGCGATCCGGCAGCGGACAGTGGCCGGCGACCTTCCGCCCATCGACGCAGTCGAAGCCGATCAGGAGGTTCAGCGCCGCCAGGGCGGACTGACCAAGGCCGAACGCGACTTTCAAAAGGCGCAGTTCAAGCTGTCGCTGTCGCTCTGGGCCGACGGCGGCACGCCGGCTCCGCTTCCCGGAGAAAATTCCGTCCCGGACCCGACGCTCCAGCCGGAACCGACCGCCGTCCCGAGCGCCGAGGTTGACGCCGGAATGGCCTTCGCTTTCCAGCGACGACCGGAGCTTCAAACCATCGTCCTCCAGCGGAATTCGACCCAACTGGAACTCGATCTCGCCCGGAATCAGCGCAAACCGGTGGTGGACCTGACCTTCGTTCCCGGACGCGACACCGGCCCGCTCGGCGTCGGAAACACCGTCAAGGCGGGCGTTTCCATCGAATTTCCCCTCCGTCAGCGGACCGCCGACGGACGCATCGCCGCCGCCCAGTTGAAACTTCAGAAAATCACTCTGGAGGAAACCAACCAGCGGCAGCAGATTTCCAACGAGGTCTTCGACGCGGTTTCGGCCATCAACACGACGTGGGAACGCTATCAGGCGGCCCGGCGGGAACTCGAATTCGCCATCGTTCTCGAACGCGGCGAAACCCAGCGGTTTCTGCTCGGCGACAGCACGCTTTTTCTCGTCAACCAGCGTGAACGCGCCACCGCCGAGGCCCGCAACAAGGTCATCGACACGCAGGCCGAATATGAACAGGCCCGCGCCCTGTTCCGCGCCGCCACGGTCCAGTGGTAGAAACCTAATCCCTTCAAAAACAATATTTTAACCTTGGGCCGCCGGTTTTTCGGCGGCCCTTCCCGCGTCGGTTGTCGGGCGGGGAAATTCCGCATACAGTGCGCTCCGGTTCCCCGTCGGGAACATTCATTTACCCTCCGCCCGGAGCGACCCCGATGAAACGAACGCCCCTTTGGCTCCCGCTTTTTCTGATTTCAGGCTGGCTGTTTCTTCCGTTCCCCGCCGCCGGTCAGGTGCCGGAAGGCCAGCTCGGCACGGAACGGGTGTTGCAGACGATCCTGCTGCCCGCGCCCAAAGTCGGGGAAACGGTCAGCCGCCCCTTTTCGACGAACGATGAAAACAACTTCGCGTTTGCCTTCAATCTGAAAAAGGACGACTTCGTGGAAGTGGAGGCCGAATATCGCGGCATCGACATTGAGATTGTCATTCAGGATGAAGCGGGCGCCGACCTCAGGCGGTACGGTCTCGGAACGGGCAAGAACGGCAAGCTGACGGTCGCTTTCATCGCGCCCCAGGACGGCCTGTTTCCGTTCGGCATCACCTTCAAGATTCCGGATACCAGCCAGCCTGTTCAGACCGGAACGGTTTCCTTCACGGTCAAGCAGAACCGACCGGCGACACGTCTCGACCGGGCGGTGTTTCAGGCGTGGCAGGCGCGCTGGATTGCCAGCGCCGAACCCGACACGCGCCCCGGAATCCCCATCGCGGAAAGCGCCATCCGGGAATTTCAGGAACTCGGCGAGAAAAACCGCGAAATCGAAACCACGTTCCAGCTCGCGCGGCTTTACCTTTTTTCGGACGCCCCCGAAACGGCGATCCGGTATCTCGAACAGACCCTTCGGATGATGGGGGACGACAACCCGGACAATCTGAAACAGTTGACCTACGCGGTCCTCGGAGACGCCTACAACCAGGTCGGGGCCTACTACCCGGCGCTCGAAGCCCTCAAACAGGCGCTGGCCTACCTCGAACCGGCCCGCGGCCCGATTCCCAGGGCAATTGTCCTGCGAAATCTCGGGATGACCTATGTTCAGATCGGGGATTACCAGGCCGCGCTCGACTGCCTCCGCCCGGCGGCGGAGGTGTTCCGTGAAAGCCTCGCCTATCCATATCTCTTTTCAACCACGGACAGCCTCGGGCTGGCGCTGGCCCGGACCGGGAAGCCGGAGGAGGCCCGCAAGCTGTTCGAGGCGTCGCTGAACCTTTTGACGGTGGGCGGACAGGATAGTCTCGCGGTCTGTAACCTTTTACTGAATCTCTGCCTTGTTCACCGCCAGCTCGGCAATCGGGCCGAGGCGCTTCGGTACGCCGCGCTCGCGCTCGAACAATCCCGAAAACGAAACCTTCCGGCACTCGAAGCCGAAGCGATCCATCTTCAGGGGATTCTTCAACAGGATGAAGGAAAACATTCGGACGCGCGAACCAGTTTTCAAAACTCGCTGGCCATTCTGAAAGACCTTCAAACCCGAAACATCGAGGCGGAAGTCCTTTCCGACCTCGCGCTTTCCGAATTTTCGCTTGGAAACCCGGATCAGGCGATTGAACTGATGAACACCTCGCTCAATCTCACCGAGTCCACGCGGGGGGCGCTGCCGGACGACAACCTCCGCGCCACCTATCTCGGTTCGGTCCAGTCGCGCTTCGAACGCCTTGTTTCCTTCCAGATGAACCGCCACCAAACCAACCCCGGTGGAGGCTTCGCGGAACAGGCCCTCCTCACCAGCGAACGGTCGAAGGCGCGAACGCTGATCGACATCCTTCGGGCTAAAAACATCGAACTCGAGGGGGACCCGGCCCTGCTCGCCGAGCGGCGACAACTTCAAAACCGGATCAACGAGGCGAACCGCGCCCTGTTCAGCCTTTCAACTTCGGCCGAGGACCTCAAAATCCGCGCCGACATCAGGAAAGACCTGGCCGGAATGGTCGCTGAGTACCGCGACCTGTTGGCGAAACTTCAGAAACAGAATCCGAAGTTCGTCCGGCTGACCGAGCCGGTTGCCCTCGACCTTGCGGAAATCCGCGCCCAGCTCGGCGCCGACTCGGTGCTGCTCGAATACGCCCTTGGCACCGAGAAAAGCTACCTCTGGGCCGTCACCAGAACCGGACTGAAAAGCTATGAACTCCCCGGTCGGGCCGCCATCGAGGACCTCACGCGTAAAACCTACGATGCGCTGACGGCCCGCGGGCGGAAGGTCAAATTCGAGGAAGCAAAGGATCGGGCCGTCCGGTTCGCGAAAGCCGACGCGGAATACCAAACGCTTTCAAAAGAACTCGGCGAGTTACTGCTCGGACCGGTCGCGGGCGAACTTTCAGGGAAAAAACTTCTTGTGGTCGGCGACGGCGCGCTGCTCTATCTGCCCTTCGCCGCCCTGCCCCTGCCGACGACCGGCAAACCGCTCGTCGCAACCTGCGAAGTCACCCAACTCCCCTCGATTTCCACCCTTTCCGTCCTTCGCAAGGACGCCGCCGGACGCAAACCGGCCCGAAAGACCGTGGCCGTCTACGCCGACCCCGTGTTTGAAACCGACGACGCCAGAGTCCGGGCCGGAAAATCCCAAAAGCCGAGGAAACCGGCGGTGTCCCCGGTACGCGGGGATGTCCCCCGAGCCGCCACCGAAATTGACGGAGAGGAGCGGGCGGGCGCGCTCGTCCGACTTCCCTTCACCCGGACGGAAGCCGCGGCCATCGCCAAACTCGTCCCGCAAACCGGGCGTTCCATTGCGCTCGACTTCAAGGCCAGTCGCGAGGCGGTCTTCAACCAGGACCTTTCGCGGTTTCGGTTTGTCCACTTCGCCACGCATGGCTTCCTCAACAGCGCCACCCCCGACCTTTCCGGCGTCGTCCTCTCGATGGTGGACGAAAAGGGCCGGCCCACCGACGGCTTCGTTCACGCCTACGAAGTCTTCAACCTCAAACTGCCCGTCGAAATGGTGGTTCTGAGCGGCTGCCGAACGGGTCTCGGCAAGGAAATCCGAGGCGAAGGCATGATCGGGCTGACCCGCGCCTTCCTCTACGCCGGGGCCGAGCGGGTGATGGTGTCGCTCTGGTCGGTCGAGGATGCCGCCACCGCCACGCTCATGGCCGACACCTATTCGGGAATGCTCAAGCGGAAGCTCCGTCCCGCCGCCGCCCTGCGCGCCGCGCAAATCAAAATGATGGCCGACCCGAAGCACGCGCATCCGTACTACTGGGCCGCCTTCACGCTGCAAGGAGAACCCAGGTAGAGCGGTTCACGGGAGATCGAGACATTTTTTCACCACAGACACGGAGCTTGCACGGAGTTTCACAGAGAACTTTCAAAACTCCGTGGTTCTCTGTGTGATCTCCGTGTCTCGGCGGTGAAAATTCATTTGTACCGATCTTTTGTGGTCTGATTGAGAGCAGTTTTCAGGTGCGTGCGACCATCCCGCCAGGAAGTGAAAGTCGAACATATTGGATATAGCCCACGTCCGGAGCGCTTGGGCGAGGACGTGGGGAAATGCGTGAAAACATTGATTTCATTGGGTTTTACGGCGAAACATGTTTCCCGCAGCCTCGCAAAAAACGCTGCGGCTACGGGCTATGCCCAATATTCCACCCACCCACCCACGCGACGGTGAGATGGTCGCAAGCAATCAAAAACCGCTCTAACCGTCATTCCACTTCCGCCGATTCCGCCGGGACGGGCGATCTGACCCGGTGGGTTTCAATCGCCGCCGCGCGTTCCTCGATGCGAATCCGGCGCAGGACGGAATGGTCGTCGTCGGCATGACCGTGCGGGTCCGCCTTCTTTTCATTTCCTTTTCCGAGAAACAGACCGTACTCGAAAATCAGCCCGCTTTTTCCATTCCGGGGCGTATTGGGAATTTTGTACGCCAGAACGATGATGTGGTCCTTTTTCGGATGCCACAGCACGCCGTTCGACACGAACCCGAAGTCATGTCGCCCGGCGAACCACTCACCGATGAAATACAGCTTGTGATGAAGAATCGGTTGCTCCCACCCGGCGACGGGATGAACCGTATTCCGCTTGAACAGTTCGACCGTCCCCGCGCTGACCCCGCCGGTGATCCGGGTTTTCACCTTTGGAAGCACGACGCTCCCGTGCGTGTACCCGAACACCCCGACCCCCTTCCCCTGCGTGTTGAAAATCGTCATCTGCCCGAACGTCCACTTCAGTTCCAGTTCCGGAAGCCGATGCTCAAACAGCGGTACGGCGGTCTTGAACCCCACCCCCACCGCCTCGTTGGCGGTGCGGGGCGTCCCGAAGTTGTACATCGTGACGGCCAGTTCGGTGTTTTTCCCGACCCCGTAAGCGTAGAAGTTCGTGCCGTACCAGTTGCGGCCCGGATTCTGGGGCCGCGCCTGGGTCTCGTGCATCAGGAAGTGTCGTCCCTGCGGCGTGATGTCGGCGGATGGCAGATTGACGATGGCCTGCTGGGCCGCGACGGAATCCGTCAATCCCCAGACCAAAACCAGAAAAAGAAGGGCGATCAATGAAAAACGCATACTTGACAGTCATTCTCCTTGAAGGTTTGGGGGAGAAACGGGCCGATTATTCCTCCACCGGGACGGCAAGAAACGGGTCGCCATCGAGCCAGGTAAAGCCATTTCCGGCGTCGAGGCGAAAACGGAGGGTGACGCGGTCGGCGCGGAGTTCGAGAAACGCCGCCCCGGCGCGTTCGAACACCCGCCAGCGGCCGGTGAGGGCGGGCGGGGCGACCGCCGCGGGCGTTTCGTTCAGGGTTGCCGCGACGAAAGTCCCATCTTCGGCCAGCGTAATCGCCGCCGGGCCATTGAAATCAAACCGCCGGGATTCAAGTCTGGCGCGTGCCTGAACGAGACGATGACCGCGCAGAATCTGAGTCCAGTCACGGACCAGCGGGGTCATCTTCGCGACGGCGGGAGCGAAGGTCAGCGTTCCGGCGATGGCTTCCAGCGCGGGTAACCGCTTTTCAACCAGCGAACGCGGGCCGCCCGCGATCAGGCACAGCGCATCGCCGTCGGCCATCACGACGAATTTCCGCAACTGAACCTCGAAACCATCCGGATTCCACGCTTCCCAGCGGTGCGCCGCGCCTTCACCGCCGGTTTCCGCCGCGAACGATTCAGGCGCGCCGGCTCGTTTCAGTCCCGGAAACGTTCCCAGTACCAGGCGGTCGAGTTCGCGAACGAACCGGGGGTGGGCCGGATCGCTCAGGCCCAGAGCGGCAACGGCGGGAAGAATCACCACGCGGTACTGCTCATTCAGCTCCGGGCGGGGCGGAATCAGCCCGACCCCGTTCGCCTCGGCGGCGACAGTCCAGTCGGAGGGATGCCGAAAGGCAATTCCATCGGCGTTCTGGAAGCGGACATCCAGCCGAATCAGGGAACCGGGCGCCGGGGCGGGCAAATCATTCTTCCGGATCGTGAACCCAACCCGCTCCTCGGCCCGACCCGGAACGACCATCTGAAAAACCATCCAGAACATCAGCAAAAGCGTTGAAAAACCGTTTCGGCTCATCGCTCAAAATCCTCCCGTGGGCGGGCGCAATCGTGCCCGCCGAAGCTAAGACGTTCGGTTGGGAAACGAACCGATCTCCCGTTTCGATGACCGACCTTCCGTTTCTCTCCCGTACTTGCTGGAAAGTCCTCCCCAACGGTCCGCCCCGAAAAACACCCCGTCCCGGTGCGGCATTCCCCAAAACCAGAGAGTTAAAACCAGTTAAGGATGAAGGCACGGTTCAGCCGAAAGTGGTAAAGAAACGAATGGTTTGCCGGTTTTGAAATTCCGCGCTGGTTCAGTCCCGCAGGGGCGTTTGAACCATCACCAATTTTCAAAACCATCAAACCAACTTCCCCCACTCGGATTTCAAAACCAATGAACCGGAGCCAAATCAAAACATGCCTTCGATATTGCCCGTGAGTCTTGCCGCGCTGGCGTGGCTCACACCGACACTCTTTTTCCCGCAAATGCAGCCGCCGCAACCGGTGAGCCGTCCAATTTCAATCAACGCCAAGTGCAACATTTACGCGGCGGGCCTTTCGTCCGTCCCCGAACTCGACGGCGGGGGCGGAATCCTGCCCGTGAAAATCCCGCTCGAAGGACGGACCGTCGTCACACTTCCCGGACTCAAGGGAAAAACCAGTTGCAGCGACGCCTTTTTCGGACCGGAAGGCGGCGAGTGCGCGGGCGGCGACACCAACCTCGAACCCCTCGGCCCGATTTCGGGCATCACGCACCACCGGAAAACCATGTTTGTCGTGGGCGTGTTTCTTCCGGCGGACGGTCAGCCCTCAGGTCCTCCCCCGGAAAGCCTCGACTTTACCGGGAACGACGAATTTGTGACGTTGAGTCCGAAACTCGGACAGGTGTTCTTTGTCGGTGACGCCATGACCCGCCCCGGACGCGCCGGAACACCCCAGAAGTTCATCGCTCCGCTAGGCGCGGGCGCGCTCTACCTCGGCTTCGCCGACGGGTTCGGGTTTCAGGGAGCGCCGTCCTATTACGACGACAATGACGGCGTCATCACGGGAACGGTCCGTCTCGCGACGCCCTGAAAACGCACGCTTCCGAAACCGCGAAATCCCGGAACTTTCGGGATTTTTCAATCGTACGCGCGCGATCCTTTATATATGGGGTTTTCCGGCCCGTCGCCGGAGGGTTCAAAAACAAACCGTGGCCGGGAGTGTTTCAACTCCCGGCCACGGTGTTTTCCGGTGGTCGTCCCGAGGAATTGAAGTCTGAAGTCGGGAGTCTGAAGTCCGGACTCCAGACTCTCGACTCCAGACTCCCGACTTTTTTTACGGTTGTCCGTTCCAGTTGCCGGAAATCGGCACGTCGCCGGGCGAGCCAAGCGTGAACTGAAGATCGGCAAAGCCGGTGTTGTTGGTGTTTCTCAGGAAGAACTGGTTTCCACGGTAAATCCCGATGGTGTCGATGCCGTCGCCGTTCCAGTCTCCGACCACCGGGCGGTCGCCCGCCTGACCGTAGAAGAATTCGGTTTCGGCGAACGCCGTTTCGTTCGTATTCCGCAGGTAGACGAACCCGTTCGTCGGACGGAACGCGCCGATCGTGTCGATGCCGTCGCCGTCCCAGTCACCGACAATCGGAAGATCGCCCGGCGAACCGAACGCGAACTGAATGTCGGGAGCGCCCGAGGTGTTGGAATTCCGCAGGAAGAACTGACCGGTCGAGGGCCGGAAGACGCCGACGGTGTCGATGCCGTCGCCGTTCCAGTCACCCGCCACGGGAATGTCGCCCGCCGCGCCGAACGCGAACTGAATGTCGGCGAAGCCGGTTCCATTGTTGTACTTCAGATAGAAAACGCCATCCCGGAAGATTCCGATGGACCGGACGCCCTTGCCGAGCCAGTCACCGGAAATCGGCACGTCATTGGCGATTCCATAGAAGAACTCGATATCGGCAAAACCGGTCGAATTCTGGTTCCGCAGGAAGATGAACCCGTTCGACGGACGGAAAACGCCCGCCTTCGTGGTCACGGCGGCCCCGGCGGTCATGGCGACCGCCTTTCCGCCGAGATTGATTGAAACCGGTTCGGATTCAATCCGGACCGCGTTGATGGTCCCGTCGGGCAGCAGCGTTCCGGCCACTTTGACCACCCGACCGACACCGATGGCTCCGCGTTCCTGATTGATGACCGTCGAAACCAGAACGTGAACCGTCCGGGGACCGACGCGCCAGTCGCCGATGAGCGTATTCGCGGGCAGCATCGCCACCACCCCGATGAATTCGATCCGCCCGTTTTCGACC
This sequence comes from Blastocatellia bacterium NZW_1522, assembly GCA_039793685.1. Taxonomy (GTDB): domain Bacteria; phylum Acidobacteriota; class Blastocatellia; order Chloracidobacteriales; family Chloracidobacteriaceae; genus JAAFHI01. Next base: position 19,980 of record JBDRAL010000120.1, read on the forward strand.
GGTTCGACCTCGACTTCGACTTCGCCGGCGATGATGAGGCCGTCGGCATTGAGCACCCCGCGCACCCGCACGAAGCCGCCGACCGAAACCGGGGCCTTGCGCTGATCGACGCGGGTGGCCGGAATGACGCGGATGGTCCGACCGGAAACCGTCCAGTCACCGACGAACCCCGCCGGGAACGATTCGACCGTTCCCGAGAACACCACGAAATTCGGGGCCTCCGGCGGAAGCGGCGGGCGGAACCCGTTCGGTTTGACTTCGATGTCGAACGCCAGGACCGAATTGTCGGCCTGAACCCGGCCCGTGATTTCAACGATGCGACCGCGCTGAGGCGCGCCGCGTTCCTGGTTGACGCGGGTGGAATCATCCACCGTCACCGTGCGGCGGTTGACCCGCCAGGTCCCGATGAGACCCGAATCCGGCAGGGCTTCGATGACGCCCCGGAATTCGATGAATCCGTCGCCGAGCTGGGTGTTGTCTTCCGGCTTGATGACCACCGCCACGATCCGGCCGTCCGGTTGCCAGACACCCTTCACTTCAACGAACGTTCCGACCGCGACGCCCGGACGAATCTGCGTCCCCGGCGTCACCCGGACCGTCTTTCCGGCCACGGTCCAGTCACCCGGACCGTCGGTCGTCGTCTGAACCGTTCCGTAAAACTCGACGATATTGAAAAACCCGACCGGGACCGGCCCCGGCGGCGGCGCGCCCGGTCCGAGCTTGGTTTCAATCTTGAGGGCATTCACCGTGTTGTCGGGCAGCAGGCGTCCATGAACTTCCACCACCTTGCCGACCTGCGGCAACCCGCCTTCACGCTCGATGCGGGTTGTGCCGGTCACATGGACCGTACGCCCGCTGACCCGCCAGTCGCCAATCGGGCCACCGGTCGGGAGGTCCTGAATCACCCCGTAAAACTCGACAAATGACTCGCCGCGCCACGTTTCATCCGAAACCCGGATTTCAAGCGCCATGAGCGTCCCGTCGGGACGCAAAAACCCTTCGACCTTGACGTAACTGTCAACCGCCGGGGTCATGTTTCGTCCGCCGACACGCGTCGCGGGCGTCACCACCACCGTTCGACCGGCAATCGTCCATTCGCCGAGATTTCCGGCCGGAAGCGACTGGACCGTGCCATAGAACTCGATCCCGCCGGGAAACCCCGGAGCGGGCGGCGGCGGCGGCACCAACCGGTCTTCGACCTTGACCTTGTCGGCGGTTATCTGGGCATTGCCGGTCAGCGTCCCTTCGACTTCGACCATCTGGCCGACCGCCACCGGCCCTTGCCGCTGGTCAATCTGGGTGGAACTCGTCACGACCACCGCGGTCGGACCGACCTGCCACGTCCCGATGAGCGTTCCGTCCGGAAGCGTCCGGACGATTCCGTAAAATTCGACTTCCGCCTCGCCGGTTTCACCCGGTTCGGATTCGACCTCGACCGCGACAAGCGAATTGTCCGGGAGGAAAAAACCGTGAATTTCAACGTACGCACCGACCGCAATCGGTCCGCGCCGCTGGTTGATTTCGGTTGCCCGGTTGACCCGCACGGTCTTCCCGGCCACCGCCCAGTTGCCGACGAAACCGCCCGCCGGAAGCGTCTGAACCGTTCCCGAAAATGAGATCAATCCAAGATTTGAATTCGGAGCGGGCGCGGTTTGCGCCCTGGACACCGCCGCGCCGAAGACCAGCGACAACATCAGTCCGATTCCGTATACAACGATTTTGAATTTACGCAGGGAATCCAAAGCAAGCGTCTGCTTCATAACCGTAATCCTTTCAGTCTGTCGGCTGCGTGCTTCCCCAGAGTCAAAAACGACTCAAAAAGTCGGAAAAAAATTTCCGCGCCCGCCGCCGCCGTTTATGGAAAACGCGCCGGTCTCGCCGTTTTCATCGGAAACGACGGAATGCAGACCGGGACGCACGATTGTCGAGATGGAACGACCGTACTCCCTGAACTAGATTTTTACAAGCGATATTTTTGAAGTATTTTTCCAGCTACCCAACTGTCAAACGTGGGGTCAGAACACTTCGGCGGGGATGCCGAGGGCGCGCACACGCTCCGCGATGGATTCGAGTTCCGGGCGTGGAACCGGCTGGAGATGGTCGGCCGCCGCCCGGCGGGCGAGGCTGTAGAGATGAACGCCTTCGGGACGAATGCGGGCAACGTGGGCGAGCCACGCGGAGACTTCCTCCGGCACGGCGCTGTCGATGGTTTTTCCGTTGTGTTCGCCCCGGAAAAACATGCTCTGGAGCATTTTCGGCGCATCGAAAGCGACGATGTCGTCCACGATTTTTTCAAGGGTCAACCCGCCGAAGGGCTGATCGACCAGCCGGAAGGTCGCTTCCGTCCCGGCATCGAGCTTGAACTGCCGGACATCCGCCCGCAGCAGTCCCTCGCGTACCCGCGGCAGGCGCAGGCGCGTGGCGTTGGTCAGGACGCAGACCTTCGCCGATGGGGCGTACCGGTCACGCAACGCACAGGCGGCCTCGATGATTTCGGGAAATTTCGGATGCAGCGTCGGTTCGCCGTTTCCAGCAAAGGTGATGGCGGCAAGGTCGATGCCACGGTCACGGCATTCCGCGAGTTTCTCCTCAAGTTCGAGGTTCAGAATGTCGAGCGACGGCATCTTCCCCGCCGGACGGTCGGAATCCGTCCAGCCACACTCGCAATAGGGACAATCGAAGTTGCAGACCTTGGTTTCGACCGGAAGCGGATTGACGCCGAGACTCGTGCCGAGGCGGCGCGAGGCGACCGGACCGTAAACGTAGGTCAAATGCAGCATGGTCGCCGCGTCAATGTCGTGATTTTCGATTGAAGATTGAAGATTTTCCATTCGATTGAAGATTGAAGATTGAAGATTTTCAACCCAATTGAAGATTGAAGATTTTCGATTGAGGAGAAGGAACGGCTCGTCGTTTGAACCGCCGGGTAAATCACCTCAAATCGTCAATCTTCAATCAAAAATCGAAATTTCTTCAATCTTCAATCGAAAATCTTCAATCTTCAATTCCTCAGGCCGAGATGGCGTAATCGCCGTCTTCGCCGATGATGACGAGTTCGGCTTCGGTCAGCCAGCGGCCGGGGGTCAGTTCGGCGGTCGGGTCGAATTCATCCACGAGCCAGAAGCCGATGTCGTTCCGGGTTCTTTTCAGCGTTTCAAGCGTTGCACTGTCGAGCGGCTGCGGGAGGTAGACCATCAAGTCCGCGATTCGGGCGTGAACCCGCTGGGCGGCATTGAAATTCCGGAAAACCGGCAGGCACAAACGGCCTTCGATTTCGGTGGTGAACCATTCGCCGTTGGCCCGCTGCATGGCATACATCACGTCGTTCATTCCAGTAAACCTACCTTCGGTGTGTGTCGGTTGGATTCCGCGCTTTCAGAAAAAGCCTTGCGTCGGAAACGGGGAATCCCGCAAGTTGGCGGGACCGCTTGGGAAGTGGCGGCATCCTTCCACCAAAACCCGGCGGGGAATGTAACTTCCCGGACACTCTCCCGGACTTTTTCCAACGGCCCACTATCGTGAACATCCTGAGCGTGGTCGGCGCGCGACCCAATTTCGTCAAAATCGCTCCCATCGTCGCGGAAATCGCCCGCCACCCCGAACTGACGGGACGGCTCGTCCACACCGGACAGCATTTCGATGACGCAATGTCGGACGCCTTTTTTCGCGACCTCGACCTGCCCGCGCCGGACCTTCATCTCGGTGTCGGCGGCGGCACGCACGCCGAGCAGACCGCCCGGACAATGCTTGCGCTCGACGCCATACTTGAAACCGACCGCCCCGACTGGGTCGTGGTCGTCGGCGACGTCAACGCCACGCTCGCGGCCACGGTTACGGCGGTCAAACGCGGCATCCGCGTCGCCCACGTCGAAGCCGGGCTGCGGAGCTTCAACCGCCGGATGCCCGAGGAACTCAACCGCGTCCTGACCGACGCGGTCGCCGATCTTTTACTCACGCCGAGCGCCGACGCGGACGAAAACCTGTTGCGCGAAGGCATTGCGCCGGAAAGAATCCGCCGCGTCGGCAACGTCATGATCGACACCCTGCGCCGCCAGCTTCCACGCGCCGCCGAACGCCGGGTTCTGGAGCAGTTTGAACTTGAAACGGGCGGTTTCGCCGTCGTCACGCTGCATCGTCCATCAAACGTGGACCACCGGGAGACGCTCGCCGCACTGTTGAACGCGCTCGGCGAACTGGCCCGGATTCTTCCGGTCGTTTTTCCGGTTCATCCGCGCACGGCGGCGCGTCTCGCCGAGTTCAGGCTGGCCGTTCCGAACGGCGTCCGGACGACGACGCCGCTCGGCTACCTCGATTTTTTGAAACTCTGGAGCGAATCCCGTCTCGTTCTGACCGATTCCGGCGGATTGCAGGAGGAAACGACCGCGCTCGGCGTTCCCTGCCTCACCCTGCGCGATGAAACCGAGCGTCCGGTGACGGTCACGCAGGGCACCAACCGCGTCGTCGGCAACCGTCCCGACCGCATCCTCGCCGCCGTGGTCGATATTCTGAACGGGAAACACCCCGACGGGCGGATTCCCGATCTGTGGGATGGGAATACCGCCCCCCGAATCGTTCAGGCACTACTCACCCCCTGCCCCCCAAGGAGATAAAAAGAAAATGTCCGCCTTTCAAAACCAGTCCGGCATCAAACTTGTCCCGGTTGACCCATCGCACGCGGAAAACATGTTTCACTGGATGGACGACCCGGAAATCCGGCGTCACCTCGGCCTCCGGCGGGAGCCGACGCTGGAAAAGACGATTGAATGGATTCAGTTCGTCACGGACAACCCCGACAAGGTGCGCGGTTACGCGATTCTTTCCGGTCGGACGCACGTCGGGAATGTGGTGCTCGACCGGTTTGACCGGTATTTGGGAACGGCCCGTTTCTTCATCTACATCGGCGAAAATCGTGGAACGGGTCTCGGACGGGCGGCCACCAAGGCGATGGTCGAGGAAGGCTTCGGCACGCTCGGCCTGTACAAAATCTGGCTGACCGTCCACCGGGGCAACATCCGGGCGATCAACGCCTACCTTGATGTCGGTTTCAAGATCGAGGGCGTGCTGCGGGACGAATTCCTGCTGGACGGCAACCGGGTGGATGTTTTTTACATGGGAATTCTGAAGGAAGACTTCCTGCGCTCGTCATCCTCCGCGATTCCGGTTTTCGAGTCCATCTGATTCAAGAGGGATAATCCGGCCGGTTTTTTCTCCGTCGCGGACGACACGCCGCGACTTGCCTTCCGGAAAGTGGGAAGGCATGCTGTCGCCCCGCACCTTTCGAATCAGAGATTTGCCCGACGGCAACGAATTCCGCGATGTTTCGCTGGGAAAACTTCGCTCGTCACCGGTCCCGTTTCCCACGCAATGAGTCTCCGAAAACTCAAGTTCCGCATCAGGTTCAATGATCTCGGAACCATCAATTTGCCGAAATCGGTCTGGACCGATCCCGGGCCGATGAATAAGCCCCGCTTCTCCGGAAAAGGCGTTCACCACCACCTCGACACCATTCGGGCGGCGGCCATCCGCGAATTTTCGAAGCTTGGGCCTGCCGTCTGAACGCCGACCGGTTTTGAACATCTCCCACGCGTTCCTCCGGCGCGGAAGACGCATCATCCCCCTGAAAGGCCACCATAACCATGCCGCTGATTTCGGTCGTGATTCCGGTCTTCCGAGCGGAAGCCTATGTGGCGGAACTGGGAAGGAGGCTGATCGAGTCGCTTGCAACGGTGACCGAGGACTTCGAGATCATCCTCGTCGAAGACGGGAGCCGGGATCGCTCGTGGAAACTCATTCAGGAACTTGCCAAGACCGATCCAAGGGTAAGGGGCATCAAGTTCAGCCGGAATTTCGGCCAGCATCCGGCCATCGCCGCCGGTTTCCAGAAAAGCCGGGGGGACCTAATCGTGCTGATGGACTGCGACCTTCAGGACCGTCCCGAGGATATTCCGAAACTCGTCGAAACCCAGCGGGAAACCGGCGCGGAAATCGTGTACACGATCAAGGAGGGGGAAACCGGAAGCTGGCATGTGAATCTGACGTCGCGGCTCTATCACTATGTCTTTTCGAAGGTGGCGGGGCTGTCCGTCCCGGAAAACATTGGTACATTCCGGCTTTGCACTCGCAATTTCCTGAACGCCGTCCTGGAATATCCGGAGCGCAACATTCTTTTCGGTCCCCTGATGTTTTACGTCGGCTTTGAAAGCGCCATCATTGAGGTCCGGCATGAAAAACGATCACAGGGGAAAAGCACCTACACGTTCCGCAAACGGCTGGCACTGGCGATCAACTCGCTGGTCAGCTACACGGACCTTCCGATGCGCGCGCTACTCTGGTTCGGCAGTCTCACGACGGGATTAAGCCTGCTGTACGGCGGGGTCATCATTCTCGGATACTTCATTTTGGGAAGAACGCTGGCCGCCGGGATCACCCTGATCGTCCTGTTGCTGCTGGCCTCGACGGGAATCATCATGGCCAGCCTCGGGATCATTGGGAGCTATGTGTTCCGGGTGTATCAGGAGGTTCTGCGACGTCCCAGATACAACGTTTCTCAAACCATAAACCTTTGATTCAAAGGAAGTATTGGCGTCTATGTCCACCGAAATCATCCAGGCCAACATCGAGGTTCATACCCGCATGGCCGACACCTACAACGCGCAGGAGCCGCACTTCCGCCCGGAAAACCAGCGGAAGGTTCGTGGCATTCTCGAAGCGCTCCACCCGGTCCGAGGCGGAAAACTGCTCGATCTGGGCTGCGGAACGGGATTCGTCATCAACCTGGCGAAGGACCTGTTTGACGAGGTCCACGGCGTCGACGTCACGCCGGCCATGCTGGCCCGGATCGACAGGTCATCCGGCAACATCACGCTGCACAACACCCCGGCGGAGTCGCTTCCCTTTTCCAACGACACCTTCGACATGGTTTCGAGTTACGCCTTCATACATCATCTCGAAAGCTACCTGCCGGTGTTGCAGGAGGCGCACCGGGTGGTCAAACCGGGCGGCGTGGTCTACATCGACCTCGAACCGAACAAACTCTTCTGGGAACACATGTGCAAACTGGAAAACGCGGGCGAAACGGGGCTTTCCGACATCGTGCTGAAGGAAATCGACTCGGTCCTGCACACCGACGACCGGGTGGAGGAGGAGTTCGGCATCCCGAAGGACACGTTCCAGAAAGCCGAGTTCACCAAGTCCATTCTGGGCGGCATCGACCCGCTGCAATTTCGGGAGGAATGCCGCGCCATCGGCTTCGCGACCTGCGAAACCCATTACGAATGGTTTCTGGGGCAGGGCGCGGTCATGCACGGCCAGTCGTTTGAGGCGGCGGACCTGATCGGGGCCTACCTGCGGCGCGTGCTGCCACTTTCCGCGCATCTTTTCAAGTATCTCCGCTTCGTTTTGAAAAAGTAGGAGGTCGGGATGAAGCCAGAACACCCGATGCAATCCCATCTGGACGACCTTGACCGCGACGGCTTTACCGTTGTCCGCGAGGTTCTGCCCGCCGCCGACATTCCGGAACTGCGGGCCAAATTGCAGGCCTGCGTCGAGGAGGACCTCCGGGCGTGGGAGGGCCGCGACTACCCGGACCGGTGGATGGTCCACAACCTGATGGTCCGCGACGACGCCTTCGCTCGGGTGCTTGAAAATCCGGTCCTGCATGCCTATCTGTCGGCCACGCTTGGCGACACCTGCATCATTTACGCCTACACCTCGTCGAGCATGCCGCCCCACGGCACGAACTACTCGAACCGCATCCATGTGGACTGCCCGCGCTTCATCCCCGGCTATGTGACGAATATGGGCGTGACCATTGCGCTCGACGACTTCACCGAGGAAAACGGCGCGACCTATCTGTTGCCCGGCTCACACCTCAGTCCGGACGTTCCCTCCGAGGAACGCTTTTTCGCGGAAGCCCGGCGGGTGTTCCCGAAAGCCGGCGACGCCATCGTCTTCAACGCGCGGACGTGGCATCTCGGCGGAATGAACCGGACCGACCGCGCGAGGCACGCGCTGACCATGAACGTGTGTCGGTCCTACATGCGCCAGCGATTCGACTACCCGCGACTGGTCCCTCCCGAAGTCGTCGCCCGGCTGGGCGAGGTGGGACGGCGTTTCCTCGGATTCAACGTGCGTGTGCCAACCTCGCTCGAAGAATATTACCTTCCCGCAGACCAGCGGCTGTACCAAAGCGGTCAGGGATAAAAACCGTTTTCGTCGAGAAAGGGACGCGATCCACCGTGAACTGCGTCGTGCTTCAACCTTCCTATATTCCGTGGCGGGGATACTTCCACCAGATCCGGAAAGCCGATGTGTTCGTCTTTTACGACGACGTGCAGTACGACAAGCACGGCTGGCGCAACCGGAACTGCGTGAAGTCGCAGAAAGGCGCGCAGTGGCTGACGATTCCGGTTCGAAGCGGTGGCTGCGTTACGGAAGGGACACCGATTCACGACATCCGCATCGACTGGAACCGGCGGTGGAACACGGACCACTGGAAAACGCTGACCCAGCTTTACGGGAAGGCGTCGTTTTTCCATCGCTACGCCGGAGACCTCGAACGGTTTTACCAAAGCCGACCGGAACGGCTGGTGGACCTGACCATTCCGCTCACCGAATATCTGGCCGGCGCGCTCGGTATCAGTCACGTCCGCTTTCTGAAATCGTCTGATTTCAGGCTGCACGGAAATAAAAATGACCGCCTCCTGGACCTTTTGAACCAAGTCGGCGCAACGCATTACATTTCCGGCCCGTCCGCCAGAAGCTACCTCGACGCTGACCGTTTTGCGCGGGCCGGAATCACGATTGAATTCATGAAATACGATTACCCGGAATATCCACAGCGGTTTCCACCGTTCATCAGCCAGGTTTCGATTCTCGACCTGCTGTTCATGGCGGGCGACGAAGCACCGGGCTACATCTGGAACGTCTCCGGAGGCATCGCATGACCCCCAATTCCCTCATTTCCTTCAACCGCCCGGCGCTGATGGGACGCGAAATCGAGTACATCATGCGGGCCGTCCTGAGCGAGCATGCATCAGGGGGCGGCCCGTTTTCGCGACGCTGTCAGCAATTTCTCGAAGAACAACTCGGCGTTCCATCGGTTTTTCTGACCACCTCCTGCACCGACGCGCTCGAAATGACCGGCCTGCTGCTCGACATCGCGCCGGGGGACGAAGTGATCCTGCCTGCATTCACCTTCGTCTCGACGGCGAATGCCTTCGTGCTGCGCGGCGCGAAACCGGTGTTTATCGACATCCGCCCCGACACGCTCAATCTCGATGAAACGAAACTGGAAGCGCTGATCACGCCGCGTACCAGGGCCATCGTGGTGGTCCACTACGCCGGGGTCGGCTGCGAGATGGACGCCATCGGGGAAATCGCCGGTCGCCACGGGATTCCGGTCATCGAGGACAACGCCCACGGGCTGTTCGGGAAATACCGGGGAAAGTACCTCGGGACGTTTGGTCAACTCGCGACCCTGAGTTTTCACGAAACCAAGAATTTTTCCTGCGGCGAGGGCGGCGCGCTGCTGATCAATGACGAACGCTTCATCGAGCGGGCGGAAATTCTTCGCGACAAGGGAACCGACCGTTCCCGCTTCTTTCGCGGGCAGGTGGACAAATACACTTGGGTGGACGTCGGTTCGAGTTTCCTGCCGTCGGACCTCCTCGCGGCGTTTCTGTTCGCTCAACTCGAAGCCCGCGAAAAGGTTTTCGAGACCCGCAGCCGCATCTGGAACTACTATGATCGGAATCTGCGACGCTGGGCGCAGGAAATGGGTGCGCGACAGCCGGTCGTGCCGTCGCACTGCGAACAGTCGTTCCACATGTACTATCTGCTGATGCCGGACCTTCCGACGCGTCAAGCATTCATCGCACACCTGCGCAGCCAGAATATCCATGCGGTGTTTCATTACCTTCCGCTGAATGCTTCTCCGATGGGAGCCAGGTTCGGAGCCAGCCCTGGCGACTGCCCCGTAACCGAGGAAGTCAGCGACCAGTTGGTCCGGCTTCCCTTTTTCAACGATCTGTCCGGAGAAGAACTCGATCGGGTTGTCTCCGCGACGCTCGGCTTTCATTTCTGACATCCGGAGTCCGAACGGGAGAAGAATCCGCCATGTCCCCAAGCCAGCACTCCGAAGCAACCACCCGGCTGCTTGAATCTGCGCGCAGCCTCACCCGGTCCGACGATGGCATCTGGATCGGTACGTCCGACTCCTCCACCTCATTCGTGGAGGAAATGCACGATTTGTGCGCCGACCTGGAGGACGGTTCATTCTGGTTTCAGCACCGGAACCGCTGCATCGTTGAGATGGTTCGCCGACACCGGCCATCAGGGCCGATCGTCGACCTCGGGGGTGGTAACGGATATGTCACGAGGGGCCTGCGGGAAGCCGGGATCGAGGCGCTCGTCATGGAGCCCGGTCACGCCGGTGCCCGCAATGCCCAACGACGCGGCCTTGCGCCAGTCATCAGGGGTACCCTTGGCGCATCCGGGTTCCCGCCCGAAAGCCTGCCGGCGGTCGGGCTGTTCGATGTCGTTGAGCACCTCCCCGACGACCGGGCCTTCCTGCGAGAAGTTCATCAATTCCTGATCAGGGACGGGCTGGTATATTTGACCGTTCCCGCCTACCAGTGGCTCTGGTCAAATGAGGACGAGGAGGCCGGGCACTTCCGTCGGTACACCCTGCGGACCATCCGGCACACTTTGCGAGACTCAGGCTTTCGGGTCATCTTCTCCACATACTTCTTTTTCCCGCTGCCGGGGCCGATTCTTTTGTTTCGCGCCATTCCAACCCGTCTCGGACGCAAAAGCCAACTGGTTTCGCACGAAGGGGCTCACCAATCCGCCAGGCGGCCCTCCCTTGGGGCCAGACTCTTGAAACTGATCCTGAATCCGGAACCGGCCTGCATCAAGCACGGCATTTCAATCCCTTTCGGCGGCAGTTGCCTCGTCGCCGCGCAACGTGTCACACAATCCTGAAACCATTTCCAATGTCCATTCCATCCCCGATGCCACCGTCACCCGTGCCCACATCTCCGAACCTCCAGGTCCATCGAATTGCCGGATGGATGTTGATGCTCTGCTTTTTCGGCCTCACCACTACCCAGGGCGGTTACAATATCATTTTCCACTGGCCGTTCACGTTCATGGCCCCCGGAGAAATGAAGTTTTGGCTCGGCTCCGCCCTTTTCCTTTTCCCTTCCTGCTGCCTGCTCGGCTTCGGATACCGCCCGACATTCGAACCGGTGATAAATCTTGTTCACAAGCAACTTCAAGAGCTTACGAGTCGCGAGCGCAGCATCGGCCTCCTGCTGCTCGTGGTTCTGGCGATGTCGCTGGCTCGGCTCTTCAATGCGCTGATCCTGCACGGCTATCCGATTACCGACGATGAATACGCCACCAAATTCGGCGGTGAGGCGCTAGCCTACGGGAAGATTTTCGTGATCCCGAATTTCCCGATCCAGGCAGTGCCCTACCAGTTTTTGTTCATCAAGGGGAATGCGCTGGCCGGAATGGACTGGACCGGGGCGCAGCTCGCGTGGACGATCTCCACCCTGACGCGGACCGGAAACTGGATTTTCGCACTTTCCGCCGCTGTCCCGGTCGGATGCCTGGCGTTTGTCCTTACCCGCCGACTCAGTATTGCCTGGGCCGCCCTTGGCACCCTGCTGTTCCTGATGTCCCCCATGGCCTGGTCGCTCTCGATGACCACCCATGGTCATCTTCACTCGCGGGCGTTTCTGGCACTGGCCCTCGTAGCCTTCGTACTCGCTTGGGAAAAGCCATCCGGAAAACGGTGGCTTGCTCTGGGATTGCTGCTCGGCCTCGCGTTCATCTGCCGCCCTTATGAAACCAGCTTCATGGGAACGCCCTGTCTCCTGATCCTTTTTCGGGAACGGTTTCGGACCGAAGGAAAAAACGCTCTCCCCGAAATCGCGGCCGTCATCATCGGGGGCCTGATTCCTCTGCTCGGATTCTGCATCCATTCCTGGGCGGTCACGCACAGCCTCATTCCACCCCGACAGGCCCCGGGCTCCACTGGGGTGCCGATCAGTGAACCATCACTGTGGGTCCGGTTTGGGTCAAACTGCGGTTTCAATCTTTTTCTGCTGTCCGTCTATTTTGCCGGTCCACTCGGAATCGTACTGGTTGCTGCGGGGGTTCTCACGAATGGACTCACTCGAACTTTGGGCATCAGCGTCATCGGAGTGCTTCTCCTCGGGCTGTTCCACGACAATTACGGAATTCACATTGTCGGTCCGATTCACTATTCGGAATGCGCCGTGCCCCTGACCGTCATCGCCGTTCATGGACTCGCAAGAATCACCCGCGCCTTCCGTGACTTCGGACTGAATCCTTTGATTCCGGTTTCCATGGCCTTTGTCTGGATCATCCTCGGCCTCGGCCTGTTCAATACAATTCATGGGTGGGCGATGTATCGGCAGGCACAGCTTCAGGAAGTCATTTATCAACAATTGGAAACAGTACTCCAGGAAAATGCGGGTCGAAAATTGGTCATTCTGGCACCTCGATACGCCCAGATCCGAGATCGCCTCCCCGAATTCCCCGAAACCGGTTCCTGGGTTTTCGAATGGAGGCGCCCCAAGCCGGATTTCAGCGACGACCTCCTGATTCTGCGTGACTTCGAGCAAACACATGCGGCAATTCGGCAGGCCTTCCCCGATCGAACCATCCTCAGAATGATCCCGACCGACGACGGGTCAGTTTTCCGTTTAGTACCTCTCCCCGATAAGTGAGCGAGCCTTACTTCGGGAATCGATACAGCCGCCACATTCCGTCCGTCGTCACTGGAACAGCCATCGGGAAGCGATCCTGAAACTGTAGCTGCTTCAACGGGTCGCCGCCGACCAGCGCGTAGTCGAAGTATTTCAAATCATCTTCCGTGAGGCAGTAAGGATCCCATTCGAGGCCGTCGGTCCACGGCAGGGTCGTGCCGGGGGCGTACTTGACGAAGCTCTGCGGGAACTTCGCGAATGAAAGGCTGTAGGTCCCGCCCCTCACGACTTCGCCGTAGGCCGCCGTCTGCAACACGGGCCGCCGCCGAAAATCGGGCAGTTCCCCGATGAAATCGAGGCCGACGAGTCGCGGACGTTCCGGCAACGCCGCCAGCGATTCGCGAAAACCGGTCATCGTTTTCCGGTCGAAATCGCGCCAGATGAAGGCCGTCCAGCCCCAGAAGATCAACACGACCGTCAACGCGGCGGCGACAAGCGTTTTTTCTCCGCCTTTCAAAACCGGCGCGGGCACGGCCAGTAAAAGAATGATGAACGCCGCCGGCATCCAGCGTTCGGCCAGCTCGATGGTGTATTGAAACTGGTACGGCAGCACCAGTCCCAACCCGAGCAGCATCAGCCCGGCGACAAACAGCCCGGCGTCGGCTTCCTTCAAAAAGCGCCGCCGCCGCGACGCAACCGACCAGACCAGCCAGCCGAGCAGTACCGCCAGCATCGAAACTTCCAGCCAGCCTCGAACGCCGCCGTACACCGACTCGACGAACCACCGCGTACCGAGCCGCAGGACAGGGTGGTCCTTGAAAATCAGTTTGTGTTCGACGAACTGCGTGTCCGTCGCCAGCCGCCGATAGCAGAACAGCGCGACCACCGCGAGCGGAGCCGTCACCGCCGCCCGCGCAATCGTCCGTCGCAGGGGCGGGCGAAACGCCACCGTCTCCACGCCGAGCCAGAGCAGACTGACCGCGAACCACAGCGCGTGCGCTTCATAAAGCAGGAACAGCAGGAAGGCGATGAGGGCGAGCCTTGGAAAGGTGTCGGGTGTCGGCTTTTCAAAGGTGTCGGGTGTCGGGTGTCGGGCGTCAGGTTTTTCAATACCGATAGAAAATTCGCCGAATTTCAGGAAGTTGGATGACGTGACGTCGAGCCAGACGAGAAAGACGGGCAGTCCGACGGAGAAGCTGAGAAAGCCCCAGTAGGTAACGTGGCAGTCGTACAGCGTCGAGGCCAGCACCGCCGCCGCGACCGAGCGCCCGCGCCGCCACGCGAGCCAGTGGATGGCGATGGTCCAGCCGAAACAGAGCGCGACGAGCGTGGCCTGGCCGACCCGTTCCGGCGGAAGAATTTTCCAGAGTCCGGCCATCACGAGGTAGACCAGACTGTACGGCGTGAGCCACTGGACGACGTAACTCACCCCGTTCGGCTGGCTGACGCCCTGCATCGTTTCAAAAAACAGCCGGACCTGCGCGACGTGCTGCGGCACGTCCGTCGTCGGAGAAAACGGCGTCATCAGCAGCGGCAGCGCGCCGCCGAGACAACAGGCGGTGGCGATAAGAAGACGGGTTGAGGTTGAGGGTTGCGGCGTCATCGAAACGGCCCACACGGGACAAAATGACTTGAATCCCTAATTTCGGATTCGGTTCGGTCTCCCCTCATCCCCGGCCCCTTCTCCCCTCTCCAAATGGTTTTTGAAAAATTATTCCGGTAATAACGATGGGCCAAATTGCCTCGGACAGGCGCGGATGCGCCGGTAGGTAATAGCCCCACCCGTGAGGGTGGGGTACGCGACGGGTAAAATGCCGAGCCGCAACGCGGCGACACCACCCGTATCGCGTCTTCGACGCTCTGAAATTTGCCTTACCGCCACCCCACCCTCACGGGTG
>JBDRAL010000013.1:0-149590 GCA_039793685.1 Blastocatellia bacterium NZW_1522
TCGTGTCCTGGCGGGAAGTCGTGAAATCGAACGCCAGCCGGCTGCCGTTGGTGAAGGGCTGCGTGATGTTCAAGGCCGACTGCGCCGTCCGCGTCTCGACGCCGCCGCTCGCGTCCGCGCCCGCGAAAGGACTCACCGCCGGGTTGCGGACCGCGTTGTAGGTGAACTGTTCGTTGATGTTCAGGTCGTAGGCCCCGCGCGAACGCGTCACATCAAAACCGGCCTGCCGCACCGCGATGCGCTGAAGCTCGATGTCGGGATTCTTGCCGAGCGCCATCATGATCGCGTCGCGCAGCGACAGCGGCGTGGACTTGCCCGGCGTCACCCCGACGCGGACTTCGTTTTCCGCCCGCTCCCGCGCCTGCTGGGCCGCCGTTTTGGCGTCCGGCGTCCCGTTCTGCTGCTGCCCCGCAGCATCGGACTGCACGATTCCCGCGACTTCCTGCCCGAAGGCGGGGAGCGTGGAGAACAGTCCCGCGAGAAGCAGCGCGGCGGTCAGGTTCAAGGCTCGATTGGTGTGCATCGTGTTTTCGACCTCAGTGAGCGCCGGCGCCACCCGCGCCGGGTTTGACTTTGCGACACAAAAGAATCGTGCTGCCGATGCCGATGAGCAGGACGCCCATCAGGAAGAAACAATCGTTGTAGGCCATGACGTTCGTCTCTTTGCGAATGGCGTTGTCCAGTACCGCAATAGCCTTGTTTTTCGCGTCCATTGGCGCGACACCGCGTCCGATCAATCCCTTTTCGACCGCCGTCAGTCGGGCCTGAACCTGCGGGTTGGACTGGCTGACGAACTCGCCTTCGCGGTTCGAATGAAATTTCTGGCGGCGGGTGAGCGTCATGCCGATGAGGGCGATGCCGACGGAGCCGCCGAGATTGCGGAGCATGTTGAACAGCGACGACGCCGAACCGGCGTTTTCCTTCTCGATGCCGGAAGTCGCCAGCGTCGAAAGCGGCACGAGAATCAGCGGCTGGCCGATGGCCCGCACCAGTTGCGCGGGGATGAGCTGTTCATACCCGTAAAGGTTCGTCATCGAGGAATTCATCAGGCAACTGATTCCGAACAGGGTCGTGCCGATGAGGACCAGAAACCGCGCGTCGATGGTTTTCATCAGACGCGGCACGAGCGGCAGCAAGAGAAGTTGCGGGAAGCCGGACCACGCGACGACCGTGCCGATGTCGAGCGCGTTGTAGCCCTGAATCTGGCCGAGGTAGAGCGGCAGGATGAAGACGCTGCCGTAAAGCCCCAGCCCGAGGACGAAGTTCACGAGCGAACCGAAGCCGAAGTTGCGCCTTCCGAACAGCCGCAGGTTCACGAGCGGTCGGGGCGTGGTCAGTTCGATGAAGACGAACGAGGTCAGGCCGATGAAGGCGGCGATGGCGCAGTTGCGGATCATCGGATCGCCAAACCAGTCCTTGCGATTTCCTTCTTCGAGGAAGATGGTGAACGTCCCAAGCCCGACCGCCATGGTCAGGATGCCCCAGTAATCCGCACCCTTTAGAAGTTTGAGTTGCAGGGGTTGGGGCGCGATGGCGTACCACACGGCGGCGATGAGCAGCGCGCCGGGGAAAATATTCAGGTAGAAAATGTATTCCCAGCCGAAATTGTCGGTCAGCCAGCCGCCGATGGCCGGGCCGATGGATGGCGCGAAGGTCGCGGTGATGCTGAACAGCGCCAGCCCGAACGGCTGCTTTGACGGAGGCAGCGTCGTCAGGATGATGCTGAACGCCATCGGAATCAGCACGCCGCCGGTGAATCCCTGACAGGCGCGGAACAGGATCATGCTGTTGAGGTCCCACGCGAAGGCGCACAGGACCGAGAAAATCAGGAACAGCACCGAATTGACCAGCAGATATTTCCGAACCGAAAACACCTTCGACAGCCAGCCGGTGAGCGGAATGACGATGATCTCGGCCACGAGGTACGACGTCGAGACCCACGCGCCTTCGTCCGGCGTGGCGGCGAGCGCGCCCTGAATGTCGCGCAATGACGAGTTGGTAATCTGGATGTCGAGCACCGCCATGAAGGCCCCGAGCAGCGAGCCGATGACGGCGATCCAGCATTTGAGCGTCGGTTTGGCCTCGGCGGATTTCGGATCGCCGATGGCGCAACCGGTCTGGGCGGCGACGATGGTGGTGGTTCCGACGGGCTGCGTAATGACCGGCATACCGTTTCCTCGATGTGCCTCGAAGCGGTTTACTTGACCCGAACCGAAACGACCGTGGACATCCCCGGCGTGATTCGGGCGCGGTATTTCGCGAAATCGGATTCCTCGAACACGATTTTGACCGGTACGCGCTGGACGACCTTGGTAAAGTTGCCGGTCGCGTTGTCGGGCGGAAGCAGGGCGAACTTCGCGCCGGTTCCCGCCTGAATGCTTTCGACCTTGCCGCGCAGGGCCGCGCCGAGCGAATCCACTTCGACTTCCACTTCCTGCCCGGCCTGCATGTGTTTGAGTTGCGTTTCCTTGAAATTCGCGACCACCCACACGGTTTCGGGCACAACCGAAAGCAGCGCCTGTCCGACGGAAACGAACGTGCCTTCCTCGACGGTCCGTTTCGAAATCCGGCCGTTTTCAACCGCGTAGATTTTCGTGTAGGAAAGATTCAGTTTCGCCTGGTCCAGCGTGGCCTGGGCCTGGGCGATTTCAGCGTTGGCCGACTCGGCCTGCGCGCGCGAGACGGCGACCTGCTGTGGCGCGGTGTTGGCCTGATCGAGGCGTCCGCCGGCTTCTCCGACCAGTGACCGGGTCTGGTTCAGGACGGCCTGCGCCGCCGCCTGTTCCTCGCGCGACTGGGTGAGGCTGGCTTCCGCCGCCGCGACCCTTTTCTTCGCCGCCGCGAGATTGGCGACGGCCGTGTGAAAGGCCGCCGTGGCCTGCTCCAGCCGCTGGCTCGACACGTCGCCCTTCTCGAAAAGTTCCTGATAGCGCTTCACGTCGGGCGTAGTGCGGGTGACTTCGGCTTCAGCAGCCACGACTTGCGCACGAGCCTGTTCGAGATTGGCTTCGGCGTTTGAAATCTGCGCCCGAACCTGACCGAGCCGGACCCGCGAAGCGTCGGCCTGCGCCCGCGAGGCGTCGAGGCCGGAACTCGCCTGCCGGATGACGGCCTTCCCGGTTGCGCCGGTTAGTTGGACGGAATGCTCGGCGGTTGTGTGGCGGGCAATCGCGGCGTCGAGCGCGGCCTGGGCCTGCTTCACCTGTTGTTCGTAATCGCGCGGGTCGATTTCCAGCAGGAGGTCGCCTTTTTTCACGACCTGATTGTCGGTAACGAGCAGTTTGACGACGTGACCGGAAACTTTGGGGCTGACCGTGACGACGTGTCCCTCGACGAAGGCGTCGTCGGTGGATTCGTGCGAGAGCGCGTGGACCAGCGTGATGCCGCCCCAGACCAGCGCAACCAGGCCGAGAATCCCGCCCAACCCGAAGCCAAGGAGGCGTTTCCCTGAGCGAGTACCCTCGGGTTCGGGTTGGCGGGAAACCGTTTCGGGAAGCGTCCCCTTTCCGTTTTCGATGACGGTTTCAGTTGCGCCTTCACTGACCTTTGTCTTCGTGTCACTCATGGCTTTTTATCCCGAACCGCGCTCAAAGCCAGAACTTCGGCGTCGGCAGTTGGTGGGTTTCGAAAAGATCGCGGAGTGGTTGAAAAGGGACGAGTTCGGAAACGTGGTAGTCGTACAATCGGCTTTTGGCCGTGGGCAGCGTCTGGAGCCACTGGCGGGCTTCTTCCATGTCATGGCAATTCAGAATGAGAACCACCGAGTGCCAGTCCTTGAAGTAAAAGACCTCGCGAAGAATTCCGGCGGCCATCAATTCCCACAGTACCCGGGCCTCCGCTTCGACATAGGGACCGGCTTCCTGAACCGGGTCGCCCTGCAACGAATGTCCAAGCGCCAGAATAATCATGGATGGAGACCTTGACGGATGTTGGGCGAGGCCCGGTGAGCCGAAGGAAGCCTCCGCATTACCTCATTTGCTTGTCTTTTACGAAAAGAACGATACCGGGCGGCGCGGATCGCGCGCCTGACTCGAAAGGGTCATTTTTTCCTGGCCCTTTCGTACCCCCCCGGTGACGAACCTGCTTCAGTCCGGTCGGACCAGACCACGCTGAAAAGCCAGATTGGTGGCGGAAACCCGGTCGTTCACGCCGAGCTTTCCGAAGATGCTTTTCAGATGGTTCTTGACGGTCTGCTCGGCGATGAACAGGGCATCGGCGGTTTCGCGGTTGGAATGCCCTTTGGAGATATGGGAGAGAATTTCGAGTTCGCGTTCGGTCAGGGGCTCCGCCGACTGGAATTCCAGCAGGCGCGCGGCCACCTCGCCCGAAAAATACTTTTTCCCCTGGTGGACCTGACGAATGGCCTTGAGAATTTCGTCGATGTAGGCGTCCTTGAGGAGGTATCCGGCGGCCCCCATCCGCATGGCGCGGGCGATGTCGCCGTCGCCGTCAAAGGTGGTGAGAATGACAACTCTGGCCCGTGACGAATGTTCAAGGATTGCGGACAACGCTTCGAGGCCGCCCATCTCCGGAAGTCGCAAATCCATCAGGGTGACATCGGGCTGGTGAAGCCGATGGAACTCGACGGCCTGAGCGCCATTCGCGGCCTCGGCGACCACGACCATGTCCTCGACGGTGCTGAATACCGAGATCAGTCCGATGCGGGTAATCAGGTGATCCTCAACCACCATGATGCGGATCGGTCCGCCGTTGTGTGATCCGTCAAAGCTCGCCATCGAACGTCTCCTTTTTCAAACCGGAACGGTGACTTCAACGAGTGTCCCTTCGCCGGGAGCGCTTTCGACCTTCAGTGTTCCATTGACCTGCCCCGCGCGTTCCCGCATGCCGAGCAGTCCGAAATGCCCGTCGATGGCCGAGAATCCGCGTTCGACTTCAAATCCGGTTCCGTCATCGCGCGCGCGGAGTACAACCCGGCTTGGCTCGAAATGAAGGTCCAGTCGCACCTGACTTGGCGAGGCATGCCGGATGGCGTTTGAGACCGCCTCTTGCCCGATTCGCAGAAGCTGTTGGGCGACTTCCGTCGCCAGCGGACGCTCATTCCCGACGACGCGCACCTGAATGTCGGCCTGAAAACGCTCCGAAAAACGATGAGCCACGTCCTTCAGGGCCGTGACGAGGTCGCCTTTTTCAAGCGCGGGAGATCGCAGGTCGTGAACCGAGTCGCGAGCCTCCACAATGCTGTGGCGGGCCATGCGCTGAGCCAGTTTCAACTGCTTTTCGGCAATCCGCGGGGACTTGTCGAGGATGGCGAGACTCGAATCCACCAATGAACCGATCGCAACGTAGCCCTGAACCAGCGTGTCGTGAAGTTCCCGGGCCATGCGGTTTCGTTCGTTGAGAATCGCCGCATGGCGGTTTTCGATTTGACGGATTCGGAAGCGATACCCCAGCCAGCCGATCCCGACCACGCAGCCACACATAAAAAGATAGAAGGGCCAAGTCTGAAAAAATCGCGGCGCCTTCACGAAGGCAACCCCGTCACCCACCTGATTCCAGATACCGTCCCCGTTGGTCGCGATAACCCGAAAGCGATATTTCGCGGGCGGGAGATTGGTATAGACGGCGAACTTCCGGTTGGCCCCGTCAATCCAGTCGGGGTCGAACCCCTCAAGTTTGTAGCGGTATCTCACCTTTTCGGGCATCCGCAGGTCGAGACCGACGAAATTGAACATGAGCCGGTTCACGCCGGCTTCGATGACCATTCCGTCTCTGGCCTTTTCGACACGATCGTTGATGACGACGCCTTCCAGATGAACCATCGGGGGCGGCGAATTTGCTTCAAGTTCCCTGGGGTCGGCCACGACCGCGCCCTTGGTGGTTGCGAACCAGAGGCGGCCGTCTCTTGTCCGGATGGCGGTGGACTGAGAACCGCCGACGCAGTATTCGCTTTCCATGCCTTCCGCGAGACCATAGGCAGTCGATGTAACCACGGTGTTTCGTCGGGCAATCCGTTCATCGAGTTGGGCAAGAGGCGTTCTGAAAATTCCCTGACTGCCGCTGCACCAGAGCGCGCCTCGGTCGTCCGTTACAAGATTGAAGATGGAATCGCTGGCGAGGCCGTCCGCCGAGGTGACGACGTCGAAGCGGCCATTCCGGTAACGGCACAATCCGCCGCCGTCGGAGGCCAGCCAGACGTCGCCGTTGGGAAGCGGAAGGACCGCGTAGATCTCGGATTCGGGCAATCCCTGAGCCGGTTCGAAGTTGGTGAACGCCCCGTTGAAATACCTGGAGACGCCCTCCTTCGCCACTACCCAGAGCGAACCGTCGGAAGCCTCCGCGAGCGCGGCCACGAAATCGCTTTTGAGTCCCTGTGCCTGCGTGATTCGTTCGGGATGACCGTTGATGAAACGAACCAGTCCGCCGCCCCAGGTTCCGACCCAAAGGATTCCATCGCGCGACTTCAACACGGAAAAAACCACGTCGCCGCCGAGTTCTTTTTTTGTGTATCGCGTTGTGCCGGTGGCCTGAAAACGGAACAGGCCGGCCCCCTTGGTGGCGACCCATAACGTGCCGTCCGCTTCTTCCAGCAAGCCGTAGACGGGGTGTTTTCCGACCGCGGCGGCGTATGGCGAGGTTTCGAAAACCCCGTTCCGAAACAGGTTGAGGCCGTTTTCGGTCCCGATCCAGACCCGTCCGTCGCCGCCTTCCGCCAGCGACTGGGTCATCTCGCCGTTAAGTCCCCGCCGGACCCCGAGGGAAAGAACTTTGGGCCGGAACAGACGGACCAATCCATTCAACCCGCCGGCCCAGACGTTTCCGTCCCGATCCTCTTCAACGCAGTGGATGTAATTGCCGGGCAAGCCGTTTTGGTCGGTGGACTGTTTGAATGCGTGGCCGTCAAACCGGAAAACGCCGCCGGTATCGGTCGAGGCATAGAAGTCGCCCGCGCCGGTTTGCGAAATCGCGAACACGGTCATTCCGCGCAGGTTGCCCGGCAGCGGATGTGGCGCGCCGTCCTTGAAGCGTTCAATGCCATCGCGCGTTCCAATCCACAGGCATCCATCCCGATCTTCGAGCAGTGACCACACAAACGGATTTGAGCCGACTTCCATCCGGATGAAGCGTCCGGCGGCGCTTTCAAAGCGATAAACTCCGTCTCCGTAGGTCCCGATGAGAATCCGTCCGTTTCGATCTTCAAGAATGGCCTGCACCGGCTTGTCCGTAACCCCCGCCGAAGTCCCAAAGCCGACGGCTTTCCCATTCCGGATACAGGTGACGCCGCTCGATGTTCCAACCCAGACCGCCCCGTCCCGGCTTTCGCGCAGCGCCCAGACCCGGTTGTTGGTCAGTCCGTTTTCCGTCGAGAATAACGTGAATTCACCATTGCGATGCCGGTACAACCCGCCGCCTTCGGTACCGATCCACAGGTTTCCGTCATGGTCTTCCAGAAGGGCCTGAATGACGTGATTGCGGAAAATTGGCGTGTTCTTTTTGTTGAAGGTCGTTGAAGACAGGCCATCCCATCGCACCAGTCCGTCCTGCGTCCCCAGCCACAGGTAACCGTCGCGCCCGTGGACAATGGCGATGACCGCGCCTTTCGGCCAGTCTTCCTTGCGCGACCAGGTGAACGGCTCCTGGCTTGAATCGCCCGGAGGGACGGCGGCGAAAGAGAAATTTCCGAATGAAAGAAAGGCAATGAACAGGCCGAGCCAAAAGGGGAGGTTTCCCCTGAAAGCCAGCGGGAGGACGGAAGACGGCAACTTCCGGGCAGGCAGATGCGAACGCATGTGAATGCCTGTGTTCAAGGGGCTTTGTCCGTTGGGGGCGGAAACGATTCCGATTGTGTCGGATTCCCCCTTATCCGAAAAGCCTTTTTCCAAAGGAATCCGCGAAAACTGGAAAAGCCCGGCACGGAAACGGACGTTTCTTCATCGGAGCAGTCTTGAGTTATGCCTGACCGAGCCATCCCCCAAGCCATGCGGGGAAACGGACCGGTCATCCCGTTGTTTCAAAACCCAATTCACGGCATCCGCTTTTGAAGTTCGGGGAAACGGTCGCGGTAGGTCCGGCTCAGGGTCAGCTCCGTTCCGTCACATAGTACGAGGCGACATTCGCCGTGAAAGAGCGGTGAAATCTCGGCGATGCGGTCGAAGTTCACGATGGCCGAACGATGAATGCGGGGAAAGCGTTTCGGGTCGAGTTGCTTTTCAAGATTCCCGATGGGTTCGCGAATCAGCCGCGACTGACCACCGAAATGAACCCTGACGTAATTTCCTTCGGCCTCGATCCAGTCCACCTGCTCGACCTTGATGAAGGTCACCGACTCACCCTGCCGGACCGTCAGCCGTTCGAGATAACGCGGGGGCGGCGCAAGCGAGCGGATGAGTTCCAGCACGTTCGTATTGGCCCGGCACAATCGGTCGCGGCGAATCACTTCCTTCGCGCGGGCCACGGCTTTTTCGAATCGCTTTGTGTCGTAGGGCTTGAGCAGATAGTCCACCGCGTAGGTTTCAAAAGCCTTCACGGCGTATTGGTCGAACGCCGTCACGAACACCACGGCGGGCAGTTCATTGGACGGCAGCGCGGCCAGCGTTTCGAAGCCGTCGAGACCGGGCATTTGAACATCCAGAAAAAGCAGATCGGGTCGGAGTTTTGAAAATGCGCCGAGAAATTCGCGCCCCGATGCAAACTCGCCGACGACGGAAATCTCCGTGTCGGCGCGCAACAGCCGCTTCACGCGGGCGCGGGCAAGGCGTTCGTCGTCGAGGATGACCGCGCGTAACATGTCGGCCTGATTGTTCATCGGCGGCGCGCTCCCTGAACGACCGCGCCTTCGAATTTCCGATAGGGCAGCGTCATTGAAACGACCGTCCCGCCGGCGCGGCCGTTGTCGAGTTCAAAATGGCCGCGGCCGTCGTAAAGCTGGCGGATGCGGTCTTTCGAATTGGCAAGGCCGAGTCCCTCGGTGAGCGACGTTTCCGAACGTTCGTCGAGCGGCAGGCCGGGGCCGTCGTCTTCCACGGTCAACAGTACGTCATCGCCCCGACGTTCCGAGCGGACGCGAATGTGCCCGCCCGAGCGCGGCGTCACGGCGTAGCGAATCGCATTTTCCGCGATGGGTTGCAGGATGAGGCTCGGCACGGCGGCGTCCAGCGTGGTCGGGTCAATGTCGAACGTCGCGTTGAGCCGTTCGAAGCGGGTCTGCTCGATGTCGAGATAGCACTTGAGAAATTCGAGTTCGTGCGCGAGCGAAACCTCCGCCGCGCCGCCGTCGTCGAGCGTCATCCGGAGGAAGTCGCCGAGACGCGCGATCATGCGGTCGGCACGGTCCTGGTCTTCATGAAGCAGTTCCGAAATCGAGTTCAGCGTATTGAACAGGAAATGCGGCTGAAGCTGCATCCGCAACGCCTGAAGCCGCGCCAGCGCGAGTTGCTTTTCGAGCCGCTCGGAGCGCGCTTCCTCGATGAGGACACGGTTTCCGTAATCAAGCAGATTGTTGACGACCACGATCACCCAGTAAATGAGCGCGCCGGTTTCGAGCGTGTAGTAAGTGAACTTCAACAACCCGATGATTGAAAACGGATGCCCCGGACGCAGGCCGCTCAACAGCGGGTTGTCGCCGAATAGCGCCGAGTCGGCGATGAAGTTCATCAGGAGCGCGTGAACCCCGCGAACAATCATCGAGGCGATAAAACTCGCGGGCAGGTGCAGGCACAGACGGCGAAACCAGTTGCGGCGGTCAAACGGATAGCGGTCGGCGAGCGCCCAGATGATCGGCGTCGCCAGCGCGAACAGGTAGCTGTAGGCGAATTCGCGAAAGAGCCATTCACTGATTCGAAACGGCGCGGTACTCGTCGCGGTATGAAACAGATAGCCCTGCGACGTGAAAAACAGTCCGGCGAGCGTCCAGATCAGAAAGATCAGACCCCACTGCTTCAAACCGATGCGGGAAGTGCGGTTCGGCGCGGCCATTCGATTTCACCAGCGTCGATATTGGAATGGGAACGATCCGTGGTCGTCCGGCCGTGACTTTACCACGGATAAAGAAAACGGCAGCCCAACCGTAAGGGCGGGCTGTCCGTTGCTTCCGACCAAATTGCGGGTTACGGACAGCCCTCCCTTACGGTCAGGCTGCCGTTTCCACTCACTTCACCTTTTTCACCGAGACGACGACGATGACGGCCTCATCGCCGATGTTGGTCGTCCCGACCACGACCTGTTCGTTTTCCCGAAGACTCAAACTCGTATTGAAACCCAGGTCGCGGTAGGTTGTGCTATTGACGGCAACGCCCATGGAAAAATTGAAACCTGTTAGTTGAAACACGTCCTTATTTTCACCGTCGGTGGCAATCCCAATCCGAAGAATTTTGAAGCGAAGCGAACTTTTATCATCGATTTTTCGACCATCTACTTCAGGAACTCCGTATGTGACGACGCTAGTACCTTCCACGGAATTCCCGTCAAGCGTCCGATTGGAAAGCGTGGTGATGAACTGATACCCCTGAAATTTCAACGTTCCCTGAAGCTGTTTCAGGACCGGTTGTAGCGAGGCCGGAAACGTCGAAGCATCCGTGGCGGATTTGGTTCCCTTCAAAAGATGCAAAGTCACTTCGAGATTGACGGAAGCGGCTTCAGGAACGTCGAGCCGCTTCAGTGCTTCCTCGATGACGGCTATGTTTTCAGGAAAATCCCGAACCGTCAGCGTCCGCAAAGGGATATTGAACTGGACCAGGCCCTGTGGACTGGCCAAGCCTTTCAACACGTTCGCGAGCGCGTCGGGGTCGCGGTGCTTGACCTCGAACAGCTTCGACTTCAACCCAGCCGGGACGACGAAACCCGAATTCGAAGGCTCGTTCGGGGAACCGAACGACGGTATTTTTTTCTCCTCGGTCTGGGCCAGCGCGACCCCGGCGAACATCGTCAGCAAGGAAAACGATAAAACAAGACGAAACAACTTCATTGATTGACTCCGTGGAAGGGGGCGTCAGCGCGCCGGTTTTTCCGCCGTGGGCTGAACGAACCAGATGATGCGGACGTTCGGGTCGGCGGTTTGAATTTCAATCCGTTGCGGTTCGGGCGCGACACGCGCCGTTTCCGCGACGGCTTCGGATTTTGGTGGAATCGGTTTTGAAACTTTGGAAACGACCGGCCTTGCACGACGCGAAGGCGAGACGCGAGACGGCAACACGGTCGGCGGGTTCGTTGAAATCGAGGGGATGCCTTGATTCCCCGTTTGAACGTTTGAAGGAACCGGAAACGTCCGCGCGGTGTCCTCGACGGTCCGGATGGAAAGTACAAACCAGCCGACCGACACGCCGAGCGCGATCACGGCAAACACCGCCATCGCCCAGCGCGGCTGAAGGAAAAACGAGAACCAGCGCGGACGGTCGCGATGCGCGATGTAGCGCGCGACCACCTCGCGTTGCAGCGCATCCACGCGGGCGGGCGCGATTTCGACCGTTCGAAACGAGTGGACGAGTTCACCGCATTCGACCATTTCCTCGGCGAAGGCGCGGCAGGCGGCGCAGTCGCGGAGATGAGCGACCACCGTCGGAACCCGACCGGCAGGCAAATCGTCCCCGACGTACAACGCAATGTCGGTTTCAAAATCGGGACAGTTCATTTCGGCTCCTTTCCCGCCAGCACGGCGTCGCGAAACCGCTTGATCTTCACGCGGGCGAGGCTGATCTGGCTGCGGACGGTTGTCTCCGTCGTACCGAGCAGCGCCGCAACTTCCTTTGTGTCGAGTCCTTCGATGTCGCGTAAAACGATGGCCGCGCGTTCGCGTTCGGGCAGACTCGCGATGGCGCGCGCGAGCAGGTCGCGTTCCTGCGCCTGCTGGAAGGATTGTTCCGGCGTCGGACGGTCGCAGGGCGCTTCGAACGCGCCGGGATCGTCGTCGAACGCCACCGTTTCGCTTCCCCGCCGCCGCCGCGCCAGATCGCGGCAGACATTGACGGTCATGCGATGGAGCCACGGCTTGAGCGGCTTCGATTCGTCGAAACGGTCGAGATACTTGAAAAACCGGATGAAAACTTCCTGCGCGGCGTCGCAGCCGTCGTCGGGGTTTCCGAGCAGGCAGGTCGCCACGCGCAGAACCTGCCGATGATGAAGTTGAAAAAGGGCTTCGAACGCCTCGGCGTCTCCGCGCCGGGCCTGGGCGGTCAACGCGCCCGTCAAGGATTCCGCGACGGGTTGCGGTTCGGGATGTTCAGGACGACCGGACAAAAACACCGGCCATTCGCGGCTTAACATTCAACAACGCCTCGTTCAAAAAATCGGCAATCACCTACCAGTACCGACCGATTCCACGAAACGTTGAACGTGCGGTGCGATTTTTTGCCGGTCCCATCGGCAATCGAGGCGGGAAACATTGGTTTCTTCAAATAAAACAGCGCAAAAACGGCACTTTTGGCCGATACTTCACCGAATCTTTACAAATTACCCCCATTTCTCCATAAACCCTTCACGCGCAATCGGTAGATTCAGGGTCGTTCGGGAGACGCAATCCCGTCGAGACAACCGAAAATTTCCATTCCCAAGGAGACGAGAACGAAATGAAAATCCTGACGATCGGCACCCTCGCCCTCTCGCTGGGCAGCGCGGCCTTCGCGCTCCACTGCGCCTCTTCAACGGCCACGGCTACCGACAATCATTCAGCCGTACAGGTTCAATACCAACAGGAAGGCGGACAGGGGCGCCCCGATGGTCCCCCGCCCTTTGGTGGCCCGGGTGGCCCCGGCGGACCGGGCGGTCGGCGCGGTCCGGGTGGCCCCGGCGGCGAAGGGCGGATGTTTGCCCACCTCAACCTGACCGACGACCAGAAGGCGCAGATGAAGTCGCTCCACGAAAAAGCCTGGGCGGATTCCAAGCCTTATATGGAACAGCTTCGCGCCATTCACGAGCAGATGCGGCAACTGACGGAAAGCGGACAGTTCAACGAAGACGCCGTCCGCGCGCTGGCCACCCGCCAGGCGCAGGCCGAAACCGAACTGACCGTCATCCGGGTTCGTACGCAGGTGGCCGTTTTCAACCTTCTGACGCCGGAACAAAAGGCGAAGATGAAGGAAATGGGTGAACGCCACCATCGGCAGGGGCCGCCCCCGAACGAACAGCCGAACCGGTAATCCACAAGATTGCGACGGGGCCTGTCACCGGATGTCGCGGGCTGCCTTCCGACCAGGCTTCGTTGCAATAACAATGGCCTCCGTACTTTCGGACATTCTTCTCCGGCGTCTCTCACGGGCCTTCGGACGGGAATGTCCGCTTTTTCATCATTCAATGGAAGAAATCGCGTCACAAACACCGCAACGGATTCTCGTCGTCGATGACGACGTGAAGCTCTGCCGACTGGTCGGTGATTATCTGAAACTGCGCGGGTACGAAGTCGAGACGGTTCACACCGGCGCGGATGGCCTGCGGCGAATCACCGAAGCCACCTTTCACGCGGTCATTCTCGACGTGATGATGCCGGGGATGGACGGCTTCGCGACGCTTCAGGAAATCCGCCGCGTTTCGACCGTGCCGGTGCTGATGCTGACCGCGCTCGGCGATGAATCGGATCGCATCGTGGGCCTTGAAATGGGGGCCGACGATTATCTGCCGAAAAACTTTTCCACGCGCGAACTGCTCGCGCGGCTGCGGGCGGTGACGCGCCGGGCGACCTACGCGGCAACCACCGCGACCGCCACGAGTGCCGCGCCCGACGACGACATCCGCGTCAATGAACTGGTCGTCAGCCTTGCCTCGCGGACAGCCAACATCAACGGCACCGCCCTGACCCTGACCCCGCTCGAATTCGACCTGCTGGTCTGTCTGGCCAAAAACGCCGACCGCGTCCTGAGCCGCGACCGGCTGCTCGATGAAGTGAACGGCCGCAACTACGACGTGTTCGACCGCTCCATCGACGTTCACATCTCGTCGCTGCGCCGCAAACTCGGCGACGATCCGAAAAACCCGCGCTTCATCAAGACCATCCGCTCCGCCGGATACATGCTCCTGAGGAGCAATTGAGAATTTTTGATTGAAGATTTTCGATTTCAGATTTCAGATTTTTTGAAAATCTCCGGATTTTGATGAATGCGAAAGGCTGAAGTGAACTCAATCAAACACGGAAAATTCAACTTCACGCCAAAACCAATCTTCAATCTAAAATCTTCAATCTAAAATCCAAAATTTCCCCATGCGTTTATCTCTGTTCGCGAAAACCCTGCTTCTGCTGCTCCTGAACCTCGCGGTGGTCGGGGCTGTATTGGCGGGCTTTTTTGCAATTCAGACGCAACAGTCACCGCGCGCGCGGTTCTGGAATCTGGGGAACGCCCACTTTGAAACGGTGGCGCGCATCATCGCCGAGGACCTTCGTTTCACGACGCCTGAAGAACGCGAGACGATTCTCAAGAAGTATTCGGAAACCTACAAAGTCGATTTCTATTTGTACGCCGATTCGGGCGAACGCCTGGCCGGATCGCTCTCTCCGCTGCCCGAGACGGTACTGTCGAAAGTCACCGAGCCGTACCGTTTGAACGGTCCCAGGGAAGGTCCGGAGGAAGAACGGCTGAGAGTTCCGTTCGACACGAACCGGCCCGAACCGGAGCGACCACGTCAGGGACCGCCCGAAAACGCCGACGGCCCACCCGAACGAGGCCGTCCAGGCCCGCCGCCCGACGGACGCAACGGCCCGCCGGATCGTCCGCGCCAGGGACCGCCTCGGGAAGAGGAACACTTCCGGCACGGCGGCCCGTTTCCGCACAATCCGTTTCCGCCGCCGGTGCGTCAGGTCGTTTTTCAGATGAGTTCGAGCAATCCCTCGCTCTACTGGGTCGGCATCCGGATTCCGCTGGTCGAAAGTGAACGTCGCCGCCCGATTCGCTCGACCCTGCTGGCGGCATCGGATTCGATTACCGGCAACGGGCTTTTCTTCAATCCGTGGCCGTGGGTCGGACTGGTCGTGACGGTGTTCGGCCTGTCGGTCGTCATCTGGTTTCCGTTCGTCCGCAGTCTTTCGCGTGAAATTGGGCGACTCACGAAGGCGACCGAACAAATCGCCGATGAAAAATTCGATGTGCGGGTGAATGAAAAACGCTCCGATGAACTCGGACGGCTCGGCAAAGCGGTCAACCATCTCGCCGAGCGGCTTTCAAACTTCGTGACCGGACAGAAACGTTTTCTCGGCGACGTGTCGCACGAACTCAACACGCCGCTCGCCCGCATGCAGTATGCGTTGAGCATTCTCGAAGAACAGGTCGAGGAGCCGTTGCGGCCCTACATCGGCGACGTCCAGGAAGACGTTCGCGCGATGTCGCAACTGGTGGATGAACTGCTCGGCTACACGCGCGCGGGCCTGCAACCCGTCGCGCCCGATCTGAAGCCGGTGGAGGTTGCGCCGGTGATTCAACGCGCGGTCGAACGCGAGGCGGGCGAGGTCGAAATCACGACCGACATTGAAAATGGCCTGACAGTGAAGGCGGTCGAGGATTTGCTGGCGCGGGCGGTGGGAAATGTCGTCCGGAACGCCGTGCGCTATGCCGGTACGGCGGGACCGATTCACATCACCGCGAAACACCGTCAGCGCTCGGCGGTGATTCGCGTCGAGGATCGCGGACCGGGCGTCCCGGAAGACCAGTTGGGGAAGATTTTCGATCCGTTCTATCGCGTCGCCAGTGACCGGGCGCGGTCGTCGGGCGGCGTCGGCCTCGGTCTGGCCATCGTGAAATCAAGCGTCGCGGCCTGCGGCGGCACGGTTTCCGCCCATGCCAACACGCCGAACGGATTGATTGTGGAGATGACGATTCCGCTGGTGGAATAGGATGACCTTAAACGGCGGACGGCCTTGGAAGATTTAAATTTCAACGACTTGCCCTGATGGCAGCAAGACAACAACACGCTTGGCACGAAAGCCTTCTGAGGACAACTCACGTCGAATCCTTGCGACTTGGCCCTCATACCGATCTTCAAACCCCTCGAAAGCAGGTAGGGCCGAGACGTTAAAGATTACCGTAGAGTCCGAGTAATCTTTCATTGCCTTCTTGGAAGCAGTTTGAAAAAGGATCGGCATCAGGGCTTCAAGGTCGTCGCCGGGGTTTCCAACCTGAACGTCGGTAAAACCGCGTTCTACAAGCTGCTGGCCAGCATCAGCCACGGTTTTACCGTCAATTGGATTGGCTATTTCTACATGGTCTACCAGTTTCCCCTGAGGATCACGCACTTCAGCATCGTAGCCTTGATTCCCAAGGATTGGGCATAAGGTGTAATCAGCCGGGTATAGGTACGACGCGGCGCGTGAAAGCGGGACAACCTCATCGAAAAACTCCTTGAGATAGCCCTTTCGAAGGTGTCCAGCAACGCGGAGTTCCTCCTCTTCCATAGCACGCGATCGAACCGACTCCACGAAAGCAACAAGCTCTTTGGGCGTACGGGGCTGTTCGATTTCTTTTTTGGAGAGAGTCATTTGATTTTCCTTTTATGACTGACCAACAAGCTTGGCCAGTACGAAACGCCCGCGTTCCGCGATGGCTGAGTGTCGGTCGGATGCCACTTCCCTGGCGAGCCTTATTGCTTCATTGCCAAGAGAGGCCATGTGCTTGATGAGCAACTCCGCGCCAACCCGCCGAACCAGTGGTGACGAATCTGAAAGTGCCAACCGCAGGTTCTCCAACAGTGGAACGCTTACCGATAAAGGTCGTTCTCCAATGACTGGATCATATTGCCCTTTACACCACTTCAGGTCCGCCCACGTCCATTTTCGCCCCGTAACCCAAACCATTCGGCCTTCAAGAAGGGACCGATACGCCTTTGCCCGGACAGCCGGCTGAATTGCATTCCGGGCAATTTCCTCCAGCCATTGATCAAGTGCAGTTGAGCGCCCGGCCTGCGCGAGAATTATCGGGGCGGGGCCGGCCGTTGCCCGCATGATTCGAAGCTTGAGAGCAAGCGCGACTTGTTCCGAACTGATGATCTCTGCCAAAACCTGCCTTTCGGCGTCTCCCATTCGTCCCCAGGTATTCGAATGCGGCAGCGTACTCCAAAGTCCATCCACAATGTGTTCCGGGTTCGAGCAGCCTGCGAGGCGAGGAAGGTTTTCGCGGGCAGCGGCGCGGACCTCTGGAACCCAGTCATTGAGCCGCCGAACAGCCAGCGCGAAGAAAAAACCGTTCGGAAGGTTTCCCGCCGGGGTACGCAAAATCCGCTCGCGCCTGTAACCGTCAGCACTGCACAAGTCCAATAAAGATGTAAAACCTTGCGGACTCCTCCGGAATTTCCATTGATCCGACGAAGAAGCCACCACGCTTTCGATTCCACAAAACTCGGCGCGAATTTTCTTTTCCCACTCATCCAGGTTGTTCAACGGCAGGCTCGATGTCAGAGCGACAAGCACGCCAAAAGCCGCCGGATTATCATTCCCGGACAGGCCGGATTGTAGAAATTGTCGAACCGCAACCAAGATTTCGTTTTCGACCTTTACTTGGTAACGCATGAACCGGCAACCCGCCCTAACCAGAAATAGAGCAGTTTTCGTTTGCTTGCGACGAATTCACCGCCGCGTGAGTGGGTAGAATATTGGACATAGCCCGTAGCCGCAGCGTTTTTTGCGAGGCTACGGGAAAACATGTTCCGCCATGAAATAAAAAAATGTTGGTTTCACATCATTCCCCACGTCCTCGCCAAAGCGCTCCGGACGTGGGCTACATCCAATATGTTCGCCATTCACACCTTTGCGAAAGGGTCGTACCAAACTCAAAGTGACCTTGGTTCGAATGGTCGCTGACACCTAAAATCCCTCAACCGTGCGAGACATTTCAAGAGCAAAGAAAACCGCCCGCGACCTCTCTCGAAGCCACGGGCGGATGGAAGTTCTTTCCTTCTTGAACTACAGCGAGCGCAGAAACGTCTGAATTTTTGCTCTGTCGCTCTGGTTCAGGAAGAGATAGCGCGACCGGGTCAGAAACGCCTCGCCGGCGTGTCGCTGGATGGCCTCGTCGAAGGTCGCGGAAAGTCCGTCGTGCATGAGGCGGGTGCGGAAGCGTACGCCCCAGAGCGGCGCGGTGCGGACCTTGTTGCGCGTGGACGGCCCGCCGTTCTGGATGATGCCGTCGCCGGTCCCGATGTCATGCAGCAGAAAATCACCCCACGGACGAACAATCTTGTTGCCCAGCGCGGGCGTCACGACAAACTGTCCGCCGTTGAGGGCCGTCCCGGCAGGCGCGGTCACAAATGACGGTGTGTGACAGACGGCGCAGCCGAGGCTGTTGAACAACTGCTCGCCGCGCTGCGCGTCGGGCGTGCCAGCGAGTTGCGGGTCACGGCCCGGAGCCTTGGTGGCACGCGAAAAATCGGCAAATGCCTCGACGTCGTCGTTGTCGGCCTCATCGGGGTCGGGCACCGGGTCGAACATGTTGACCGGACGGCCCATCGACGTGTTTTCGGTGGGAAACATCGGTGTGGTGATGCCCATTTCATTGAGGTAGGCGTCGCCCGCGAACGACACGAGGCTCGCGTGCTGGTTCTTCCATCCGAAGCGGCCGACGCGGGTCACGCCCGGCGCTTCGAGAACGGGCACGAATATTACCTGTCCGCGAATGAGTCCCTTGGAAAGCCGCACCTGATCCTGTGCCACCTGAATGAACGCCTGATCCGGAATGGCCTCGATGTAGCCGTCGCCGAGAATGCTCAGGCTGGAACGACCGGCGATGATGTTGGCATCTTCCGGTACGCGTTCCTGCGCCGCCGGGTGGATGGCCCGGTCATTGATGAGCGAGCCTCCGGGGGCGTCGGTGTAATTCCCGAACGCGTCGATTTTTGCCGCCCGAAGTTCGAGAATCTGACTGCCCGCGCCGAGAATGGGGTTGCCGTGGCATTCGCCGCAGGACCGCGCGTTATACACCGGGCCAACCCCGTCGGCGTCGCTTTCAACCGCCGCGAACAGGGCCTTATCGGCATCGTAGGTCGCCTGATCGATATGGCCGTTGGTCTGGTTGTCGAAACCGACCGCGGCTTCGGTCGGCGGTACGTTGGTTACCGGTTCGGATTCAATGGGTTTGGGACGAATGGGCTGACGGCCTTCATTCTGGGCGGCGACACCGCCAAACCAGCCGGGAAGCGACGCCAACAGAACGAACAGGAGCAGGAGCGAAAACTTGAAGCGTTTCACGGGACAATCCTCCATGTGCATACAGGAGTGCGCGCACCGACCGGGCACGGGTCGGGCGACTCCTTCTTGATGTGGGCAAGCAAATTCGAGCGGAAGGAAGATGGTAGCCGTCAACGGTGAAGCTTTTGTTTGCTTCAACCATCGAATTGTAAAGAAATCGTAAGCGCTGTCCGGCTTCGGGAAACGGTTTTATGAGGAGGGATGCGGCGACCGGTTCCCGTCCGGGAACGCCGCGAAGACCGACCGGTTTCGGCAAAAAAACATGTGCCCCTTATACCGTGCAGTCTCCGTCCGGGGGATTCTTCCGTCAATCCGTTCAATGGGGAAAGTTCTGTCGGAAACCGGCTTTCTTCAAGAAAAAGGCGGTATCCGCATCAGGAACGTGATTTCGGCAGACGGATTCCCAATGCCCTGAGCCGTGAAACGATGGTTGTGGGCGGAACGCCGAACAGTTCCGCCGCGCCGCCCTTGCCGTAGATTCTTCCTCCGGCGGCGTCGAGGATGGCAATGAGGTTTTCACGTTCGATTCGCCGCAGGTCGGCTGCCGTGAGCAATTCCGGTCGTACCGGCCGGTTTGAAAGGCTGTCGGGGACGTTCGGGCGGCAATCTTCAAGCACCAGCCGCGCGCCGCGCGACACGATGAGGGCGCGTTCAATGGCGTTTTCGAGTTCGCGGATGTTGCCTTTCCATTCGCATCCCTGGAGGAAGGCCATCTGATCGGCGTCAAGTTCCGGTACGGACCGCTTGAGCCGCCGGGAAATCCGCTCCAGAAAATGACGGGCAAGTAACGGAATGTCCTCGACCCGCTGACGCAACGGCGGCAGTTCGACCGGGAACACACTCAGCCGAAAAAACAGGTCTTCACGAAAACTCCCGGCTTTTACGAGGTCCGCGAGGTTTCGGTTGGTCGCGGCGATAATGCGGACATCCACCCGACGCGAAACGTCTTCGCCCACCCGTTCGAATGTCCCGGTCTGAACGACCTTCAACAGCTTGCTTTGAAGATCGAGGGGGATTTCACCGACTTCATCGAGAAAAAGCGTTCCCTGATCGGCGAACTGAAAACGCCCGGTCCGGTCGCGGACCGCTCCGGTGAACGCACCTTTGACGTGGCCGAAAAATTCGCTCTCGAACAGATGGGGCGTGATGGAGCCGCAGTTGACGTGAACGAAATTCCCCTTTGCGCGTCCGCTCCAGGCATGAATGAACCGGGCCAACTGGGTTTTCCCCGTCCCCGACTCGCCGGTGAGCAGCACGGTCGCATCGGTACGGGCGACGAGCCTTGAACGTTCGAGTACCTGATGAAACGCGGGGCTGTTGCCGACGACCTCATCTTCCGTTTCGCGGTCTCTCGCCTCGCTTCTGAGAAATGAGTTTTCGAGTTCGAGCCGACGTTGCAGCTCGCGGATTTCCTCGAAGGTCCGCGCATTGTTGATGGCCACCGCCGCGTGGTCGGCAAAGGTTTTCAGCCATTGATAGTGCGCGTCCTCCAGCCCTCGATCACAGAAAACCCCGAGAACGCCGAGGGTTTCACCTCGGAAAACGAGGGGATGACCGATGAAGCTCCGGACACCCGGCACATCGTCCCGGAAAACCAGCGGCGCCGTTATTGACGTTGATGGACGGCCGTCACGCGCGAGCCAGCGTGAATCATCGGCGATGTCGTCCAGCCGGACGGACTCACCGGTTTTTCCGACCGTTCCGATGACCCGCAGCCCGAGCGGAAAACGCCGGAAAACGCCGTTCAAGTCTTCCAGTGCAATGCTGCCCGGCAGGCCCGGCCGTGTCTGACTGGCAACGAGGTGGAGGCAATGTTCCCGGTCGGGGCAATGCTGACTCAACAGACACCGGCTGCAAAGGTCACCCGGCAAGGTGAGCCAGATTCGCGCCAGGAGTATGCCGGGCTGATCGGCCAGCGCCCGGGTAATCATACGAAGGACTTCTTCCAACGGCCGCACATCGGCAATCGCAGGCATGATCCGTTGAAGTTCGGTGATGTTCATTTCGACAACAACGAAAAAACGTTTTCGGGACAACGAAAACAAAAGACACAACGAAAATTCGTCGCACAAAAAAAGCGACGGACATCTCGAAATCCCTCGAAAACCCAGAAAAATTCCACAAACTTCCGAAAAACCCGGCTCTGGCACAAAATGTGCTTTTCAGAACGGTTGTCGTTCCCATGTCCCCCCGGACTCTGAACGCAGCCGTACCCGAAAACCGTGAACAGCCAGCCCCACCTTGAAATGCTCGCGCGTTTCGAAGCAAGCGTGATGCCGCACCTGCCCTACCTGGGGAGGGTGGCTCGCCGTATTTCCCGCCCACCGATTGATCCGGATGATCTCGTTCAGGACACGCTCATGCGAGCCTGGAAGTATTGGGGAACCTTCAGTCCCGATTCCAACTGCCAGGCGTGGCTCGTCCGGATTCTCACCAATGTTTTAAAGATTCATTTCGCGAAGACAGCCGGGTTGCGCGAATCCCTGCCGATTGACGACCTGTACCGTGTCGCCCTGGCGGGTCCGCCGACCACGTTTTCATTCGACGCGGACCAGATTCTCGACATCCTGCCGCAACCGAACCGTCGGCTCGTGACCATGATCGTCATTGAAGGGTATTCCTACGCCGAAACTGCCCGGGCACTCGGCGTTCCGATTGGGACCATCATGTCGCGACTGTCGCGATCCCGGCGAAAACTCGCCCGGGAACTTATCCGTCGTGATGAAGCGGTGTTCCGTTCCCGATGATTTCGAGCGTTTCCATCCGCCGGTCATCGAGACGGACTCGCAGCACATCGGGACGGGAGTAGTGTCCCGCCGGATCGAAATTGTGGCGCGCGTAACCGATGTGCCGGAGAGAAACCTCCGCGATGGCGATGCCCTCCTCGCCATCCGGAATGCTTGCCAGCAGGGTGCCGTCCGGGGCGATGATGCGAGTCCCTCCGGTACAACAGGAGCCAATTCCCCGGGCGCACATCTCGTCTTTCAGCGGAAACGCATCGGGAACATCGGCGACCGTGAGCAATCCGCCGGATGAAACAACGTAGGAACGGCTTTCGAGGGCGATGAACCTTGAAATGTCGGCGGTCAGTTCCGAACTTCCGGGCCAGACGGCAACGTGGATGTTCTCGCCGAGTTCGTAAAGCACCTGTCGCGGCAGAGGCATCCAGTTTTCCCAACAGTTGAGTCCACCCAGAGCGAACCCGTTCCAGCCGTGGACTCTCAGCCCCTGACCATCGCCACAGGCCCAGACGAGCCGTTCCTCATAGGTCGGCATCAGTTTTCGGTGGACTCCGACCAATCCCTTTTGCGGATGGATCGCGGCCAGCGAGCAGTAAATCGAATGTCGTCCGTGGGTCTTCCCCCGCTCGGCGAACCCGAGGTAGACAAAGGTCCCGTGGTCGCGGGCCGCCTGGACAATCCGCCGCATCAACGGCCCGTCAGCCTCCACCGCCGCGTCGAGGTAAGCGGCGTAGGCGATTTTCTGTTTCGGACAATCGAACGCGGCACCGTCGGTGACCGACACCCAGGCGGGGTAGCCAGGAAGAAATGTCTCTGGAAAAACAACGAGTTCCGCGCCTTGCCCGGCCGCGCGGGCGATAAGCGACAAGACCTTTGCGGTCGTGGCTTCGGCGTCCAGAAAGACCGGGGCCGATTGAACGGCGGAAACGATCATGGGGACCTGTTTGAAGCGAGCAAGGGCCGGATTCGACGGGGGATTCCTTTTCCCTGTACGCCCAAACCGCTCCTGATTTATGCCAAAGGTCAATATCCGGGGATTCCAGGGCCGAAAGTCGTCCGGACCTGACTTCAGTGGGCGGGTTGCGACATGGCCGGAGCGACAAGTTTGCCGATAACCGGCAGATCGCCGCGCCGTTCGAACAGCACCACCGCGCCCGCGATAAAAGCCACCACGCCGAGAATGAACAGCGTGCCGCCATCATCCTTTACAACGATGCCGAGCTTCGTCAGATGCGCGAAGAGTGCACCCGCCATCGTCCCGACGGTCAGGAGCGCACCGAGCCACGAGGTTTTCGGAATGAGCAGCAGAATCACGGCAATGAGTTCGATGACGCCCGAGCCGAGCCGACCGTAGGCCTCATACCGTCCGAGCAGCGTCGTGAAGATGAAGCGCGGCTCCTCCGCGCCGGTGAACTTGAAAAACAGTGTCTGCCCCATGATGACGGCGGCGAGAATTTGGCCGGACCAGCTTGCGATGAGATGGGCTTTGGTGGATGGCATCGGGAAGACCTCCGGGAAGTGGATTCACTCATGGAATCCGGGGCGGTTCGGTCTTTATTCCCAACCTCACGAAATAAAAAAACGGCGGCCGGGTCCCCCCCGACCGCCGTCCGTTCTCACGGAATCGCCCGCTCAGCGCTCGCGCGCCTCGCGAGGTTCCCGAACCGGTTTGTTTTCAACCGCGACCACCCGGCCCTCACCCGTCTTCGCGTCAATGTCGAGGGCGAACGAGTTCATGATGGAAGCCGTTTTTCCGGGCTGAACCGAGTTGACCCCGACCGCCCCGAAAATGACGTTTACGAAGAACCGGAAACGACGCACGGTCGGCGCCGCGATCCGGAACTGGATCGGGACGGATGCGCCCGGCGCAATCGTGCCCGGTACCGGCTGTGTCGAACCGACGAGGCCGCCCGAAGTACAGGTGGCTCCCGTCGCCGAAAGCAGACGGAACGGAACCGTCGGCGGCGTACCGTTGGCCTCCCGCAATTCGACCACCTGGAACGCCGCGCCGGTAATCGGCACCGCGCCGTTGTTGGTCAGCGTGGCGTTGACCACCACGTCATTCGAATAGCCGTTCGCGCCGCAGGTCGGCGCCTCGACCGTGACCGTGCCCGTACTGAGCGAGAACGCGCAGTTGAGGCTGGCCCCGTTGCAGGCCGTCGAATTGCAGACCCGCTGACTGAGCGTAAAGGTGTCAATCCGCCAGTTCGGATTGGCGTTTGCCGAGCTGGTGTCCCAGCCCGCGAGCCAGCGGAACCGGACGTCCCGCCCGGCCAGTGTGGTCGGCAGATCGAGCGTAGGCGTCACGAAGGCCGCCTGCGCGCCTGACCAGGCCCGACGTCCGCCGATGGCGTTGCTGAAGTTCGGGCTGACGGAATTGTTGTATCCGTTCGCCGCGAACACCCCGCCGATGGCCGGATCGGTCACGTCGAGGAAGGGGCCGCCGTTCACGCTGATTTCAAGCACACCGCCGTCGAAGCCGCCTTCGAAGTTGAAGGTGTGCCGGAAGGTGACCCGCGTCGAAGTTCCGGCGGGCAGCGTAAAGGTCGGTGAGACGAGTGCGTTGGTCGCCACCGTCGCGCTGCCGTCGGTGAAAACGGCGTTCGGCGCGGTGTCGGCCCCGGTCGCGACCGTCGCGAACGCCGCGGGCGGCGTGGCCCCGCTCGTTGATGCGGTCCATCCGGCGGGCAGGGCCGGAGCCGTCACGCCATCAAAGTTTTCCGAAGCGAACTGGCTGAAGGTCTGCGATCCGGTCTGGACCGAGAAGTTGAAGGTCTGCGGACTGAAGAACCCGTTGCCGTAACTGACCGTCAGCGTGAAGTTGATCAGCAGGCCGCAGGGCGCGCAGGAATTGAGGTTGAACGCGAAGGGCGTCGAGTTGGTCGCCGTGCCGCGCGCGGGAATCATCGGGTACGCCGCCGTGCCCTGCGTGATGTTCACGCCCGGCGTGGAGGTCGTCAGCGTCGCCGAAACCGGCGTGGCGTCGGCCGATCCGATGTTGCGAAGCTGGACGTTCAACTGACCGCCTTCGCAGGGTTCGATGAAGGTGTCGCCGTCGCCCCCGGCTTCGGTGGCCGTCACCGTCCGCCGGTCGAGCAGCGACGCGGTGGTCGTGCCGCACAACCCGCCGACGCGCAACGTGTAGGACGGCGTGGGCGACGTGCTGGCGTTTACTTCATGGATGACCACGGTAAAGGTTTCGCCCGGTTGAACGTTGAACGAGCAGTTCGCCGTCACGCCGAGGTTCGGCGCGGCGTTGGCCCCGCTCAGGGCGAGGTCCGCGAGGTAGTTGTCCCCCAGATCGGCCGGCGAAAAGACGCTGCCGCGATAGACCACCATGTAGAGCGAACCGTTGGCCCCGCTGTTGAGCGTCAGACTCGACGTGACGCAGTACAGCGGGTTGTTGCTGCCTGACGCGGTGAAGGTGTAGGCGTCGAAACGGCGCGAACCGGTCGTGGACTGAATGCCGGGAAACGCTTTGGGCGCGGCGCAGGTACTGGCCGGATTGGCCCGGACGATGCGGCCCAGTTGCGTTCCGGTAGAGGACGAGAAACCCGCGCCCGTGCCGGGCGTGCCGAGCGTGGCCGAAATGCTTGTCGCGGGCGGGCCGGTATCCACCGAGAAGTTGAAGACCTGCGGCGACGCCGAAGGCGATCCGCCACTGAACGTGACCGTCAGTGTGAAATCCAC
This sequence comes from Blastocatellia bacterium NZW_1522, assembly GCA_039793685.1. Classification (GTDB taxonomy): domain Bacteria; phylum Acidobacteriota; class Blastocatellia; order Chloracidobacteriales; family Chloracidobacteriaceae; genus JAAFHI01. The sequence goes on from JBDRAL010000013.1 coordinate 25,540, forward strand.
CCGCGTCGGGCAGAGACAGGCGGAGGAAAGCGAGAAGGCGAACGGGGTGGTGTTTGTACCCGAAGCGTTCGCCGCGATGTTGGCGTAAGCGGACGTATTCGACGTGATGGTCACGCAGGACGTTGACGTCGTCAGTGTTGCCGAAATGCCGGTCGCGGAAGCCGCGCCGGTGTTGTTCAGCGCCACCGACAGCGTGGCCGAATCGCCGGGCAGAATCGGTCCCGCCGAGGGCGTCCGCGTCGCGGTGACCGTCCCGGTTTGAAGGTTCGCGATGGGCGTCGGATTCAGGGTTTGCAGGGCTTCGAGCGCCATGATGATGCCGACGCCGGAGTCGCGGTCAACGCCCGTCCCTTCGATGTCGATGGCCGAGGCATTGAGCGCCGTCCGCACCTGCGCGGGCGTCAGCGCGGGGTTGACCGACTTGACGAGGGCCGCGATGGCCGCCGCGTGCGGGGCCGCCGCCGAGGTCCCGAAAAACGGAATGAAGCCCGGCGTGGTCGTGGTCACGCCGTCGGCGGCGGTGATGTCGGGCTTTTGAAGCACCACGCCGCCGCCCGCGCCGACGGTCAGCCCGCCGTTGCCGAGAATCGTACCGTCCGCTGCGTAGAAGAACCGGCGCGGCCCGTCGGAGCTGAAGAGTTCAACCGTATTGGTCGCGTTATGCGGATTCGGGAACGGGCCGATCGGATTCGGCGGCGCGCCGAAGACCGCCGGGCCGGACGGCGTGGCGGCCACGCCGAAGCCGTTGGGCGCGGTCGCATGGCCGCGCGTCTGGCCGTCGGTGTTGAACTGAAACCGGTTGCGGTTCGCGCTCATGCTGATGAAGCGCGGCTGGGCGGAGGCGGTCCGCAACACGACGATGGTACTTCCCGTCGCCGTGGCGACCCGTTCGAACGGATCGCTGTTGGTGCCGCTCTGGACGTTGGTGGATGCGGCCTGCACGGTGGTCAGCGTACTGTTGAACCGATACACGTCATAGTCATTCGATGAAGTTCCGAGCGGATCGGACCAGTGCATTGTGACCGAACCGCCGGTCCCCGTGAGCGGGTTGTTGTTGCTTACCGCCGCCGTCTGGTCGAAGTCGAGCACGTCGCCGCCGGGGAAGGTCCCGACCGCCGCGAGATTTCCGGCGCTCGCGAAGTCGCCTTCCCACGAACCGGACGTGTTGTCGTTCTTGTTGCCGGAGTTCCCGGCGGACGAAAAGTAAAGCGCGCCACTCGCGGTCACGTCGTTCACCGCCTGCGTCACGATGGCGCAGTTGTTCGGCGAAACGACCGTTCCGGACTGGCCCTGATGCAATCCCGTCTCGGTGAAATAGAACACGTCGTCCACGATGACGTCGCATCCGGCGGCGCGCAGGTCGCGGATGTTCTGCGCAAAAGAAGTAATGCTCGTGAAGGCGGTCGCGAAAAACAACTGCGCGCCGGGTGCGAGGTCGTAGACGATTTCAAGCATCGCCGTACCTTCGTCGCCCGACCCGGCTTGCCCCGGCAGCACCGTCACGTTCGGAGGAAGATCGCCGGTCGCCTGACGCGCGCCAAGCGAATTGACCCCATCGGAAAGCACGCCGATTTTGATGCCGGTTCCGTCATAGCCAAAGGCGGAGCGCGCGAGGTTGGCCTTGTGCGTCACGTCGCCCTGCACGGTCGAGGAACCGATTTTCGGTGTTGCCGGAAGGCGTCCGATTTTCGAGTTCGGGACGGTTGCGATGGCGGCGCGAACCTTTTCCCTGACCTGCTCGATGCGCGCGGCGCGCGCCTGTTCGGGCGTCACCGTGACCGGACCGGCCACTTCCGGCTCAGGCTGTTCGCGGTCCTGGGCTTTCAGGCGGGCCAACCGCTGTTCCTCGGTTTCGGGCGACTGCGCGCCCCACGCGACGGCGTCCTGATGCGGCGTAATCCCCAAGACTTCAGGCAGTTCCGCCAGCGCTTCGAGCGATCCGAGCGGAAGCCGTGCCTCGATGCTGTGGGCGAACGCGTAGGTCCCTTCAACCCTGCCGCCGTACTGTCCGATGGCCGCCGTCACGGTTTTAAAGTCGCGACAGGCGACGGCCACGGAGGTCAGTCCATCCTCACCGACCTTGATGTCGGTTTCGAGCGTCGGAAGTCCCGAAGCGACCGCAACCCCGCGCGACTGTTTCGCGGCGTAGAGCAGTTGCGAATCGAGCTTGCGCTGGGCGGGCGTCCGGTTGGCCTTTTCGGCCGCGAGCGCCTGAATCTGCGCGATGGCCGTTTCCGACAGCTCGGTTTTGGCGGGACCGATCAACGCCGGTTTCGACCGGTTTTGATCTTGTCCGCCGGCCGCGGCATTGCGCGGCGACAGCATGGCCAGCGTCACGGCAAAGGCGACGACGGTCGCCAATAGCCACAACGGCCGACGAAGGGAAAGTCTGGCGGGTATTTTCGATGCCATAAGGTTGCTCTCTTCTTTTCGGTGGGAAGGAAGTGACACGTCACGCCAGCCGTGACCGTGAAAAGCGACGGACCAAGGCGGCGACCGGACATCCGACGATGTGTACGGCGTGGGGGAACGACTTTTGTAATTGGACTGATGCGAATATAGGAGGCCGGTTTTCGCGCGTCAAACGACCTGGCTGAAGATGAAGAAGAAATAACCGAAGGAAATGAAAACGGCGACCGGGAAGGTCGCCGTTTGAACGTTGCCGGGAAACAAGGCGGGTTTTATTCAACCACCCACGTATCGCCCGCGTTGAGCAGTTTTTCGAGGTTGCCCTTGCCCTTGGCCGACTGCGCCGATTCGATCTGGTCGGCGAGCAGTTGTTCGAACGTCGGCTTGACGACGTTGCGGAACACGCCCATCGGGACCGGGAAGGTCGGGAATTCCATCTGCGTCAAAAGGTAGGCCAGCGTCGGGTCGGTCGCCAGTTCGTCGTGGACGAGCAGATCGTCCGCCGTGATGCCGTTTTCGCCGATGGTGACGACTTCCGGCTTCATTCCGTTGAGGCGGATGCCCTTGTTGCGGTCCTTGCCGAAGATCATCGGCTGCCCGTGTTCGAGATAGAGCATGTTCTCGGCGCGGACTTCCTTTTCGCTGATCGGCTTGTAGGCCCCGTCGTTGAAAATGTTGCAGTTCTGGTAAATCTCGACGAACGAGACGCCCTTGTGGCGCGCCGCGCGCTCGATGGTCGCCGCGAGGTGCTTGGTATCCACGTCGATGCTGCGGGCCACGAAGGTCGCTTCCGACGCGATCGCCATGCAGAGCGGGTTGATCGGGCGCTCGATGCTGCCCATCGGGCTGGATTTCGTCTTCTTCCCGAATTCCGACGTCGGCGAGTACTGCCCCTTGGTCAACCCGTAAATGCGGTTGTTGAACATCAGCACGTTGACGTCGAGATTCCGGCGCATGACGTGGATGAAGTGGTTGCCGCCGATGGAGAGGCCGTCGCCGTCGCCCGTCACGAGCCAGACGGAGAGGTCCGGGTTCGCGGCCTTGATGCCCGTCGCGAAGGACGGGGCGCGGCCGTGGATGGTGTGAAACCCGTAGGTGTTCATGTAGTACGGGAAGCGGCTCGAACAGCCGATGCCCGATACGAACACGAGGTTTTCGCGGGGAATGTTCAATTTCGGCAGCACCGACTGAACCTGAAACAGGATCGAGTAGTCGCCGCAGCCGGGGCACCAGCGCACTTCCTGGTCGGAAATGAAGTCGGTGCGCTGCAATCCGAGCGGTGTGTCGGATACGCCGGAGATTTTCAGTGATTCCGTCATCGTTCAAATCCTTTCGAAGCCTTCTCGGCCACGCGGGCACCACGGCCCGCTCGCAATTCTCGATTCGCCCTTACAGCAGCTCCTTGAAGCGCGTGACCAGCTCGCTGATCTTGAAGGGCTTGCCGGCGACCTTGTTCACGCTCACGGCGTCCACGAGGAACCGGGACCGGATGAGCATGCACAACTGGCCGAGGTTCAGTTCCGCGACCGCGACCCGTTTGTAGCGCTTGATCACGTCCCCGAGATTGCGCGGGAACGGATTCAGGTAGCGCAGGTGCGTCGTGGCGACCGAGTGGCCCATCTTGCGGAGTTCTTCCCCGGCGGTCGTGATTGCGCCGTAGGTCCCGCCCCAGCCGATGACGAGCAGGTCGCCTTCCGGCGGTCCCTCGACTTCGAGTTCGGGGATGAAGTTCGCGATGCGGGCGATTTTCTCGGCGCGCGTCCGGACCATGAAATCGTGGTTGGCCGGGTCGTAGCTCACGTTGCCCGTGTTGTTCTGCTTCTCGATGCCGCCGATGCGGTGTTCGAGACCCGGCGTGCCGGGAATCGCCCACGGGCGCGCGAGGGTTTCCTCGTTGCGTTTGTAGGGCAGGAAGCCTTCGCGTTCGGTGTGGTACTTGATGTCGATCTTCGGAAGCTCGTCAATTTGCGGAATCCGCCACGGCTCCGCGCCGTTCGCGATGTAGCCGTCCGACAGATAGAACACCGGCGTCATGAACTGGACCGCCAGCCGGACCGCCTCGACCGCCATTCCGAAACAGTCGCCAGGCGTCGCCGGGGCGACCACCGCGACCGGGCATTCGCCGTTGCGGCCATAGAGCACTTGGAGCAGGTCGGCCTGTTCCGTCTTGGTCGGCAGCCCCGTCGAGGGACCGCCGCGCTGGACGTTCACGATGACCACCGGCAGTTCGGTGATGACCGCCAGCCCGATGGCTTCGCTCTTGAGGCAGACGCCGGGACCGCTCGTCCCGGTCAGGCCGATGTGACCCGCGAACGACGCGCCGATGGTCGCGCCCATCGCGGCGATTTCGTCTTCCGCCTGAAAGGTCTTGATGCCGAAATTCTTCAGTTTGGAGAGTTCATGCAGGATGTCCGACGCGGGCGTAATCGGATAGCTGCCGTAGAACAGCGGCTGTCCGGCGACTTCCGCCGCCGCGACGAACCCGATGGCGGCGGCTTCGTTTCCGGTAATCTTGCGGTACTTGCCGGGCGCGAGGTTCGCCTTCCGGACCCGGTAGTGCGTCGTGAAGATTTCCGTCGTGTCGGCGTAGTCGAAACCGGCCTTCAGCACCCGGCGGTTGGCGTCGGCGACTTCGGGCTTGTTGCCGAACTTGGCGTCGATCCACTTGTAGGTCGGTTCGAGCGGCCGGTCGAACAGCGCGAAGACGATGCCCAGCGCGAAGAAGTTCTTGCAGCGCTCCTTGTTGCGCTTCGTCATTTCGACTTCGGTCAGCGCGTTGAAGGTGAGGTCCGTAATCGGGATCGAAATCAGCCGGTAGCCCGCGAGCGTACCGTCCGTGAGCGGATTGGACTTGTAACCCGCCTTGTCGAGATTCGCCTTGATGAATTCGTTTTCGTTGACGAGGAGCAGGCCGCCGTCGTGCAGATCGGGCAGGTTGACCTTGAGGGCGGCGGGGTTCATCGCGACGAGGACGTCCGGTTCGTCGCCGGGCGTCCGGATGTCGAGGCTGGAAAAGTTGACCTGAAAGCCCGAAACGCCGGGAAGGCTGCCCGCGGGGGCGCGGATTTCGGCGGGAAAGTCGGGGAAGGTGCTGATGTCGTTGCCGAGCAGGGCGGCAGTGTTGGTGAACTGCGTACCGGTCAGTTGCATCCCGTCGCCGGAGTCGCCGGCGAAGCGGATGGTGACGGATTCGATTTCCTGAACTTTGTCTTCGACGTTACCGAGTATTGCACTGGATGACATTTCGTCTCTCCGTAGGTATCGGGACGGCGGTCCAAACGCGGCCGCGCCGACGTGTATGTATAAAGGATGAAGCCGCGGACGATTAGCCGCCCTCGACGGTCAGACTCTTCTGGTCGAGTTTCGGAGGAAGATTGACGACGTCCTGGGGGAAATGCTCGACGATGAAGTTGATGAGATGCCGGGTCGTGACCGCCCCGATCACCTTTCCGCCCTCGTCCACGAGGGGAAGATGACGGAAGCCTCCTTCGTTCATGAGGCACATCGCGCGGGCAATCGGCTCATCGGCATGAATCGTCTGGGGGTCGCGAGTCATGAAATCCCGGACCGGCGCGTCGTACCCGACGCCCTGCCCCGCGACCTTCATCAGAAGATCGCGTTCGGTCAACACGCCGACGAGCGTGTCGCCTTCGCAGACGAAGACATACCCCGCCCGACCGTTCCGCATATGTTCGACAGCGGACGAAAGCCGGTCGTCAGGCGCGACGATGATGGGTTCGGAAGGATCGAGGTGACGGACTTTCCACTCGTGAATGACTTGTTTGAGAGGCATCGCGATAGATGGGCGGGAGGAACCGCCATGCTCCGGAAGAGGATTCGGACAGCCTTTTGAAGGAGGCGCGCCCCGAACCGGGCAGGCGTACGCGACAGCCGGGACGCATCGGGGATACTAAGTGAAGAAGATTACACTTGGCAATCCGTCTTGTACGTTTTCGCACCATTGTTTTCGAGCGAAACCTGTTCTTCACACGAACAGGCCGGGATGAAGCACACCCCGTCCCGATTCGAGTCGGCGTTCATTCCCTCCGGTCAGACCAATCCGGGAAATGCCATGAGGATGACAGGATCGTGCGGGTATGACGGATAACTCCGGGAAGTTGCGGAAATCGGCGGTCAGACGGCCAGACGATTCAGAAAGGCGAGCGACGGCGCGAAGAAATACTCGCCGCCCTTCAAACTCACGAAACCGTTGAATGAAAAACGCTGTTTCGCCGGTTCACCCCATTCCGCGGGCCAGCTCTGGGGGATTTCCGCCGCGCCCTGCCCGATGATTGGGTCCAGGCCGACGCAGGGAGTCGGGAAATTCTCGTTGTCGGCCCATTTCGCCTGCATGAACTCGAACTGGCGGGCGATGTCCGCCTGAAAACACATGAACAGGAGGCCGACCCCGCCGGTGGGCATCTGTTCGAGCGTCGGATTGTCCTTCGGCTCGACGTCGCGCGCGCCGTAAGGGATGCCCCGCCGGGTGATGCGCCGGTCGCGTTCCTTTTCCGGTTCCAGTCCGGGATCGGTCGCCGCCTGTCCGCGCGGGTTGACCTTGCGGATGTGGGCGTGAAACGGACACTTCAAACCGTCCGGGTCGTCGTCGTAGTTGAAGTTGTTGAGAACGGGGGCGGTCATCCCGGCTTCCCGGCGCAGGGCGACCGGGGTGCCATCCTCGAAACGTCCAACAGCCATCGCCCCGGCCAGTTCGGCATCCTCGCCTTCGAGCTTCAGCCGCTGGGCGAGGTCCTTTTCCAACTGCTTGAAACCGCGCACGTTCTGTTCGAGTTTTCGAAACACGAAAAAGCTGCCGTAACCATCCTTCGGATCGGGTTCCGGAACCAGCACCAGGTCGAGCGTGGCGCGCGGGTCAAACTTTCCACCCTTTCCGATCCCGGATTTCGGGTCGCAGGTCCCGTCGCCGGACCGGTTCTCCTCAAGAATGTCCTCAAGGTAGAAAAGGGGCTGACTTCGCCCGTCTACATAGCCGAAGTGCTCGATTCCCTGACCGGCGGCGTTGCGCAGCGCCCGTCCCGATTCGACCTGAACGACTTCGATTCCCGCCAGTTCGGCGGTTTTCAGGACGGCTGCCGACTCGCGACCGAGAAAAGCGGCGTCATCGTCGGCCAGCAGGACCATGGCATGAATCGTCTCCCGAAACCCCTTGTCCCATTGACTGGATGACGGATCCCCGAGAATGGCCTGCGTGTGAGCGTGCTTCATTCCATCCCTGAAAGCATTCCGGGCGGACGGCTCTTTCCGGGTAACCGACGGAGGAACGGGAATTTCGGCGTCCTTGTATCCGAGAAAACGGTAGCCGGAGTAGGTCAGGAAGAAATTCCCGAAAAGCCCTCCCGGAATCTCCTGCACCTTGAACCGGTGTACCTGCTCCATCTGCTCGTTCGCACTGGTAATCCGGGGGAGAACGATGCCGATAATCCAGTTGCGAGCCTGATCCGGGTTGGTGAATTTCAGAAACAGGTGACGGGTAAACGAACGCCCATGCCCCTTGAGAATGTTTCCTTGCAGGCGGTCGTGCAAATCACGGAGGGCAGGCGGGACATTCGCGGGGTCCAGGGCCGAAATCGTGCGCAGGTCAATGGTCATTGGCGTTTCCCTTGAAAAAAACCGGATTGGCGCGGCAGCAGCGGGCGCCAATCCGGTCGAGCCTCCCCCACTTTATGACGAGAGCGCAGGGAAGATGGTGACGGCCATGGTGCGGTCCGTTCAATGACCGGAAACAGGCCGAATCTCAAAAGGAATGTCGGAGTTGGGAAAAAACCGTCAGAACCGGACGTCGTACTGATTGGAGGCCGAGTGAATCCGAAATCCGCGCATCCAGTTCTCGAACTCGATGACAACCTCGCTGAAAATCGGACAGGGGACCGGATCGGAAACTCTCCGGGGCGGGCCGGCGATGAAGTCGAATTCCTGGACTCCGTCCTTGGGATAATCCAGGTAAATCCGGGGAATCAGCTCGCCGGCCTGCCATCCGCCGGAATCGACTGTCCCAACCACGCTCACGATGAGCTTGGGTGGCGCTCCGGCGACAACCTGGTAGACGACCGAATCGACGCTCAACACCAGCGGCGCCCGTTCAGGAAGGGGGATACTCATAGAGCCGAGAGGTTTCGAGGCTCAGCCCCCCTTCGTAATCGGCTTCGACGAACTTGGCCAGATTGGGGATGGGCGGGATGTAACCCGGATCGCCGGGATTCCCCCGGCCCTCCCACGGATCGCCATCGGAGTCGAGCAGGATCACGAGCAGACGCGTCGAATCGCCCGTTTTCGGCTTGAACGTAGTCAGCCAGAACTCCGCCTTGACGGCGTCATCCCACATTTTCAACCACGGTTCGATGTCCGTCTGAATGTGCGCGATGAGGTTGGGAATTTTCGTGATTGAAGCGATTTTGTACTGCTTCACCCATTTCCAGGCATAGGAAGAGACGGGAATTCGATTTTCACTCATGCGATTGGTACCCCTTTTTTGCCGGTCGGTGACGTTTTTTCACCAATCTTCCAAAGGCTCTGGGATTTTTCGGAGGTTTGGCTATACTCCGCCCGTAACCTTTCAAATCACAGACCGTTACATTTTTTTCGGCGACCCAAGAATAGCCGTACCTCCACCGGAATTTCTTTAAAGGGCGATAAAATTTCGGGAAAAGCCGAGTAAAATTCCGGTCTTTCCTAAAGGTGAGCCATGCCGAACAGCGGTGAAATCATCGAATTTGGTCCCTTCCGGCTGGATGTCGGGCAATGTCGGCTGACAAGGGGCGAGACAGCCATCGTCCTGCGTCCCAAGGTGTTCGACCTGCTGGTGGCCCTCGCTCGCAATCCGGGAAACATCCTCACGAAAGATGAACTTCTGCAACTCGTCTGGCGCGATACGCTGGTCGAGGAGAGCAACCTCACGGTCAGCATCAACGAGTTGCGAAAAGCGCTTGGCGACACCGAATTCATTGAAACGGTTCCAAAACGGGGATACCGGTTTCATGCCCCCGCCCCGGATGCCGAACGTCCTGTCGAACGGGGCGGGATTTTCGACCGGGTCGGAAACGGCAATCCGTCCGGCGCGTTGCCCCTGCAATCACCGCGCTATGTGAAACGGGCGACCGACGACCAGTTCAAGGAAGCGCTTGAACGGCGGGAAAGCATCATCCTGCTGAAGGGCGCGCGGCAGGTCGGGAAAACCTCGCTGCTGGCCCGCGGACTGCAACAGGCGCGCGAACAAGGCTCGGGCATCGTTCTCATCGACTTCCAGTCGCTGACGGCGCCGACGTTCGAAACCATCGACCGGCTGCTGATGACGTTCGCCGAACTGGTTTGCGATCAACTGGATTTCAACGTTTCCCCGCGCGAAAGCTGGAACGAATTCCTTGGCCCGACGGTCAATCTGGAGCGCTTTTTCCGCAAGGTGGTGTTTCCGAAACTCGGGGACAAGGTCCTCGTCTGCGCCTTCGACGAGGCGGACCGACTCTTCAACTACCCCTACGCCAGCGAGGTGTTCGGATTGTTCCGGTCGTGGCACAACCTGCGGGCGCTCGACCCGAACGGGCCGTGGCACCACCTGACCCTGGTGTTCTCCTACGCCACTGAGGCGCATCTGTTCATTGCCGACCTGAACCAGTCGCCATTCAATGTCGGAACAACCCTTCCGCTGGCCGATTTCACCTTTGAACAGGTCGAAATACTGAACGATTTCTACAAGCGTCCGCTGAAATCGAAACCGGAAACGACCCGGTTTCACCATCTGACCGGGGGACACCCGTATCTGACCCAGCGCGGACTCTACGAAATGGTCAACCACGGGATTGATCTCGAAACGTTTGAAGCCGCCGCGGACCGCAATGAAGGCGTGTTCGGCGACCTGCTGCGTCGGCTCGTCCTGTCGCTCTCGTACGACGCCGAACTGCGGAAGGCGATTCTGGGCGTTCTGAACGGGCAGTCGGCCCTTGAACTGGGCGCGTTTTACCGGCTGCGGAGCGCGGGGGTGCTGGCGGGGGATGCCGTGGAAAACGCCCGGCTCCGGTGTCAACTGTTTGAGCGATACCTGAAAAAACACCTTGCATGACGAGCCGCGCTCCCGTTGCCGACAAAAATCCCTTTTTCGTTGCCGGAGGAACGCTGCGGTCGGATGCGCCGTCCTACGTCGAGCGCAAGGCGGACCGGGAACTGCTCACGGCCCTGCTCGACCGGGAGTTCTGTTATGTCCTGACTTCCCGCCAGATGGGGAAATCCTCGCTCATCGTGCGGACATCCGCCCGCCTGGAGGCCGCCGGCGCGCGCGTGGCGGTCCTCGACCTGACCGCGCTCGGCCAGAACCTGTCGGTCGAGCAGTGGTACGGCGGCCTGCTCTTTCAGCTTGGTCAGCGACTCGCCCTCGACGACGAACTGATGGACTTCTGGGCCGGCCGCCGCGACCTCGGACCGCTCCAGCGCTGGTTTCTGGCAATTCAAAACGTGGTGTTTCCGCGCATCACCGCCCCGCTGGTCATCTTCATCGACGAGATTGACGTGGTGCGCAGTCTTCCTTTCCGGACCGACGAATTTTTCGCGGGTATCCGCGAATGCTACACCCGCCGGGCGACCGACGCCGATTTCGAACGACTGACCTTTTGCCTCTCGGGCGTGGTCACGCCGTCCGATCTGATTCAGGACGAACGAACCACGCCGTTCAACATCGGCCGTCGTATTGAACTGACCGATTTCGACGAGACTGAAGCCCGGCCGCTCGCGGCGGGGCTTCCGACCGATGCCGCCGAGGCCAATCGCCTCCTGGATGAAATTCTGTCGTGGACCGGCGGCCATCCCTACCTGACCCAGCGGTTCTGCCAAACGCTTTCGGAACGATTCCCCACAACGTCCGAAATCCGGGTCGGGAATCTGTGCGAGGAACTTTTTCTTTCCCCGGCCGCGCGCGCCAACGACAGCAACCTGGCGTTTGTCCGGGACCGTCTTTTAAAGGATGGCGGCGACCTGACCGAACTGCTTGAGCTGTACCGAAAAGTCAGAAAAGGGGTGGTTGTTCCCGCCGAATCCCAGTCCCCGCTGCTCGAAACGCTCCGCCTGTCGGGGATCGTCCGGATCGCCGACGGCCGCCTGCGGGTCAGTAACCGGATTTATGAACGGGTATTCGACCCGAAATGGATTGATTTCAACCTGCCGATTGATGAACTGACCCGCCAGCGACGCGCCTTCCGAAGCGGGGTTTTGCGGGCCTCCTTCGTGAGCGCGCTCATCATCGGCGTCATCGGAATCCTTGGCGGCATAACGTGGGATCAGTGGCAACGGGCGGAACGGGAAGCGGAGCGCAACCGCCAGCTTGTCTACGCCAACAAGCTTGACCTCGCCCGTCTTGAATACGAAAACGCGAATACTGAACGGAGTCAGGAACTTCTCGATGAGCTGACCCCGCGCGATGGAAATTCCGACACGCGCGAAATGGAGTGCTGGATCCTCAAACGACTCACTCAATCCCAGGAGTTGGCTTTTCCGGTCAACCGGCAGGTCTATTCGGCACGCCTCGAACCGGACGGGAAAAGCCTGATCGTTGGCTTGGTGGATCGTTCAATTCAGCAGGAAACGGCGGCGTACCACATCCAACGCATCCAACTCGACCGGGACGGATCCCATGCGGTGTTGCCCCTTTTTAAAACCATCGCCGGAAAAAACTTCAATCTGATCGCTTTTTCCCCGGACGGGCGGTTCGTCGCCACGGACGATGAGGCAGGGACCGTCACGGTGCGAAATGTCCGCGACGGGCGCGAGTCCGCAACCTTCGGGAGTGAAAAAATCAACGAAAATGACCGGCGGCTGACCGCCATCGCCTTTTCCCCGGATGGCCAAAAACTGCTGACGTGCGATTTCGGCAAATCCCTCGTCTGCCGGAAGTTTCCCGAAGGAAACGTTCTTTGGCGAAATGAACTGAAGGAGAACTTCACCCAGCGGGTGGCCTTCTCCAAAGACGGCAAGTGGGTCGCGGTACCGGACGAATCCCCCGTTCTTCAACTATTCGACACCCTGACCGGAAAACCGATTCGGGAGTTCCACCACGCGAAGCTCAAATTCACGAATGCCTGCTTCTCCCCTGACGGACGCCGACTTCTCGCCGCCGCGGAGGAGGGGCCGATTCCGGCGTTCGACGTTCAAACCGGACGGGTTGACTTCACCCTGACCGGCCACGCCGCCCCCACCGCCGCCATCGCCTTTTCCCCGGACGGACGGATCATCGCCACCGGGAACGCCGACCGGACAATCAAACTGTGGGACCCGGAAACCGGCTATGTCATTGAAACCATTCGCGGACACGGCGGCGACGTGCGGACGCTCAACTGGTCGCCCGACGGCCGACGCCTGATTTCGGGAAGCGTCGATACGACCGTCAAGGTCTGGAACATTGACGACATTCTCCGACAGGCACGTCCGTTTCCGAATGTGACCTCTTTTCTGGCGACGGTCATCGTACCGGACGGATTTCATCTCGGATTCGGCATTTCAGACGAAAAACAGCCCGTTCTGGTCAGGTTCGACGAAGGCGGGAAAACGACCGTCGCGCCCCTTGAGAAAAGCCCGGGCGGGAAGGACGGGAACCGCTTTCTCTGCGCCGCCTTTTCAGCCGACGGCCGTTTTCTGGCGGCGGGCGGGACGGACTCCATCATTCGGATGTGGGAAACGACCACCGGGAAGGCCATCTCGCAACTCAAAGGTCATGACGGGAACGTTTACAACGTGCAGTTCTCCCCTGACGGGCGGTTTCTGGTTTCCGGCGGTTTCGACTTCTCCATTCGACTCTGGGAAGTATCAACCGGAAAAGAAGTCAGAAGGTTCGAAGACCCCGAACGCGTCCCGAATTACTACCGGGCGGTGTTTTCGCCCGACGGCACGATCCTCGCCTCCGCCGCGAAGGACGGCAGCGTGAAACTCTGGGAAGTATCAACCGGAAACCTCATCCGGACGTTGACCGGACATAAGAACCGGGTACGCGGCATCGCCTTCTCCCCGGACGGCACCCGTCTGGCCACCGGCGGGCAGGACCACACGTTGCGCCTGTGGGACGTTCGAACCGGGAAGGAACTCACAGACCCCAAAAAAACCGAACAAATCCACCGACTCGCCTTTTCTCCGAACGGCACTCGGATCGTCACGGGAAGCCTGAACGGAGAGATCGTCCTCTGGAATTCATCGGAATCCCTTCAGGAAGTTGTTCGCCTCAAGAACCATGTGGGCGAAATCAGCGGAATCGTCTTCTCGCCGGACGGCAAGCGGATGGCCGTCTGTAGTACCGAGGGCCGGTTGCTCAGATGGGAGACCGGCAACCCGGAGCGGTAGCCCCGTTTCCGGCGTTTTCGGTCAATCGCGTGGCGCGGGCGGTCACGGTCGGGAAGCGCGTTCACCAGCATCCTTCGGGACATCGAAATCACCCACGGAGGTTACCGCCGATGTCCGCTCGCACCGTTTCCCCGACCGTTTCCGAATCTTCCACCCTGCCCCGGTTCGTCCGGACCGTTCCGCCCGTTCTTGTCAACCGGGTGACCGGCGACCGGGCCGTTTTTCTCGGGCCGACCGAGAACGACCCGCGTACCTTCCGTTTCCGCTTCACCCTCCCGGCGGGCGGGCACGGCGCGCCGCCCCATCGCCATTCCACGCTGATTGAAACCTTCGAAGTCGAATCCGGACGCCTGAATTTCACCGACGGCGCGCTTCGAAATCGCCGCGAACTCGACGCGGGCGAGGCCGTGACGGTTCCGGCGGGCCGGGTTCACGCCTTTGCCAATCCGTTCGACGCGCCGGTGACCTTCGTTTCGACCGTCACGCCGGGCGCGACGTTCGAACGGTTCATCCGCGGGATGTATGACGCGGCCAACCGGGGCGAAACCGACGCGCGGGGCCTGCCGCGCGACCTGCTCGCCACGGCGCTGCTGCTCGAATACGCCGATTTTTTCGTTCCCTTCGTCCCGATGGGGCTGCAACGGATGGTCCGGGGCACGCTCGCGGCGTTCGCCCGCGCGACAGGGCGTGAAAGATGACGGTTGAACTCAGGCCCCGGACACCCGCCGACGGAAGGCGTCCGGGGTTTCGCCGGTTTTTCGTTTAAAGAATCGGTGAAAGGCGCTTGGTTCGGAAAATCCGAGCAGAAAGGCGACTTCGGCGACCGACACCGCCGGATTTTCAAGGTGGAGACAGGCGAGTTCGCGCCGGGCCGCGTCGAGCAGCGCGAGAAATGTCGTGCCTTCCTCGCCAAGTCGCCGCTGAAGCGACCGCTCGCTCAAACCGAGGTCGCGGGCCACCGCCGCCAGCGTCGGGGGCGTTTCCGTGACCGACCGGAGCAGCCGTTCCCGGACCCGTTCGGCCAGCGTTTCGGCGCGAGCGACGCGGGCCAGTCGCTCCTCCGCCCGCGCTTCAAACATCGCGCGCAGTCCCGGATCGGCGGTCACGACCGGGGCGTCGAGAATTTCCGGTTCAAACCCCAGACGACTGACCGGACGCCCGAAATTGACCGTGGTTTGAAAAATCCGGATGTGTTCGGTCGTGTCCGGCGGCGCTGGATGAGCGAAACCGACCTCGCGCACGCGGGGGCGGCGTCCGGTCAGCGCCTCCGCCACGGTCAGCAAGGTCGCGAACGACGCCTCGACCGGCTGGCGGGCCGACCGTCGCAGAAAATTGTCCTCCCGGTCGGCGACGGTCAGTTCGACGCCCGCCAGATCCGCCTCACGAAACAGGCGTCCGGTCACCCCGTCGGTGAGCAGATTCGAATAACGAACCAGTTTTTCCAACGCCTCCGCCAGCGTCGCGGAGCAGGTCATCAGATAGCCGACCAGTCCGAAAACGGCCGGATGGGAATGTTCGCCGAGGCGCAGGCCGAGATTCGGATCGCCGGTCTGCCGCTCGGCCAGTGCCCAGACCGCCTCCGAACGGCGGCTCGGGATGGTTCGGTCAGGCTCGCCGAGTTGCGCGAGGGTCAGGCCCGCCGCCCGGCAGAGGTCTTCCGCCGACGCGCCCCGCGACGCGGCGAAGCGAATCAGCGAACGGGTGAAATGAACCGAAATTCTGGTCTCGCGCATGAACGGCCTCAGCCGGTCCGGACCGCCGCGCGCCCACATGTATAAAGGATCGCGCGCGTACGATGGGGACTCGTCAAAAGTTGCGGAAATCGGTGGCGTCCGGAATCAGTCCGGCGGCGCTCCGGGTCACTGCCGGAAGCCCTCGCGCCGGGCAGGATGACCTCGCGCCGACCGGGTCGGCCCGAATCCAGCCAGCGAGGTCACTTCATATGAACATCCTTCGTTTCATCCTTTTTCTCGGCCTGTCGGCCCTGTTCGCGGGCGGCGCGGCGGCCCAGAACACGTCCGACGCGGACACCCCCATCGGCAGCGTCGAAGTCAGGACCGTCTCGGTCAACCTGCTCGCGGTGGACCGCGAAACCCGCCGCCCCGTCGCCGATCTCGGCCCGGACGACATCGAACTTCTCGTGGACGGCAAGCGCCGTCAGCCAGACTACTTCGGATTTCGCGGCGCGGAACGCAAACCGCTGGTCATTTTTCTGTGCGCGAATCTCGCGCCCGACGGCGCGCGGCGTCAACTGCTCGACCCGGACACGCTCCCCTCGCTGCGGGCGGCGCTCGCCCGCCTCGGCCCGCGCGACCGGGTCGGCGTTCTGGTATTGAACGACCTTTTCGCGGGACGCCCGGACCTCCGGCTCGCGCCCACCCGCGACTGGGAGTCGGTCGTGTCGGTGTTCGCCGAGGCGATTTCAAACCCGCTCACGCTCGATCTTGACACCCGCCGCCGCGAACGCGATCCGATGGAACGGGTGGTCGAGGCGGTCCGCGCGCACGCGCCGGAAGACGAAACCGCCGAAAAGGCGTTGATTCTCGTCAGCGACGGCATCAATTCGCTGGATACGTTCGGGAAAAACCGGCGGAACGCGCTCGCCGACCGGCTGGCCGAGGACGGCATCAGCCTGAGCGCGGTGAAGTTCGATCCGCTCCCGGCGTACGCCGCGGCCGCGACCGTGCTGAACCCGCTCGGCTTTGTGTTCGGAATGAGCGTGACCGGCGCGGGCGACGCGCTCGCCGAGAAAACCGGCGGCCTGTCGCTCAAGGTGAAGGAGGCGGGCGGCCTCGGTCCTGCCCTCGCGCGGGTGCTGGACGCCTACGCCGCGCGCTATGAAGTCGGGTTTCCGGTGGAAGATGACGAACTGAATCAACCGAAACGCCGTCGGATTACGATTCGGCTTTCGGAGCGGGCGCGGAAGGCGCGCAAGCTGACGCTCCGGCACCGTTTGTGGTTCTCGACCGGCCCGTCGAAATAGTCCGGCGGTATACAAAAAGCGAGGCCGCCGACTTCGGCGACCTCGCTTCAAATCATTGAACGCAAACCGGTTCAGGCTTCCGTGGCGGTCAGCCCGGCCGACTTGACGCCGGGCACTTCGACCGTCGCGCCCTCGCCGAACATCACGTCGTTGAGCCGTTCGGCAAGCGTCGCGACTTCTTCCTGAATCAGACCTTCGGCGAGAACGACATCTTCATTTCCGCAGCGAACGCCGAGTTTGCCCCAGCGTCCGAAAAACGAGACTTCGTTTGCAGGAAAGGCGTCGCCGAAAACGAACACTTCACCGCCCCGGCGCTCGACCGCCGTTTCGGGCAGTCCGGCGATGCCGCCCATCGCGCGGCGGAACATGAGCCACGCGGTGTACAACCCGGCCAGCCCCGCGAGCAGGCAGACCGCGCCGGCAAACGTGAATCCTTCGCCCAACGATGCGACCGCCGCCAGCGTCGTCACGAAGGCAATCACTGCAAACCCGACCGTGACGAGCGAAATGACGACATCGCCAAGGCGTCCGGGACGGGTGAACCGGACGCGCGCCGGTCCGAAAACGATGGTCTGTCCGTTCGTGAGCAGGAAGGATTCGTTCGCCATGACTTTCACCTTACGTTGGCCGCCAGAAAATCGATGTAGCCGCGGGGGTTCGTGGCCGATCCGTATTTGTTGAGGGCCGCCAGACAGACGTCAATCGCGTCCAGCAGCGTTTGGGTTTCCATCGGTTTCTCCGCGTTGTCCACGAAGATCTGCTTGCAGAGCGCGGTCGCCTCGTCGAGCAGGTCAAGCACGAAACTCACTGTCGGCGTCGCGCCGTCGGTCGGGATTTCCGTCTCTTCCTCGAACGCCTTGCGAATCGTCTCCAGCGCGGTCTTCACGTCGGCGTCGGTAATCTGCGGATTGACTACCGTGCCGTCGGCGAGAAATTTCTCGCAGGAGAACGCCGTGCCGCGCGCCACATCCTGGGTCATCGCAAGGCCGACCACATCCTCGAAGTTTTCGCTTTGAATGGCTCGTTCGAGGTTGTCCCAACCCGACGGCCGGAACGTTAGTTCCTCCGACTCAAGCAAGGCTGTCTTGTAGCGCACATGCATCGGCAAGGCGTAGCGCGGGTGCTTCGCGCCGAGCATCTTGCCCTGATAGCGGTCGCTCACATAGTAACCGTCGATGCCGCCGAGGGCATTCTTGCGGATTCGTTCGACGATGGCCGGCGGCAGGGGTTCATCGGAAATGGGACACAGGTAAGTCCCGGGCGCGGGCGGCGCGGCGGGTAGATCGCCAAAGGACTCACGAAAGGCATCGAAACCTTCCGGCATGTCGCGTTCAAGCCCCCGACTGATGCGGCGTCCGAACTCGATGACCTTCGCAGCCTGCAATTTGTCGGCTCTCAGGAGTTTGAACGGCGCTTCCGCGATCAGCGCGGCGACGGCTTCGGGATCGGATTCACTTCGAAAAACCTTGATTGCGCCGTCGCGAAGCTCATCCGTGACCAGCAGGTGTACGGTTGTGGGACCATCCGGCGAAGGAATCGCATGCAAAAGGAAACGGAGTGAAAGATGGCGGCCCCAGAAGATTTGCGGGGCGTGCGGATCGTCGACGACGACCGCGGCGGCTTTCGGTTGAACGACAGGGCGTTGAACGGCGCGTAATTTCTGCGCTTTGGATTTCTTGGGCATGACGAAAAACAGGAATCAGGGATCAGGAGTCAGGGATCAGGTTGAAGAATCAAGGGATCAGGAGTCAGGAGTCAGGAATCAGTTTTTTGGCAAACTGCCACGACCCACGGCCGTGCATTCTACCTTGTCTTTCTGATCCCTGATCCCTGACCTCTGATCCCTGCCTTTTAGCGGTTCCGCCCGTACTGCTCGTGGCTCGACACCCAGTCGTGCGAGCTGATGGCCGAGGCGAGCGAGAGTTCGCCCGCGAGGACGACGGCGGCGACGATTTCGGCGAGCTTGTTGACCTTGCCGGGACCGTCGCAGCCGAGCAGCCGGAGACATTCCGCCTGCGTCGGCAGGTTCGTGCCCCCGCCGTAGGTCGCGACGATGAGCGACGGGATGGTTATTGAAAGGTAAAGGTCTTCGTTTTCCTTCCGCTCGCAATAGAGGATGCCGGCGGAGGATTCGGAAACGTTCGCCACGTCCTGCCCGGTCGCGATGAACATCGCCGTCACGCCGTTGGCCGAGTGCGCGCCGTTGTTATTCACGCCGGACATGAAACCGCCGATGGACTGCACCTGAAAGTGGTAGTGGAGCGATTCGGACGAGGTGTGCATCAGCTTTTGAAGCACTTCGTTCGGAATCGTCGCCTCGGCGGTCACGCGCTTGCCGCGCGTCATGATGCTGTTGATCTGCGACGCCTTCTTGTCGGTGGCGAAGTTGGATTCGAGAAACCAGCGCGCGACCTTCGGGCCGTTCTGGACGATCCACTGGCACGCGACGTAGGTCGCGCGGCCCACCATGTTCTGCCCGGCGGCGTCGCCCGTCGAATAGTTGAAGCGCGTGTAGAGGAACTTGTTCGAGTGGTAGAACTCGATGTTGAGCAGTTTCCCGACCTTGGTCGTGGTTTCCGCCGCGAATTTCACCTTGTCGAAGTTGTCGCGCAGCCACTGGGCGAAGTCGCGCGCCTCGCGGGCGTTCTCGAAAATGAAGACCGGCGCGCGCTGCATCTGGTCGGCGGAAACCGTGCAGGTGATGCCGCCGGAAACGGTGAGCGCCTTCATCCCGCGGTTGTAGCTCGCGACGAGCGTCCCCTCGGACGTGGCCATCGGCACGAGGAATTCCCCCTGCGCGTGTTCGCCGTGAATCAGCACCGGCCCGGCGAGGCCGATCGGAATCTGCGCAACGCCGACGAAGTTTTCGATGTTGCCGCGCAGCCCATGCGGATCGAACGAATAACTCGACACATGTTTGAGCGGTTCGCCGATGCGCTCGGCGATCAACTCCTGTCGTTGCCGGATGATATCGTCGGCATAGTCATCTTCTTTACTGTACGGAACGCGCACGGAAGCCATAATGCGGAACTCCTTCTGAAATTCTCGGGAGAAAATTCGGTGGGTGTGGGTGTTGTAGCGGCGGTTATACACGAGCCGCTTTCACCCGCGCAAACGGGATTTCGGGGATTGTCACGAGGAAATTCGGCGCGTTGACAAACGAAAATCAGCGTGCCAGCATCGCACGCCGTGCATAAGGAAATCCGCCGAGCACGGTGTCACGTAACACATTCATTCCACACCCGTACTCGAAATTTGAATGCTCCGTTCCCCGGAGTTTCTGGAGGAGACTGATTTCATCATGAAGAAAGTTGCAACCACCGCCTTCGGCCTATTACTTACCGTGAGTCTCGTCACACCGGGTTCGGCTTTTGGCCAGCCACGGTCGCTGTCGGAAGGCGGCACGGCCTTGGCGCAGGACACGCAGGCCGACAAAATCCGCAAGGAATACGCCGATTATCAGGCCATCCACGCGGAAAAGGACCCCGCCCGGGTCGTCGAACTGGGCGAGGCGTTTTTCAAGGGAAGCCCGACGGAAACCTACGCGCGCTATGTCTACGCCGACCTGAACAAGGCCCGCTACGAGCGCTACAAGGCGCTCAAGGCAACCGGCCAGTACAGCGACGCGCTCAAGTTCGCCGAAGATCTGAATCGTGACCGTCCCAAGGAATTCACGGCCAACCAGCCGAAGCCGCCGGATGTCGAGTTGTACTTTATCTTTGACCTGATCCAGCAGGCTCAGACCGACGGGAACAAGCTCGTCACGGAAAAGAAGGACGGCTCGGCCGCCTTCAACGAAGCCGCCAAACTGGCCCAGCGCGCCATTGCCGCCATCGAGGCCGGCAAGGAAGACGTTTCCCGCTTCGATCCGGCAAAGAAGCAGACCTGGGCGGACGTCAAATCGTCCACGCTGGCCTATTGCCACTTCGTCATTTCGATTCCGCTCTACAACACGAAGAAATTCGCCGAGGCCGAGCCGGAAATCCAGAAGGCACTCGAACTGGGCTGCAAGTACTACCCGAATCTTTACTATAACCTCGGGTTCATCCAGGGCGGCCGGTATGAAGAAAAAGCGAAGGCTTATCAGGCGCTGACCGAGGATGAGAAGAAGGGCGAAAAGGGCGCGGCCGCGCTCAAGGAAGCCTTCGCGGAAGCCGACAAGGCGTCGGCGCTGTTCGCCAAGTGCATCAACGGCTGCCAGGCGAGCGAGAACGCCGCGGTCTACGCCGAAATCGTCAAGCTGGCGCGCAAGGAACTGGAGTACTACTACTCCATCACCCACGAGGACAAACTCGACGGACTGGACGCCTTCATCGCGACGCAAAAGGATGTCTGCAAATAAACCCGCCGGAATTTCCGGCTGACCCTCCGGGCGCATTCGTCGCAAGACGGGTGCGCCTTTTCCCTTTCCATGAAAACTACCCCCGGCGACCGGAATAATCTGGAAAAGCTCGAAACCCGCATCGGCTACCGGTTTCAGGACCGGGCGTGGCTGATTGAAGCCCTGACCCACCGGTCATTCGCTTCGGAACAACCCTACGGCACCTGCCGCCACAACGAACGACTCGAATTCCTCGGCGACGCCGTCATCGGCTTCATCGTCAGCGAATGGCTCGACGAACGCTTCCCCGATGCGGCCGAAGGCGTTCTCGCCAAGTTCAAGTCGCACCTCGTCGGTTCGATTCATCTGGCCGAAATCGCGCGCGGAATCGGTCTGGGAGAATTTCTGCGGCTGAACCGGGGCGAGGAAAAGACCGGCGGCCGGGCCAAGCGCGCCCTGCTCGAAAATGCGTTCGAGGCACTGACGGCGGCAATGTACCGCGACGGCGGAATGGCCGAAGCCACCCGTTTTATCCGGACCGAGTTTGCGGCATCGATGGATGAACTCGACCCGCTGGAAGTCACCCTCGCCGACGCCAAGACCGGCCTCCAGGACTGGCTGCGGGCCAACCGGCTGCCGCTGCCGGAATACCACACGGTGTCGGCCGACGGGCCGCCCCACCAGCGGCAGTTTTTCGTCACTCTGAGCATCAACGACCGAATCATCAGCGAAGGCAGCGGTCCGAGCGTCAAGGCGGCGCACCAGTCCGCCGCCGCCATCGCGCTCGAACGGCTCAAGCAGGGCCTCTCCGTCACGGACCTGACATGACCACCACCGCAAAACCGTTTCTGCGCAGCCGGGCCTCGAAGATTTTGTTCATCGGGGCGATTTCCCTGATTGCAATTCTTCTCGTCATCGTCGCCTTTCCCGGCATCCTGCCCGCCGGATGGCTCAAAAACCGCCTTGAACCGATCCTCGGACGGGCACTTTCCTGTACCGTCCGGATTCAATCGGCCCGAATGACGTCCTTTTTTCCGCTGACCATTCGGGTTTCCGACATCGCCATCGAAAAATCCCGCCCCGACGCACCGGTCACCGGCCGACTCGAATCGGCCACCTTCGGCATCAGCCTGCTCGACCTCGCCCGCAAGCGTCCCTACTTTTCACGGATTGAAATCGACGGCGGCGCGCTCGACATCGTCGGCACCGAACTTCCGCCCGCCAAGACCTCCGCGGCGACCGAAAACGGATACCACCCGCCGGTCGTGACGGCGCTCGCAACCCTGTCGGCCCAGGAACCGACCGCCGCCCCGACGGCGCCCCTTGTCATCGAATCGCTTTCCGTCAGCCGCGGGACCATCACGCTGAACACGTCGTCCCGCCCGGAACCGCTGGTTTTTTCCGACTTCTCCGGCGAGGGCGGGGTCGCCGACCGCCGTCTGACCTGCCGGATGCTCAGAACGACGGTCGCGTCCGGGGTCTTCACCGGTGACGGCGAGGCGAATTTCGGACGTGACGCGACCATGTTCACCCTGCGCGGGACGCTTGCCGACGTTGATTTCGCCCGTCTGTTCGCGAGAACCGACGGAACCTTCATCAGCGGGACGGGACGCCTGAAAATGGACCTCCGAGGGACCTGGTCCGGCGGCGGCGGCGGATTCGAACAGATGGAAGGGAACGGCGAAACCGAAATCCGCGACGGAGGATTTCCGAAAATCGCCTTCAGTCCCACGGCCCTTCCGACGCCGCGGATACCCGCCGTCCCGGAAGTTCCCGACCGAATCGGCGGCATCGACACCGGGCCGGTGAAGGACCTGATCGGCGGCATTCTTCCCTCGACCGGGGGCACGGACGGGAAATCCGCGCCGGCGACGCCGACATCGCCGAACGCCCCGCCGGGTGAATCGGTCCGGTTTCAGTCGCTGACGCTGAAATTTCGCTTCGACACCGGTCGGCTCAACCTTTCCGACCTCATCTGCACCCTCGACCCGGACCATCGCGCCACCGCCGACGGGACCGTTTTCTATCGTGAAAACCCGGCCCGGATTTCCTTCCAGGTTAAAATTCCCGCCGGATATTTCATTCGAAAACGGGCGATTTCCCTTCCGTTCATTGGCTCACTTGGCCCGGAATCGCTCTCGAATGTCCTGATTCCGGTCAGTGTCGAAGGCTCGGTCGCCAAACCGGTCGTCCATGTCGGGAACCTGCCGGTTCCGTTGTAGTTGCCAGCCGTCCGCCGCCATCCCCCGGTGACGGATTCGTCCCTTTCCCCCTGACGGCGGACGACGCTCCGCCGACCGCTTCTCGTCAGCCTTGTTGACAGAAAAAACGGAATCATTACAATCGCGCCGTCGTATTGGCTTTTTTTCCAAACGACTTCACGAGTTGAACTTACGTTCACTGCGTGCCAAGGCAGGAAGCGTTCCGGGTATCGCTTCCGTACCTCAAAACCGATTCCAGAGCAGCGAGGGAAATCGTGTCGATGAAACAGCACCGCAGACCATCCAGACGGAACGGCCACAACAACGGCAATAACGGGAACAACGGAAACCGGAAGGACCAGAAGAACAAACGCCCGAATCAGCAGGTCCAACACACCGCGCAGTATACCGACGAAATCTACGAATCGGCCGTTGCCCCGCAGTCACCCGGAGAACTTGAAGCTTATCTTTCCAACCAGATGCGGTTTCTGATCCATGCCCGGCAGGAACAGGAACGCGCCCTGCGTCAGATTCGCGCCCTCGGCGAACAGCTTGCCAACGACGACGCCCCGGCAAGCACCCGCGAGCAATACTCGCAGGCCGTCGCGCTCTGGCAGTCATCCCGCCGCAACGGCGTGAGCGCCCGTCAGAAACTGCTTTTCGCCATGTCCGAAAAGCTGATGATCGACCATCGCTGAACATTTCCGTCGCCCCGCGACACGGATCATTTGCTGAACCGCGCATGGACGTTACGCTTGTAGAAGAAATTCACCGACTGGCCCGCGAACTCGGCGTCGAAAACGACTCCTTTCTTTTCGCGCCGCTGAATCTGGATGACCAGTCACTCGCCCAGACCGTCGTCGATGGCCTGACGCTGGCGTTCGTCACCTATGGCTATCACCACCATCCCCGTGGCGAAAACGTCTACGAACTGATGGAGAAGGAAGACGGAATCGACATGGAATCCGACGAAGGCAAGGACCTCGAACGCCGTATCGAGGAAGCCGCCGCGCTCCAGATTCCCTTCATCGTCACCTTCAACACGCTCCTCGAAGACTACTATCAGATCAGACGGCGGCTCGAAGCCCTTCACGCCACCGTCTGAACCTCATTTGGCATCCGTTCCGGCCCTCGCCAAGACCGGTTCAAGTACCCGCCAGACATTCTCGGTCACGATTTCGGTGCCCCGTTCATTCGGGTGAATTCCGTCTTCCTGATTCAGCTCGGGCTTTCCGGCCACGCCTTCCAGAAAGAACGGCAGCAGGACCACCCCGTCCTGCTTGGCAAGTTCGGCGAAAACCGCGCGGAACTGTCCGGCATATTCCTTCCCCAGATTGGGCGGTGTTTCCATCCCGCACAGCACCACCGTCGCCTTCCGCGCCCGAATGCGGTCGATGATGATCTGAAGGTTGCGCCGCATCTCGGACACCGACAGGCCACGCAGCCCGTCGTTGGCGCCGAGTTCAACGATCACCACCTTCACGTCGCCCTGCATCGACCAGTCCAGTCGGCGGACGCCGCCCGCCGTGGTGTCTCCGGAAACGCCCGCGGGAACCACGACAAACTTGTAACCGGCGGCCTCAACTTTCTTTTGGAGTAGTACGGGGTACATTTTGTCGCTTTTCAGCCCGTATCCGGCAGTCAGACTGTCGCCGAGAGCCACGATTTTCGGCCACGTCGCACGGTCTGGTTCGCTGACCGTCGGCAGCGGCGTCACGGAGGGACCGGCAGGCCCCTTCCCCGAACTGGAACAGGCCCCACCGACCAGCAGACTAGTGGCGAGCAGGAGCGCGCCGACCGTCCGACGGGGGGCGAGCCGCGCTAGGCAATGGAAGTTGAAATGGGTCATAGTCTCGGTGTCCGTTGTTTGTTGTCCGTTGTCATTTGTCGGTCGAGGAGCGGTGGCACGTTTTTCATCCGCTTTTCGCGGACGGACTTCACGACCAGAAAGGATCAACAACGGACAAAGGACCACGGACAAAGAACAGGATTGTGAATGATCGAACTTCGGAACGTCTCGAAAACGGTCGCGAGCGGGAGTGAATCGCTGACCATCCTGCACCCGCTCGACCTGACCATTTCCAAAGGTCAGTTCGCGGCCATTTTAGGCCCATCGGGCAGCGGAAAATCAACCCTCCTCGGCCTGGTCGCCGGACTCGACGCGCCGACTTCCGGCGATGTGGTTCTCGCCGGAACGAACGTCACCCGGCTCGGCGAGGACGCGCTGGCCGAGTTTCGCGGAAAAACCATCGGGTTCGTTTTTCAGTCGTTTCACCTGATTCCGTCGGCGACCGCGCTCGAAAACGTCCGGATTCCCATGGAAATCCAAGGACGGCGCGACGCCCGCCGCCGCGCCGAATCGCTGCTCGACGCCGTGGGACTTTCAAAACGCGCCGGACACTACCCGAAACAGCTCTCCGGCGGCGAACAACAGCGCGTCGCCATCGCCCGGGCCTTCTCCAACGAACCGGCCATCCTGCTGGCCGACGAGCCGACCGGAAATCTCGATCAGGCCAACGGCGAACGGATTTTCGAACTCTTGCTGAAACTCAACCGTGACACCGGGACGACGCTTGTCATGGTCACGCACAACGAGGAACTGGCGCACGCCGCCGACCGGGAAATCGTCCTGCGCGACGGACGCGTCATCCGCGACACCGCCTGTCCGCCCGGCTCCCCGATGGCTCACGCCATCGGCTAACGATATGCCGTCGCCTCCTCCCGATGGCTCGCGCCATCGGCTAACGATATGCCGTCGCCTCCGGCGACTGAAAAAAAGGCGGATTTCCGATTCCTGACACCCGACACCTGAAACCTGAAACCTTTTTTATGCCGTTTGCCCTCAGAATGATCGTTCGCGAGTTTCGCGCCGCCTGGAAACGGCTGGCGTTTTTCTTTCTGTGCATTGCACTCGGCGTGACGGCGATCATCACGCTCCGGTCGGGATCGCAAAACGTCCGTGCCGCCGCGGATCAAAACATCCGGATGATCCTCGGCGCGGATGTCCGGATCACCTCGCCGAAGCCGCTGCCGCCCGAGGGTCGCGCCGCCATTGCGAAGCAGCTTGAAAAACTGCCGGAGGCACAAAAGGGGACGACCGATGTGGTTGAAATCGCCACGATGGCCCTGACCGAGGACGGCACGCGCAGCCTCGGCGTCGAAATCAAGGCGGTTCAGTCGGCGTTTCCGTTTTACGGGGCGGTCCGGGTCAATGAAATGCCCTATTCCTACGCGGCGTACGGCGAGCGAGGGGTTTTTGTCCAGCCTTCCCTGCTGGAGCAGTTGAACATCCCCCTTGGCGGGAAAATGAAAATCGGGGAGGTGCTGTTCACGATTCGCGGAACCGTCGCCGAAGAACCGGGTGGGGGACCGGGAGCGTTCGCGCAGGGGCCGCGCGTTTTCATGCGGCTGGAAGATCTCGAAAAGGCCGAACTGGTGCGCTTCGGGTCACGGGCGCGATACATCACGCTCGTCAAAATTCCGGACACCCAAATCCCCGGTTTTTTCTCCACGGTTCCCAGGGCCTTCAAAATGCCCGGACTGGCGCTGGCCACCTACCGCAACTCGCTCCAGCAGCTCGAAGGGCAGATTGAACTGACCGAGAACTTTTTCGCGCTCATCGGACTGGTTATCGCCTCGCTCGGGGGGGTGGGCATCGCGAGCGTGGCCCGGGTGTTCGTCCAGCAGCGCCTGCAATCCATCGCGGTTTTGAAGTGTCTCGGCGCATCGAACCGGACGGCGTTTTCCATCTACGTCTCACAAATGTTGCTGCTCGGTGGGGTCGGAAGCCTGTTCGGATGGCTGGCGGCGGCAATCCTGATCCGGCTCCTCGCCCCGAAGGTACAACCGCTTTTCCCCTTCCCGGTCACTTTTGAACTGACGGGAAGCGCCATCGTTCAGGGGCTGGCCGTCGGTACGCTGCTTTCCCTGCTCTTTTCGCTCGTTCCGATGCTGCGCGTCTGGTCGGTCAAACCGGGCCGCCTGCTGCGAGGCGACGAAGCCGCAACCCGCCGGTTTGCGTGGGCGCGCGTCCTCGTAATCGCGCTGTGCTGTACCGGAATGCTGCTCGTCTTTTCGTGGCAGGCCGGTTCGGTCAGGGTCGGCGGTTACTTCCTCGGCGGACTGGCCGTGACGGGGGCGCTGCTCTACGGCCTGAGCTGGGCCGTCGTGAAAATGGCGAGTACCCTGAAAGCCGCGCCGTCATTCGCCGTCCGGCATGGCGTCGGCGGCCTGCGCCGCCCGAACAACCAGACGGCGACGGTGGTGCTGACCGTCGGTCTCGGCGCGTTTTTCATTGTCGGCGTCCGGATGATCCAGATGAACCTCGAAAACGAACTCGACGTGTCGTCCTTCCGACAGGCAGTGGACATGTTCATCGTCAACATCCAGCCGGATCAGGCCGAGGGCGTCCGGGAAATCCTGCGCCGGGAAACCGGGGCCGACCCGACCTTCATTCCGACCGTGTCGGCGCGCATCGTCGGCGTGGACGGTCAGCGAATCGACTTCAACGCCATTACCGACCGATTGCGGCGGGGCCGCATCGACCGGGAATTCCGGGTCACCTACCGCCCGACGCTCGACCGGGCCGAATCCGTCATCGCCGGAAACTACTGGCCCGCCACGCCCGCCTCCGGCCCGGAGATTTCGCTGGAGGAATCCATGCGCAAGGACCTCGGCGTGGAACTCGGCCAGAGCGTCACGTTCGACATTCAGGGCCGCGAAATCACCGCCCGTGTCACCAGTTTCCGAAAAGTCGAATGGCGCAAGACGAACAGCGGTTTTATGGTTGTCTTCCGGCCCGGAACACTGGAAAATGCCCCGCAAATCCTGTTTGCGCCCGTCAAGTACGGCGGGACTCCCGTGCAACGTTCGATGCTTCAGACGCAACTGGTGAAACGCTACCCGAACGTCACGGTCATTCAAGTGCAGGACGTGGTCGAACGCGTCCGCAAGGTACTGGAAGGCGTCTCGCTGGCCGTGACGTTTCTGGGTGGTTTCGTCTTCATCAGCGGCATCGGGATTCTCGTCGGCGCGGTCGTCATGACGAAATACCAGCGGATGTACGAAGCGGCCATCCTCAAAACCCTCGGCGCGAAACTGCCCACGCTCTTTTCCATGGCGCTTGTCGAATACGGTGTCCTCGGCCTCGCCGCCGGGACGGTCGGCTCGCTCTCGGCCATCGGCCTGAGCTGGACGATTTCCACGCAGGTGATGAAAATCGGCTGGCGCGCCTTTCCCGGCTTCTGCCTCGGGGCCGTCGCCGTGACCGCGCTGCTCGTGGTTGTCGTCGGTATCGTGGCAAGTTTCGACGTCTTCCTGAAAAAACCGCTCGGCGTGCTGCGGCAGGAAGCCGGGTGAAGACTGGGTATTGGGTTCTGGGTTTTAGGTTCTGGGTTCTGGGTTCTGGGTTCTGGAAAGTTGGTGGTCAGGTTTAAAGTTCAAATTCGGAATCAAAAACCTAAAACCCAGAACCCAAACCCCAGAACCCTTCTTCGATTCAGGTATCGGCTTATGCGTACTTCCTCCCGTTTCGCTGTCTTCATCGCCGGGGCACTGGCCACGGTCGCCATCGGCCTTCCCGCGCTGGTCGAGGCGCAACGCGATTACACGCCGATCAAGGTCATCCGCGTCCCGGCCGCGCCGCGCGCCGTCGGACCGCGTCCGCAGCCGAAGATCGTCGTCAAGGCCAAGCTCTCCGACGAAGACATCGCGTGGAATCAGATTCGGAATTCGGATGACCAGACGGCCATCAAGGATTTCATGAAGAAGTTCGGCGAGGGCGGCAAGTACTACAAACTGGCCGATGCCCTTTCCAAGAACCTCGATGCCGAGCGCGCCCGACGGGCGGCGGGCGGAAATGTGGAAGCGGACGCGAAACTCCTGACCACGCCTCTCGAATTCAATCAGTTCCAGACCGTTTCCATCGACGACAAGGGCAATCTGAAGGAACCGAAAATCGGCGAGACCGAGGCGCTGGCGCTTGAGCTGTCCGAAGGCGTCTACCTTGAACTGGTGAAGGTTCCCGGCGGGAAATATACGATGGGGTCGCCCGAAACCGAGTTCGGCCGGAACAAGAACGAAAAACAGCACGAGGTGACGGTTCAGGAGTTCTACATGGGCCGTTTCGAAATCACGCAGGCGCAGTGGGAATTCATTGCCAAACAGCCGAAAATCAACATCGACCTCCCGGAAAACCCGTCCTACTTCAACCGGGCGCGGCTGACCGACCTCAAGGGTACGGAAGCGCTGCCGGTTGAGAACATCACCTGGCCGGAGGCGGTCGAATTCTGCAAACGGGTTTCGCGCGCGACCGGAAAGCGGTTCCGGCTGCCGACCGAAGCCGAATGGGAATACGCCTGCCGGGCCGGCTCGACGACGCCCTTCTCCTTCGGCAACGCCCTCAACACACGCGTCACGAACGTCAACGGGGAATATCCCTACGGAACCGGCAAGGCGACGCCGACGCTCGGCCGGACGCTCCCGGTCGGTTCGCTCGGCATCGCCAACGCGTTCGGCCTGTTCGACATGTACGGCAACGTCTGGGAATGGTGCCAGGACGCCTTTACCGAGGACTACTCCAACGCCCCGGCCAACGGACGCCCCTATGAAGTTCCCAACCCGGTTTATCGCGTCCGTCGTGGTGGTTACTGCACCTTCAAGGCTGAACTCTGTCGCTCGGCCATGCGCGGCCGCGCGCTGCCTGACCAGCGGGGAAACTGTCCCGAATGTATTTTGGGGACCGGCCTCCGCATCGCCATTTCCGGCGGCGACATGACCGACCCGGAAGAAGAAAAATGAAAAATTGAGAATTGAGAATTGAGAATTGAGAAACGGTTTGACGGTTCTCGATTCTCGACGTTCTCAAGCACCCGAATCTGCATTCTCAATTCTCAATTCTCAATTACCCACATGCCCATTGTCGAATTTCCATCCGTTGACGAAGCCGACGAGTACGGGTTGCTCGCCGTCGGCGGCGACCTCCACGTCGAATCACTGCTGCTCGCCTACGGCAACGGGATTTTCCCGTGGCCGCACGAGGGCTACCCGATGCTGTGGTTTGCCCCGGCGGAGCGGGCGGTACTGGATTTCGACGAGTTTCACGTTCCGTCGCGGCTCGCCCGTTATCTGAAAAAGACGGAATTCACGTTTCACGTCGATACGGATTTCGAGCAGGTCATCACGAACTGCCAGGGCGCGCGCCGCAAGAATCAGGCTTCGACGTGGATTACGCCGGACATCCGCGACGCCTACATCGCGTTGCACAAGGCAGGGTTCGCCCACAGCTTCGAGGCGCGCAACCCGGCGGGCGAGCTGGTCGGCGGGATGTATGGGGTGATGATCGGCAGGATGTTCGCGGGCGAGAGCATGTTCTACAAGGAGTCGCACGCCTCGAAATTCGTCGTCATCGAGACGGTGAACTTCCTGCGCGGCCTCGGCCTGACCTGGATGGACATCGAAGTCATGACGCCGCACATGAAACTGTTCGGGGCGAAGGAAATCCCCCGCCCCGAGTTCATGCGCCGGTTGAAAACAGCCATCCGCGAGCGGATTTCCGACGAATTTCCCGCCCCGATCGCCTGAACCGCCACCCCGAAAACCGGCTTCCGATTCCTGAAACTTCCGGAATCGGCCCATCGTACGCGCGCGATCCTTTATTCCTGTCCTTCAACCGGACGATAAAACTTACGAGGCCGCGCCCTGTCGTTTTTTCCTCGATCAAAGTCCCGCGTTCGTTTCCAGTAACTGTTCAGAGTACCCCGCTTATGGTTTTTGAAAAATTATTCTGGTAATGACGATGGGCCAAATTGCCTCGGACAGGCGCGAATGCGCCGGTAGGTAATAGCCCCACCCGTGAGGGTGGGGTGGCGTTTGTGGCAATTTCAAAGCGTCGAAGACGCAGCACGAGGTGTCGCCGCGTTACGGCTCGGCATTCCGCCGTCTGTTACCCCACCCTCACGGGTGGGGCTAGAGCAGTTTTCGTTTGATTACGACCAATTCACCGCCGCATGGGTGGGTGGATTATTGGGCATAGCCCGTAGCCGCAGCGTTTTTTGCGAGGCTACGGGGAACATGTTTCGCCGTAAAACCCAATAAAATCAATGTTTTCACACATTTTCCCACGTCCTCGCCCAAGCGCTCCGGACGTGGGCTACATCCAATATGCGGGCCATTCACAGTTCGGCAAGAAGGTCGCACGCAACCGAAAGTCGCTCTATTGTCTGACGGCGCATCCGCGCCTGTTCGGGGCAATTTCAAACCCACCGTAATTACCGTTTTAAATTTTCAAAAACTATAAGAGGGAAAAAAACGAAAAAGCGGCGGCGAGGTCGAAACCCCGCCGCCGCGAATCCGTCCCGGATTCCGGTCAGTCGATTAGAACTGATACCGGACACCGAACTGGAACTGGCCGACGCCCGTCGCCGGACCGGAAATGTTGTTGGGATTCAACACACCGGCCGTCCGGAGCTGAAGGAAGCTGCTGTTGAACGGCGCGCCGGTCGCCAGACCGCAGGCACGCTGGGCCGCCACCGACTGGCCCGCCGTGGAGCAGAAGATGTTGGCGCTGCCGCCGAGCTGGAGGTTCATCAGGTTGAAGATGTTGAACATTTCCAGCGAGATGACCAGACGACGGGTTTCACCGAACTTGAAGCCCTTCTGAATCCGAAGGTCCACGTTGTAGACCGGACGGTTGCGGAAGTTGTTGCGCGGCATGATGACGCCCGGCGCGAGCAGCGGACGGTCGCTGTTGACCGTGTCGCGGTTCACGTCGGTGCCGACGATCGCGTTGATCGGGAAACCCGACTGGAGGCGAACGGTACCGGCAACGTCGAAGCCGTAGGGCAGGAAGAAGATCGGGTTCACCACGAACTGGTGGCGACGGTCGATGTTCGAGAAGCCGTACTCGCTGGCAAGCGCGAACGAGTCCGCCGGGAACGAACCGCCGGCTTCGCGTTCGTTATCGTCATCCGATTTGTTGTCGGACAGCGTGTAGAACGCGCTGAACTGCCCCCACTTGCGTTCGAACTTCGCACGCAGAACCATCGCGCGGTAGATCGAGCGCGCCGTCGATTCGCGGACGCCGAGCTGGTTGAACGCCGACGTCGCACGGAGCGCGGGCGTACCGCCCTGACCGTTGCCGTAAATCGGACGACCCGAGGTGTCACCCGCCACGTTGTCGATGTTCGGCCGCGGGAACGAGTAGTTCAGGTCGCGGTTGCGCTGGAGGTAGACGGTCTTGATGTAGCTGAAATCGACGCCCACCGTGAAGCCCTTGGAGACTTCATATTCGTACCCGAAGTTGACCTGTCCGGCACGCGGGTTCTTGAAGTCGTCCGCGGTGAAGATCAGGTTCAGGCCCGAGGTCTGCGGCACGCCGAGGATGGCGGCAACCGAGTTGATCTGCGTCTGGGTCGGAACCGGCAGGTTGCCGAGCGACGACGCATTGAGGTTGATGCCCGCAAGGAGCAACTGACGATAGACCGTGTTCGGGGTCACGCCCGTGCCCACCACCGCGCGGTAGCCGGCCGTGGCCGGGTTGGCGTCGAAGGCCGCCTGGCTGAAGCCGGTCGGGAGGTTGTAGGGGAACTGGGTTGAAACGTCGCCGAACGGCGTCCGGAAGTTGTTCACCGACGCCGCGAAAAGCAGCAACGGGGTCGTGGCGTAGAAGTAGCCCGCGTTGGCGCGGAACACCGACTTGCCGTTGTTGAAGGGATCCCAGGCGATACCCACCCGCGGCGCGAACTGATCGGTGACATCCGGCAGAAGGCCCGGGTTGCGGCGCTTGCCGGCGATGTCGATCGGGAACTGGGTCGAGCTGACCGCGTTCACGAGGGTCGAATTGTTGGCTTCGGGAGTCGGGTTGTACTGGCCTTCCCAGCGCAGACCATAGTTGAGCGTGAAGTTCGGGCGAATCTTCCACGAATCCTGTCCGTAGAAGGCCAACTGATGAACCGTGAATTCGGCAAAACGGTTGCCGAGCTGATACTGGTAACGGGCGGTGGTGGTGTCGAAACGGCCGAAGTAGCCGGTCCGCGTAACGTTCGTAATGGCCGCCAGCGCGTTTTCCGTCAGGGTGTTGCCGGAACCGGCAAGGCCCTGGAAGAAGAAGTTGCCGAACTGGTTGAAGCCGAACAACTGGTTGGCGAACACCCGGCTGTACTCGAAACCGAACTTCATCGAGTGGTTGCCCTTGAGCCAGGTCACGTTGTCGACGAACTGGTTGCGGGTGTCGTACTGGGTGGTCGGCAGGAAGTTCACCGCGCCGAAACGACCGACGTTGGTGACGTTGAGCAGCGGGAGCGACGAGTTCGAGGTCCGCGGACGATCTTCGCGGGCGAACTGGTAGCGGAATTCGTTGAACAGGGTCGGGGTGAAGGTCGTGTTGAACTGCACCACGCCGACGTTGTTCCGGTCGTATTCGTTCCCGTTGTTGCTGATTGCGCTGTCCGTGTTGGGCTGAATCTGAACGCCGTTCGAGTTGGCGTTTTCAGCGCGGCTCCAACCGAAGTTGTAGCGGACGGCCAGGGTGTTCTTGGAGTTGATGTTCCAGTCGATACGCGCGAACGGCGCGTAGGAGTCGTTGGTCTGCTGGAAGTTGCCCTGCTGCGGCACGAAGAAGTTGAAACCTTCCTGCGAAGCCGCGGTCGGGGTAAACCCGCCGAGCGTCGTGAACACCGTGCTGCGCGTCTGGCGCAGACGCTGCTGTTCGTACGCGAAGAAAAAGAACAGCTTGTCCTTCACGATCGGTCCGCCGACCGAGCCGCCGAACTGCTGCTGCGTCGGGGCCGGGATGATCGGCGAGTTGATGCCGCGCACGCGGTTGTTGGCATCGAGCAGATCGAAGTATTCGTTCGAGCGAGCCGTGTCCTGCGGACGGATCAGATAGAAGGCCGAACCGTGGAACTGGTTGGTGCCCGACTTGGTGACGGCGTTGACGATACCGCCCGTCGAACGACCGAATTCAGCCGAGTAACCCGACGAAATCACCTGAAACTCGCGAATGGATTCCTGCGGAATGGTGAACGCCGTGTTCGAGCGTTCGCCGCCGCGGATACCACCGAAGAACGCCTGGTTGTAGTCCATCCCGTCGACGTTCACGTTCGCGCCGTACACGCCGCGCTGACCGGACAGCGAAATCTGGTTCCGGCGGGGTTCGACCTGCGCGTTGGGCGAGAGCGTGATGAAGTCCTGGAACCGGCGGCCGTTGATCGGCAGGTTCTGGATGGCGGTCGCGTTCTGGATCGAGTCCGCTTCGCTGCGGGCCGTCTGGACGGCCACACCGCTCGCGGTGACTTCGACCACGTCGCTGGTCCCCGAGACGCCGAGCGTCAGCTTCAATTCAAAAGCACGGCCAACCAGCACCGTCACCTTTTCCACGGTAACGGGCTGAAAGCTGCCACCCTCCGCAGTGACGTTGTATTCACCGGGAGGCAACTGAACGAGCCGGTATTCACCATCCCCGTTCGAGGTTGTGGTTTGCTTGAAGCCGGTGGCCGTGTTGGTCGCCGTGATCGTGGCGTTCGCCACGACCGCCCCCGACTGGTCAACCACCGTGCCGGTAATCTGGCCGGAGGTCGCCTGCGTCTGGGCGAGCACGCTTCCCGACATCAGAAGAACGCTGGAGAAAACGGCAAAAATCGCCGCCAGCGCCTTCTGTCGAAATGTTGTCTGCATATGTAAATCTCCTAAACCGAGGACGGAGTGAGTGAAAAAGTGCATTGTTTCACAAATTCGAAACGGAACAGTGGTGACGCACGATTCCGCTTCGGCTTTCCGGGTTCGGAAAGCTCCGGGTATGAACGTTCACTGAACACACATGACGAACGACGAGAATCGTCGAACGTAATTGCCTATTATTTGCACGGGTGTGAACAATATGTAAACAAGAAAGCCGAATCTGTTCGATTCGGCTCAAAAAAGATTAAAAATTTCCGGGAAAACTGGAAAAACCATTACTGAAGGGCCGTATTCCCCCGGTAATCGGTCGCGCAGTTGCCCGTGTAACGCTTGAACGCCCGCGAGAAATAGTCGCTGTCGCTGAAGCCGACGCTGAACGCCACTTCCTTGATGCTCGTGTAGTTGGTCGTCGTCAGCAACTGCTTCGCCGCTTCCAGCCGGGTCTGCTGAAGCAACTGACGAAACCGCATTCCGGCGTGCCGGTTGAGCAGCCGCGACAACTGCCCCGACGACAGATTCAACCGGTCGGCGACGCTGCGCAGGTTCAGTTTCGGATCGCGGTAATTGGTCGCCACCACCTTCATCACCTTTTCCACCAGAAACGCCTCGGGCGGCGGTTCAAGATCGGAAGACGCGGGCAGCGGGAACATCGCCTTCATTCCCCGCGCGGCGTCCCAGATTTCGTCCGGCGTCGTCGAACTCAGCATAAATTCGGCCACGACCGAGTTCTTCACTTCAAAATTCGACTGGAAACTCGAAAGCTCGTGCGAGCGGCGCAGAAACACCAGGCAGGCATGCGGACAGGCCCGGCGCAACTCGTTCACGATCTTGCGGCGAATCGGGAACAGCGACACCCCGACCACCACCACCTGAAAATTGGCCAGATCCATCGGCCGGTTGTTCGCCTGCTCAAGCGTGAAGGTCGCATCCACCGGGATGCCGAAACGCTTCACCGCCTGCGCGGCATGGTTGAGTTCGTCGATGACGGCGACGCGGAAAGTGGCTTTCTTGCCACTGGCGGTTCCCTGTCCCATAAAAGCCTCCCTTTTGGATGACGCCGACGGCGTCCCTCCGCCCCACTGGAAAAATTGAAGACTGAATGCCGGAAAAATACTCCATCCTCAAAAACTCGACAAGAAATTTCTTTGCAATTTCAGGAAATAGAATTTCCAGCCCCGGCGACGGACCACTGGAAAATTCGCTCAAATTCTCGTCCGTTTGAGAACTCAGTCTCAAAAACCGTTCCACTTCAGCGACTTCCACCGGAAAAACCGACACCCGAAAAACCTGAAAAACATTGCAACCCGTTGGGAGCAAAATACTTGCGGAAACGCCCGGAAAAACCTCCGAAGGCATGATTTTCACGGCACGCGAATTGATGAAGGAATTTCCGGTCCGGGTTCCGGATCGAAATGTTCACTCGCGAAGGAGTTCCACCAATGAGAAAACTGGCGTCCATTCAGGCCATTGAATCGCTTTCGCCGATTCCGAACGCCGATGCCATCGAGGTCGCCCGTGTCCTCGGATGGGAAGTCGTCGTCAAGAAAGGCGAATTCCGGGTCGGCGAACGGGTCGTCTACTGCGAAATTGATTCGCGGATGCCCGAACGGCCCGAATTCGAGTTTCTCCGCCCGCGCGGATTCCGCATCCGGACCGTCCGCCTGCGCGGACAGGTTTCGCAGGGCATCTGCTTTCCGCTGGCGATGCTCGGGGAAACGGAGATGGAAATCGGCGCCGACGTGACCGACCGGCTGGGAATTACAAAGTACGAACCGCCCCTGCCGCCGTCCGCCGCCGCCGAGATCAAGGGCGGCTTTCCGGGCTGGCTGCCGAAAACCGACGAAATCCGACTTCAGGCCGTTCCGGAACTGCTCGAACGGCACGCCGAGGTCGAGTTTTACGTTACTGAAAAGCTCGACGGGATGAGCTGCTCGGTCTGGCTCGACGCGGACGGCCTCAACGTCGCGGGCCGGAACTGGAAGCTGAAGTTCGTCGAGGGCAATGCCTACTGGCGGGCCGCCGCCGGCCTCGAAGAAAAGCTGAACCGGCTGCGGACCGATTTCGGGGCCGATCTCGCGCTTCAGGGCGAGGTCGTCGGCCCCGGCATCCAGAAAAACCTGCTCGCCCTGCCCGAAGTGACCTTCAAGTGCTTCGGCGCGTTCGACCGGGCGACCCGGACCTTTCTGGACTTTGAACAGTTCGTCCGGTTGACGGAAGCGGTTGAAATATCGACCGTCCCGATTCTCGACCCGGCGTTCCGGCTCGCCGGCACCGTGGGTGAAATGGTGGCGTTCGCAACCCGCAAGAGCGTCATCAATCCGAAAAACTGGGCGGAAGGCGTTGTCGTCCGGTCGAAAACCGAGCGGTACGAACCCGCCACCGGGGGCCGACTGTCCTTCAAGGTCATCAACCCGGAATTTCTTCTTAAACATGACGACTGAAACGCGCGGCCGCCGCGTTCCGTACTGGAGCGGGGCGGTCGGCGCCGTTGAAGATGCGCCGCTCCATCCTTTATTCATGTCGTTTATTCATGTCGTCGGGAGGAATCCGCCATGCGCCAGTTCGAACTCCGCGCCCAGACTGGTCCGTCGGGCCTGCACATGGTGGCGACCGAGCCGCCCGAAGCACAGTCGGGACAGGTGATCGTCCGGGTCAGGGCGGCCTCGCTCAACTACCGCGACCTGATGATCGCCCACGGCTGGCACGGACGGCGGGTGACGTTGCCGCGCGTTCCGCTGTCGGACGGCGCGGGCGAAGTCGTCGCGGTCGGTCCCGGCGTGGCCCGGTGGCGGGTCGGCGACCGGGTGGTGGCCAATTTCTATCAGACGTGGATTTCCGGCGAACTCCGGGCCGAAAAACTGGTTGCCGCGCTCGGCGGGCCGATTGACGGCGTCCTCTCGGAACAGGTCGCCTTTTTCGAGAACGCGCTCGTCCGGATTCCCGATTTTTTAACCTATGAAGAAGCCGCGACGCTTCCCTGCGCAGCCCTGACCGCGTGGAACGCCCTCGTCGAGCAGGGGCGGCTCAAAGCGGGCGACACGGTGGTCGTTCAGGGGACCGGCGGCGTCTCGATGTTCGCGCTGCAAATTGCGAACCTTTTCGGCGCGCGGGTCGTCGCCACCACGCGGAGTCCTTCCAAAGCTTTGAAACTCAAGCAGATCGGCGCGGATGCCGTCATCGAGACAACTTCCACGCCGGACTGGGAAAAGACGGTCCTCCATCTCACCGAAGGCGAAGGCGCGGATCACGTCGTGGATGTCGGCGGCGCGGCCACCTTCGAACGGTCGCTGAAAGCCGTCCGGACCGGCGGCCGCATCAGCCTCATCGGCTGGCTCTCCGGTTCCGAATCGGTCGTCAACCCGTTTCCGGTCGCCCTGAAAGGCATCACGGTTCAGGGGGTGGACGTCGGCAGCGTGGAAATGTTTGAAGCCCTCATGCGCGCGGTCGAGCGCAACCGCCTGAAACCCGTCATCGACCGCGTTTTCCTGTTCGGCGAAGCCCCGGCGGCCTTTCAATACCTCGAATCGGGGAAACATTTCGGCAAGGTCGTGGTGACCGTCGCGTAACGGCTTTGGAACAAGGAACGGGGAATGAAAAAACGCAGTCAATTCTGGATTCCACAGGCGAATCCGACGGCTGCATCTCCGGCCCGGGCGACCGGAGCGTCTGAAACCTCAATCAAACGGCGACATACCATTTGCCGCATTCGGCATCCTTACGTTTGCGTTGGCTTCAGGCCGCATTCCACCCGATTGCAGCGTCCTTGAGCAGCCCGGCGGCGGCTTCCACGCGCGGGAGGGCGGGTGTTCCCTTTCGCCAGATGAAGTAGAGAATGTTTCCGGGGGCCTTGGCGTCCGGAAACAGGTCGAACAACCGCCCCGTCGCCAGATGCGGCGCGCAGAGGTATCGCGGAAGGACGGTCATCCCGACCCCCGCGAGGGTTGCTTCCAGAACCGCCCGAAGGTCTGGAACCACCATCGTCGCCGGACGCTTGATCCGGTGGTCGAACACGGCCCCGAAATACTCGCGAATGAACGGAAGATCCTCGGCGTATGCCACCAGCGGCACGGAGGCAAGCGCCTGGGCACCGCTCTTGCGGATATCCTCGCGGGCAATCCGCGAGGCCCAGGCCGGCCCCGCCACCAGAACAAAACTCTCCTCGAACAACGGTTCGAAAAGCAGCATCCGCCGTCGCGGCTCAAGGGGAGAAATCACCACGTCCAGCCGCCCTTCGGACAGTTTTTCCTGAAGCGATTCGGCTGGACCGAGTTGAACCCGCAAAAAAACGCCCTTTTCGGAAAGCGGAGCGAGCGCCGGAAGCGCGTTGAGGGTCATGAATTCCGCCGGACCGCCAATCACCAGCGTCCCGTCGAGCGCCACGGATTCAAGACGCGACGCCTCGTACATCACTTCGAGGTCATCGAGCCGTGTCCCGATATTGGACGCGAGCGCATGAGCGGCGGGCGTCTGCCGGAATTGGCCATCCGGCGCGAGCACGAACAGTTTCCGCCCGAGGTTGGTTTCGAGGTTTTCGAGGCGCGCCTCGACGATTGTCCGGGGAATCCCCAGTGCTTGAGACGCCGACTGCGTCGAACCGGTACGGTAAATCGTCAAAAACGTCCGCAGCAGGTCAAGATCAGGCATAACACCATTCAGAATGAAACTCGGATGAGCATTTTTCTAACACCAAACTAATGAAAATGCCTTGAAATTAATCAAACTCTAACTACCGCCAGAATACAAGCGGCTTCACTGGAACGATTTGCAGTGCGGTCAACGTCAGTCCCGGAAAAAGAAGTACCCATCTTCACTTCCGTGGAACAGACTTCGCCTTTTCGGGCCGGACTCCCCGGACGACGGCCCCGAACCACCCACAGAATCACTCGGAGTGACCAATGCAGAACTTCTCCTTCCATAACCCGGTCAAAATCCTTTTCGGAAAAGGACAGATTGCGAACATCGCCGCCGAAATCCCGGCCGACGCCAAGATCCTCGTCACCTACGGCGGGGGAAGCATCCGGCAGAACGGCGTGTACGATCAGGTCACGGCCGCGCTCGACGGCCGCCAGTTCGACGAATTCGGCGGCATCGAGCCGAATCCGCGCTTTGAAACGCTGATGAAGGCGGTTGAAAAGATTCGCGCCGAAGGCCATGACTTCCTGCTCGCCGTCGGCGGCGGCTCGGTCGCCGACGGGACCAAGTTCATCGCGGCGGCGGTCCCCTTTGAAGGCGACCCGTGGACGATTCTCGCGAAGGGCGCGACGGTGAAATCCGCGCTGCCGCTCGGCGTCGTGCTGACGCTTCCGGCCACCGGTTCGGAAATGAACACCTTCGCGGTCGTGACGAAAGAAGCGACGAGCGAAAAACTCGCCTTCGGCAGCCCGCTCGTCTATCCGAAATTCTCGGTCCTCGACCCGGAAACGACCTTCACGCTGTCACCGCGCTACATCGGAAACGGCGTCGTGGACGCCTTCACCCACACGGTCGAGCAGTATCTGACCTACCCCGCCGACGCGCCGCTTCAGGACCGCCAGGCCGAGGCAATTCTCGCCACGCTTATCGAGGAAGGGCCGAAAACCCTTTCAACTCCGACGGATTACACCTCGCGCGCCAATTTCATGTGGGCGGCGACCAACGCGCTCAACGGCCTCATCGGCGTGGGCGTCCCGCAGGACTGGGCCACGCACATGATCGGCCACGAGTTGACCGCGCTCCACGGCCTCGACCACGCGCAGACGCTCGCGATCGTGCTGCCGGGAATGCTCGAGTACAAACGCGAGGCGAAAAAGGAAAAGCTTTTGCAGTACGGCGCGCGGGTCTGGGGCGTGACCGCCGGTTCAGATGATGAGCGCGTCACGGCGACCATTGAAAAAACACGGGCGTTTTTCGAGGCGATGGGCGTCCCGACGCGACTTTCGGCCTACAACATCGGAAAGGACGCGATTCCGGTCCTCGTGGACAAGATGGCGAGCCGCGGCCCGGTCAAGCTCGGCGAGCGCCGCGACATCGGCGCGGAAGACGTGGCGAAGATTCTTGAACTGTGCCTGTAGTGGGGGATGGGGAAGAAAATGCGGAATGCGGAATTTCGAATGCGGAATGAAAGACTGAAAAAAAGCCATGAATTGAAAAAAAGGCTTGACGCCGCAAGACGGGACATACAATTCGCCGCATTCCGCATTCCGCATTCCGCATTCCGCATTCCGCATTCCGCATTCCGCATTCCCACGCCGATTGACGCCGCGCAGCCGGACCGGCACGATTGGTTTTCATCCATTTTCTAAAGCTGAAACTGCGGGGAGAAAGAAATATGAGCGCAATCACCGCCGTTGCCGCCGTTGTCGAGCGCGTGGTCGTCCTCCCGACTGTGTCGTGGGAGACCTATGAACGCCTGCTCGCGGAAAATCCCGACTCCTGCGGGACACGCTTCTTCTTTGACAATGGAGCGCTTGAAATCATGACCGTTTCCGCCTTTCACGAAGAACCGAACCGTACGCTGTCGCAACTCATTGAGATTCTTGCGCTTGAGCTTGAAATTGACCTTCGGAGATTTGGTTCAACGACCTTTAAGCGGGCAGACCTGCAAAAAGGCTTCGAACCGGATTCCTGTTTCTACATCCGGAATCTGGAAACCATTGAAGGCAAACGGAATATCGACCTGACGACGGACCCCGCCCCGGACCTCGTCATCGAAATCGACATCACCAGCCCGTCACTCGACCGGTTTCCAATCTTTGCGGCGGTGGGCGTGACGGAGGTCTGGCGGTATTTCGAGGAGCGGGTCAGCTTCCACATTCTGGAAGACGGAAAATATCGGGAAGCGACCCACAGCCTTTCCTTCCCGATTCTCACCGCCGAAGCGGCAACTCAATTTCTCAAGGATAGCTTTGAACTGCGGAGTACCGAATGGTCGCGCCGGGTCCGCAAGTGGATTCGGGAAGAAAACGCGGAACGCGGAACTTCGAACGCGGAATAAAAGAGCCGGAATTGAGAGAAAAAGCGTGACTCCGGAAGGCGGGAAATACAATTCACCGCATTCCGCATCTTCTTCAGGAAATTTTTTGTCAACAAACCGAACGGTGCGGCGTGTACATTTCAATCACGCCTCACCGTTCGATGTTTTTGCGGACGTTTTCCCGCAGGGAAGACGTCGGAAGACGTACTTTCCCGGAGGAACCCGGTCAATGTTGACGCTTCTTTTTTCCGTTCCGCTCTGTCTCCTTGTTTGCTACGGCCTTGAACGCACCTTTCCCGGTCGGGTACTCCCGAATGTTCCCGGCTGGAGGGGGCGGATCGTCGGTTTGCTGGCCGTCCGGATGATCCTGCTGGTCGGCATCGGTTTTCTCTGGGAGGAATGGCTCGCGAAACGGTCGCTGTTCCGGCTGGCCGAGGTTATGAACCCGATGGCGGCGGCGTTCGTCGCCTATTTCGCTTCGACGTTCGTTTACTACTGGTGGCATCGGGCGCGCCACGAATCGAAATTCCTCTGGCGTCTGTTCCACCAGCTTCACCACAGTCCGCGCCGCATCGAGACGCTGACCGCCTTCTATCGGCATCCGCTCGAAATTGCAGTGGACGGCCTGATCGGGGCATTCATCGTCTACACGGTTTTCGGTCTGCCGCTCGAAGCGCCGATTTACTACAGCGTGTTCGGCGCATTGGGACAGTTTTTCATCCACATGAATGTGAAGACGCCGCGCTGGGTCGGCTTTTTCATTCAGCGGCCCGAAATGCACTGCCTCCACCACAAACGCGACCGGCACACCAACAACTACAGCGAGTTGGTCTGGTGGGACATGCTGTTCGGGACCTATGAAAATCCGGCGGAGTTTCGCGGAGCCTGCGGATTTGAACCGGAGCAGGAGCAACGGCTGCGTGAAATGCTGGCGTTTCTTGAAGTTTCGCGTCCGGGAATGGTCATCCGGGAGATCAGACACATTCAACCGGTCGAACCGACGCCACCCAAAGCTTCACCCCGAACATTTCGGCTGCCGCTGATTGAACTGACAATCGTCGGTTCCATCCTCTTCATGGTCGCCGCCATCGCCATTCCCTGCCTCACCAGTGCCCGCAAGGCCGCCAACGAAGCCAGCGCCCAGCAAACGATTCGAAATGTCGGCATGGCGCAAAAGGCGTACGCCGAGGGACCGGGAAAGGGAAATTACGCCTCCCGCCTGGAAGACCTCTCCGACTGGCTGGACCCGACGGTCATCAATTCCCGAAAACAGCCGAAAAGCGGCTACCTGTTCGGCGAGATGACGGTGACTCCCCAAACCGCGACGATGCCGGCGCGCTTCTCAATCGACATCTTTCCGGCCCAGCCGCGAGGCATTGGCCGAACCGGCGACCGGAGTTTCTTTATCGACGAGACCGATGAAATCCGGTACGCGGACGGGACTGCCCGAGCCACCACCGCAAGCCAGAAAATCGGGGAGTAGGGGGATGGGGGAGCGTCCGCTTTCCATTCTCCCGGTCAA
Organism: Blastocatellia bacterium NZW_1522; assembly: GCA_039793685.1. GTDB lineage: Bacteria > Acidobacteriota > Blastocatellia > Chloracidobacteriales > Chloracidobacteriaceae > JAAFHI01. The sequence goes on from JBDRAL010000013.1 coordinate 68,935, forward strand.
GCGCTTTTTCAAGCCTTCCGCTTGCCCCGGACTCCAGACGCTCGACTCACGACTCCTGACTCCCATCCCCTATCCCCAATTCCCCATGCCCTATTTCCTCACGATCCACGTTCCGAGCAGCGTAATCACGCAAAGGATGACGATGCTCTGCGCCCAGAACAGCGATAGAAAATCGACCAGCGACCCAAGCGGCGGCACCCCCGGCTGGAGATTCCGGATGGCCGGGAGCGCAAACAGAATCGTCGCCATGTAGCCGAACATCGCGAACTCAATCTTCCGCTGATAGAACAGGACCTGCCAGATCATCGTCAGAATGACGCCAGCCAGCCCCCAGACGAGCACCATGTCGAAAATCGAGAAGCCGACGACGGTTGCCGTCCGGGTGACGGTCATGTCGATGCCGCTGTAGCCCACGTCGGCGTCCTTCGCCTTTGCGTCGGGCTTCACCGCCTTCACGACGAACCCCGGAACGGCGGTTTCAAACTGAATGGCGAGCGGCACCGGTTCATCGTCGGTAATCCGCTTCGCCAAGTCGGCGGGCTTGTCTTTTTCGGGCTTCGGGGCGGGCGGAGGTGCGGGTTGCTCGCCCTCGGCGGGCGGCGCGGCTTCGGCGGGGGCCGCCGGTTTTACTTCGGGTTCGGCATGGGGCGTCGTCAGCCGCAAATCGAGGTCAACCTCGTGCGAGTCAAAGGGATACAGCCCGGCCTCGCCGTACATGTTCAGCACGACATCCATCGAAGTCAGCCGGTGGCCCTTTTTGAACGTTTCAATCTGCTTGCCCTTGGCGGCGTTGACGAACATCGTGACGTCCTTGGCGAGCGTGTACTCATCGCTCGACTTGAACGCCCCTTCCGGCTCGAATTCCACCCGGACCGTCATTTCGCCCTTGATCGGGTCGATTCCGGTCACGACCGCCCGGACGTCCACCCGGTCCGCCCCGGCGGTTTTTTCATCCACGATGGTGACAAACCGCTTTTCGGTCTCGTTAAAGTAAAGCTTGAGAACCAGTCCGTACAGAATGACACCGGTGACCAGCAGAATCCCGGCAACGGCAAATTCGGTCGTTTTTTTTCTTTCCGACATGCGTGACTCCTCTCATCCGGCAAAAAAGGGTGAAACAGCGGAAATCGGCCGATCCGGTCGGGATGACCGGCGGCGGATGATTCGGGGCTTTGGCGATTGAATGAGAGAATTTTCACAAATCGCGACAAGGAACAAGAAAAATCTTTTGGTGTACAGAAAAGATCGAAGGATAAAATCCCGCACCGCAAAATCACGCCAATGAACCGACTTTTCTCACGACTTTGGTACGTCAATTCGGAATTCGAGGCGGAACTCGCCGCCGGACTCGCCGTAAACGTGCGATTTCGCCCGCGTCCGATTCACGAAACCCTGAACCAACGGCTGACCCACGCCGTCGCGTCCCTGCTCGCCGAACCCGACGACGGCATTCTCGCCCCGGAAGCGTGGCACGCCGATCTCGCCGACATCGCGGCGGAACGCCAACTTGAACTGGTTTCGCTCGAAAGCCCGTCGGACCAGTCGCACCGTGTCTTTTCCCCCTGGGGACGGACGCCACGCAGCCTCGCCATCGGCACGCGGACCGGCGCGGATGTGAGCGGCCCGCCGCCGGAGGTCATTCACCGGGTCAACTCCAAACTGTTCAGCCACCTGCTCGAACGCAAACTCGGCGTCGCCGATCCGCGCGCGGCGGCGTGCGCGACGCTCGATGAACTGGCCCGCCATGTCGCCGCCGCCTGCCCGGACCCCAAAATGAAATGGGTCGTCAAGCATCGGCTCGGCGTCGCGGCCCGCGAGCGCGTTCTCGGACGCGGTCCGTCGCTCGGACACAACGCCGAAACCTGGTGCCGGGCGCGCTTCGCGGAAGGCGAAGTTTTGCTGTTCGAACCGTGGCTGGAGGTGATTCGGGAATACGGCACGGTGATGAACATCGCCGACGACGGCGCAATCGAGGTTTTCGGCGTGAGCGACGTCCAGACCAACGGCGCGGGCACGGCGACGGGCTACCTCATCGGGCGTCCGCCGACGCCGGAACGAATGAAAGACCTTCTCGAAATCGCCGATCACGTCGGCGCGGCGCTCCACCGGGCCGGATATCACGGCCCCTGCGGCATCGACGCCCTCGAACACCGCGACGGCTGGCGACCGATCCTCGAAATCAACGCCCGGCTGACCGTCGGCTTTCTCGCCGTCGCCGCCGAGCGGCGGTTGAACCCCACCGAACCGGAGCAGTGGTCAGCAGTTAGTAGTTAGTGATTAGCTGTTAGCGGTTAGAGCAGTTTTCGGTCGCGTGCGACCTTCTTGCCAAACGGTGAATGGCACACAAATTGGATGTAGCCCACGTCCGGAGCGCTTTGGCGAGGACGTGGGGAAATGCGTGAAAACATTGATTCCATTGGGGTTTATGGCGAAACATGTTTCCCGTAGCCTCGCAAAAAACGCTGCGGCTACGCGCTATGCCCAATATTCCACCCACCCACGCGGCGGTGAACTAGTCGTAAGCAAACGGAAACCGCTCTAGTGTGGAGATTGATGGAAACCCATGACTGATTTTTTAAAGAACAACTGACTACTAACTGCTGACCACTAACTGCTAGCCACTGACTGCTCGCTACTGGAGAAATCCGTTTTCCGGCTTGATTTCGTAACCTCGAACGACAACACTCACGCCACTTTCAATCCCCGAAAACCAGCCTGACCTGACCGGAAACCAATGGCCCACCGGCTTTTCTTTCCATTCGCCGTTCTCCTTGTCGTCCTGATTTCGGTCTCGGCGACGGGGCAAACCTTCAGTTTCAAGCGGCACACGTCGAGCAACGGGCTTCCGAACAATCAGGTTTTCAGCATCTTTCAGGACCGGCGTGGGTTTCTCTGGTTCGGCACGAACGCCGGAGTCTGCCGGTATGACGGAGCCGACTACCGGACCTTCAACCGCAATCACGGACTGAAAAACGAAAATCTGCGGTCCATCTTCGAGGACGCCGGCGGCGCGATCTGGGCGCTCACCCGCGGGGGCGCGGGACGGCTCGACGGCGAGAAATTCACCTTTTTCACGAAAGCCGAGGGGCTGCCGGGGGACGACGCGCGGGCGGGCCTCGGCCTGCGCGACGGCTCGGTCTGGATCGGGACGACCGAGGGCCTGACCCGGTTCGCGGACGGAAAGTTCAAAAGCTTTGGGCGTGGCTACTTTGAGTTGGAGTGCAAGTTGTTGAAAGAAAAGGAAAGCGAGTTCATTGAGGAGAGACAAGAAAGGCTTCCGCACGGCAACATCGGCTGAATTTTCCAAAATCGAGCCAGGTTGAACGAGGAAGCCACGGATGAAGGATACGCAAAAGCGGACCAGTTCGCATCTGAATGATGACGAAGCGGCGGTGAACGAGGCGCGCGGTTTGTTTGAAGCACTGGGGTCGTACATCGGCGAGACGGGCGATGATCTGGCAGGGGTCGAGTCGGAGTTGTTCCGGCGTCTGCTTGGGATTGGCCGGGCATTGCTTCAGGCGACGGTGTCGCGTCGGGAGGCGGAGGAAGCGCGGGCGCGTGAGTCAGGACCGTCGCGGGTTGGGTATCAGGGGCAGCGGTCATACCGGTACGTGTCGGTGTTTGGCGAGATTCGGGTGAGCCGGGCGTACTATTGGGACGGCGAGACGGGGGTTGCGCCGCTGGACGTGGAGATGAGTCGTCCGGAGCGGAGTTACAGTTCGCTGCTTGAGCAATGGGTGTTGCGGCTGGCGGTGGTGCAGCCGTTCGAGGCGAGCGGCGACTGGCTGGCCGAGCAGTTGGGGATTCGGATACCGAAGCGGAGCATTGAGTTGATGTCGCGCGAGGCGGCGGTGGATACGCGGGCCTTTTATGAAGATCGCGAACCGGAGGCGGAGGTTGGCGACTGTCTGGTGATGAGTGGTGACGGCAAGGGAGTGCCGATGACGAAAACGGAGTTGGCGGCAACGCCGGCACGGCGGGGTCGGGGCGAGAAGGCGCAAAAGAAGAAGATGGCGACGGTGGTGACGATGTACCGGGTGACGGGCGAGGCGCGAACGGGCGGGAAGCTGCCCGACATCGCGGCGCGCGACAAACAGATGTGGGCGGAACTCAAGGACAAGGCGACGTTTCCGGCCTTTCTCAAAACGCAGGTTGCCCGCCGGGACGCGCCGCGCCGGGTGTACCTCGCGGACGGTCAACCGGCGATGTGGACACTCAAGAACGAGATCTGTCCGGACGCGGTTGAAATCCTCGACTTCCATCATCTGAGCGAATATCTGTGGAAAGCGGCGTACTGTCTGCACCGGGAAGGCTCGCCCGAAGCCGCCGCCTGGGTGGCCGAGCAGGAAACCCGGATGCTCTCCGGCAAAGCCGGTCTGGTCATCGGCGGATTGCGTCACCGGCTGACCAAGGGACTCATTCGCGGCGCCGCGAGACAAAAAACGGTCGAGACGGTCGTCAATTACCTCGTCAACAACCGCGCGCGAACCCGGTATGACGAGTACCTGACGGCCGGTTTCCCGATTGGTTCGGGCGCGGTCGAGTCGGCCTGCAAGCAACTCATCGTGACCCGCCTGGAAGGGGCCGGGATGCGCTGGTCCGTCCCCGGCGCGCAGGCCATGCTCGATTTGCGGTCCATCCATCTCAACGGCGACTGGAATGACTACTGGGACTTTCATCGACAGCGGGATCATCGGCGACGCTATCCCGATCACACCAACCACGACTTATCCACTGAGCCAGAGACACTGGCTGCGTGAGTCCAACTCAAAGTAGCCACGCCCAAAAGCTTTACCGAGGCCGACGGGTTGCCCAAGGGGTCGGTCTGGGCGCTCCTCGAAAGCCGGTCTGGCGCGATCTGGGTCGGTTTTCGAGGCGGCGGGCTGGCGAAATACAACGGTGGCCGGTTTCAACTGTTCGGGAAGGCGGAGGGGCTGACCAGCCCTGACGTGTTCTCCCTCGCGGAAGACGAAAAAGGCACGCTCTGGATCGCCACCGACGGCGGGCTGTTTCGGTTTGACGGGACAACGTTTCAACGCTTCGGAAAGGAAAACGGGCTGCCGAGCCTTCAGGTCAGCACCGTCGTGACCGGAAAATCGGGTACGGTCTGGTGCGGAACGTTCGGCGGCGGTCTCTGTCGGCTGGAAGGCGACCGATTCGTCGTTTTCAACCGCAAAAACGGTCTCCCCGACGAATATGTGACGGCGCTCGTGGAGGATTACGAGGGGAATATCTGGGTCGGCTCGATCTGGGGCGGGGCGGCGCGGTTCGGCGGCGAACTGTTCGCGGCCTACACCGAGGCGAGCGGCATCGCGCCGGGGGTGGTGACCGACGTGGCCGCCGCGCCGGACGGAACCATCTGGGTCGCGGTCGGCAACGGCGGGCTGTCGCGCATCGCGACGGACGGCACGGTCCGGCGGTTCGGCGCCAAGGACGGCCTGCTCGACGAATCGCTCTGGGCGGTGTTCGTGGACCGCGAAGGGCGTGTCTGGAGCGGCGGCCTCAAGGGTCTTTCGGTCTTTGAAAACAACCGTTTCCGGAATTTCACGCTGGAGGAAATGGGGTCGAAAACCCGCATCTCCAGCATCGGGCAGGACGCGACCGGGCGGATGTGGTTCGCCTCGGACACGGTCGCCAGCTCGGGCCTTGTCGCGTGGGACGGCAAAACCTTTACCCGCTTCACGACCGATCAGGGACTTCCAAGCCATCAGACGTCGGGGTTTGAAACCGATCCGGCGGGCGTTTTCTGGGTGAGTACCGAGCGCGGCCTCTGCCGGTTGGAAGGCGACCGGTTCGTTCCCTTCGGTCAGGCGGAGGGCCTGCCGCCGGGGGTCGTCCGGTGTACGCTGCACGACGACCGGGGCCAGTTCTGGGTCGGGATGACCGAGGGATTGTATCTCGAAGAAAACGGACGGTTTCGGGCCTTCAAAAAGGCCGACGGCCTGATGGACGACAACATCCGGTCGCTCATCAGCCTCGACGGCGTACTGTGGATCGGTTCGCCGAAGGGTCTGACGTCTTTCGATGGGACCAATTTCCGGCGCTACACGACCGGCGAAGGTCTGGTGAGCGCCGATATCGTTCCGAATTCATCCGTCCGGACAGCCAACGGAATGCTCTGGTTCGGAACGACGGAGGGCGTGGCGCGCTGCCGACCGAGTGCCCGGATACCGACCTTGACCGAGCCGCGGCTGGTTCTTGAAAACATCCGGACGCCACGACAGGTTTTCGCCGGAGACCGGCCGCTCGACATTCCGGCGGGGGAAAACACGCTGACGTTTTCCTTTGTCGCGCTGTCGTTCCTCGATGAGCAGTCCGTGATGTACAGCTATCGCCTCGACGGTCTCGACGCCGCGTCGAGCCAGTGGAGCGCGCCCGGACGCGAGCGGACCGCGCGGTTCACCAACCTGCCCGCCGGTCAGTTCACCTTTTCGGTTCGGGCGATGAATTCGGCGGGGTTGTGGAGCGCCCCGCGAATGGTGGTCGTGACCATTCGCCCCCCGTTCTGGCAGACGAAACAGTTCATCGGATTGATCGGCCTCGGCCTGGCGGCGCTCGTGATCGGCGGATATTTCAGGCGCATTCGCATCCTCGAACGCCGTCATCAGGAACGTCTTGCCGGACTGCGCCGCCTGCTCGAAAGCAGCCGCGTCATCAATTCGCAACTCGACCTCGACGCGACGCTCCGCAACATCGCGACCGAGGCGGCCGACCTGCTCGACGCCGAACCGGCGGCCATCGGCCTCATCGAAGGCGACCGCATCGTCTTCCGCCAGCGGTGGATCAACGGCAAATGGGACGCGACCCCGCTCATGCTTTCGGTTCAAAAGCGCCGCCGACCAAACGCCGACGCCGACCCGGAGATGACCGAGGACGGCAGCTTCGAGCATTACCTCGCGGTCGCGCTCGCCGACGCCCGGACGCGCGGCTCGGCGGATTTGATGGAAGTACCGATCAAGACGCGCGCCGGAACGGTCGTCGGAATGATGCTCGTCCGTCGAACCGCCGGGAAACCGCCCTTTACCGACGAGGATCGGCAGGCGGGCGAGGCATTCGCCATGCAGGCGGCGATCGCCATCGAAAACGCGGGCTTTTACGTCGAACTGGAACGGAAAAATGCCGAAATCGCCGCCTCGCTGCGGGAAATCGAGCGCCTTTTCGCCGTGGAACAGGGCGTGACGCGCCGGTTACAGGAACTCGACCGGATGAAGACCAACTTCATGATGGTCACGTCGCACGAGATGCGGACGCCGTTGACCGTCCTCCAGGGGTACAGCGACGCCCTGCTCGACGGTTATCTCGACCCGCTGACCGAGCGGCAGCGGAATTCGGTCCTGGCCTGCAAGCGGATGGTCGAACGACTTTCAACCAGTTTCGAGGACATCGTCGCGACGATTCACATGGATGAAGGACGGCTCGCGTTCAAGCCGACGACGTTCGACCTCGCCGAAGCCGTCCGGGAAGTCGTCGGCGAACTTCAACCGTTCATCGAGCAGCGCAAGCTGCGGGTGTCATTCGCGGCGGACGGCCCGGTGAACATCAAGGCCGATCCGGAAAAGACCCGGCTCGTTTTTACCAACACGGTTCAGAACGCCATCAAGTTCACGCCCGACGGCGGTGAAATCCGCGTCCGCATCGCCCGCGAGGGCGACACGATCCACGCGGTCGTCGAGGATACCGGCATCGGCCTCGAAGCGGGCGAACTTGAACGGATTTTCGAACGGTTCTACACCGGCGGCGACCCACTGAAGCACACGTCGGGACGGTTCGAATTCACCGCGCGCGGCGTCGGGCTGGGCCTTTTCATCGCGAAAAGCTACGTCGAGGCCCAAGGCGGAAAAATGTGGGCGGAATCCGACGGACCGGGAAAAGGCAGCCGGTTTCATGTGACGCTGCCCGCGTAAGCAGTGGCCAGTAGCCAGTGGCCAGCAGTTAGTAGTTAGTAGTTAGTGGTTAGCAGTTAGTGGTTAGAACGCGGTTTTCGTTTGCGGTCCACCAATTGAAGTTGATAGCCCACAGCCGGACCGAAGGGAGGCTGTGGGAAAAGAAAGATGCGCAAGAAAAATTGCCGTCGCTACGCCGTTCCCGGCCTCCACCGCAGCAACCGCAGGGCATTCGTCAGCACGAACACGCTCGACACGCCCATCGCCGCCCCGGCCACCATCGGCGAGAGCAGGATTCCGAATTTCGGATAGAGCGCGCCCGCCGCGACCGGAATGAGCGCCGCGTTGTAGGCGAACGCCCAGAACAGGTTCTGGCGGATGTTGCGCATGGTCGCATGGGAGAGCGCGAGGACGTTGGCCACGCCGTTCGGGTCGCCCGCCATCAGCACCACGTCGGCGGCCTCGATGGCGATGTCGGTCCCGGTCCCGATGGCGATTCCGACGTCGGCTCCGGCGAGCGCCGGAGCGTCGTTGATGCCGTCCCCGACGAACGCCGTCGCTCCGTTTTTGCGAAATTCCTTTACGACGTCGGCTTTCTGCTCCGGTCGGACCTCCGCGACCACCTCCGAAATTCCCAGCCGACCGGCCACCGCGTGCGCGGTTCGCCGGTTGTCGCCGGTGACCATCGCCACGGTCAGCCCGCGCTCGCGCAGGCGGGCAATGGCGGACGCGGCGGACGGCTTGACCTCGTCGGCGACGGCGAGGAGGGCGGCGAGTTGATTGTCGAGCGCGGCGTACATCGGGGTTTTTCCCTCGCCAGCCAGTTTTTCGGCGATGGCGGCAAACGGCGCGACCGACAGACCGAGTTTTTCCATCAGCCGGTCGGCCCCGACGGCAACCTGATGCCCGGCGACACGGGCAGTCACACCGAATCCCGGAATCGCTTCAACTTCAATGGCTTCCGGAATTTCCGCGCCCCGGTCGGTCGCGCCCGCGACGATGGCCTGGGCGACCGGGTGTTCGGAGCGGCGCTCGGCGGCGGCAATCAGGCCGAGCAGTTCGGTTTCGGAGATTCCATCCAGTTCCGGATGAGTTTGAACGTCGGTCAGGACCGGTTTGCCAACGGTCAGCGTCCCGGTTTTATCGAAAACCACCGTTTTGATTTCGGAAAGCGTCTGAACCGCGCTTCCCTTTCTGAAAAGGATGCCGAGTTCGGCGGCCTTCCCGGTACTCACCAGAATCGAGGTCGGCGTCGCCAGTCCCATCGCGCAGGGGCAGGCAATGATGAGTACGGCCACCGCGTTGACGAGCGCGAACCCGAACGACGGCCCGAACCACCACCAGATTCCGAACGTCAGGAACGCAATCGCCAGCACCACCGGGACGAACAGCCCGACCACGCGGTCGGCCATTTCCTGAATCGGCGGTTTCGCGCCCTGCGCCGCCTGGACCATTCGGACGATTCCCGCCAGCACCGTGTCGGCCCCGACGCTTTCCGCCCGGAAAATGAAGGAACCGTTGCCGTTGACCGTCCCGCCGATGACCTCGTCGCCGACGGTTTTGGCGACCGGCAGCGGTTCGCCGGTCATCATCGCTTCATCCACGAAGGAATCGCCCTCGACGACCGTGCCGTCCACCGGGATGCGCTCGCCGGGCCGGACCACCACCCGGTCGCCCCGGCGGACCTGCGCCGTCGGGAGGTCGAATTCGCGTCCGTCCCGGATGACCCGCGCGGTCCGGGGTTGAAGTTCAATCAATCGCCGGATGGCCGAACCGGTCCGGCCTTTTGCGCGGGCTTCGAAGTATTTCCCGAGTAAAACCAGCGCGATGACGGTCGCCGACGCCTCGTAGTAGACGTGCGTCGCCCCGTGCGGCATCCAGTGGGAGAAAAAAGTCGCGAACGCCGAATAGCCGTAGGCGGCGGTCGTGCCGAGCATCACCAGCGTATTCATGTCGGGCGCGAGGTCGAGCGCCGCCGACCAGCCCTTTTTGTAAAACCGCCAGCCCGGCCCGAACTGGATGACCGTCGCCAGTCCGAACGAGACGAGCCGCAGGGTTCGCATCTCGACCCGTTCCATCAGCCAGTGTTCCAGCGCCGGAACGAGCATCGGGATCATTTCCAGAAAGAACAGCGGCAGGGCGAGCAGTCCCGCCGTCAGGGCGCGGAAACCGATGGCGCGCTGTTCGAGCGTCGCCGGATCGGGGGCGTCCGTTTCGGATTCGGCTTCCGCCGGCGGAAGAATCACGTCGTATCCGGCCTTCCGGATGACGGCGTAAAGTCCTTCCGATTCAACGGTTTCAGGGTGAAATCTGACTACCGCCTGCTCGGTCGCGAGGTTGACGGACGCCTCCGTCACGCCATCCACCTTGCGAAGTACGCGCTCGATGCGGTTGGCGCAGGCGGCGCAGGTCATCCCGGTCACGCCGATCACCTCGGTTGTTTCCGAATGTATCTCGGCGGCAGTGTCGGGGAGGGTTGAGGTCGTGTTCATAAACCACCTCCTGATTCGGAAAATGCGGAATGCGGAATATCGAATGCGGAATCCGTGACCACCTGGAACCATCCGTTTTCAAGGATCTACAGCCAAATCCATTCCATTCGGAATAACGTCATTCCACATTCGATATTTCGCATTCCGCATTCTCTTGAAATTCTCAATTCTCAATTACTCCGTATCCGGCGTCCTCAAGCGCGGCGACCACGCGTTCGCGCGTGACCGTCGCGGGGTAGGCGATCTCGGCTTTGCCGATTTCGACCCGTTGTACGTCCACGCCTTCGATTTCCCTGAGCGCTTCCGTGACCGCGCGGACGCAATGTCCGCAACTCATGCCTTCAATCTTCAATGTTTCGTTCGTCATGGCGATTTTTCCTTTCATTCAGTGGCAACTCGGCTGGGCGTCCTCGATGGCGCGGAGAATCGGGCATTCCTCGACCGTCCCCGCGCCGTCGCAGGTTCCCGCGATGTGCCGGAGTGATTCGCGCATCCGTTCGAGATCGCGGATGCGGCGTTCGATGTCGGCGATTTTTTCGACCGCCAGCTTTTTGACACGGGCGTTGTCGGCCTCCGGAACCGCCCGCAAATCAAGCAGTTCCGCAATTTCCCTGAGCGAAAAACCGAGGTCCTGCGCCCGTTTGATGAAGCGGATGCGCGCCAGATCGTCCTTTGAATATTCCCGATAGCCCGATTCCCGACGCGGCGGGACGGGCAACAGGCCCATTCGTTCGTAGTAACGGATGGTTTCGACGTTGACTTCGGCTTCCCTGGCGAGTTGTCCGGTTTTCATGGCGGCCTCCTGCTCGAATGTCCGACGCACCCATCCTAAACCCCGTAGGAAAGTACGGAGTCAAGGGGAAAAATCAGTGGCCAGTGGCCAGTGGCCAGCAGTTAGCAGTTAGTAGTTAGCGGTTCGTGGGATGGTTTGAAGCCCGCGGAGGCGGGCGAAATATCGTTAGCCTCGGGTAAAGCGAGTCTTCGAGCGGAATCCGAGGTCTTCGAACGAAATCCGAGGTCTTCGAACGAAATCCGAGGTCTTCGAGCGGGAATCCGGGAGGATTCGGGGAGATGTTGGGAAATTTTGGAAAATCGGATTACCCGACGGGGAGTTCGACCGTGAAGGCGCTGCCGACGCCGACCTTGCTGCGGACGGAGACGTTGCCGCCGTGCGCGGCGACGATGCGTTTCACGATGGCGAGGCCGAGGCCGACCCCGACGCGGCCCTTGGTGGCGCTGGTCTGGCGGTACGGATCGAAAATGTACGGCAGGTCCTCCGGCGGAATGCCCGCGCCGGTGTCGGTGACGGTCACGCGGAACCAGCGCGTCCCGGCTTCGACGCCCTCGCCGGAGATGAAGGTCGCTTCGAGCCGGACCGTCCCGCCCTTGGCCGTGAATTTCACCGCGTTGGAAAGAAGATTCGAAAACACCCGCTCGATTTTGCCGGAATCCACGTCGAGCAGAACCGAATCGGGCAGGTCAGGCGCCTCGACGGTGATTTTCTTGCCGCCCGCCATCACGCTGGCCTGTTCGAGGCATCGGTTCAGCACCATCACCAGATCGGTCGGGAGTTTTAAAAGTTGAAGTTCCTGCGATTCGCTCCGGAAGACGTCCAGAACCTCGCCGACAAGATCGAGAACCCGGTCGAGGTTGTAAATCGAGGCGTCGATAAACGAATCCAGCGACTCGGCCTTGAGCGCGGACATCACCGACGGATTCGTCTGAAGAAATTCAAACGTTGCCTTGACCACCGCGAGCGGCGATTTCAGATCGTGGACGAGCATCGCCGTGAAACCGGCTTTCTGCTCGTCCATTTCACGAAGTTTCAGGTTGGATTCGGCGAGTTCTCCACGCTGCTGGTCGAGCAGGGCGTTGGTGTGGGCAAGTTCGTCGTGTTTCCGGATCAGTTCCCGCTGGAGTCGGGAAATCCGGATCTGGGATTCGATGCGGGCGATGACCTCTTCTTCCTGAAACGGCTTCGTGATGTAGTCCACGCCGCCGACCCGAAACGCCTCGACTTTGTCCTGCGTGTCGTCGAGCGCGCTGATGAAAATGATCGGAATCGACGCGGCGGGTGTTTCCCGGAGCGCCCGGCAGACTTCGAAACCGTTCAGGTCCGGCAACTTGATGTCGAGCAGGATGAGTTCCGGCGGGTTCGCCGCCACAATCGAGAGCGCCCGCTTGCCGGTCGTCGCGACCCGGATACGGAACTGCCGGCTCACCAGCATATTGGAAAGCAGATCAAGGTTGGCGGGCGTGTCATCCACAATGAGGATGTCGCCCTCCGGGGAAAATGTGTCGTCAAAGACGCTGGCGGGAAGGTAGTTGGGGGTGTTCATCGTCGCATCAGCCCGAAATCACGATTCGGAATTCGCCTCCGGCTCCAGCATTTCCTGCAATTCCTCGAAACGGTACTGCCGCACCATGGCCCGGATGCCTTTCGCCAATCCGGGGTGCATTGGTTCGAGAGCGTCCACGACCACGGTTGCCGCGCGGACGTCGCCTTCGGTCACGGCAGCCAGAAGTTTGACTTTCGCCTCCGAGGGAAGTTCGGCCAGCCGCTCCCGTGTCGGCTCGGTGGGCGTCTCGGCCGCCGGTCCCTGGGATTTCGCCGCGTCGCCGCCGCTGTAGATGTATTCAATCTTCAGATATTTCGCGAGGGTCTCGAAAATCGTGCTGGTACGGAACGGTTTTAGCACAAGTTCATCGCATCCGGCCTGATTGACGGCGTCCATTTCGTGTTCGAAACCACTCGCCGTCAGGGCGATGACCGGCGTCCGGGACCGGTTTTCCTCGGTTTCGATGCGCCGGATCTCGCGGGTCGCTTCCAGCCCGTTCATCACCGGCATCCGCATGTCCATCCAGATGAAATCGGGTTTCCAGTCCCGCCAGAGGACGACGCCCTCCGCTCCGTTGACCGCCTCGCGGGTTTCAAAACCAACGTCCTGAAGCAGATCGCAGAGAAGCTGGCGGTTTTCGGGCGTGTCGTCCACGACGAGAATCCGCCGGGCGGCCTGCCCCTCAGCGATTTTTTCCACCCGGCGCGATTCGGTGACAGCCAGATCCGCCCGGTCGGCGCGTTCCAGATGAATGGTGAACAGGAATGACGATCCGCGTCCCATCTGGCTCGATACGGAAACGTCGCCGCCCATCAGCCGGATGAAATTCCGGGTGATGGCGAGGCCGAGGCCGGTTCCTTCGAGCGATTTCCGTCCCGATTCGGTCTGGACGAACGGCTCGAACAGTTTCCCCTGCTCTTCGTCGGCAATCCCGTGCCCGGTGTCGTCCACCACGCAGCGCAGGAGACCGTCCTCCCACTCGACCCGCAGCATGACTCCGCCGCTCTCGGTGAACTTGATTCCGTTGCCGATCAGGTTGATGAAGCACTGACGCAGCTTTCCCTCGTCCCCGCGGACGATTTCGGGGAGTTCGTCGGAAAGTTCGAACACCAGATACAACCCCTTCGACTGCGCCCGGATGGTGAGCATGTCGCGCAGGCTGTCGAGCAGCGCGCGCAGATTGAAGGCATGCTCGTTGAGCGTCAGCCGTCCGGTTTCAATTTTAGAGATGGAAAGGACGTCGTTGATGAGGCCGAGCAGATGTTCGCCGCTCCGGTTGATGATGCCGAGAACCTCAAGCTGCTTTTCCGTCAGATTCTGGTCCCGATTGAGCAACTGGACGAACCCGAGAATCGCGTTGAGCGGCGTCCGCAACTCGTGGCTCATGTTTGCCAGAAACGCGCTCTTGGCACGGTTCGCCTCCAGCGCCTTCTGCTCGGAAACCTTGAGCTGCTCGACCTTTTCGGCCAGTTCCGCGCGGAGCGTCCGCTCGGCCACCAGCGCGCGCCGCCGCTCGACGGCCTTCTGTAACTGATAGAGAAACGCCTCGGTATCGCCCGAGGTCGCGTCCTGCTTTTCGATGTAACCGTCCGCCCCCTGCTGGAGCGCCGCCGTCGCGGCCTTGATGCCGCCCTCGCCGGTCAGCACGATGACCGCCGTCTCCTCGTTGACCGCGCGGAATTCCCGCAAGACTTCGATGCCGTTCATATCGGGCAGCATCAGGTCGAGCAGCACCAGGTCGAACTTCCGCGACAGCCCGGCTTCCACGCCGGACCGCCCGGTTTCCGCGCCTTCGACCGTTGCGCCGCGCTGGGTCAGCACCCGCCGCAGGTAGTGCCGGACGGTCGCCGAATCGTCAATGGTGAGAATGGTCAGGTCGCTTAGCATTTATCCAGCTTAATAAAAATTTAATCCAGCATCAATCCGGAAAATGAAATTCAGGTCCGCCCATAACCAGAGGGACGACGCAACGGAGGCGGAAATCGGCTTTTCCCGTTTCACAACCGTACCGGCTGATGCACAATCCGGCCAATCACCGCTTGTCCGCAAGAATGAAGAGGCAGGAACGCGATGCCGAAACCAATCAACGATACCGAAGAAGGCGTACTGACCCGGGAACGAACCGATGTCCGGAAGCCGCCGATGTACCGGGTCCTTCTGCACAACGACGATTACACGACCATGCCATTCGTCGTGTACGTCCTGCAAAACATTTTTCAGCACAACGAAGACGATGCCTACCGAATCATGATGGCCGTCCATCGTCAGGGGATCGGCGTCGCCGGGACCTACACCTACGAAATCGCCGAAACCAAGATGACCCAAACGATTCGACTTGCCCGGGCGAACGACTTTCCGTTGCTCTGCACGATCGAACCGGAGTAGCGGTTAGTAGATAGTAGTTAGCAGTTAGAATTCAGTATCTTTCCGTGGCATTCATTTTCCGTTGACCACCGACAACCGCTAACGACTTACTACTAACTACTAACTGCTAAAAACTGGCAACTCACCACCGACACATGCCGATGTTCACCAAAGACCTGCAAACCGCGCTCAATACCGCCGTCACCGAAGCCATTGAACGCAACCACGAGTATCTGACGCTGGAGCACCTGCTGCTGGCGTTGCTGGAGGATCCGGCCACCGCCGACATCATCCGCAACTGCGGCGGCAACCTCGACCGGCTGCGGAGCGAACTGGAAGCGTTTTTCAAGGAACATCTGCCGACCGCCCCGCCGCGCCGCGCGACGCAGGCGACCGACAATCCGGTGGGACAGCTCATTTTTGCGCTGCTTGACGACCCGACGGCGTCCGACATCTTCCGAAACAGCGGGGGCGACACGGAAGCCCTGCGCGCCGGACTGATGGGATTCTTCAAGGAGCGGTTCGAGGACGCCCGGGCCGACGGCGAGGAGCCGGACGAAGAAAGCGCGCAGGTCGCCGAATCCCTTCAGCCGCTGCTGCTCGGTTTTCTTGAAGATGAAGCCATTCTCGACATCGTCCGGCAGGCATCCGGCGACCTCGACGCGCTGCGCGCCGGGCTGACGACCTATTTCAGCGCCCCGAAAACCGGCGACGGCGCGGACGGAGGCATTCAGGCGCCGGAACAGACGGCGGCGTTTCACCGGGTCATCGAGCACGCCTTCACGCAGGCGCAAAGCTCCGGCCAGCGCCAGATCAACGGCGGCAACATCCTCGCGGCCATGTTCGGCGAGGAAAATTCCTTCGCCGTCTACCTTCTGAAACGGCAGGGAATCACCCGGCTCGACATCATCAGCTATATCTCGCACGGCATCCGCAAGGACGACGACGCACTTCCGCCCGTTGAAAACGAAACCGGCGAGGAGGAAGAAAACGCGCCCGCCGATCCGCTGGAAGCCTACACGGTGAACCTCACCCAGCGCGCCGCCGACGGAAAAATCGACCCGCTCATCGGTCGTCAGGCGGAACTCGAACGCACGATTCAGGTGCTGTGCCGTCGCCGGAAGAACAACCCGCTCTACGTCGGGGATCCCGGCGTCGGAAAAACCGCCATCGCCGAGGGGCTGGCGATGAGAATTCATGAAGGAAACGTTCCGGAACCGATTCGCGACGCCGAAATCTATTCGCTCGACCTCGGACTGCTGCTCGCCGGGACGCGCTACCGGGGCGATTTCGAACAGCGGATGAAGCGGCTCATCACGGCCCTCAAGCGCCGTCCCGGATGCATCCTCTTTATCGACGAAATCCACAACATCGTCACGGCGGGCGCGGTCAACGGCGGCACGATGGACGCCTCCAACATGCTCAAGCCGGCACTCGCGGCGGGCGAACTGCGCTGCATCGGCTCAACGACTTACCAGGAATACAAGCAGGCCATCGAAAAAGACCGCGCGCTCGCCCGCCGCTTCCAGAAAATCGAAATCGGCGAGCCGTCCATCGAGGAAGCCGAGCAGATTCTGAACGGGTTGAAGGACGCTTACGAGGCGCACCACGGCATCACCTACACGCCGGAATCGCTCAAGGCGGCGGCGGAACTCTCGGCCAAGCACATCAACGACCGGTTTCTGCCCGACAAGGCCATCGACGTCATCGACGAAGCCGGGGCGGCAATCCGGCTGCTTCCCGCGAAGGATCGGCCGAAGGAAGTCGTCGCCCACGACATCGAAAAAATCGTCGCGAGCATTGCCAAAATTCCGGCGAAATCGGTGTCGGCGTCCGAGCGCGACCGCATCGTCACCCTCGAACCTGATTTGAAATCAGTCATTTACGGGCAGGACAAAGCGGTCGAGCAGGTCGTCAACGCCATCAAGATTTCCCGCGCGGGCCTCGGACATCCGACGAAACCGATCGGGTCGTTCCTGTTCTCCGGCCCGACGGGGGTCGGGAAAACGGAACTCGCCAAGCAGCTCGCGCTCACGCTCGGCGTGGCGTTTCTGCGCTACGACATGAGCGAGTACATGGAAAAGCACACCGTTTCGCGGCTCATCGGCGCGCCTCCGGGCTATGTCGGCTTCGATCAGGGCGGGCTGCTCACCGACGCCGTCACCAAGCACCCCTACTCGGTGGTCGTCCTCGATGAAATCGAAAAGGCCCACCCGGATGTGTTCAACATCCTGCTTCAGGTGATGGACAGCGCCACGCTCACCGACAACAACGGCAAGAAAGCCGATTTCCGCAATGTCATCCTCATCATGACGACCAACGCCGGGGCGAAGGAACTCAGCGCCAAGGCCATCGGGTTTAAAGGCGAAACCGGCGGCAAGCGGACCAAGGGCGCGGTCGAACGGACCTTCTCGCCCGAATTCCGCAACCGGCTGGACGCGTGGATTGTCTTCGAGCCGCTCGAATTCGCCACCATCGAACGCGTCGTGGACAAGTTCATCGCCGAACTTCAGGCGCAACTAACCGACAAGGACGTCACCCTCGAACTGACCGAACCGGCCCGCAAGTGGCTTGCGGAAAAAGGGTTCGACAAACAGTACGGCGCGCGTCCGATGGGTCGCCTGATTCATGAAAAACTCAAGCAGCCGCTCGCCAATGAAATTCTTTTCGGCACGCTGAAGGGCGGCGGCACGGTGACCATCGAGTTGAACGGAGATGAACCGGGACTCGTCTTTCATCCGAAGAAAGGCGAAAACGCCAGTTAATTCTCCGAAAAAAGTCTAAAAATCCTCAAAAATTCCAATAAAAAAGGGGTAAAACCATTGCAGGAACGTGAATTTTCGGGCTAGTTTCCAAACAAAATAAAAAATTGCCAACTTTTCACGGTTCACCCATGCAGCCCCCGCCGAAACCGACCGAACCGGACGAGAACACCGTTTCCGCCGATCAGGTCGTGCCAGAATTGAGTCAACCCACGCTGCCCTATCCCCCAGGTTGGGAGCAGGGGTTGTTCCTGCCTGCCGCCACCTACCGGACCATCGGCGAACGCCGGGCAGCGGAGAACCCGAAAAAGCCGGGACGCCCCCGGAAATCTCCCAAGCGATCCTCGAAGAACTCGATTTTCAGTCTCTCCTACTGGTTTGACGGCGACACCCGCCGGGAAATCCGACTCTGGCTGGACGAACGCGATTTCCGGATGTGGATTGCCGGACTGGTCCTTCTCATGGTCGTCATCGGCCTGATTGTCGTCGTCTCCGAACTCAGCACCCCCAAAGTGACGCGGTGAAACATCAGCAGTTAGCGGTCAGCAGTTAGCAGTCAGTAATCAGAAAAACTGCCGACTAACTACTGACCACTGACTGCTAACTGCTGGCAGTGGTCATTTTTTTCCAAAAAAAGGCCGTCATGGGTTGAACAATCGGCGGAGATCCGCTAAAAATGCCGACTTTTGTTTCCGAAAAAGTCGGAAGAAGCAATCGGTCGGAGGAAATCTCACCATGTCTCGCGTTTGCCAAGTCACCGGAAAGCGCCCGATGTCGGGCAACAACGTCTCGCACGCCAACAACCGCACCAAGCGTCGTTTTCTGCCGAACCTTCAGTGGCAGCGGTTCTGGGTCGAGAGCGAAAAGCGGTGGGTGCGCCTGCGCGTCTCCACCCGCGCCATCAAGACCATCAACAAGCACGGCATCGAAGCGGTCCTGAAGGACATGCGCGCCCGCGGCGAAAAGTACTAAACCCTTTATCCCTCTCGGTCACTCGATGAAACGCGCCCTTTTCGCGACGGTACTTTCCCTCGCGCTCCTCGGTCCGGTTTCAGGCGCGTCGTCCGGGTGGCGACCGGTTGCCGCCGGCAAGACCAAAGGCATCAGCGGCCTCGCGACGCTCCCGACGAGCGGCGCGGGCCGTTCCTTTTTGGCCGTTCACGACAACAAGAAAGACGGTCAGGTCCGGGTTGCCGTCGTTGCGGTCGCGGAAAACGGTTCCGTTCGTTATGAACCGCTCGCGTGGAACGGCGAGGAACTCCCCATCGACCTCGAAGCGGTCGCGGGCGTGCCGGGTGCGTCCGGTGAGTACGTCGCAGTCACCAGCAAAGGCGCGGCCTACCACCTGCGTTTCGACGCCGAAAAGAAGGGCGTAACCGTCCTGAAGCGGTTCGCGCTCCCGAACGCGGGCGACAAGACCGAGTTCGAAGGCTTCGACCTGCACCGATTCGGCGACACGGTCCTCTGCGTCTGGGCCGACCGGGGCGACGCCAAAACGCCCGGTCTGATGTATTGGGCCACGCTCGACCTGAAAACCTTCACTTTCGGAAACCGTTTCTCGACGCCGGTGTCCGTTCCCTTCCCGACGACCGAAACCCGTCCGATTTCCGACCTGCGGATTGACGAGGGCGGCACCGTTTTCGTCACCTCCTCGCGCGATCCCGGCGACGAAGGTCCGTTTCAATCCGCGCTTTACGCCGTCGGCAACTTCCACAAAACCGACGATGACGTGGATTTCACGCCCAATCCCGCTCCGATTCGACTCCGCGTTTTCTCCGACCACAAAATTGAGGCGCTGGAATTCATCCCCGGCCCGACTGGCGGCATCGTTTTCGGTTCCGACGACGAGGATTTCGGCGGATGGCTGCTCTGGGACGATGAAGGATGAGGGAAATGGACAATTGACAAGGAAAGTCCGGTTTTGCCGTCCCTTGTCAATTGTCCACTGTCAATTGTCCATTTTCTAACGGGTGACGGCGACGACCCGGAATCCGAGGCTGTGGAGTTTGAGTTCCGGCGTCTTGCGTTCCCGGTTGGCCGACCGGCAGGTGTTCACGAAACTGAACCACGACCCGCCGCGCAACACGCGGTAGCCGTTCCCCGCCTCCACCAGCGCACTGCCGTCCGTCGGCGTCCCCGCATAGTTGTCACGGTAGGTATCGAGACACCATTCCCAGACATTTCCGTGCATGTCGGACAGCCCGAAGTTGTTCGCCTCGCCGAAATCGCCAACCGGAGTGGTTTGCTGGCGGTACTCGCCGCGCGGCGCGCCGCCGTATGGATATTTTCCGTTGTAGTTCACGAGGTCCGCCGTCACCGTCGGGCCGAATGAAAACGGGGTCGAGGTTCCGGCCCGGCAGGCGTACTCCCATTCCGCCTCGGACGGCAACCGGTAGGTCAACGGCGAGTGCCGCGACAGCCGGGCGCAGAATTCAATCGCTTCTTCCCACGAAACCTGTTCCACGGGCAGTTCCGCACCCTTGAAACCCGAGGGATCGGGGTCAAGGTCGCGATGAACTTTCGGCATTCGGGCCACCGCCGCCCACTGGGCCTGCGTCACCGGGTAACGCCCCATGAAAAAGGACGGCAGCCGGACGGCGTGGACCGGCCCTTCGTCCGGGTCGCGTTTGGCTTCGGTTTCGGGCGATCCCATCATGAACTCGCCGCCGGGAACGGAGACCATTTCAAGGGGTGTCCCGCCGAGGTCCTCGCGGAAAAGCTGTCCGCGCAGCGTCACCCGGCTGACCAGTCCTCCCCGCGCGTCAACCGTGACCGTCTCGAATGAAAACGGAATCAGTTCGAGCGAGCGCTCCGCCGGCGGGATGACCACGGTTGCGTTGGCGGGACCGGCCGGAGGTTCCGGGGAAAGTGCCCCCGAAATCGTCGGTCGCGCGCCGAATCCGCCGGTCGAGTTGGACCCGATGACGATGGTCGATCCGACCTGCGGCCCGGAATCCATCACGGAAAGCAGCCCCGTCCACTTGCTCTGCTCATAGGCGGAGCGCAACGCCGCGCGCATCTCGCCCGCGCTCGAAAACCGGAGTTTCGGGTCTTTCTGGAGGGCACGGTCCACGACTTCCGCCAAAATCGGAGGAATGGCGGCCGGAAGGGGGTCCTGATACTGCCGGACAATGGCCCCCATCAGCGAAGTCAGGTCCGATTGGGGAAAGGGCAGCCGTCCGGTGAGCATTTGATAGAGCAGAATTCCCGCTGACCAGATATCGCCCTTTTCGGAACGGACGCCGTCAAAGACCTCCGGGGCCATGTAGGACGGCGTTCCGGCGATGACGCCGCTCTGGCGTTCCGTTCGGACGATGCGCGCGATGCCGAAATCAGCCAGCCGGGGCGTTTCGCCCTGCAAAAGAACGTTCGCGGGCTTCAAATCCCGGTGAATCACGCCGCGCAGGTGGAGATGTTCGAGCCCGGCCAAAATGCCGGACGCCATTTCCACCGCCGTGTCCACCGAAGGGTTGAGTTTCTGTTTTTCGAGCCAGCCGTGAAGGGAGCCGTCGGGGGCGAACTCGCTGACGATGACGATCTGCCCGTCGAACACGTCGGCTTCGAGCAAAGGGAGTACGTTCGGATGCCCGCTCGCCTGAAGCCAGACGCTGGCTTCCTGACGGACAGCTTCCAGATCGACTTCCTCGTCGAGCGCCATTTTCAACGCCACCTGCGTCGTCACGATGGCCGAACGCCGTTCAGCAAGCCAGACCACGCCAAACGAGCCGCGGCCGAGCTTCCGGACCAGCGTATAGGGGCCGATTTTGCTGCCGGAGTGAAGCATTGGAAGAAAAGGTTTCGGGTGTCAGGTTTCGGGTGTCGGGTTTTGAAGACATGGTTTGCGGGATCGGGTTCGGAAAACTGAAACCGGATGACCTCGCGTCGGATTGAGCGTTTTCAACCGTCCGTTGGTGGGAAATCTCACACCGGCGGGCAATTTTCAACCCTCCTGAAACCCGACATCCGATACCCGATACCTTTTTTCCGACACCCGATACCCGACACCCGACACCTTTACGGTTGCGGCTTCGACTTCAGGGTGAACGCGTAGATCAACCCGATCGTGAAGGTGTTCTGGTTGCCACGGAAGGAGAGAAACTGCCCGGCGTTGAAGCGCGGGAAGATCTGCTGGTTCGAGAAATCACGCCGGTACTCGGCCCGGAACGTGAAGCCCGACTTCGTGTAGTCGCTCGTCAGCGTGAACTCCTTGAGTTTGTTGTTCTGGATGCCCGTCAGGTAAAACGCGCCGTCACGGTCGTAAAAATACTCGAACCGCGGCGACATCGAGAAGTTGTCCGTAAACTTGAACCGGGCATACCCCGCGACCCCCGTCCAGTTGACCTTCTTGACCGGCACGAGGTTCGGATTGAACGCCTGCTGCGGCGTCACCGAGAAAATGTCGCGGTAACTGTCAAATCCATAAATGTAGTTGGCCGCCACGTCAACCTTCGAGTGAACGTTCCAGACAAAGTTGGTGTCGAACAGGTTCCGCCACCGCTTGTTCTGGCGCATCGGGTTGGCATCGCCGGAAAGGACGTTGTTCGGCTCTTCCGGACCGCCGGTGTAGTTCTGGATGAAGGTGAACTTCGACGTCGGCTTCCACACCGCCTGCGCGATGACGGTCTTGTAACCGTTGTTGTCGATGACGTTGTTCCAGCCGTTGGTGACGCCCGCCATCAGCGAGAACTTGTCGTTGAACGCATAGGTCGCCTTCGCGCCGAAATGGTAGAAGGGGCCAAGCGTGAAGATGAACGACCGCGAATAGTTCCAGTTGTCCTTCGATTCAATCAGTTCATACCCCGAGTGGGTCACGAACTTCCCGACGTCGAACTGCAACCCCTTGCCGATGGGGGCAAGGTAGCTGAAATACGCCTGCTGGACATTGCGGAGGAAATTCGGCGACGGGTCGTAGTTGATGAACTGCCCCGGACGAACCGTGTTCGCGCCCGGCTCGGTCAGATGGACGAGATCCGCCCCCTGCCCCCAGGTGAAGTCGAACCGGTAGCCGAGACGCTGCTCGGTCGTCGGCGCGCTCGCCACCACCAGCTTGACCATGTTGAGGTTCATCTGGTTGTGCTTCGAATCGAAGTTCCGGAACAGGTTTCCGGCGAAGATGTCCTGCGGATTGGTTGTGTTCGCCGGACGGTTGTTGTTGAAGCCGTAGTAGGCGTCGATGAAACCCGAAATTTCCGTGTTGCGGAACATCGAGGTGAAACCGTTCGGGTCTTTCGGTTCCTGTACCGGAACCGTGCCGCCGGTGTTTGCGGCGGGAGCGTTGCCGGGGAGTCCGGCAACCGACGCCGGAAGCGCCGTGCCACCCGCCGTCGCGGCCGGAGCACCGGTCGTCGTAGCGGCGGTTCCGCCGGCCGGCCCCGCACCGGCGCGGTTGAGCCGGTCTTCGAGTTCGCGGACGCGCTCGCTGAGAAGCTTGATTGTCATCCGCATTTCATTGAGTTCCTCCGCCGTCACCGCCTCGCCGGGCTTGCGGTCCGGCTTCGGGACCGCTTTTTCGTCCGTCGGGGGGGGCGGGGTTTTCGGATCGGTGTTGACCGCGACCTGATTCGGCGCTTGCGTCGAGACCGGCTGCTGCGCGAACACCGGGCCGAAGCCGAGCGTCAACGCGGTCAGTCCGCACAGAAAACGCATCGCCGAGAGTCGCCATTTTTTATGGGTCATTGGTTTGCCTCTCTCGAATTACTAAGGATGGATGCACCGGAGCACATCGAACGGCGCAATCGAATTGAAAGTTGAGGCTCCGGAAGGACCACACTGGTTGCAGTTCGGAGCAATCCACCGGGCCGGCGGGTTCCCGACACGTCGGGGCCGCCCCTTTCAATTCGGCTACAACGCCATTGGAACAAACAAGGTGTCGAGATTCGGAACCACCAGCGTGCGCTCCGCATGCTCAAACCACCCGAGTACCCGCGCCGCCGGAACGGTCATGCGCACCGTCCCCCCGTCACGATACTCGAAAGGCGGCGTCTTCAATTTGACATCACCGCCCACCGGAAACGCGATCGGCTCGTCGTTGCGGGCCGCCCGTGCCACCAGAAACCGTCTGGCCGTTCGCGCCGTCTCGCTCGAAGCCCCGTGCGAAGCGACGCCGAGCCAGCAATCCAGCGCCACGACCGCCACCGGGCGATCACGCCACAGGGTCAGTCCGGCCACATACTCCGGCGCACCCGGAAGAGGCGTCACCGGCAACGGCTCGGTCAGTTCAAGCACCTGCGACCGGCTCAATGCGAACCGGTGGGAGCGACCGACTTCGTCCGTTGAAAATTCCACCATCGCCCGGGCAACCGCCTCGCCCGCCGCCGGTCGGTGCGCCGCCAGGGGCGTCAGCGTCTCGGTGCGGGAAACGGCCGGGGTCGGAGCATCGCCAATCCGCATGGCGTTGAAACAAAGAACCGGAGTCTGCTCGAACGACAGAACGCCCGCGAACCGGGCCGTTCCCGGACAACGCACCGCAGCCGGCAACAGGTGAAACTGATCGGTTTCAACCTCGATGATGCCGTCGACATGTCCGACGACCGCCGCCACGAGGCCCTGTCCCGTATCCACCAACAGGATTTTCTCACCCGCCGAACCGCCGAACCGACCGGCCAGATCATGGAGCGGAACCAATCCGTTTCCGACCGCCAACCATCCTGTTCGCCCGTCATCCCCAGCTTCCGGGACGATGCCGTCCATCCCGCGCAGTTCGCGGACAGCCGAAGCCGCCAATCCGAACCGCTGACCGCCCAGCGCGAATCGCAGGAAGCGTCGAGAAAGATTGGCCTTGGCGTTGGACATGTCCGTCATTTCACCCGAATTTTGAAAATGTGGGATTAAAATGGACCAATTCACCCGGAAAGACAAGAGAATCAATACTTTCTGGAAAATTCGCCATCTCCCGAGGAGAATCCCGTCCAGCCTGCTCAGGGGACCGAAAACAGGCTCTCAATCTTTCGTCCGAGCAGGTCGGGCGGTCCGACGACATCCACGACGCCGAGATCGCGCGCGCTCTGGGGCATCCCGTTGACCACGCAGCTTTCGGCGTCCTGGGCGAACGTGCGTCCCCCGGCTTGCCGGATTCGCTGCATTCCGTCGGCCCCGTCGCGTCCCATTCCCGTCAGCAGCACACCGATCGTACGATTTCCGAATACCGGCACGACCGAGGCCATTGTGTAATCCACCGCCGGACGATGCCCCGCCATTTCGGGGTCGGTCGTCAGGCGAACCCGCCGGTCGGGCGTCACCGCGACATGGAAACCGCCGGGCGCGACCAGAACCGTTCCGGGTTTCAAGGAATCTCCGTCCGCCGCCTCGCGGACCGTCAACGCGCTTGTCCGATCCAGTTGGGCCGCGAACGCCGTGGTGAACCCGGCGGGCATGTGCTGGACCACCAGAACCGCCGCCGGAAGCCTTGGTCCGAACATTTCCAGCAACTGCCGGACCGCGACCGGCCCCCCGGTGGAGGCCCCGATCACCACCACATCCGAGGCTTTCACCCCGCTTTCCGCCGTCAGCAACCGGGTCGCGGGCGGAATCGGCTTCACCAACATGCCGGTGCCGCGCGTCCGGACCGTCCGGACCACCTGAATCCGTGAGGCCACCCGAACCTTCCCGATAATCTCCCGCTTCAGGGACTCAGGGTCGAGCGTTGTTCCGGGAACGTACTTGAGTACAAAGTCCACCGCCCCCGAATCGAGCGCCTCAACCGTGGCCTCGACCGATTTCCCGCTGACGCCGCTCACCATAATCGTCGGCGTCGGGCAGGTTTCCATGATTTGCCGAAGCGCCTCCAGACCACTCATTCCCGGCATGTCGATGTCGAGCGTGACCGCGTCGGGCTTCAACTGCCCGATCATCTCGACCGCCCGCTCGCCCGACTGCGCCGTTCCGACCACCCGCAGGTCCGGCGCGGACTGAAGATGCGCCGCCAGCAATCGGCAGACGGTCGGAGAGTCGTCAACAATCAGAACGCGAATCATGGGGGAGTTATAAATTATGAATTATGAGTTATGAATTATGAGTTTTTTGAATTCGCCGAGTTTGGCGGGCAGGAAATCCGTTTCAGGATTGACGGCCCGTGCAGGCGGGTGGCATTCGTTCACCGGATAACGGTCGCCGGTCATCGTTTTCTTCAGCCGGAGCGGAACTTCAAATGCAGTCCGAGGCAACAAAAGCGAAAATCACCTGGTTATTTGCGGGACGAACGGTTCGAAGCTATCCAACACTCATAATTCATAACTCATAATTCATAATTCATAACTCCCCCCTCATCCTTTCTGGCGGATCAGCCGCCGGATGACGCCAAGCAGAATTTCGTCCTGATACGGCTTGACCAGATATTCCGAAACGCCAAGGTTGAACGCCTTCTGGCGGTGCTGCTCGCCCGCCCGCGACGTGATCATCACGACCGGGATGTGGCGGAACGTTTCCTGCGACTGGAGGGTCGAAACCAGTTCGTAACCGTCCATGCGGGGCATTTCCACATCGGAGAGGATGATGTCGGGCAGCCGCGCGGCGTTCTGGATGAGTTCGAGCGCCTCGACACCGTCCTTGGCGGCAATCGGGTTAAACCCGGCGTTTTTCATCAGATTCGAAACCACCCGGCGGACGCTCACCGAATCGTCCACAACGAGGACGTCGAGTGTCTCGCGCGCGGGCGCGGGTGCGCGCTGGATGCGCTCGGCCCGTCCGGGCGATTCGCGGATGAGTTCGGGCATGTTGAGAATGAGGACCACGCCGCCGTCCCCGGTGAGCGTCGCGCCGGATACGCCGTGAACGCGCCGCAGCAACGTGCCGAGGTTTTTCACCACGACCTCACGGGCTTCGAGGACGTCGTCCACCATCACGGCGTAAAGCTTGCCCTCGATGGTGATGACCACCACCGGCTGGCGGCTTTCGGCGTCGAGCATCGAGGTCTGACGACCGCCGAGCGCTTTCGACAGGTTCACCAGCGGTAAAACCTTGCCCCCGATGGTGACAACCGGGTCGTTGCCGACCTTGCCGACCATGTCGGAATCGACGCGCAGAATCTGCGACACGCCCGCGAATGGAATCGCGTAGGTTTCGCCCGCCGCCCTGACCAGCAGCACGCGGGCGACGGCGAGCGTCATCGGAAGGCGAATGATGAAGGCCGTTCCGCGTCCCGGCACCGACTGGACGGTGACTGTTCCCTTGAGTTTGGTCACGGTCGTCTTGACCACGTCCATGCCGACGCCGCGTCCGGAGATTTCGCTCACCTCCCGCGCCGTACTGAAACCGGGGGCAAAGATGTACTGAATGAGTTCGTCGTCACCCATCACGGCGGCTTCCGTGTCACTCGCCAGCCCCTGCCCGACGACCTTGGCCCGGATGCGCTCGATGTCCAGCCCGCCCCCGTCGTCGCGGACCTCGATGACGATCTGGGTGGATTCCTGATACGCGAGCATCCGGATCTGACCGCGCTCCGGCTTGCCGAAGGTGCGCCGGATGTTCGGCGGCTCAATGCCGTGGTCCACCGCGTTGCGCAGGATGTGCAGCAGCGGGTCGGCCATTTCCTCAACCACGGTCTTGTCGAGTTCGACGTCTTCCCCGATGACCGAGAAATCGACCAGCTTGCCTTTGGCGGTCGCCGTCACGCGGACCGTCCGGTCGAGCCGTGCGGTGAGCGTCCCGACGGGAAGCATGCGCAGCCGCAGGAGCTTGTCCTGCACGTCGCTCGTCAGGCGGCCGAGCTGGGTGAGGACGCTGTCGAAGTCGGCAATCGAACCGCCGAGTTCCGAGCCGATGGCGTTGATGTCGGTCGCGGTTTCCGACAGTTCGCGCGACAGCAGATGAAGATCGGTGTAGCGGTCGAATTCGAGCGCGTCGAATTCCATCATCCGGGTTGCTTTCACATGCAGTTTCGGCGCCTGCGGAAGCGTACCGGTCGGAAGCGCGGCGAGCGAGGCAAGATTCATTCCGCCGAGTCCGGCGACTTCGAGCTGGGTTTCGAGCTTGCCCGCGACGCTGCGCAGACGGGCGAGACTCAGGTTGAGTTCGTCCACTTCCTGAATCAGGTTGCGGAAATACTGCTCGAAGGTGGTCCGGTTGACGATCAGTTCGCTGACCATCTTGACCACATCGTCGAGCCGTTCGATGGGAACGCGGATGACCTGACCCGACCGGGCTTTCGGCACGGCGGCCGCGCTCCGGGCGCGGGCGGAAAGGAAACCGGTCGAACCCAGTTCAAACGACGTCTCGCCAGTGGTTTCCATCGAATCGGTCGGTCCGGCGGCGGCTTCCTCGTCGAAGGACTCAAGAACGCTGGTCGGGAGCTGCACGGCGGGCTGTGGTGTCCCGAGAATCCGGTCGTACTGCTGATACAACCCCGGGAGTTCCTCGCGCAGACGGTGCGTGCCGCCGCCGTGAACGAGGTCTTCCAGCACATCGGCGGTCGAAAAGAACAGGGCGAGGGTCGGCTGGGTGACAAGCAGACTGCCGTCCACCACCCGGTCAAACACGTCCTCCATCCGGTGCGCCAGCCGGCTCACACTCTTGAGGCCGACCATTCCGGCGGAGCCTTTGAGCGTGTGGACGCTCCGGCGAATGTCGAGAATCGCCGCGCTGTCTTTCGGATCGGCTTCGAGGTCGCGCAGACGACGGAAAATCGTCTGCATGTGTTCCTCGGCTTCGATGGAAAAGACTTCCAGAAATTCCGGATCGACTTCGTCGGCGACAATCGAGGAAAAGGAGTCGGTGACGGATGGTCCCGCCGCCACCGCCGGGGAAGCCGCTGGCGCAAACTGTTCGAACCGGTCGAAGGACTGCGACAGTTCAGCGAGGTTTGACCGAAGCGTGTCCGACCGGTCGCCTTTTAAAAGGTCCTGAAGGGCGTCGGAAGCGCGGAACAGGGTCGTCATCACCTCCCGGTCGAGCGCGAGGCCCCCGTCCTTGAACCGGTCGAACAGGTCTTCCATCCGGTGCGCGATGCGGCTGATGCCCCGGAAACCGACCATCCCCGCCGCCCCCTTGAGCGTGTGGACGCTGCGGCGGATTTCTTCCGCCGCCTGCCGGTCGGCCGGGTCGCGGTCAAGAACGCGCAGTTGCCGCGAGACGACTTCAAGATGCTCCTCGGCCTCCATCATGAAGGCTTCGAGCAGTTCCGGGTCGGCGTCGCTGATTTCCGCCGCCGAGATGTCCGCCGCGGCGGCAATTTCCCCGCTCGACTGAACATCCACGGTCGTTCGCAGCATCGCTTCCGGATCGGAGGTTTCACCGGCCACCGCCACAACCGTCTGGAGCATGGCTTCCGAGGCGGGCGGAGCCGCCGGAAGGGCCGACAGGGCCTCGATGTTCTTCCATCGGCCGTAAAGATTTCCGACCAGCCCAAGCGGCGGATCATCCCCGTTCAGGCGGAGCAACCGACCGATGAGGTCGGCGGTTTCAACATACAATTCCGAAATTTCGGGCGACCACGGGAGCTTTTCGGAAACCACGCGCTCGGCGGTGCTTTCCATCATCGAGGCGAGACGGTTGACGGCCTGAAAACCGACCATCCCCGCCGCGCCCTTGAGCGTATGGGATGCCCGGCGAATTTCCTCGAACGTCAGCCGGCGACGCGAAGGCTCGGTGTCCGCTGCCTTTTCCTTCACGATGACGAGATAGCCTTCGGACTCCTCGCGGAAGGCGTCGAGCAGTTCCTCGTCGGCATCCAGCGGCTGAATCGTCACCCCGCCGCGCGAATCGAGGTGATGCGCCATCGGAGCGGGAGGCGGCATCGGCGGGACGTTCGCCACCTGTACCGTCAGCAATGAAAGATCGGCGGAAGCCGTCAAAACGTCGCGTATCGCCCCGTCGTCGCCCGATTCGGGCAGATTTCGCAACCGGCGGAAACGGGCCACGACCGATTCCACCAGCGGACGCTCGCGCAACGACCCGGAAAGCAGCGCCTCCAGGTAACTTTCAATCTGGACGATGGTGTGAACGAGCGCGCCGACCGCGTCGGGCGTGGGCGGCAACACGCCCTCCATGATTTCTTCGACCACTTCCTCGGCAAAGTAGGAAATGTGACTCAACGCCGCCAGTCCGACCATCGAGGCCGCGCCCTTAGTACTGTGAAAGACCCGGTGCGCGTCACGCAGCCGTTCCACGTCGGACAAATCCGCCTTGAAAGTTTCGATGGAATCCACCGCGAGCGGCAGATTTCCACGGACTTCCTCGACGAATCCGATCAGTACGTCACGATCAATGTTTCCGAACACGGCAGTTTCCTCGAAAGCAGTAGCCAGTGGTCAGTGGCCAGCAGTCAGTGGCCAGCAGCCAGTGGTTAGCAGTCAGTAAAAACGAAATTCGATAAAGATCGCATAAAGAAGAACTTAAAAAACCGTTATCGGCTTCCACCCGGCCTGAAAGGCCCACGAACCGCCAACCACTCGCCGCTGTCCGCTCACGACTATCTGCTCACTGCTGGCCACTGGCGGCTGACCACTGGCTACTGGCTTCGCCGGTACGCCAGCACATTTTCAAATCGTTCCGGGACCAGCCACGGCACCCGCAATCCAACGATTTCGCCCGGCGCGAACAGCAGGTGGCCACCGATGGCGAGCCGCCGACCGAGGCTGGCGGCAATCTCGGGTCGCCGCTCCGGCGCAAAGTAAATCAGCACGTTCTGACAAAAGATCATGTCCTGCGGGGTCAGCGGGAATGTGCCGTCCTCCAGCAGATTGAACCATTCGAACCGGGTGACGGCCCGGAGGTCTTCGGTGACGCGAAAGTGCGGCGTGCCGTTTTCCGAAATTTCCTCGGTCAGAAACCGTTTCGCGGCCTCGGGCGGCATGCTCCGGAGCGAAAACTGACGGTACCGGCCCTCGCGCGCCCGCTCCAGCACGCTCCGGCTGATGTCCGTCCCGATGACCGACAACTGCCACAGGTGCGAGTCGGTCAGTTCCCGCATGACCATCGCCAGGGAGTAGGCTTCCTCTCCCGTCGCGCAACAGGCGCTCCAGGCGTTGAGGTAGAGCCGCTTCAACCGACGCCGTTCCTCGATGACGGGTGGCAGGATTTCCCGCCGAAGGGCATCGAAGGACGGCTGGTGACGAAAAAAATACGTCTCGTGGTTGACCAGCCGCTCGACGATTCGATCCCACTCGCGCGGGCCGCCGGCTGTCTCGGTCACAAACCGGTAAAGCTCGGCGTATCCCGCAATCCCCCGCTCCCGCATCGTCTCCCAGAGCGCCCGCTGAAGCTGTCGGCGGCGCGACTCCCCGAAAACCAGCCCGGCGCGTTCCTCGACCAGCTTTTCCCAGGCGTCAAGGAGCGGCGGTTCGAGCGGGGGCAGTACGGGCGGCTGAAATATGCCGCCCCCAGCTTCTCCGCCCGATTTTTCTTCCCGTTCAGACGGCATGAACTGGTTTCTTACCCGCAATTCAATATCTTCCGCTCGCGGACCCCGGATTTCCGTTCGAAGACCTCGGATTCCCGCTCGCGGACCTCGGATTTCGCTCGAAGACTCGCTTTATCCGAGGCTAACGATATGTCGCCCGCTCCGCGGGCTTCAAACCATTCCACGAACCACTCACTACTAACTGCTAACTGCTGACGACTAACTACTGCTCAGTACCGTTTGCCGTTCTCAGGCAGTTTGAAGGTACTCACCGATGACCGCAGGTTGTCGGTCAGGTCAGAGAGGTTGCGGATGGACACCGAAGCCTGTTTCGTCCCGGCGGCGGTCTGCTGGATGACCTCCGAGATTTCGTTCATGGCCTTGGCGATGGATTCCGAACCGCGCGCCTGCTGTCTGGAAGAAAGCGAGATGTTCTGAATGAGTTCGGCGAGCTTGTTCGACACGCCCTCGATTTCGGCCAGCGCCACTTCGGCCTCGTTGGCGAGGTTCGAACCGACGACCACTTCGCGGGTCATCGTTTCCATCGCCGCGACGGCTTCGTTGGTTTCGCTCTGGACCGACTTGATCAGCGTGCCGATGCGCTTGGTGGCTTCCGCCGACCGTTCGGCGAGGCGTTCGACTTCGCCCGCGACCACCGCGAATCCGCGTCCCGCGTCGCCGGCCATCGCCGCCTGAATCGAGGCGTTGAGGGCGAGAATGCTCGTCCGGTCGGCGATGTCGCCGATGAGCTGGACGATTTCACCGATTTCCTGCGAGCTTTCGCCGAGCCGCTTGATGCGCTTGGCCGATTCCTGCACCTGCTGGCGGATGGCGTTCATGCCCTCGATGGTCTTGCCCACCGCCTGCGTCCCCTGCCGGGCATTGGCACGGGCCTGATCGGCGACCGTGGCCGACAGCGCGGCATTTTCCGAAACCTGTTGAATTGAAACGGTCATTTCGTCGATGGCCGCCGACGTTTCGAGAACCTGCTGGGCCTGGGTTTCGCTGCCCCGCGCGAGGTTTTCGGCGGTGGCCTGAATTTCGGCGGCGGATGACCCCACCTGGATGCTCGTTTCCTGTACGTTGCCGATGACCTTCCGCAATTCCTCGATCATGAAGTTGAACGAGTCGGCGATGGCCCCGGTCATATCCGCGGTGACTTCGGCTTCGACCGTCAGGTCGCCCTGGGCCACGTCGGAAACTTCCATCAGCAGCTTTTGTACGCCCGCCTGGATGCGGTCGCGTTCATCGCGTGACTGGATGAGGCCGAGGGTGCTGTCGAGCAGCGCATTCAAACCGTTGGCGAGGCGACCGAGTTCGTCCGAGCCCATGACCGTCGCACGGGCGCTGAAGTTTTCGGATTCGACCGCCTGGAAGACCCTCCGCATATCGACGATCTGGTTCGTGATGAGCCGCGAGATGAGGAAGCTGAACGCCACCGCGATAAAGAAGAAGAGAACCACGACGACGAGGTTGGTGGTGCGCTGGCCCGAGTAGGTGTCAACGCGCTTCTGAAGCAGGCTGGTCAACTTCGTGAGCGCCGTTTCGTAGAAACTCGCCATTTCCCGCTGGGCCTTCTGCCCCTCGGAGAAATAGGCGTTCGGGTCGACTTCGATCTTTTCCGCCTTGATGACTTTCTGGTCGGTTTGCGCGGTCAGCGCCAGCACCGTGTTCTGAAACTGGGTTGCCTTGGGCGCGATGTCCTTTTCGTCATCCTTGTTGGAAACCCAGCCCTTCCCGCCGGTCCCGATTCCGGCCAGCATCCCCGAGATGTCGGTTTCGAGCCGGGTCTTCTGGGCGGAAATGCCGAACTTGGTTTCAGGCGTAATCTGCTTGGTCTGCGCCACCGCCGTCGATTGCCCGTAAAGCTGGCTCAGAGCCACCGCCGCGTCGGGCAGCTTGATGGTCGTCGCGTCCATCAGGTAGTAGGTGTCGAGATCGGGGTCGAGCGTCAGGTTCGAGTTGTCGGCGACTTTGGTGATCAAATCGCCGAGACGGGTAATCAGCTTTTCATGACGATCGGCGATTTCCGCCGACGTACCGTTCAGCGACTGGGCGGCCGTCCACAGGCTCTTTACGTCATTGAAAATCGGCGTCGAGCCCAACTGCTGATTGTTCAGGCTGCCGTCCTTGCCGCCGCCATACCGCGCGTCAACGTTGCCGACGTCCCCCAAGCCGGCGTTGATCGTCTGCTGAAGCGCCGGTAACTCCCCGCGCCGGGCCGGATCGACCGCCAGATTCTTGTGAAGCAGAACGTTGAAATACACCTTGTGGAGCGGCCTGAGATACTCCGTGCCGTACAATTCCTTTTGGGAAAACTGGATGCTGGTGGTTTTTTCACTGATGTACGAATACAGGGTCACCACCGCCGGAATGGCCATCAGCCCGACGATCAATGCCAACTTCCAGAACACTTTCAGGTTTGAAAGCAATTTGAACATAGCGCCCGCTCCCTCTCTCGGTGAGTCGATTTATCTATTTTTGATTTTCGATTGAAGATTTTCGATTTTTGAAAACCTGAAAGCCATGACCGAGTGAGCGCCGGCCAGCACGGGCCCCATCACCGGTCTGCAATCGAAAATCTTCAATCGAAAATCGAAAATCCCCTAGTTTTGCGAAAACTGCTGCATTTCGGGAAGCGCCAGGAACGCCTCCACGTCAAGTACGACCGTCAGTTCCGCGCCCGCCCCGGTCACGCCCTGCGCGAAGTGCGTGACGCGATCTCCCAACGGGGCCGTCGGTGTCAGGACGTCGCCCTCCCCGAGCATTCGCATCCCCGTGACGGCATCGACCAGGAGGCCGAGCGAAAACGGCGTCCGTTTCCCCTGTAAAACAATCATGTAGGCGGTGTCGCGCGAGGCGACCGCGCCGTTTCCGAGCATCAGGCCGAAATCGGCCACCGCGAGGATGTCCCCGCGCAGGTTGGTCACGCCCACGACCCATTCCGGCGTGAACGGCACCGGAGTGGTCCGGACCGACCGGGTGATTTCCGTAATTCCCTCGATTGGAAAGGCGTACCGCCCGGCGCCATGCAGAAATCCGACGTAGGAGGTCCCCATGACGGTGGACGTTGCGCCGGAGGCAGCCGGACGCGGCGCGGAAGCGGCTACTTCGGCGTCGATGGTCGCCAGTACACGCTCCAGTCCGGAAGACTCTCCCCGCGACGGAGCAGCGATCGGCGCGACCGGGAGCGGGGCCTGTGGAAGCGGTTCGGCGGATTCAGGTTCCGGCGCAAAATCAGCCATATCGAAGACCGGTTCCGGAATATCCGCCATTTCGACGGGCGGCGATGTCCAGACGGTCGTTTCGGTCACGGTCTCAACGACACGTTCCGCCGTGAGAACTTCAGTCATCATCGGCTCGCCGATGGATTCCCCCGAAAACGATGCCGGGTCCCATTCGGGAAGATCCGTCGGGAGTTCCGGAAGGTCCGCCGGACTGGCTTCGAGAACGGGGATTTCCGAAACCGGCTCGACGTCCTCGCCGCCCTCGAATTCAAGGGAAAAATCGGATGGAGGCATCTCGAACGCCGGAGCATCCACCGCCGTTATGATCGGGGCGCCCGCTTCCTGCTCCGACGCGGAACCGTCAGGTTCGGGGTCCGCCGGGAATTCACCAAACGCCGCCACCGGATCCCACTCGGGCACTTCGGACGACGTTTCACCCGTTTCCGGCTGCGGTTCCTCGGACTGGAGCAGATCCTTCTCGTTGGCCGACATAGGTCACGATCCACGTTCGGTGAAGGTTGAAGTTGCCGGAACGTCCGCTTCGGAGGAAAGAGACGTTCCGGACCGGCGCATCAGATGTTGCGGACGACGCTCTTGATGAGATCGTCTTCGGAAAAGGGCTTCGTGAGATATTCGTCCGCACCCTGCTTCAATCCCCAGAAGCGATCGGCTTCCTGGTTCTTGCTCGTCACGAGAATGACCTTGATGTCCTTGGTTTCGGCGGACGTCTTGAGCTGGCGGCAGATCTGAAAGCCGTTTTTCTTCGGCAGAACGACATCGAGCAGAATCAGGTCGGGCCGCTCCTTGACCGCCATGTCGAAACCGGACTCGCCATCCGTCGCGGTCACGAGCCGGTATCCCTTGTTCTGCAACGCGCCGGACATGAGGCGCATTTCCGTCGGACTGTCGTCAATAATGAGAATGGTTTTCGCCATTGTGAGATTCCTCTCCTGGGGGAAGATGAAAACGTGTTGCGGGCCGCGTTTCAGAAACTACCGATAACAATCAAACGCTCAGCCGGTCAATCCCGCGGGTCAGGTCGAGCAGGAAAACACTGTATGTTTCGCGCCAGCGCTCACGCGCGTCGGCCGCCCGAAACCCGAAGGCAAAATGTTGAAAGAGAATGCCGATCACCTCGATGACGACATAACACGTCTGTTGAAAGATCAGATTCCGGTCAAGTAAGCCCGAAGCACGACCCTCGACTCGTTCGATTGCCGTCTCCGCTACCAGCAGGCTGCGTTGAATCGCCAGTCCCGATGCCTGCGGATAATGAACCAGCGCCTGTTCGAGAGCGGCGGTCAAAGAGACGCCGCTGAAATCGGCCAGCATCTGTGTCTGGCTGTACTTCAAAATCCGGTTGACGATTTCGGCCAGCGCTTCCAGCGCCAGCGCCGGACGTTTTGTCACCCGTTTGTCCGCGAGCCGGGTCAGGACGGTTTCACAATCGGAGAGAAGCCCCAGCAGTTCGAGTTCCAGGGCGCCGTCATTTTCACCGCCGCTCGCCGCAACCGCCGTTTCCGGCTCCTGATTGAAGTTCGCGGACCGCTCGGCGGCGATCCGGAAGCCTTCCTGTGAAAGAAACTGCCAGCTCACCGACATCGAATGGGATGGCGTCGCCAGATTCGGCAGGGTCTGGAAACTTCCGTCACTCCAGGACAACAGACGCAAAAGGGCCGCCTCTCCGTAAAGGGGCGCCAGCACCGCGTGAACCACGTTTCCGCGCTCGAAAAAGATTCGACCGGATTCACCCCGGCGAACCAGTTCGACCGCCACCGTCTGTCCAGACAGGCAGATGATCTGAATCAGACTGGCCAGATCGAGGTCCCTGAGGTCGCCGGCGGGGCTGCTCACGTCACTTTTCCTTCAAATGTTTCTTCACGTTCTGAAGTAGCGCGTCCGGTTCGAACGGCTTGGTCATGTACTGGGCTGCGCCGGCGAGCCGGCCCTGAACCTTGTCGAAGAAACCGTCTTTGCCCGAAAGCATGACAATCGGGATGTGCTTGGTCGCCTTGTTTCCCCGAATCTGCTTGCACACCTGATACCCGTCCATACCCGGCATCGTGATGTCGAGCAGAATCAGATCCGGCAGCGTTTCCTTGAGCTTCGACAGTGCTTCATAACCGTCGGCGGCGGTAATGACCTTGTAGCCATTCTTTTCCAAAGTCATTGCGACAATCTTGCGAACCGTCAAACTGTCGTCCACCGCGAGAATAATTTTTTGCCTCGTACCGGGAGCGCTTGAAGGAGCCGATGGAGGGCTGGACGACCGATCATATTGCGGCGGCTGGGGAACGCTCGATGGGGTCGACGGGGTCGCCGCTGGCGGAACCAGCGACTGAACCCTCAGCCGAACCTGCTCGACTCCGGCAGCCAGTTCGGCATCCTGCGGACGCATCCGGCTGGCCGAACGCAGATGCGTCAACGCTTCGCCGGGCCGCTTCAGATTGAGATAGGCAATGGCCGCGCCGAAATGCAGATCGGCATCGAATTCGGAATCCGGCAAACGTTCGAAACGGATAATGGCCTGACGGATGATCTCGACGTTGGCTTCGGCGTTGTTCATGGCTGCGTCAATCTGACGCAGCGACTGGATGGCGCCGCAGTTGACGCACTTCCCGGATGTGGGAACGCTCGGCGCGGCACAGACGACGCACCGCAGCGTCCGCGATGGCGGCGGCGGGACGGCCGACATGGCCACCGTGGGGGCGTTGGGTCCGAGGGAAGGCGGCGGCGGCGGCAAGGGCCGAATCGCCTGCGCCTCCACCGTCGGTTTCGCCGGGTCAATCGGCGGCGGGGCCGGACGCGGGGGGACCGCGCCGGCCTGAACCGTGACGGCGCCAACCGGCGGGCTCGGCGGCGCGGGCTCCGAGCGAACGGTGGTCGCGCCGACTTCCGGAGTCGGCCGGTTCTCGACCGTCGTCGCGTCCGGCGGCGCCAGGGGCCGGATGGCGGGCGGGTCGGCGGGTGGCGCGACATACCCCGGTGGCAACGTCAGCGGCCGCGTCGCCGGGGCCGGTGGCGCGGCGGCCTGCTGCATTGACCGAATCTTTTCAAGCCAGTCGCGGGCCTGCTTGTTTTCAGGATTGATCGCGAGCACCTTGTTCAGACACCACGCGGCATCCTTCGGGGTCAACGACACCGAAGCGCGCCACATCCAGGCGGCCTCGTTCTCAGGATCGAGTTCGGTAACCTCGATCAACAGGGGACGGGCCTGCCCCTTGTCCCCGGCTTTCGCGGCGGCAATTGCCTGCTGCAACAATGCCGCCACATTGGCGGAAGGATGTCTCGGCTCTGACATTGGAACTTTTCGCCTTTTGTACCGAGTGATCGGACGCGCCAATAAAGGGTCGCCCAAGTGTTGCCTCTCCACATGCTCACTCAGGATTATTTCAGGATTCTGTTGCGAAAATGGTGCGAGATGCAGTGAATCTTAGAGGAAAGCCGGTTTCAACCGCAACGTGACAAACATTTGAGGCGAAGCGCGGGGGTTATTCCTGCCCTTCGCCCCAACCATCCCGCTCAGGCGTTCAGGAATGTTCAGTAAAGATTCGGTACATAAAACTGCTCGCTGCGCGGCGGACGCTGATAGTCGCCCGCCGGAATGCGCGGCGGCAGATCCATGATTTCGAGTGGAAGATCCTCGTAGGGCACTTTCGCCAGAATGTGACTCAGGCAGTTGAGCCGCGCCCGCTCCTTGTCGTCCGATTCGACCGTGAACCACGGCGCTTCGGGAATGTTCGTATGGCGCAACATCATGTCCTTCGCCTTCGAATACTCCACCCAGCGATTGCGCGATTCGAGGTCCATCGGACTCAGCTTCCACCGCTTGAGCGGATGGTTGAGCCGCTGCTGGAACCGTCGCTCCTGTTCCTCGTCGCTCACCGAAAACCAGTACTTCAACAGGATGATGCCCGACCGGACCAGCATGCGCTCGAACTCAGGGCACGAGCGCATGAATTCATCGTATTCCTCGTCGTTGCAGAACCCCATCACCCGTTCGACGCCGGCCCGGTTGTACCAACTGCGGTCAAGAATCACCATTTCGCCGGCCGACGGCAGATGCTGAACGTACCGCTGGAAATACCACTGCGTCCGCTCGCGATCCGACGGCTTGCTCAGGGCGACGACCCGGCATCCCCGAGGATTCAGACCTTCCATGATGCGCTGGATCGTGCCGCCCTTCCCCGCCGCGTCGCGCCCTTCGAAAATCAGCACGACCTTCATTTCCTTGTGCTTGACCCAGCGCTGCATCTTGCTCAGTTCGACCTGAAGGCGGAAAAGCTCGTTTTCATAAAACTTCTTGGAAAGCGGTTGCTGAGACTGCTGGAATACCTCCTCGTGCGGCCGCTCGGCGTCATCGACGACGACGAACGGGGCCGGCACCTGACCACCGTTTTTCTTTTTATCCTTCTTGTGCTTCTTGTCCTTTTTATCCTTGCTCATGCCTGTGACTCCTTGGGTGAAATGACCGTCCGGAAGCTCCCTGCCGTCATGGCCGGAGCGAAAGCGGGCCACCCGACGGGTCGGACCGCCTCGAATTCAACATACCCTTTTTGGAATTTCTGGAAGCCCCATTCTGCGCCCGACCGAGAAACCGGCGCAACCGCGAACTTTTGGGGAGTGGTTAGCAGTCAGCAGTTAGCAGTCAGTGATTGGATGAGACTTGGGCGACTTGACGCTTCTTCAACCGAGCCGATATTAGTGGGTAGCAGTTAGCAGATAGTCGTTAGTCGTCAGTGGAAAATACATACGACCAACGACTAACTGCTAACAGCTAACCGCTGACCACTAAAGGACCCGCCGTGACCGCTCGACTCCTCCTCGCCAAACCCGTCGCCGAAAAGATTCAGACCGAAGTCGCCGAAACCGCCCGGCATCTCGCCGAAAAAGGCCACCGCCCGGGCCTCGCCGCCGTCCTCGTCGGCAACGACCCGGCCTCCCACACCTACGTCGGAAGCAAGGTCAAAACCTGCCAGAACCTCGGACTGCATTCGGAGAAAATCGAACTCCCCGCCGAAACTACCACCGCGCAACTGCTCGCCGTCGTCGAGGAACTCAACCGTCGTTCCGACATTCACGGCATCCTCGTGCAGATGCCGCTGCCGTCGCACATCGACTCGCCCGCGATCATCCGCGCCATTCATCCCGACAAGGACGTGGACGGCTTCCACCCGGTCAGCGCCGGACGGCTCGTGCTGAAACAGGAAGGCTTCGTGCCCTGCACTCCGGCGGGAATTATTGAAATGCTGGAGTTCTACGACATTCCGGTACGCGGCGCGCGCGCGGTCGTGCTTGGCCGCAGCACCATCGTCGGCCTGCCGATGTCGCTTTTATTGCTGCACCGCGACGCCACCGTCACCGTCTGCCACTCGCGCACGCCCGACATCGCCCGCGTCGCGCGCGAAGCCGACATTCTCGTCGCCGCCATCGGACGTACCAGCTTCGTGACCGAAGATTTCATTCGCGAAGGCGCGACCGTCGTGGACGTGGGCATCAACCGCGTCTCGACACCCGAAGACGTGGCCGAATACTTCGGCGATGACGAAAAACGCCGCGCCGATATTGAAAAGAAGGGCTACACCATCATCGGCGACGTTCATCCGCGCCACGCAATCGAACGCGCCGCCAACTTCACGCCGGTTCCCGGCGGCGTCGGCCCG
Organism: Blastocatellia bacterium NZW_1522; assembly: GCA_039793685.1. GTDB lineage: Bacteria > Acidobacteriota > Blastocatellia > Chloracidobacteriales > Chloracidobacteriaceae > JAAFHI01. The sequence continues at coordinate 108,998 of JBDRAL010000013.1, forward strand.
CTCACGATTGCGATGCTGATGAAGAACACCGTCCGCGCGGCGGAAAGAAGCGTCAAGTAACATTTTTCCGGCACGGAAAAAGAAAACGCCCCGATGCATGATGGCTTCGGGGCGTTTTTTCTTATGGTTTTGAAAAGTTGTTTCGGTAATACGATCACGTTGTTGAATGACCAACCAATGCCCCATCGGGGCGGCGTTACCATACCCGAGGGCGAGCGAAGCAAAGCCCTCGGAACGCACGGAACACACCACCCGAGCCGCGTCAGCGGCGAGGGGTGTTCTGACCGGTTCAAATTTCAAAAACCAATGGATGATCTGAAGACCCGGTCACGAACCTGACCGGGTCTTCAACGTTTGGAAGACTTCTTTGGACTCATTGTCGGCATGGATTCAGGAGAAGCCTCGGAAAGCGGCCCAATCCCGTTTGGCTCGACATTTTCAAACACCCGAAAAACCGCCGCCGAGTCGCGCAATGCCTTGATTACGTTACGTTTTTCTTCCGGGGTGGCGTTCGGCTGAAAGTTGATGGCGAATCCATCGTATTTCCCGTTCCTGACCATAAAAATCTCCCTTACTCCATCGGGGAGATCATGGCCGCTCCTGCCGGGAACATGTTTTTCAATCAGTGTCTCGCTGGCCTGCGCCCTTTGGTCCTGCGTCAGATCCGCCGAATAGAAAAAGACGACGTCGGCTTTCCCTCCAAAACTCTTCATCTGATCCGCTTCCGGATTATGGCCGGTGCAGGCGGCTCCCAGCCCGAGAACAAGGAAGCTCATCCAGAAAAGAAAACATCGCCCGTAACCGCAGCGTTTTCGTGAGTCAGTGGGGAACATATTTCGCCTCGGCACGAGGTCGCAGGCAATGGGAAACTGCCCTAATCAATGGTCAGAAAGCTCTCGTTGTCTCCGGGGCGACGCGTTTTGCGGGCTTTCTCGATCCGCTCGGAGAATCCCTCGCGTGCGTTGGGGACCATTTTAAAAGCCGTTTCGAAAGCCTGGCCCGCTTCATCGTCCCGGTTGAGATAGGTCAGCACGAATCCCCGTTCGAGATGAAGGAAAAAGTTCATCTGCTGATCGTTCGAAAACCGAATGGCTTCGTCGTAGTCCTTTAACGCCGCGTCGTACTTTCCCAGCGCCGTCAAAGACAGGGCGCGGAAAAGCCGGCCCGACACATCGTTCGGCGAGGTCGCGAGAACCACATCGAATTCCTTGACGGCCTCCGCGTGTTTTTTGACACGGTAGTACTCGTTCCCCTTCTGAATGTGGGCCATCCACGACAATGAACCGGTCAGCACCTGCGTCGGCCCGTTCGTACCGGAGTGCCGGGGCCGACCGGGTTCCGAAGAGGCCGTTTCCTGGAGGACCGTGTTGTTCGAAGAATCGTTCGCGATGACCTGATCGAGCGCTTGCAGCATGTCGTCGCTGCGGTGAAGCTTGCGGTAGATCTGCGACTTTCCGAGGTAGGCCAGGGCATTTTTCGGGTCGATCTGGAGAGCGGCGCTGAAATCGTTGAGCGCGGCGTCGTAGTTTTTCATTTCGAAGAATTGAAATCCCCGGCTGATGAGATGACGGTCGTTCTTGGGCTCCATCGAAACCGCCAGGTTGTAATTTTCCAGTGCCGCCGCCTGGTTCCCCGTCATTTTGTGGATATAGGCGCGCGCCGCGAAGACTTCCCCGGTTCGATATTCGAGCCGGAGGGCTTCCTCAAGATCCGCCATGGACTCTTTCCACTGTTTGTTATTGGAAAGAAATTGTCCACGTTCATAGCGCACTTCGCCTGATTTCGGCTCCAGTTCTACCGCCTTGTCAAAATCCGCCCGGGCTCCCTGCACGTTACCGGTCTGGAAACGGACCTTGGCGCGCCGGATGTACAGATCAGCCGAGCCAGGGGCCAGTTCGATGGCCCGCTCGATATCCTGAAGGGCTTCGCGAAATTCCTGCCGCTGCTGGTGGGCTTCGGCGCTCTCGATCAGTTTGGCAACTTCGCCGGACGGCTTTTGCGCTTCCTGACCGAAAACCGGAAACGGAAACAACATCAAGAAAAACACCCGCGCCAGTTTCGACATGAAAACTCCTCCATAACGTTCGATGAAACGGGTACTGTTGGGGTTTCATAACATGGAGCGTTTCCATTCACCAAACATTCCGTCAAAAAAAGAGCGGATGGAACATGTCGTTCCACCCGCTCCCGTTTTCACTGCCGACTGGTCCGCGTGGCTCAGTATCCCGCGGCCTGACCGTCCTTGCGCGATTCCGACGCGCCGTAGAACACCTTGTTCTTCGGGTCCCAGCGGATCGCCTGATACCCGCCGTAATCGCCGACCGAATAGCCGACCTTGTGGCCCGACTTGATGAGTTCGCGGATGGTTTCGTACGGGAAGCCGGTTTCGAGCGTAATCTGCCCGACGCCCGCCATCTTCTCGCCGGTCGGTTCCGATGAACCCTGATGGTCGATGCGGGGCGCGTCCCCGGCCTCCTGAATGTTCATGCCGAAGTCGATGACATTCATCAGAATTTCGACATGGCCGAGCGGCTGGAATCCGCCGCCCATCACGCCGAAGCTCATAAAAGGCTCGCCGTCCTTCGTCACGAACGCGGGAATGATCGTGTGGAACGGCCGCTTGCCGGGCGCGTAGGTGTTGGCCTGCCCTTCTTCGAGCGTGAACATTTCGCCGCGGTCCTGAAGGATGAAACCGAGACCGTCCGGGCACATCCCCGAACCCATGCCGCGATAGTTGCTCTGAATCAGCGACACCATCATTCCCGACTCGTCGGCGGTCGTCATGTAAATCGTGTCGCCCTGCATCAGCGCGGGATTGCCCGCGTCATAGCGCGCGCCAGCGCGATTCGGATTGATGAGCTTGCGGCGCTCCTCGGCGTACGGTTTGGAAATCAGCCCCTTGACCGGAATCTTCGCGAACTCCGGATCGGCATAAAACTTCGCGCGATCTTCAAACGCCAGCTTCTTCGCTTCCACGAAGTAATGAACATGCTCGCGGCTGCCGAAACCGAACGACTTCATGTCGTAACCTTCGAGAATGTTCAGCATCTGCAACGCCGCGATGCCCTGGCCGTTGGGCGGAAGTTCCCATACGTCGTAGCCGCGATAGTTGGTCGAAACCGGCTCGACCCAGTCGGAGTGATGCGCCGCCATGTCTTCATAGGAAAGAAAGCCGCCCTGTTTCTGCATGAAATCGCCGATGGTCCGCGCGATGTCGCCCTTGTAGAACTCGTCGCGTCCGCCCTTGGCGATCTTTTCGAGCGTGTTGGCGAGATTCGGGTTCTTGAAGATTTCACCTTTCGCGGGCGTCTTGCCGCCCGGCGCGTAGGTGTCGGTCACATTCGGAAAGCGCGACAACGACGCCGTGTTCCGTTGCAGATAGTAGGCAATCAGTTCTGAAACGGGAAAACCTTCGCGGGCGTAACGAATCGCCGGTTCGAGGTTTTCCGCCATCGGACGCTTGCCGAATTTCTTGTGCAGTTCAAACCAGCCGTCCACACAGCCCGGCACGCTCACCGGCAGCGGCCCGAGCGACGGAATGCTTTTCAGATTGCGCTTTTTGAACTCGTCGAGGGTGAGACTCTTGGGCGACCGGCCGCTGGCGTTCAGACCGTAGAGCTTTTTCGTCGCCGGGTCCCAGACGATGGCGAACAGGTCGCCGCCGATGCCGTTGCTGACCGGCTCCATCAATCCCAGCGCGGCGTTCGCGCCGATGGCGGCATCCACCGCCGAGCCGCCGCGTTTGAGAATGTCGAGCGCGACCTGCGTCACGAGCGGATGACTCGTGCAGGCCATGCCGTGGCGGGCGATGACTTCCGACCGCGTGGCGAACGACCGCCCCGTGATGCGGTCTTCGGTAAACGCGAGACTTGAAAAGAAAAGGACGCAAACAAGCGCGAGACACAACGGACGCATGGCGAAAACTCCCGAATCGCGCCGCCGCGACACACGTCTCCCCGGCGACGGATTCTCAGAAATCAGGATAAAAGGAAGGTTCTCGCATCATTCATTCGAAGCCGCGCGCTTTCAAGCCGATGTGGCGGGATTACCATTATTTCAACAACCACGCCAGATCCAGAAAACAAATACTCCGGGACATACAAACGGCAGGGTACGAATTACTTCAAGTGTCAACCAGGCAAAGGCAAACCCATTCGATTTTGAAAAATCTTGTAGAAGAATTCATCGAATGAGCCGGTTGAAAGATACAAGTCTTCGGAAAATGAATAGGATTGAAATAATTCTTCTGAAAAGTTGTACACAAAAACATCGAGTTCGTTGAAACCGATGAAACAGAAATTACCTTTTCCGGAAAGCCAATCTCCCTTTTCTTCGGAATCATCAATAATTGAGGGAATGATGACTCTTTTAGAGTTTTTTTCCAGAATTGGTTCAGTCGAATTGAAGTAAATCCCGTCCCAATTCAGTCCGTTACATCGAAAGAGAAAGTATTTATAGGAATCGGGAAGGTTTCTCCCAAACTTTTCCTTGAAGTAATTTTCCACTTCAGAAACCTGAATCGGAGAAGCTGGTAAAGGGAGGTTTTCCTTCGGACAGATTTCTTTCATTTCTTGCTCAATCAAAGAAAGAATCTTTTCAAACTTCATCATCTTTTATTCTCTGAAAATGGAATGGCGGGAAGGTTTGTTCATCATTCAAGTCGATGTAACGTAAGCGGTTGCCGCCGGGGAAATCGGGCGCCTCAGGCGGCCTGGGGCAACGGGATCAGGATCCGAAACCGCGTCTCCCCCGGACACGACGTCAGCCGGATGTCGCCGCCGTGCTGCCGAACGATTCGGGACACGATATCGAGTCCCAGTCCGCTCCCCTCGCCGACCGGTTTCGTGGTGTAGAACGGTTCAAAAATCCGCGACTGGATTTCAGGTGGAATCCCCGGCCCGTCATCGATGATGTCCACCGTGAGCGCGTCGCCGTCGCGCCCGGTCCGGACCGTCAGACTTCCCTTTCCGTCGAGGGCATCGAGCGCGTTGTCGATGATGTTCGTCCAGACCTGATTCAGTTCGCCCGGATTGATCATGACGCGCGGAAGCGAGCGGTCGAACTCGCGCGTCACGCGTACGCCGTGTTTCAGTTCATGCGAGAACATCGTCAGCGTATTATCGATGCCGTCGTGAATGTCCACTTCCTGCGTGGTCGCCTGATCCATGTGCGAGTAGGACTTCACGGCCTTGACGATGTTTGAAATACGCCCGGCGGCGTCCTCGATTTCCGCGATGATGCGGGTGGCCGAAAGATCGGCTTCGAGGCGCGTCACGGTCGCCGAAAACTGCGTCGGAGACTGGTATTTCGCCATCGGCGCGAGGACCGCCGGTTCGATGCCGAAGGAAACAAGCGTCGGCGCGAGATTCCAGCCGTCGGCGACACCGTGACGTTCGAGAAAATCGGAAAGTTCATCCTCGCGGTCGCTTTGCGCGAGCGGATCGAGTTTTAACAACGGACGCGCAATCGCCTCCGCGCGGACCTGCGCGTAGGCCACCGACGCCGGGTCGTCCGGCGCGCAATCGGCGACCACCGCGCCGTAGAGCCGGTCCAGTGCCCCGCGCATCTGCGCCGCCGCCCGCGCGACCGCCGCCGCCGGATTGTTGAGTTCGTGAGCCAGTCCCGCTGAAAGTTTTCCAAGCGCGGCCAGCTTTTCGCGCTGGTGGGCAATCGCCATCGCCTCGGGCCGCCGGTGAATCAGCGCGGGCAGAATGATTCCCGACAGCGTCGGACACTCGGCGATGATTTCCTTCAAAACATCGATCTGAATCTTGAGCGCCCGCACCGCCGTTGTGGCCCGCGCCGTCGCGATTGCCCGATCATCGGTCAGAATGCCGATTTCTCCCGTGAACTGCCCCGCGCGGTGCGTGACCAGCAGCGTCTCGCCGTCGGCCACCCGCTTGGTCACTTTCACTTCCCCGTCGAGCAGAATGAAAAAGCACTCCGCCGCCGGATCGCCCTCCGAGAACAGCGGCTCGCCGGGATTGAACGTCAACTCCGAACCGTGTTCGAGCAGACACGCGATTTCATCGGGAGCGAGAGAAGGAAATAACAGATCGTGACGCGCGTCGGTCATGGGAAACTCCTTTTCAAATACATCAACGAAAAGATGTCTGAAAGAAATTGGCCCATAGCCGGAGCGCTCGGGCGAGGCTATGGGTGGATAATGTCACCTCAACGGAAACATTCATTTCCCATATCCTCGCCCGAGCGCTCCGGCTATGGGCTATCGTCTTGAAACCAGAAATTCATTGTTTTCTACCGCACCAGTCCGAGGTACTGATGCACAAACTGCACCGCGATTGAACCCTGCCCGACCGCCGAAGCGACGCGCTTGACCGAGTTTGCGCGGACGTCGCCCGCCGCGAACACGCCGGGCAAACTCGTTTCGAAAAGGAACGGCTCGCGGTCGAAATCGCGCGGGTAGCGGCCGTCCCGTTTCAAGTCGGGACCGGTCCGGATGAACCCCTTTTCATCGCGTTCCACCAGATCGCCGAGCCAGTCGGTGTGCGGCTCCGCGCCGATGAAGATGAACAGCGACGCGGCGGGGACGGTTTCCCGCTCGTTGGTCCGGACATCCTCGATGGTCAGCGTTTCGAGATGGTTATCACCCGACGCCCCGACGATGCGCTTGCAGCATTGAACGTCGATGTTGGGCGTGCCCGCGATCTGCTCGATGAGGTAGTGCGACATACTCGATTCAAGGCCCTCGGCCCGGACGAGCATCGTCACCTTCCGGGCGAATTTCGCAAAGTGCATCGCCGCCTGTCCCGCTGAGTTCGCGCCGCCCACGATGTAGACATCCTCGTCCCTGCACGACATCGCCTCGGTCATCGCCGCGCCGTAGTAAATGCCCGCGCCTTCGAGATTCTCGCTGCCCGGCACGCCGATTTTCCGATAGTGAACGCCGGTGGAAACAATGACCGAATAGCAGTTGATCGACGTTCCGTCGGCCAGATGAACGATGCGGTAGGGGTCCGCCGCCGTGATGCCGACCGCGCGCTGCGGCGTGAGAATGTCCACGCCGAACCGCTTCGCCTGCGCCACCCCGCGCCGCGCGAGGTCCGCGCCGCTCAGGCCGACGGGAAACCCGAGGTAGTTTTCAATGCGCGAACTCGTCCCGGCCTGCCCGCCGGGCGCGTGCTTTTCAACCAGTACGGTCCGCAAACCTTCCGACGCGCCGTACACCCCGGCCGCCAGCCCCGCCGGACCGCCGCCGATGATGACCAGATCGTAAAAGGCGCTTCCGGCGTTGGTCCGCAGCCCGATGCGCTCCGCGACCTGCGACGGCGACGGCGCGGACAGCGCCATCCCGCCGGGAAAGATCAGCACGGGAAGTTCATAACCCGGTTCGAGCGATGCGAGGATGGACTTCGCCTCCTCGTTGTCGTCGGCGTCGATCCACTGGTAAATCACCTGATTTCGCGCCAGAAAATCCTTGAGACGATGGGTCGCGGGCGACCAGCGATGACCGACCAGCCGGACGCCCTCGAACGGCGGGCGATAGCCTTCGCCCCAGTCTTCGAGCAGGTCGTGGAGCGCCGGATAGAGATGTTCCTCGGGCGGGTCCCACGGTTTCGTGAAGTAGTAATCGAGCTTGACCTGATTGATGGCGCGGATGGCCGCGTCGGTGTCGGCGTAGGCCGTGAGCAACGCGCGTTTCGCGTCGGGGTACAACTGCCTGGCCGCTTCGAGAAATTCGATGCCGCTCATGTTCGGCATCCGCTGGTCGGCGAGCAGCAGCGCCACCGCGTCCCCGCGGACCTTCAACTGCTTCAGCGCGTCGAGCGCCGCCGCGCCCGAGTCCGCGCGGACGATGCGATGCTCGGCCCCGAACCGCTGCCGCAAATCCCGCTCGATGGCCCGCAAGACCTGCGGATCGTCATCCACGGTGAGTAAAACCGGCTTTGCCATGTGAATCGTTCTTTCGTGAAAGGATTACGAGGTGACCACCCGTTCGTCCGTCATCGTTTCAAGCGGCAGACTGCGTTCGACCCACGCATCGAACCCGCCGGTGAGCGGTCGTACCCGATGGACGCCCCGCCGCTTCAGAATCAGGGCCGCCCGCGCGCTGCTCGCCTCGTTCGGACAGGCGCAGTAGAACACGATTTCCCGGTCGCGCGGAATCTCGCCATGCCGGTGTTCGACTTCATCGAGCGACATCCGCAGCGATCCGGGAATGACCTCAATGGTTCCGTCGTGATTGGCCCCGAGCCGCAAATCAATCACCACCGGCTCGCCGCCCGACTGGATGAGTTCATACAGTTCATCGGGCGTAATCTGCGCGGTTCGCAGCGATTGAAGAAATTTCCGCCGCTGGTAGTACTTCCAGAAAACGTAAGCCGCGAGCGCCGTCCCGGCCAGGACGCCGACCAGCGAACCGAACCGCGAAAGCGCCCCGGCCACATATTCAAGTTGATCGCTGAAAATCAGCCCGAGTCCGACGCCGCTGCCCGCCCAGAGCAGCGCGCCGAGACCGTCGAAGACGAGAAAACGCGGGAACGACCAGCCGAGAATGCCGGCCATCGGCGGCGACAGCGTGTTCACGCCGGGCAGAAACTTGGCGACGAGCAGCGACGACACGCCGTTCTTTTGGAAAAAGGTTTCCGACTGCCGGACGCACGAATCGGGTTCGAGCGACACGCGGCAGAGGAAGGAAAGAACTTTGGAACCGCGCCGACGACCGAGCCAGTACCACACGGCGTCGCCGACCAGCGCGGCAATCACGGCCACGCCGAGGACCAGCGCCGCGCTCAGTTTCCCCGCGCCCGCGAGCGCCCCCGCCGCGAGCAGCAGCGGGAGCGCGGGCACGGGCAGGCCGAGCTGTTCGAGAAAGACCCACGCGAAAACGACCGGGTAGCCGTTTTCAGCGAGGAATTTTAAAAGTGCCTGCATGAATGTCCCTCGGACGCGGTTTCAGTGTTCGAGCACGATCCGGTAGCGGGCCTTCCCCGATTCCAGATGCTCGAAAGCCTCGTTGATTTCCGCCATCGGGAAAAGCTCCGTTACCGGGGCGATGCCATGCCGGACGCAGAAATCGAGCATCTTCGCGGTCGTCACCGGACTGCCGAGAGGTGACGCGGAAACCGATTTCTGTCCGGTGATCATCGGGAAAACGGCCAGCCCGACCGGATTCGGCACCGCGCCGACGAAATGCAGCCGTCCGCGTGGTGCGAGGGCGTTGATGTAGGCCATCCAGTCGAGATCGGCGTTGACTGTCGAAAGCAGAAAGTCGAACGAACCGGCCACCTTTTTCATCGCGCCGTCGTCGCGCGAATTGACGACGTGGCGCGCGCCCAGACCGCGCGCTTCATCGGCTTTCGAATCGCTTGAAGTAAAGGCCGTCACGTCGCAACCCCACTTCGAAAGAAACTGGAGCGCAAGGTGACCGAGTCCGCCGATGCCGATGACCCCGACCCGGTCGGTGGGTTTTACATCGAATTGAACAATCGGATTGAAGACCGTGATGCCGCCGCAGAACAGCGGCCCCGCCTTGGCGAGATCGAGTCCGTCGGGCAGCGGCGTGGCCCATTCCCAGTTGCAGCGGACGCGATCCGCGAACCCGCCATGACGGGCCACGATGGTCTGCTCCGCCGTGAGGCAGAGGTTCTGGTCGCCCGACATGCATTCGTGACAGTGCTTGCAACTTCCCGAAAACCAGCCGAGACCGACCGACTGGCCGATTTGATGCGTGGTCACGCGCTCGCCGATGGCGGTAATCGTTCCGACGGCTTCATGACCGGGAACGAACGGATACGCGGTAATGCCCCAGTCGTTGTTGAGCATGGACAGGTCGGAGTGACACAGGCCGCAATACTTCACGGCAATCTCGACCTGATCGGGACCCAGCGGCCCCATGTCGTATTGAAACGGTTGAAGTTTGCCCTTGGCCTCAAAGGCAGCGTAGGCGTTCACGGTATTCGACATTGATCATCCCCTGAAAATACGAACGGTGAAAAAGCTTTTGTGCTGCGTTGGCACGGTGAAGTACGGGTGAGCCGATTCTTCTTTTTTTGGTACGACAAACGATTCAATGCGCGCCCGCGCCGCCCGCGCCGGGCACGACCTTTCGGCAGAACAACGCCATCGCGCCGACGCCGATAAGTAGAAATCCCATGATGAAAAAGGCGTCGTTGTAGGCCATCACGTTCGCTTCCTTGCGAATCGCGTTGTCCACCAGCGCCACCGCCTTGAGCTTCGCGTCAGGCGGCGCGATGCCGCGACCGACCAGTCCCGCCTCGGTCGCCTTCAACCTTGCCTCCAGCGCCGGCTGCGTCGCGCTCACATGCTCGCCGAGCCGGTTCGAATGCAGCTTCTCGCGCCGGGTCAGCAGCATCCCCACGACCGCGATGCCGACCGATCCGCCCAGATTTCGCAGCATGTTGAACAGCGACGACGCCGAACCGGCGTTTTCCTTTTCAATCCCGGAAGTCGCCAGCGTCGAGAGCGGCACCATAATCAGCGGCTGGCCGAGCGCCCGCAGCAGTTGCGCGTGGATCAACTGGTCGTACCCGTAAAGGTTCGTCATCGCCGAGTTCATTACGAAACTCGACCCGAAAATCGCCGTCCCGACAACCACCAGAAACCGGGCGTCCACCTTTTTCATCAGTTGCGGCACGATGGGAATCAGCAGCAGTTGCGGAAAGCCCGACCACGCGACGACCGTGCCGATGTCGAGTGCGTTGTAGCCCTGAATCTGCCCCAGATAGAGCGGCAGGATGAACACCCCGCCATACAACCCGAAACCGAGGATGAAGTTCACCAGCGACGCGAATCCGAAGTTGCGCCGGGCAAACAGCCGCAGGTTCAACAACGGGTTCTTGCGCGTGAACTCGATGATGACGAACGCCGTCAGCCCGACGGCCGCCGCGATGGCGCAGTTGCGGATCATCGGGTCGCCAAACCAGTCCTTGCGATTTCCTTCTTCGAGAAAAACCGTGAAGGTACCCAACCCGACCGCCATCGTCAGGATGCCCCAGTAATCGCCGCCCCTGAGCAGGTTCAACTGCATCGGCTGGGGCGCGATGGCGTACCACACGGCCCCGATCAGCACCGCGCCGGGAATCACGTTCAAATAAAAGATGTACTCCCAGCCGAAATTGTCCGTCAGCCACCCGCCGATGGCCGGACCGATGGACGGCGCGAAGGTCGCCGTCACCGCGAACATCGCCAGCCCCATCGGCTGTTTCGAGGGCGGCAGCGTCGTGAGGATGATCGTGAACGCCATCGGAATCAGCACGCCGCCGGTAAAGCCCTGCAACGCGCGGAACAGAATCATGCTGTTCAAATCCCACGCGAAGGCGCACAGAACGGAGAACACGAGAAAGAGCGTCGCGTTGACCAGCAGGTAGCGGCGAACCGAGAACACGCGCGACAGCCACGCCGTGAGCGGAATCACGACGATTTCCGCCACCAGATAGGAAGTTGAAATCCACGCGCCTTCGTCCGGCGTGGCCGCGAGCGCGCCCTGAATGTCCTTCAAAGACGAGTTGGTGATTTGAATGTCGAGGACCGCCATGAACGCCCCGAGCAGCGATCCCGCCACGGCGATCCAGCACTTGAGCGTCGGCTTCGCTTCCGCCGATTTCGGCGTGCCGATGGCGCAGCCGGTCGGAGCCGGCACGAGTCGCGCGGTTTCAACGGCCATGGCTCACTTCACTTTCACGGAAACCAGCGTGGACATCCCCGGCGTGACCCGCCCCCGGTACGATTCAAGTTCCGCGCCTTCAAACACGATCTTGACCGGCACGCGCTGCACGACCTTCGTGAAGTTGCCGGTCGCGTTGTCGGGCGGGAGCAACGCAAACTTCGCGCCGGTTCCGGCCTGGATGCTGTCCACCTTGCCGCGGAACGTCGCGCCGCCGAGGGCGTCCACCTCGACCTCGACTTCCTGGCCCGGCTTCATGTTCTTCAACTGGGTTTCCTTGAAATTGGCGACGACCCACACGTCGTCGGGCACAATCGAGAGCATCGCCTGCCCGACCGAAACGAACGCGCCTTCCTCGACCATCCGCTTGGCGACCCGGCCCGATTCGGCGGCGTAAATTTTCGTGTAGGACAGATTCAGTTTCGCCTGCTCCAGCGCGGCCCGCGCGCGCTCGATTTCGGCGTCGGCGGATTCCGCCTCGGCCCGCGCGACCGCGACCTGCTTCGGCGCGGTGTTGGCCTGATCGAGCCGTCCGCGCGCCTCCTCAACCATCGAACGCGACTGCGTGACAGTAGCGTTGGCGGCGGCCTGTTCCTCGCGGGCCTGCCTCAACGCGGCTTCCGCCGCCGTGACCTGCTTTTTGGCGGCTTCGAGATTGGCCACGGCCACGCGGTTGGCCGCGCTCGCCTGTTCGAACCGCTGGCTCGACACATCGCCCTTTTCAAACAGTTCACGGTAACGCTTCACGTCCGGCTCGGTGCGTGTAACCTCGGCTTCGGCGGCGAGAACGCGCGCGCGGGCCTGTTCGAGATTCGCTTCCGCTCCGGCAATCTGGGTCGCGACCTGCGCCGCGCGGACGCGGGTCGCGTCCGACTGCGCGCGCATCGCGCCCACGCTCGAACTCGCCTGCGTGACCGCCGCCTGCCCGGTCGCGCTCGTGAGAGCGACCGACTCGACCGCCGTTTTATGTTTCGCCACCGCCGAATCGAGCGCGGCCTGTGCCTGTTTCACCTGCTGTTCATAATCGCGCGGGTCGATTTCCAGCAGCAGGTCGCCCTTCTTCACGACCTGATTGTCGGCGACGTGGAGCTTCACCACATGCCCGGTGATTTTCGGACTGACCGCCACGACGTGGCCTTCCACAAACGCATCGTCGGTCGATTCATGCGTGAGCGCCCGGGCGAGCGCGCGACCGCCGAAAATAAGACCAATCAGCGCCACGATGACGATTCCGATGAGAACCGGTGGTCGCCGAAACAAGCTCGGCGGCGGTGAAGATTCCGAACCGAGCGGAGCGGTGACCGGCTTTTCACCCGGTCCGCCATTCGCGGAGGGAGGTTCTTCGGTCGCGACGCGGACCGGTTCGGACGGAGCAGGCGACGGATTCGATTCACTCATGGATTTGGGGCTTCCTTTTCTTAAAACTTTATTAGAACGACAATTTCAAACAAGCGTTTGAATTGAATGATTGAACCCGATACGAAAAAGCGTCAACCACAGTTGCCGAAAAAACCGGATGGCCGACAGGGACCGTCCGTTTTCTGACAAAGCCGTGAATATCAACCGTTTCACGAAAGTGACCCGACGGAAAACCATGTCGTTGACAATTTGGGACGATGGGAAATTTCTGCTGGAAAGCCGATTTTCCGGCAAGCGGTTTGTCCGGGTTTCCTCCGAGAAAACAGCCTCCACTTCCGTTTTCCCGGAAATATCTCCAACCACACCGGAAAAGCCGCAACCCCTCATCGAATTTTCATCGAGGCAACATTCGTGAAATCCGGAGCGCGTTGATTGGAAGTGACGGGATGGCCCGCCAGCCATCACCGGGCGTCACACGGCGTCGTCCCGTCGAGTCATCACCGTATGAGGTACATATGAAGTTTTTTGCCCAGTGCTTTTTTCTTTCGTTCATTCTCACCGCGATGCTCGGCATCGTCGCGTTCGCCTTCGAAAAGGACATCACCTTCAGCCGCGATTTCACCATCGCCGGAACGGTCGTGAAAAAAGGGACCTACAAGGTGAAGTACGACGCCAAAACCAGTGAACTGACCATCCTCAAAGGCAAGGAGGTCATCGTGAAAACCCGCGCCACCGCGGAACAGCTTGCGGCGACATCCCGGCAGGAACAGCTCGGCTATCGCGAAAACGGCGGGACGGCGGAACTCAAAACCATCACGCTGGCCGGTTCGAAAGAACGGATCGTGGTGCAATCGGCCGATCTCGCCGCGCCCAACCAGTAAAAAAACACCATCAACAAAACCGAACGGGCGTCCGGTCACACGGACGCCCGTTTTTCATCGGATTGAAGTGTGGCGTTCACGCCGGAACGACTGAAACGCCACGGCTCATTTTCGCCTTTTTGCGCCTAAAAACCCTGAATCGTGGCAATTTTTCGCCTTTTTCAACCTCTGGAGGAATTGGCACGCCGCTTGCAATGAGGAAAGTCGAACAAAACGGGCAAGCCGACGGAACGAAATCGCCGATCACGCCGACTTCCCGAGTATTGGACCCGCGGATAAACAATCGGAGTCAATTTTATGAAGCGTACTTTCTGTTTTGCACTCGCGGTGGTTTGCTGGCTGGGCTTCTCGGCCGTTTCCTTCGCCGCGCCGACCTCCGCCGAGCCGACCGCTCAGGGCGCCGCCCCCGCCAAGCCCGCCGCCAAGGGTCACCGGCGCCATCGTCGGCATCACCGCCGCCACCATCGGCGTCACCACCGCGGACACAAGATGAATCCGACCCCCAAGAAGGGATAGTCAGACCAAATCGGTTTTCAGCATTTACCCGCGGGGGAACGGATTTCGCGTATCCGTTCCCCCGTTCTATTTTACGAACCGTGTGAATCCTGTGCCCTCACCCAACGGCTTTCAAAAGACCAACCAAAATGAAGACCTTTCTACTGACCCTTCTTTCGCTTGTCATCGGTTACGGAATCGGTGTCGGCGCGGGCTTCGGCCTCGTTCATCTGCTTTCCAGCAACCGGCACGACAAGTCGATGGAAGCCGCGATGACCGGGTTCTTCGTCGCGGGACCGATTGTCGCCCTGCTGTCGGCGGGTGGGATGCTGGCGTTCCGGTTGCTTGCGAAGTGAATAAAGCAAGGGTTACGGGCGTGCGACCAACTGAAGTTGATAGCCCACAGCCGGACCGAAGGGAGGCTGTGGGAAAACAATGACGCGCGGAAAAACATTTCTCTCCCATACCCTCCCTTCGGTCCGGGTATGGGCTATCTTCTCGGGCCTTATCCATCTGAAAACCGCCATCGCTTGAAAACACCTACTGCGCCGCAACGTGGACCTTCAGTCCGGAAGCGTGCTTCGCGTCGCGATACACCCGATGGGTCGCGATGGTGAAATCCGCGTCGGTGGCCTTGTAAATATCGCAGAACTTCTGCGGATTGCGGTCCACCAGCGGGAACCACGAACTCTGCACCTGAATCATGATCCGGTGGCCCTTTTTGAACGTGTGGTTCACGTCCTGCACGTTGAAGGGCACGCGCGTGACCGTGTTCGGCCTGAGCGCGGACGGCGTTTCGAAACTTTCCCGATACTTCGCCCGCATCACTTCCCCGCGCACGAGCATTTCATAGCCGCCCATCTTGAAATTCGTCGGGTTGGGATCGGCGTTGGGCGTGTCGTCGGGAAAAACGTCGATGAGCTTGACCACGAAATCGGCGTCCGTGCCAGTCGTCGAAATGAACAGATCGGCGAGCAGCTTCCCGGAAAGCGTGACGTCCTCGGTTAAAACATCGGTTTTGTAAACGAGCACGTCGGGCCGCTGCGACGCGAACCGCTGGTCTTCCGTCATGTACTCCCGACCGCGCGAAATCGTGATTTCGTTCGTGTAGGGCACGGGTTTCGCCGGGTCGCTGACGTACTGATCGAACGCCTCGCCGGTTTCCTTCGGCGCGTCGAACGACAGCTTGCCGTTCGGGTGGAAGTAGAGCGTTTTCTCGATCGTGCCCTTGGGCGGCCACGATTCGTAGCTTTTCCACTGGTTCGAACCGGTCTGAAACGCGAGCACTTCCGGCTGGTTCAACTCGCCTTCGCCCTTGAGGAAGTGGTTGAAGAACTTCAACTCGACTTCGCTCCGGTAAAACTCCGACGTTTTCGAGCCGAACTGCGCGTTGCCGAGCTGGCTGCCGTCACTGCGCGCCCAGCCGCCGTGAAACCACGGACCGATGACCATCACGTTGTGGATGCCGGGGTTGTTGCGCTCGATTTCATCGTAGATGTGCAGCGGTCCGTAGAGGTCCTCCGCGTCGAACCAGCCGCCGACCGTCATCACCGCCGGGGCGACTTTTTTCAAATGCGGCAGCAGGTTGCGCGACTTCCAGAACTCGTCGTAGTTCGGATGGGCGAGAAAATCGTTCCAGAAACCGATGTTGCCCTTCAGATACTTCGGGTTGGCGTTCGACACCGCGCCCATTTCGAGGAAGAACTTGTAGGCGTCGGGCGTGCCGTGCTTGAACGGCGGCGGGAATTCCGTCGTCGGCTTCGGACGCGGCGGACCGAAAAACGTGAAGAAGTTGAACGAGTCAATCAGGTAAAAGGCCCCGTTGTGGTGCATGTCGTCGCCGATGAACCAGTCGGCGATGGGGGCCTGCGGCGAGACGGCCTTGAGCGCCGGGTGCGCGTCAATCATCCCCGTCGCGGCGTAGAAACCGGGATAGGAAATCCCCCACATCCCGACGTTTCCGTTGTTGTTTGCGACGTTTTTCACGAGCCATTCGACCGTGTCGTAGGTGTCGCTCGACTCGTCGATCTGTTTGCCCGTCTTTTTCGGATTGTGCGGACGCATGTTGTCGTATTCGCCTTCTGACATGAGCCGTCCGCGAACGTCCTGATAAACCACGATGTAGCCCGCGCGGGCGATGTCGTCGGACGGGCCGATGTGTTCCTTGTAGGCGTCCGCCCCGTAAGGCGACACGCTGTAGGGGGTACGGTTGAGCAGAATCGGGTATTTCTTCGAGGTGTCGCGCGGGGCGTAAATGCTGGTGAAAAGTTTTACGCCGTCGCGCATCGGAATCTGCACTTCGGTCTTGGCGTAGTTGGCCTTTACGTCAAACGCCAACTGCGGCGCGGTCGTCTGCGCCACAACGACATCCGAAGAACGGTATGGAATCCCGACCGTCCTGGGAGACAGTACCCCGACCGTTAGGGAGGGGAGAGATAGAAACAGTGCGGCAAAAAGAACGCTTCGGACGAAACGCTTCATGGGGGCCTCCAAAAGTGGGATGACGCGATTCTGACCGGACGCGACCGCCGCTGTCCATCCACCCCGGAAAGACGAACCGGGCGCGAACCTGTGAAGGTCCGCGCCCGGTCGGTTGTATCGCTTGCGCGAGGGTTACTGGAGCGTCACCGCGATGGTCGCCGTCCGCTGACGGCCGTTGCTGTCGGTGCCGATGACCGTGATGGTCGCGGGCGATGTGGTGGACGTACTCGAAACCGAGAAGTTCATCTGGCTGGTCGTACCCGTAACCGGATTCACCGAGGTCGAGACGCTCGAGATCACGCCCGTCCGCGAAACCGAGTAGGAGAGGGTGACCGGGCCGGTGAAGCTGCCCGTGCGGGTGACCGTCACGATGCGGGCATAGGTGCTGCCGCGCGCCCAGACGGCGGTCGAGCCGCTCGTGCCGTCGGTCTTGGTCAGCGCCAGCGAGAAGTCGCCCGTCGGCGTGCCGGTCGTCGGCGTGCCGGTGATCGAGAGACTCCACGAATTGAGCTTGCCGGTGTCGGCGGCGGCGAGGTCCTTCACCACCAGTTTCCAGTTGCCCGCCGAAGCCTGGCCGTTGAAGCCCGTCGGCGCGTAGGTCGCGTTGATGTTCGGCGTCGAGGTGCTGCTGGTGCTCTTGAGGCGAACCGTCGTTCCGCTCGGCGAGACGAGGTCGATCTGCACGTCGCCGCTGTAGGTGTGCGTGATGCTCACCGTCACGCTCAGGCTCTGGATCGAGAGATTGGTCGGAATGTTGATGGTGCTGGTGATGCCGGTCGTGTTGTTGTCCGGAATCGAAAGGTTCGGCGTCGCGCTGCCGGTCACGGTCTGCGTGCCGCCACCACCGCCACCGCCGCCGGTGGAGCCGTTCCAGTTGTTGACGAGCGCGTTGGCGTCGGGCGCGCCGAGGCCGGTCGCGCGGTCGAAGCCGGTCGTGGCCGTGTAGCCGGTCACGCCCGCGTAGGTGTTGTTGCCGCTCGTGATGTCACGGTAGACGGCGGTGCCACCCGTGTACTGCGCGTTGCCGAGCGAGTAAAGCTTCGGATTCGGATTTCCCTGCGCGCCGTACTTTTGAACGATGAGCGACATGATGCCGGCCATTGCGGGAGACGAAGCGCTCGTGCCGCCGATGGCGAGGATGCCGCCGGAGTCGCCCTGATAGAGGTAGTAACCGATCTTGCCGGGCGAGGCCATCAGCGACACGTCGGGAAGGTCGCGCTTGCCGTCCGCCGGAACGCCGGGGCAGACCTGCCACGACGGCTTGCTGTAGACCGAGCTGACGCCGCCGCCGGTCGAACCGCCGCCGGTGCCGTCATTCCACACCGTTTCGCTGCCGAACGCCGTGAGATTGCCGCTCGCGTCAAACGTCACGCTGTTGAGGCCGGTGCCGCCGACCGCCACGTTGTAGGGCGTCGAGCAAAGACCGCTCACCGCCGCCGGTCCGACCGGGCTGCCGCTGCTGTTGGTGCAGGCCGCCGCGCCGCTGTCGCCGGACGACACGAAGACCGACTGGCCCTGCGCCGCCGCCTGCTGGAACAAATTGTTGTAGAAGGTGTTCGCGCTCGTGCCGATGGCCGATTCGCACGCGCCGAAGCTGATGCTGACGACCGGGGCCACGTTGTTGTTCACGATGTACTGCGCGGAAACGTCCACGCCGTCCGTCGTCGAGGTGCTGTTGCCGATGACGACCTTGATGGTCGCGTTTTTGGCGACCGCGCCCGACCATTCGGTATCGAGCAGTACTTCGCCTTCTTCACCGGTATCGAAAATGCCGGGGTTCGCGCCGGGAAGCACCTTGACCGGGTCCTTCGCCGGAAGGCCCGTGTTGGTGCGGAAGGTCCGCACGTCGGAAAGGTTGAAATCGCAGCGCGCGACGATGGCGATGGTCTGGCCCGTGCCGTCGAGGCCCGCCGTGTAGAGCGGATTCACGTTGTAAACCTTCGCGAAATCGGCGGGTCCGAGGATGCGGCCCGATCCGGCGGCGATGTTCGTGCCGATCTTGCTGCCCGCAACCTGTTTGATTGAGGTCACGGCGGTCACCGGCGTGTGGTGGTAATCGTAGCGATGGAAACCGCTCAGACCGATCACGCCGCCGACCGTGCCCGCGAGGGCCATCGGGATGCGGGGTTCGGTGGTGTTCGAAATCACCTGCTTGCCGCGATATTCATAGTTGCCAATGGTGGTGCCGAACGCTTTTTCGACCTGATTGACGTAGCCCGAAACGTTGAGGCTCAGACGGCCCGGCTGGATTTCATCGACCGACAACCCGTTGCCTTGCAGCCACTGCGAAACCTGCTTGATTTCGCTCTCGGTGGCGCCAAATTTCTGGCCGAACTGCTCCGGCGTCAGAAACCGGTGATAGTTGGGAGAGTTGGGATCCTGCTGGTCGGCGAGCAGTTGAGTCAGCTCGGCTTCGTTGTGCGGCTTGAGCACAACAATCATCTTGTCGATGCGCTGGCCTTCGTTGGCCCGTCCGAGCATCTTGGCGTTGGCCGTGGCCGGGTGGACGTCACCCGCCACCGCGAAAGTCTGCGTATCCGCCCGCTTGCTCGCTTTCTGGGCGATGATGAAGGGCGACTGTAAAAAGATCAGCGTGAGCGCCATCAGAAATGGCATCACCGAGCGGCTTACTTTCCGCGTTTTACGTTCCATTTGGTTCCTCTTCACTAAGACGTATATGAAAATCGGCGTCGCCGGTCGTTCCGGCTGTGGTCGTTCGTCAGACCCGACGCGCGTCTTTTGAGGAACAGGTTTTGCGAGCTTGAGCGGCGTTTCGAAAGGAGACGAATCTATTGTTCATCTCTCAGGTTCGACCGAAATAACGAATTGGAAAAATGCCGGTCGAAAGGTTGTGCCGTTCTCATAAACAAATTCAGTACCACAAACCCTGACTTTTGAAAAAAACGCGGAAAATCAGCCAAAAAACTCAAAATTTCAGCCATTTTGGCGTTTTTCCGTCAAATTCGGTTGCTCATCCGAAAGCCGAGATGTCAACGTGATTGACACAAGCCGCCTTTTTCACGTCAACGCGCTTGACGCTGACCAGACAGGCATCACCCGTTTTGAGGACTGAAACCGTGCCTGAATCTCCCCAGCCGAATATTCCCCAGACCGCCGAATTCATCCCCGCGTTGCGTTTTCACGCGCTCACCGGCCTGTTCGACGCCGCCGTGCGCGTGGGCGTCCGCGAAGGGACGTTCAAATCGCGCCTGCTCGAACCGATGAACCTCGGCCCGGGGACGACCGCCCTCGACGTCGGTTGCGGCACGGGCACGCTGCTCGCGCTGGCGTTGAAACGTTTTCCCGATTGTTCCTTCACCGGACTCGACGGCGATCCCGCGATTCTCGAACGGGCCGAAAAGAAGCTGAACGGTGGCGCGACGCTCGTCGCCGGGCTGGCCCACGAACTCCCCTTTCCCGACGCTTCGTTCGACGCGGTCATGTCGTCGCTCGTCTTTCATCACCTCGCGACCGACCGCAAGCACGCCGCGCTGCGCGACATCCGCCGCGTCCTCAAACCCGGCGGAATGCTCCATCTCGCCGATTACGGCAAGGCGCGCAATCCCCTCGAACGCCTCGCCTTTCTCCAGGTTCAGTTCCTCGACGGTTTCGCCTCCACCCGCGACCACGCCGCCGGACGCCTCCCCGTCTTTCTCGGCGAATGCGGATTTGCAGACGTCCGCCTGACCGATGAAATCCTGACCGCCACCGGCGTGGTCGCGATTCTCCGCGCTCGCCGCTGATTTTTTTTCAGCGCCGAACCCGGAATAGCCAGCCGTCGTTCATTCATTCAACAAATGAAAGGGGATGCAACGGGCCGCGCGAGGCCGGGCATCTCGTCAAGGCGAGGTTCAACCGCGTGTAACGTCGCGTTCAGGTTGAGCCGGTAGGGTGAGCGCACTTGAAACGGCGAGAGGCTTGTATGAACCGCGACACCGTGACCGAACTGATTCGCAAACCGACGCTCTCCGACCTGCGCGAACGGATGCGGGAAACCGATACGGAATCAAATCATTCGCTCGTCGAACACGGCCGCCGGGTCGCCGGAATCGCGCTCGTCATCGCCGCCGAATGGGGCTTTCATCCGCTGACCAACACGGTTTTTCTCGAAGAACTCCGCCTTGCGGGCGAATTTCATGATGTCGGAAAAATTCTGCTTCCCGCCGACGCCGCTCCGGAAACGATGGAACGCCACGTCGAACTCGGCGCGACGCTCCTGCGCGAAGCGGGCGCGCCCGAAGCCGTCGTGGACGCGGCGCTCTACCACCACGTTCGTTACGCGGGCGGCGGCTACCCGGACACGATGCTCAGCGGCGACGCGCTTCCGCTCACGGCGCGCATCGTCGCCGTCGCCGACGAACTCGCCGCGCGGACGGAGGACCGTCCGCAACGCGCGGGGCGTCCGGTTCACGATGTCTGGGCTGACCTTTTCGCAAACCGGGGCGCGCGCTTCGACCCGCACATCGTGGACACGCTCGAACGCAGTACGTTTTTGAAGGAAGCACTTCGTCTCGGCGCGCTTCCCGATTCCGTCGAGTTTCTGAAGTTCAACCGCTATCCGATTGGTGTCGCCGCCTGATTCGCTTTGACGAATTGCGCGATAAACGCGTAGCGCCCGCCGACCGATTCGACCGCGAGCCGGCCTTCTCCCGCGTTTGAACGTTCTTCGAGCAGTTCGATGACTTCCGGACGCGGCGTCACGTCGAAGCGGCGAATCCAGGCGTTCAGCATCCGCTCGAACCAGTCGGGCAAATCCTTCTGATCCCAGAAATCCACGATCCAGAGCGAGCCGCCGGGCCGCAGGTTTTTGAACGCCACGTCAAGCGACCGTTGCCACGTCGGAATCATTGACAGCGAGTAGGAAAAGAAAACGAGGTCGAACGGCGCGTCGAGTCCGAACGTGTCGCGATGATGCAGATGTTCCGCCGCGCACTGGGCCAGCGTCAGGCGCTTCGAAACCTTCGCGCGACGCGCGCCCGCGCGAGCCGTGCTCAACATTTCATTCGAAATATCGACGCCGAAAAACGAAACCTCGGGATGCCTGCCCGCGAGCGCGAGCAGGTTGCGCGCGGTGCCGCAGCCGACTTCGAGGACGCGCTCGCCCGGCGCGGGCGTCATGGCCGACAGCATCGTGTCGCGTCCGAACAGAAAGTATTTGCGTGACAAATCGTAGATGTGACGCTGACGGCGGTACATCACATCCATGCGGGAAGCGTGGGTCGTGGCGGAGTCCATGTTGTAGGTTCAGGGCTGTGGGGATGCCGACGGCCTGAAAGCCGTGGTCAGTGCCCGAACCGTTTACGCGCGTCGAATTTCACGAATGTTTCAACGCGGTAACGTTTTATGCAATTCCACCGAACCGCGCGTTACCACTCCCATTCATCAACGACCCGCGCGGCACGCTCGCGGGCCTCGACTTCAAAGGAGATATTTTCATAGGCATCGTGAATCGAGTTCCCGCGCAGCAGGTTGCGCAGAAACTCGAAGCCGTAACGCAGGGTAAAAATCGGGTAGCCGACCGCGCGGTATTGCTCGACGTGCGTCAATTCGTGGGCGATGAGTTCAAGACCGTCCGCCGTATCGGGTTGGTAATAATCAGGATGCAGACAAACCAGCGTCCCGAAGGTAATACCGACCGGCCGAATCAGCGCCACCATCCGGATAAAGCGGGGAATCCCCGAAATTCGCCACGCCACGTCATGACGCGGGTCGAGTCCGGGGAAGTGAACCGCGAGTTGTTCGCACAAATCATCGGGCAAACGCGCCCAGCCGCGCGGCAGGTCACCCCGAATCGGGCGACAGAGCAGCGCGTTCCCCCAGATGCGGACGAACGTTTTCATGACGAAGTGCTATTCGCCCTTCCCGCGCTTCACGTTGATTTTGTAAAGCTTCCAGCTTGAGCCTTCCTTGACCAGATCGGCGGTGTAGGTGCCCGAAGGCGGAGAACTGTAGGAAATCGTCCCGTTGAGATGACACAGGGATTTGCCGTTTTTGGTTTCGATGTTGAACCCCTGATTACTGAGTGATTCATAACCTTCGAACAGTCCCCGCTGCTCGAAAAGGGACTCGATTTTCTCGACGGTGACCTCTTCCTTCGCGAGATCCGCGAAGTATTGATATCCGCTTTGCGCGTTGTTTTGGGCGCCCGCCCGCATGAAACCTTCGACGACCGGTTTCGTCTCGTTGATTGCCTGGGAACCGACCGAGTATGCGGCGAATCCGCCAAGGGCGACCAGTGCGATGATGCCGCCCACGACAAGCAGCAGAAAACATCCCAAACCGAGGAAGATGTAGAGACCGGTTTTACTTTTCTGAGGAGCGGGTTGCTGAGGTGCCGGGTACTGTCCGTACGGCTGATTCGGAGTCATGGGGAAAGCCTCCAATGGCGCGCGGGGCGGAAATGGTACAGCGTGTTTGAGGAAAGTACTTGAAGGAAGGTGCTTTCCTTCATCTTCCGACGCGAGGCCCGATTCGTCAACCACCGGGTTGTTCAACCGTCATTTTCTTTTCGTGGAGGATCGTGAAGAAAGGAAACGGTGATGAACGAAAACGCCGCGAGTGCGACCGTCACATAAATCAGTCCGTCGATGGCCAGTTGTTTTCCGGCGATTCCGGCCAACAGCGAGCCGGTCAGCGCGGCAACGCTCAACAACACGGAATAGATGCCCATCGTCGCGCCGCGTCCGGTCTGACCGCCGACCGCATCGGCCAGCAACGCCAGCGCGGCGGGGGTAAAGCCGCTTTCAACCATCACGGCGAGCGCGGTCGCGACAATGACCCCAATTCGCGCGACCGTTGAAAATGACTGGGAGTGATTCAGAACGTACAACCCGGCGCAGGCCCCGAACAGCGCGACGAGCGTCACCCGCATGACGAAGGTCCGCGGAAATCGGTGAATGATGAAGCTCCACGACGTAACGCCGACGGCGAAGACGATGGCGTACACCAGAAACACCACGCCGACTCGGTCGGGTTCATCGGCGAACAGCCCCGTGATGTATTGGCCTTTTCTCTCTTTCAACGTCAGCAGAAACGGGAGCGTCGAACCGAGCCAGAGTCCAACCATCGCGTTGACGCACAGCCACGCGGGCGCGAGCCGTCTTAAAAAAGGATCGGTCACGGCGGATTTCAGGCTGGCGAACACGTTTTCCGCGCTGGTCGGCTTCCCGCCGCCGCCGCTGACGCCGAACAGCAGCGCGGTCAGAACGTACAACCCCGCCACCGCCGAAAACGCGCCGCCCTGCAATGTTTTCCACAATCCGCCCGCGACGAGGCCACCGAACGCGAGGCCGCCAAGCAGCGAGAGTTCAAAGTAACTCATCGCCTTTCCGCGCAGTTTTTCGTCGCCGTCGGTCGCGTTGGTGAGATAGGCCAGGACCGAGGGCGTCGTGGCCGCGACGGCCAGACCTTCGAGCGCGCGCGAAAGAAAAAACACGGCAATCGCGCCGTTGCCGAGATTGAACAGTTGCGTGGCGACAGCCCCAAGCAGCGCGCCGCCGACCATCAGGACACGCGGTGTTTTGGCGTCCGACAGCGCGCCCATCGGCAACGCGCCGACCAGTTCCGCGCCGAACGAGATGGCGCTCAGCGTCCCGACCAGCAAGGCGTCGAAGGTTCTTCCCTGTTTGACCAGATCGGCGATGTACACGCCCACAAGAAAACTGCCCGCCGAACCCGCCACGCGCATGAGCGCGTTGCCGACGAGTACGACGGACAGTTTTCTGAACACGGCGTCCGGCATCAGGCGGCGGCCAGTCCTTCGCGAATGAACCCGAGGTGCTGCGCGCCATGCTTCGCGTGCAGGGCAAAGAGATGCGCCACCGGCGAATCACCCCACGGGAATCCCGAAATCACCCGCGACAGATCGTCATCGGACGTTTTTTCGAGCAACGCGAGCGTTTCCCCGCGAACGTCCTTCGCCATCTCGATGAGTTCATCGAGCGACTTTTCGCGCAGTGAAAGAATCCACTTGTCGTTCTTCTGGTGAATCGGGGCCATGATTTCCTCTTTCGACTTCGGCGGGGCGGACGGATCGCCCGCCAGCGGATTCGGCGCGCCCGCCAGCACGGCCTGAATCAGCCCGTTGAACAGTTTCTCGATGCCGATGAGGTGGGAGAAATGATCCTTGGCGGTCCAGACAATGGACTCGTCGGCGCGGCTCGGTTTCAGGCCCTTTTCGAGCTGTTCGGGGTTAAGCGCCTTGAGCGCGGCGAAGACTTCGGCCTGCCCCTGTTCGAGGACGGCGGCGATTTCGGTGCGATTCATGAAAAGACTCCTTGAGTTTGAAAGAAACACAAAGACACAAAGACACGAAGACACAAAGTTTTAAAAGATTTTCTTTGTGTCTCCGTGCCTTTGTGCCTTCGTGTTCAAAGATTACGGCTGCCGGGTGGCCAATCCATCCAGCAGCATTTCCGAAAGATCGGCCAGCATCAGGTGGCCTTCCGCCTCACTGCGGTAATCCACTTCGGGAATGTCCTCGCAGGTGACGGCCATCACGACGCGTCCTGCTTTCGTGTAAAAGATGCCGATGTCGCTCCTCAGATGATCGAGCGCGCCCGGCTTGGTCGCCATCTCGATGCCCTTGAGCCGCCGCCCGATTCCGTCGTGAAACTGCTGGCGTTTCAGAACAGCGATCATCTCCTTCGACGCTTCGGGACTGACCAGTTCGCCACGCTCCATCATTTCGAGCAGGCGGACCATCTCGCGCGGCGTGGCGATGCCGATGCCGAATTTCTGCAACTGGCGCTCCTCGCGGACCTTGGCATCCGCGCCGCCGCCGATTTTTCTGAGCGAACGGATTTCCTTGAAACCGAGGGATTCGAGCCGCGCGTTGACCGCGTCGGTCGTGATGCGTTCGAGCAGGATGTTGGTGGCGATGTTGTCGCTCACGACGATCATCAGCCGCATCGCGTCGCGGACCGGAATCTTCACGCCCTGCGTGAACTCGAACAGTACGCCGCCGTCCTCGTTTTCATTGCGGCGGACGATGGGCAGTTCGTCGGTCCACTTCAACTTGCCTTCGGCGACCTGCGCGAAGACCTCGACCATGATCGGGACCTTGATGGTACTGGCGGTCCGCACCTGGGCGTCCGGCATCACGCCGTAACTTTCGCCCGTGTCGATGTTCTTCGCGAACAGAAAGACCTTACCCTTGAAGCCGGCGATCCGCTTCGCCACGCGCTTTTCCATTTCCCGACGCGCTTTCTTGCGCGAAGCGTCATCGTTTTTTGGAGTATCGGCGGCCGACAGGGTGGGCAGGGTCGAAAGAAACAACAGGAGAAGGCCGAGCAGGGTCCGGCGGCGACTCGGTGTTTTCACGGAGAGGGGTATCCTTTGCGAGAAACGTGGGCGCGTTGCGCCCCGATTCTCACATGAAACTGAAAAACCCGCACCGTCCGAAGACGATGCGGGCTTAAGCGGCGAATTCGGCCGCGTCATCGAGGTAGAGGTATTTTCTCCACTCGGGACGCGACGCGGCGGCGTGGTGCAGCGCCGTCAGGTCGAGGTCGTGCCACATCGCCGACGGATTCGACAGCAGCGGCATTCTCGCTTCGTCGGGCGTCCGGTCGCCCTTGCGCTGGTTGCAGTCGTGGCAGCTCGCGCAGAGGTTTTCCGGATTCGACTGTCCGCCGCGCGAACGCGGCATGATGTGGTCGAGGGTCAAGTCGGACGCGGTTCCCTTCTTGGCGCAGTACTGACAACGGTACCGGTCGCGGATGAGAATCTTGGTCCGCATCCCGCCCGAAGCGCGGCGACGCTTGCGGACATTGATGTAGTCGTACAACCGAACCACCGACGGACACTGAAACGTGAACCGTACGGTGCGGAGCGTCCGGTCGCCATCATTCTCAAGCACTTCCGCCGATCGTTGCCAAACCATCCGCAACGCCCGCGGCAATGAAACGACGCCGAGCGGTTCGTAGGAAGCGTTGAGCAGCAACACTTTACGCTGAGAAATCAAGCAGGCAACTCCTTTCCGGGATACTTACCTGGGATACCGAATGATGAATGAAACCACCATCCTCCGACAACCCCATTTTTCCTCGTGAATCCGGGGATTTTCGATTGAAGATTGAAGATTGGAGATTTTTGATTGGAAATTTTCGATTGAACGGTCGTCCGTGGACACATCCGGGACGATTTCAATGGGGGGGCCGCCTGGTTTTGAAGCGTCTTTCGCAATCAATCCGAAATCTGAAATCTACAATCTGAAATCTAAAATTCCCTCCGGTCGGGTTCCATCCAGGCCATGCGGGCCGGGACCGAGAACAATCGTTCTTTCGAGTAGTATTTGAGCGGAAACGTTCGCTCGGCGTATTCGCTGGCGATGAGCCGTTCCGCGAGTTCGTTGACGGGCCGATCCGCGCCATGTTCGGCGACGAACTTCCCGAGCATGTTCATGTAAAAGAGCGTGATGGTTTCGTGATACCCGCTGGTGGTCGTGTCGGCCACGCCGCACGCGCGGTTGAGGCCGCGGATGCCGCGCCGCATGCGACTGATCGCCTCGGGGCGGGGATAGCTGGCCGCGTACCACAGACCGACGAACAGATGCGCTTCGTGGGTCCAGTCGTCGCGGGTCAGTTCGGTGGCTTCGAACGCGGTGACGAGCCGTTCGAGTTCTTCAAAGGTGACGTTCCTGCGTTTTTCCATCGCCGTCATGACCGGCCTCCTTTCATTGGACACTGAAAACATTGGTCGGGATGGAAGGATTTGAACCTTCGACCTCTCGGTCCCAAGCCGAGCGCGCTTCCACTGCGCTACATCCCGATACTGGGGAAACGATGAACGCGGAACGATGAACGATGAAGTTCAAGGCGTTTTTCGATTCGGTCGTTTCCCTGTAACTGCGTTTCAGAGGATTCCATTCATCGTTCATCGTTCATCCTTCATCGTTCGCTTCTGGTGGTTCCGGCGGGAATCGAACCCGCATGACGGCCTTATCAGGACCGCGCTTTGACCCGGTTATAAGGCGGGCGCTTTGCCGTTAAGCTACGGAACCGGTTTAGGTTTTGGGTCACGGGTGGCGGCCTCTTTTTCAGCCAGAAAACCTTCAACGTTTCCTCACACCGACCTCCGGGACCCAATCTCTTTGGGTTTTGGGGATTGGGGATTAGGTTTTGGGTGATGGGTGTTGGAAAAACCTAAAACCCAAGACCCCAAACCCCAAAACCCGGCACCCAAAACCCACTTCCGCGTTCATCGTTCATCCTTCATCGCTCGCTTTGGTGAATCCGGGCGGATTTGAACCGCCGCCGACGGGCATCGTCCGCCCGCGCTCTTGTTCCGCTGAGCTACGGATCCGTATGTGTCAAAACCGTGATGAACGATTTTTTATTACCGAAAATTCAAATTGAAAAAGAACGAAATTCAAAAAGAATGATGAGTTTTAGACACACGTCGGCCAGCCGGAGCGGAAGTCCGCGCCGCCGTGATCGACGCCTGGAAGGTGATTCGGGGAGGGACGACCGACGAGACCGTTTTCAGTTGAAGTCGTTGTTGACCCAAAACGAAAAGCGGGCGCTTCGTCGGTCTTTCGACCTTTGGAAGCGGCCCGCTCTCGGAACCCGGTTGGGAATCGCGCGATTGGCGTTTTCATGCTCGCCGGTGGCGCGTCACTGACCTGTTTCGGGAGCGGGAGATCCGCTCCCGCGTGTTCAAATCCTCTGATCCTGATTCAAATATCCTTCGCTGATGCGCTTGGTACCCTCGGTTGGTTGCAGCACGCCCGGCGCGTCGCTCATGGCGACCACATCAAGACTGACGAAGAAACGCGGGTGACCGCACGAGGCGAAAGCCATCGCTGTCGCGGGTATCGCGATGTGTTCGTTCGTAAGCCGGGGATTGCCGCTGATGGACGACATGGCGTCTGCTCCTTTCCGGGAAAATGTGAACTTGCGTTGGGCGGATAATACGGATGCCGCGTTTTCTGTCAACACCTTTTTTCAAAGATAAAGAAAAAAATGTTGATTAAATGAAAATGAATTGAAAAGAAAAAGAAAGCGCGCCGAAGTCCGACGCGCTCTGGAAAAGACAAGCGCGCGGTTGGCGCGCAGTCCATGGAGGATCGTTACTTCACGACGATGCGGACCTCCGCGCCGTTGCAGCGGATTTCCGGAACGTACATCGCGTGACCGATGACCGGCAGCGCCGAGAACCGACCGGGCGTTTCGGCGCGAAACTCGTAGCGCATTTCCCACAGCCCCTCGGGCAGACGGTCCACGAACACCGCCACCTTGCGGTCGCGCAGTTCCTGGTAGACCGATTCCTGTTGGCCCGTCAGGCGCGAGGCGTCGTCGGGGTCGTCTCCACCGGCGGCGGTCCGCACCTGCCGGACGACCATCAGTTCCCCGCTCTTGAGCTGGGTGGCTTCGAAACCGGCGGGCTTGAGGTCCTCGAACAACAGATATTCGTAGTTGTTCTTGGCCTCCATCGTCACCACGCATTCCACGCGGTCGCCGCTCGCCACCGTGTCGCCGTCGTTGAGCGGAATCCGTTCATAAACGAAGCCCTTGAGCAGCGTCGGCGTGGCGACCAGCTTGTAGTACTGCCGCTTGACGAAAATTTCGTTACCCGCCGCCGCGATGGGCGACTCGCGACTGAAGAAGGTCGCTTCCGCCGAGACGTAGAGCGCCTTGCCGCTCGTCTTCACCACCCGCACTTCATTCGCGCCGCTCTTCAGGGCATCGGCGGGAACTTCAAAACGGCTCGGCGCGGAGAGGATTTCGGCGAGACTCACCGTGCGCTTCGCCACCGGCTTGCCGTTGACGAAGACCGTGTAATTCGCGGCCTCGGTGGTTTCCTTCGAGGTCTTGAGGTAGTCGTTCATCGCAAGGACCACGATGGCCGTGTCGCGCGTGTTGCTCCACTGCGCGCCGCGCCGGTTCTTGATGAGCCAGTTCATCGTCGGCTCAATGAGCGCGTTGTTCGGATCGACCGTCAGCAGCGCCTTGAGCGCGAAGGCCGTCGCTTCCACGCCGCCATCGGACCAGCGATACCAGAAGCCGTCCTCGCCCCAGTGCGCCGTGCCCATCACGCCCGACGTTTCCTGCGCGCCCGTGTCGGCCACGCGCGAGACGTTCGGCGCGGTGTCGCGCTTCACGCCGTTTTCAAGATTGCGAATGAGAACTACCGACTTTTCCGTGTCGCCGTAGCGATGCGCCGCAATCGTGAACAGCGACCGCGTGTAGGCATTCATCGCATCACGCCGCTTCCAGAGGTTTTCAATCGCCTTCTTTTCAAATTCGCCCGTTTCGCGAACGCCGAGCGCGACACGAACTTCCGCGAGCGCGTGCAGCATCCACGCCTGCCGGTCGGGCGAGGTTTCCTCATCCACCAGATTCGAACGCAGGTAATCCGCGCCGCGCCGCAACACGTCGTCGTTGACCTTCACGCCGGACTGCTTCGCGAGCGCGAGTCCCCACACAACGTAGGCGGTCATGAAGCGGTCGGTCGAGGTTTCCTTCCACCAGCCCCAGCCGCCGTCGGAATGCTGGAAGTCATAGAGCCGTTGCAGGCCCTGCGTCGTCATTTCATCGAGTTTGGCGAGGTCCTTCTTCCCTTTCGGCTGGGTCTTGCCCACGTTGGCCGGCTCGATGCCGCCGAATACCTTGCCCGCGATATCTTCAGGTTTGACGCCCTGATCGCGCAGCGTCTTCGCCACAATGACGGCGGGCAGGAAGCGGCTCATGGTCTGCTCGGTGCAGCCGTAGGGGTAATCAATGAGGTACGGCAGGGCATCCAGCATCGTCACCGCGAGGCTCGGCGAAACCTGCACCGAAAACCGCGTGTTGTCGCGGGCGTCGGGCAGGTTCACCGTGAACGTGCCTTCATTGCCGCGTACCTTGCCGGACTGCGCGATGAACTTCTCGATGCCCCGGTCGAACATCGGCAGTTCGCGTTCCATTGCATCGGCGTAGCTTCCGCCCTTGACCGACGCCTTCAATTTGACCGATCCGGGTTTGGGCACGGTGGTCGTCCAGTCGGCGCGGATTTCACCTTTGGCCGGGACCGTCACCGTCTGCGATCCACCCGACAGCGTGAGGCCGGGCGCTTCGAGAAAGACAGTCGTGGTCAGCGGTTGGGCGGTGTTGTTGTTGACCACCGCCGAAATCGTCACCGTGTCGCCGGTCACGAGAAAGCGCGGATTTTGAAGCCGGACGAGCAGCGGCTGGTTGGTCCGCGAGGAACCTTCGCCCATCCCGAACTGGCTCGCGGGCGTGGCCGCGCGAACGACCGCCTTCCACGTCGTCAGCGAGTCGGGATAGGTGACCTTCACCGTCGCCTGACCATTGGCATCGGTCACCACATCCGGTTTCCAGAGCGCCGTGGCGCGGAAATCGCTGCGGACGGTGACGTTGTTCGGTGCCGCCTCGCCGCCATCCGCGCGACTGTCGCGCTCCTCTTTCAATGAATCTTTTTTCTGCTTTCGCTCGGCGCGGTTGCCTTCGGCGCTCTTGGCCATCGAAGCCCCGGCCACGGGCGAAGGCGGCGCGGCGGGTTTGGCGGCATCCATCGCGACGACTTCGCTCGCGGGTGCCTGACGGGCGTACGCCATACCACCGGAAAGACTCACATCGTCAACCATACCTTCATTCCGGGCATTGCCCGGCGTGGTGTTCGTCTGACCTTCCTTCGGCTCCGGTGCGGGAAGAAGTTTCTGATAGCTCCGATAGTTAAAGGAACACTGGGTCTGAACGTGCTGGTTGCGCTTGTCGCCGTAGAAGAACTTGCGCGGATCGCCCGCGAAATCCTGCTGGATGTAGGTCACGGCTTCGTCCGACACCGCGACGGAAACTTCAGCGGGAACGGGCCGTCCGTCGGCGTCCTTCGTGGTGATGGTCAGCGTGCCGGATTCGCGTGGCTGGTATTGCTCCTTGTCGGCCTTCACTTCGACCTTGAGGAACTTGGCCGTCGGCGGCACGACAATCGGCTTGACCTGCTGCGAAATCGTCGCGCCATAGACCGAGTCGGCGTGCAGGAAGATGTTCGGCACGTCCGCTTCGCCGATAGGGAGTTCGACGAGCTTCGCGGTCCCGGTCATGCGGATGACGCGCACGTCGTCAAGCCCGGTGCGTTCAACGGTAAAGAGGACGGTGCGTCCGCCGGTCGGCGCGGCGAGCAGCACCGGCGCGGTCTGGCCGACCTTGAACGTATCGCTGTCGGCGATGATTTCGAGCGATCCCGCGTTGTAGCCGAGGTCGTTGGTCGCGGCAGTCGAACACCACGCCGTCGTCTCGGCGACAATCGGATTGCGGCCCTTCTCAGGCGTGGTCCAGACGACGCGATAGTACCCTTCGCGCGGCGCGGTGAATTCCAGCCGTCCCTTGCCGGTCGCGTCGGTTTTGACCGTCTGCTTTGAAATTTCCTCGCGTTCATAGCCCCGGAACTTCAACCGATAGGGCTTGCCGTCGTTGCGCTTGCGGATTTCCTCGGCGGTCACGACCTTGTCGTTCACGTCGAGATACAGCTCTTTCCAGGTCTCGCGCGTGACGACGACCTGGCCTTCGGCTACAACCGGATTGTCGTTGGCGTCGAGCGCGGTGAAGTCGATGGCCATCTTCTCGGAAGGCCGATAAACGTAGTGCTCAGGGCGCGCGTTGACCGCGAAGCGCTGGCGCGTCACGCGAACGGTCTGCTCGGAAACCACTTCGCGACGCGAGGAATCGGTGACACGCGCCTCGATGCGGTATTCGAGGTCCTGCTGGTTGAAGCGCGGCGTGTCGATGATGAGTTTGGCCTTGCCCTCGGCGCTTAGTTTTAAAGTCTCGCGCTTGACCTGCTGGCCGCGGTTGTAGCCGTAGTTGCGATAGGGCGAATCGTCTTCATACAGAAACGGATATTCGCGATAAAGCGGGAAATAGCGATAGAACGGATTCTGATAGACGATGACTTCCGCCGTGCCGTTGGCGACCGCGCCGCCGAAGTAGTACTCGGCGGAAACTTCCACCTCGACCTTTTCGCCGAGCCGGAACGCCTTGCGCTTGCCGTTTTCCTCGGGCGTCTTCACCCCGACTTTGAACTCGGGCAGTTTGTATTCTTCGAGCCGGAAGAGCACCGCTGATCCGACCTCATCGAAATTGTCGTCGGACTTCTTCGTGCCGAACTCCACGCGGTATTCGCCGAGCGGCATCTGGGCCGTCACTTCGGTCGCGCCCCAGCCGCTGCCGAACTGGTTCAAACGCAGCTTGCCCTCCGCGACCTTTTCGCCGCGCGGATTCATAATAACGTAATCGAGCGGCTGATCGGCGGGCGTCGTGTAGCCTTTTTCTTTCAAAATCCGGGCGAAAATTTTCCACTGCACCGTATCGCCGGGACGATAGGCGGGCCGGTCGGTGAAGGCATAAATGCGCCAGCCCTGCGTGGGATCGTATGAACCGCTGCCGTATCCGAACGACAGCGCCTGCCGGTCGCCCGACGCCGAAAAGACCACGAACGATTCGCCGGTTTCGCCTTTGTCGATCGTCGCGATGCCGTCGTTGTTGGTCAGTGCCGTGTATTCGCGCCAGTGGTATTTGCTGTTTTCATAGTAGCGCTGCCAGACCCGCACCGACGTTTCCGGAACCGGCGATCCGTCGAGCGCATTGCAGGTAAAAACGAGCAGCTTCGTTCCCGCCGTCTTGGTAACAATGGCCGTGTCGGTCACGAGAATCAGTTCGCGGGCTTCCTTGCCGTTCGAGCGGGCGACCACGAGATAGGCCCCGACATCGAGTTTCGAGTCGAGCCTGATGGCTTCGGCCTGCGGGCGGTAATCGCCTTTGTCCTTGCCGTCGCGCGAAATCGTCTTGAACGGCTGGCGTCCGTCGAGCGCGAACCGCTGCATCCACTGGCTGCCGTCGCTTTCATCGACGAACTTCGAGTCGTTCGGAAGATTGACCTTGTAGATGGCGTAATCAATTTTCTTCAGGTTGCGCCAGTTGGCGTAGAACTGGATTTCCGAACCGGGCAGAAAAACATTTGAAACGCCCACCGCGAGCTGCGGCGTGACGATGTTTTCAATCTGGCTTTTCGCCTGATCGTAGTAGCGCGTCTCGCCCTTGCGGAATTCGGTCGTCACCCGTTTGAACAGGTCGAGCGCCTTTACATAATTGACTTCCTGACGAAACGAGCCGTCGTCGTTGGCGATGATGTCGCCGGTCGAAGCCATCCATTCGCCATAGCTGTAGAGCGCGTCGTCATACCACTCGGACGTCTTCCCAAATTTCAACGACGCCTCGAATTCCTCCGCCACGCGCATGCGCGACTCGTAATCGCCGCCGCGATACCGCAGCCCCATCGCAATCAGATAATGAAGCTGGGACTTGTCTTCCTCACGTTTCGCGATTTTGAGGGCGTTATCGAGAAACTCGACGGGGATGTTCACCGAGTAGTAACCGTAAAAGTAGTACGTCTCGTTGGCGTTGGTCGCCGACGCCTTGAAGATGATCTTCAGATAACGGTCGCGCGCCGTGTCGAGGTTGCGGCTGTTGGCCCACCAGTCGAGCGCAAGCTGGTAGTTCTGCCAGCCCTGATACCAGTTGCGCGAATACTGGCGCATCCACCAGAAGTCGCCGAGCGATTCCTGCACTTCGGCCCACACGAGATCGCGGTCCGCCTCGCGGCGCACATCGCGGACCAGCGCTTCGAGTTCCTGCCGGGCCGTTTCAAATCCCGCCTGATCGGACTGGTTCGTCGCGTTGAGCGAACGCCAGCGGGTATCCGCGAGACGGAATTTCACCCAGCGCGTTTCCGCCGGGGGCAGCTTCGAAACGTCGATCTTTTCGTAGATTTCACGCGCTTTTTCATACGACCCTTCGTTGAAAAAACGCTCGGCGTCGGCTTTCCGCGCGCGATAGTCGTCGGTCTGGGCATTCATCGGCGTGACTCCGCAAAAAAGCGTGAAGACAAAAAGGGCGATGAGGTACGGGACGCGGTTCATCACGGTCGGCTTCCTCTGTGTGTTTTTTCCCGCCGGGGCGGGTTATTCGATTTGAAAAAGAAAGAAACGTCTCGACGGCATCGGGTACGGTACACAAGACAGGACGCCGTCGAGGCGCTCGTCACGGTGGTGCAGACGTGGCGGGTGGAGGATGGTTCCCGAAAAAAATTCAGACGGAGGCGGTGAAGGTTCCGTCGGCGTTGGCCCGCAGGGTCATCGGATGGGCCGGAAGCAGGATGCTGAAGCAGGTCCCGTTGCCGAGTTCGCTCGACACCGAAATCTGTCCGCCGTGCGCCTCGGTAATGCGCTTGGCGATGGCGAGGCCGAGGCCGACGCCGAGGTTGTTCTTCTTCGAATTGCTCACCTGACGGTAGGGATCGAAGATGTGCGGCAGTTCGTCCGCCGGAATCCCCTCGCCGGTGTCGGCGATGCAGACCCGGATTTTCGAACGGTCGAATTCGTGGGTCGCCGCTTCATTGATTTCCGGATGACAGGAGATGGTGATGATACCGCCCTTCGGCGTGTATTTGACGGCGTTTGAGGTGATGTTGGCGAACACCCGGCTCAGTTTGGTCCAGTCGCCCAGAATGAACGGCACTTTTTCGGAAACTTCGACGCGAACGGTGATGTTTTTCTGACGGGCCGAAGCACGCACTTCCGCTGCAAACGCTTCAATCGCGCGGGCGAGGTCCACCGGCGCATGGTCGAGGGTGATTTCCTGCGTTTCCGAACGGGAAACCTCGAGCATTTCGTTGATGAGCTTCAACATGGTCTCGGTGCTCTGGCTGGCGGCGACCACGAGCTGGGCATATTGCCCGTCGCCCACGCCCGGTTCGTCGGCGAGAATTTCGAGCGTGGCCTTGACGACGCTGAGCGGCGACTTGAGGTCATGAACCAGCATGGCCGTGAAGGCGGCCTTGACCTTGTCGAGTTCCTTGAGTTTGTCGTTGGCGGAATGAAGCTGTGCCTGCGTGCGAATGAGACGATTCTGGATGGCATCGCCCGAGGCCGTAATCTTGACGGCCTGGCGGAGCAAACGCTCGTACTTGCGGGTCAACTGCCGGTATTCCTGGCGGAGTTCACCCTCCGTCAGTCCCTCGGTATCGGCGACCCGTTTCGCCTCGCTCAGATTGTCGCGCTCCTCCTCGAACAGTTCGAGCGCGTTGGCATGACTTGATTCTCTGGACATTGAACGTCCTCCGCGCGGGGCGGCCTCGCCGGGTCAGTGCCCCTTGGCGATGCGCGCGGTCATGACAAAAAACGAGTGGTTGTCGTCGAGTTTCTGGATGTCGTACTCAAGCGGGTAGTCCGATTTGCGCGCAATGTCGAGCAGACCGAGGCCCGCGCCCTTGCTGCCCTCGATGGTATGGGACTTGATGCGCTCGTCGTAATACTGCTTGAGTTGCGCCTCGTCCGAGCCGTGAATCCGTTCACATTGCGACCTCAGGTGAATGACCTGTTCGCTGGTAATCAGATTTCCGGCGGAAACCGAATAATCGGTATCCGTCTCGGAAACGACCACCACGCCGACACCGGCCTCCCGATTGTCTCCGACACCGACCTTCTCCATTTCGGCCGAGTAGTGAAGGATGTTTTGCGTCATTTCGATGAAAATGGCGAAAACCTTCTTCACTTTCCGGTCGAAGGCGGATTTGTTTTTCAACAGCGTGCCGAGTTCAACCAGTACGTCCTGAGAAATCGCCCCCTTGAAGGCAAGCCAGATCTTGCGCTTGCTCATGGTCTGATACAGTTGGAACACATCCTCTGCCATCATTGCGCCTCCAGTGAGAACGAGAACATGACTAAGTCTGGTTGAATTCCGGCGCTGTCGCCTCTCCCAAATTCACGACCCGGTTGCGCCCTTGCTGTTTGGCCCGGTAAAGCGCCCGGTCGGCATTCTTGACCAGCGCCGCCGCGCCTTCCGGTTCTTGCGGCTGGAAAACCGCCACTCCGAGACTCACGGTCAGACACCCGGACGGGGTTTCAGGGTGGGGGATTCCCAGCGCCTCGACCCGTTGCCGGAGATCCTCGGCGAAGCCGATGACCCAATCGACCTGGGCGTCGGGCAGAATCAGGGCGAACTCCTCGCCACCGTAGCGGGCCGCCAGATCACCCGCCCGCCGGACCCCCGCGATCAGGGTTTCGGCCACTTTCCGCAGACATTCGTCACCAAACTGATGCCCGGCGGAATCGTTGAGCCGCTTGAAGTGGTCGATGTCGAGCAGAATCAGCGCCACGGTCGAGCCTTTGCGGACCGCCCGACGCCACTCCTGTTCAAGATATTCATCAAAATGCCGCCGGTTGGCGACCCCGGTCAGACCATCGAGATAAGACAGAATGTGCAGCGAGTGGTTGGCCTGCTCAAGCTGTCCCCGCGCTTCCTCAAGCTCCGTGTTCTGGCGGTTCAGTTCGGTGTTTTTCTGCTCCAGCTCCTCGTTGCGGCGGTCCAGTTCCTGCTGCGTCTTCATCAACTTGTTCTGGAGCACATCCCCGACGTGCGTAATCTTGACCAGTTGCCGGACAATCGAACGGTATTTCTGGGTCAGAAACCGATAGTGAATCAACAGTTCCTCAAGCGTGACACTGTCGTCGTCGGCGATACGCTCCGCGGCATCCGCGATGGCGGCGTCAT
Organism: Blastocatellia bacterium NZW_1522; assembly: GCA_039793685.1. Lineage (GTDB taxonomy): Bacteria > Acidobacteriota > Blastocatellia > Chloracidobacteriales > Chloracidobacteriaceae > JAAFHI01. The sequence continues at coordinate 146,410 of JBDRAL010000013.1, forward strand.
CGGCGAAGACCTCCTCCGCGTTGGTTTTCGCGGCCTGTTCGAGTGTCATCGGACTTGATGGCTACTAATACTTTACGAAATGAAACGGCAGACTCAGGTCGTCGGCAAACTCCTCGCCGCTCTCCTTGATGTCTTCGTCGTCTTCCCGGTAATGCCAGTTGAGCTGCACCGAACGTCCCGTCCGGTGCGCTTCTTCCAGCTTCTCCAGAATGTTCAGTACGCACTTCGACGAACTGGTATTGAAATATGAAAGCTTGAAATGAAAAACGATCGGCTTCTTCGTACCCGAAAGAAACTCGTCCAGCCACTTGAAGACCGGTTGATAAAACTGGAGGGAGTGTTCCGGATACGAATCACCCGAGATTTCAAGCACGCCCGTTTCAGCGTCAAACCTGACGCCCGGCGTGACCTTGGTTGATTCGACGACGAGATTCTCCATGAATGACGCCCTTCTCGTACCAACAGCATTGGAAAATGACATGTGTTTTTCCGGTATTGGGCCGCATTGTAGCAGGCCGCAACACCACATGCGGGGAAATTTCGAGGCACCGGGGACCAGACCGTCATGCCTCGGCTTCAAACCAGACCATCGTGCGGCGGCACCCCGGCGAACCGCACCGACAGGCATAAAGTTCGCGCCATTCGGCTGGGTCCGCCGAATCGACCTGAAGGCGGTAGTCCATCGTCAACTCCTCGCCGGTCGCGATGTCCCGAACCGCGTCGATGTAGACCCGACCATCCTCGTCAATCACGCTTTCACAGTTCGGCTCGCACGAATGATTGATGTAACGCGCGATGTTGCCGAACTTTCCGCCGTCGATGACGGTGTCGTCATCCACCGTAAACAAAAATGTGTGGGTGCTGTAACGAAGTTTCCGCTCATACCGCCGATCGGCGATTTCGCGTGAAACCCGCTCTCCCTTGTACTCGACGATTCGCGCGCCTTCCTCAAGAGGTACCCGGGCGAAAACACCGCTTCCATGAATGGCCGACTTCTTCAGTTCACACAATCGGTGACGCATACAACCACGGCAGCCTGACCGTAAGGGAGGGCTGTCCTTGCCTCGTTGCTTGTTTTTTCAGGACAGCCCTCCCTTACGGTCAGGCTGCCGTCCAATTATTTAAAGCGCCGAGCCGACGACGCCACCCGGCTGCCAGCGAATGCGAAATCGGCACTCGCTCGCGCCTTCGCGACGACAGGCCGTGATGGCAACCAGAACATTCCGGCCCCCGCACAGCTCGACCGCCCGTTTGAAATACCCGATGCCGCTCTGGCAATACTTGACCGGGGGGGCCGTGTCGTAGCGCAGGCTGATCGAGGCTTCGCGAAAATCGCCCTGGCTTTTGCCGGCTTCATAATGGGCCGAGCCGAACGACTGAAACGTCGGCGACACGACCGCCGTCCGCTCGAGAAAACTTTCGACATCGCGCTGCATGAGCGATTCGTACATCCCGCCCAGATTCACTTCCGCCGAAAACGCCCCGAGTTCTTCCGCCAGCCGCGGATTCACCGCCCCGAGTTCCCGAAAAATCGCCGCGTCGAGCCGGGTCAGCAACGACAGGCGATACCATTCGCCGACAAAGACCGTTTTGGTCAGGACGGCGCGGTCCTCCTCGGGAAGACTCGCCAGAACCCGCTTGAGCGCCGGAATGCCATGCTTCATCTGAAGATAAAGCATGCGTGACTTGATGAGACTGCCCTGTACTTTCCAGTGATCCGTCGCCGCAATCTGTCGGTCGAGGGATTCGTCATCCGCTGCCGCGCAACAGGCAGGCAGCCCTTCGGCGGGAAGGTCCATTCGACTCATACGGTCCCCCACTTGAAATGGTTAGGATTGTTCGACGAAGCACCGCCGGAGGGTATTTCGCAACTGCCCGAGATTGAAAGGTTTCGGCATGACCGTCACGTTCGGCTTCTGTTTGAGCCGTTCCATCCGGTCGCCATCCTGAAGGGCCGTTATGAGAATGACCGGCATCTCGGGTTGCAGGTTGTGCAGGCGGTCGATGAATTCCTCGCCATCCATCCTGGGCATAAATAAGTCGGTAACGACGCCTTCGACTTCGTCGGCGTTCTTCTGGTACGTCTCCAACGCTTCCAGACCATCCTCGGCGACCAGCACGCGGTACTCAATGCCGAGTACCGAAACCAGCAGGTCGCGGATGTAGGATTCGTCGTCAACAATCAGGACCGTGTGTTTTGTGGACATACAGTAGGCCTTGCGATTGGGCGATCCGCCGACCGACAGAAAAAGCCAGCCCCCTCCGGTCACGTTCCTCGGGAGGGACGAGTCAGGACGAACAAGGGGCCGAGTCAGTCATCCAACGGTGAACCTAGCATGCCTACCAAACGCCGTTCGGGTCAAGAGTACCGTGAAGAACCGAAAGGGACACCCCACGGAAAACGTTGACCCGTGGAGCATCCCCTTCTTCCGGAATTCAATATCGGAGTCCTACGCGACCGACCCCTGCGCGGCGGCGGCGGGAATCAGGCCGCGCCGTTCAAGTTCGCGCAGAATTTTCGCCGCGCTTTCAGAAACCTGCTCGCGGTCGGTCTCGACCGTCACGGCGGGACTGACCGGCGGCTCGTACGGATCGGAAACACCCGTAAAACCCTGAATCTCGCCCGCCAGCGCCTTTTTGTACAACCCTTTCACGTCCCGGTCGGCCAGCACTTCAATCGGGCACTTTACGAACACCTCGACGAAGTCAGCCCCGTCCTGCTCGATGGCCACGCGGACTTCGTCGCGGATTTCCCGATAGGGCGAAATCGCCGCCGAGATCACGCCCACGCCGTTGCGCGCGAGCAACCGCGCCACATACCCGATGCGGCGGATGTTGGTGTCGCGGTCCTCCTTCGAAAAGCCCAGCCCCTTCGAAAGATTGGTCCGCACTTCGTCACCGTCGAGAATTTCGACCTTCACGCCGCGCGCCTTCAGTTCCGGCGCAATGGCCGCCGTCAACGTCGTCTTCCCCGCGCCCGACAGCCCGGTAAACCACAACGCGAATCCCTTTTCATAGTTGTTCGACATGTCGCTCGTTCCTTTATTTGTATTGAAGAAGTCTGGAGTCTGGAGTCGTGAGTCTGTTGTCAAAAACAAAAACATTTTCAATTTAAAAATAAAACACACAAAACAAAACAAAAAACATTTAATATCGGCCCTCAGGACAAACCCCCCATAGG